>DASRET010000104.1:0-108776 GCA_035651875.1 Xanthobacteraceae bacterium
GTGCCAGCCGCTCTGCCATCGGCGCGATGCTCTTGCGCTCGCCGGGGCCGATCAGCCCCGATACGTAGAGCGGACACATGCGTCGCCGCGCCCTGTGACCCAACCGATCCAGAAACGGCTTGAGCCACCGTCCAAGCTCTGTCTGCCAATCCAATGTCCTGCCAGCCATGGTCGGCCCCTCCAAAAGCCGACCACCCATGAGTCACAGAAAAACTGATTTGGGAATCCCGAGCAGCTAAAAATCTGCCAAAGTAGTGCTAACATCCCCAATTATTTTGATTGTTGCGAGCGCCCATAAGCGATTGCAACTCAACGGTTTCGTCCGTGATCGAGTAGGGTAGTCAATACCCTAAGTGATTGATCATTCTTGCATTTTCGACATATGGCTGGCTACGGTTCGGCCATGAGCCAACGAATCATTGAACGCGCTTGGCGCGCTTACCTCACGGCCGCGGGCCTCGATGCTGAGCGGCCCACCAGCCGCTCGACCGTCGAAACGGTTGAGGGGCTCACGTATGTGGTTCTCCGTAGCGACCGCATCGTGTTGGCCGCCTATCGCCTGACAAATCGCAGCAAGCTTCGGCGCTTAAAGCGCTGGCCCTTGGCGCTCAACAGCATGGGCGGCATAGCCGCACGCGAGCGCGCCGACTGTACTCAACCTAATTCAACCAAACTGAGGAAAGTAACATGCTCATCATTGGTGGCATTAATAAAGAAATGACCCGGCAACCGCTGCCCAAGGCAATCGAAAAACTCTTTGCTGCTGCTGATGTTTCGATTCCGGCGCAGGGCAAGTTGTCGATTCAAGATGTCGACCGTGCGCTTGCCGGTCTGTCTATTTCTGATCGACTGCACCAAAAATGCAAGCTGCGCGAGCTGGGCTATATCGCCTAACAACGGAGACGATTTGTGTCTGACCATCATGTGTTTCACGGCGAGCAGCGCCTTACGTACCTGCCTGAAAAGAATCGGGCATGGCAGCCCGAGGTTGATCATTTCCGTAAGTTTGGCGAAACCCGCGCGCAGACTGAGGAACGCGACCGCGCTTTGGCTCGGCGGGATTTCGAATCGAAAGCTATCGAGGGGCTCGACGGCGAACCGCCCGCAGACATCTGCGATGTTAGCGGTTTGCCGTCGGCGCGAGCACAGCATACGCGCTACGTCGCTTGGTGCGGAAAATTTCGGGATGAGCTGCACGATCTTGAAGCAAAGAAGGCTAAGCTTGAGGCGATGATAGCGGCGCCGAGCGAGGCGGAGAGGGGCGTTCACCACGGAATTCTCAAAACGGTCGATGCCTTGATGGGCCGCGGCGAGAGCGGCGGCGAAGCGGATGCGAAGGTGCTCGCTGATCGATTGGCAATCGCAACCCATCAGGCGAAAGCGGCGGAAATCGCGCTGGTAGAGATTGCCGAGTTGATTGATGTGGCAACGTTGAAGATACGGCATTTGGAGGGGAGGGAGAATGACTTTCTTTGGCCGGCGCTGGCCGAGGTCGCTGGCGAAGCTGGGCTCGGCGACGATTATGTAAGGGCGATAGACAATTTGCGCGAAATTGCGAGTTTGATGTTCGGGCTCGCCGAGCTTGCGCCGTATGGGTCCGGCTTCTCACGTCCGCAGGAGCCGATTAAGTTTCCGCGTATGGGGCAGGACGGCGACACCACGATCAGCAATCGTGGTGCGGTCGATATCTGGCAGCGACTGGCCGACGCTCTGCGGCGTAATCCCCGGCAGAATCTGGCAGCCTTGATCAAGCCGCCGGCGCCGGCAGGCGGTTATAGTTGCTGGCCTTGGAAAGGTGAGGGGGCGCAGTGAGCACCGCGGTAGCAAATCAGCGCTGGTTTTGGGTTCGGGTCGATGATCGCGGTCATTCCAATCGGCCTCCCAAAGACGCGTATCTTTATTCAGAATGGTGCCCGGAGCAAATCGTGTGGCGTGTTCCGCGAACGCGGTGGACGTATGGCGCGCGCCTCGGCATCGGCATTAAGCCGTTACGGCTTTGGCTGCACATCGACTGTAGGCCGCACCGCCGGTTCGGTTAGGGGAGAGAGGGTCGTGAGCGACATTTCCGACACCGCAATGGGCCGCGCGCTCGACTTCTTTGGCGGCCACACCGCGATGGCGCGTGCCTTGTGCATGACCCCGCGCGAGCTGTGGGGTGCACGCACCCGCGGCCAGCTCAGCCGGCGCGCGACGGAACGGGTTCACCGCCTCACCCTTGGCACGGTGCGCCGTGAAGAGTTGCGGCCCGACCTGTATCCGCGCGGGCGTCATTTCATTCGAGTCAAGGTGCGGAGGGCGCGTGAGCGCCAACGCTGAAGACGCCCATCCGAGCGTCTATTCCTTATCCCGCTCGGCGCGTCAAGTCGTGAGTGATGCGATCAAACAACCGCGACAGCCGGCGCGATTTTTCCGGATCGGCGGCCGGCATTTTCTTTGTCAGGAGCTGTTGTGGCATGAACAAAGTCGATTTCTGGCGCTACACGGAGTGTAAGATTCGGCAATGCTTAGATTTTCTTTGGATTTTCGACCACGACGCGGACAATATCACCGAAGATCTGATGCGGCGCCTGCGTGGCATCCCTCTCACGCCACCGTCGTCGGTCAGGCCGGATTTTTTCGGTTGCCTCGGCGTTGCCATGGCCGATCTTGTTACGGCTGAGCAACGGCTCGTTGCGGCCCGCACGGGGAAGGCGGTGGGCCTCATGATCGGCGAACTTCCGCAAATGCCGTTTGTTTATAATCATCCGTTTTTGATGGCGGTGCGGAATGTCGTCGACCAGATTAAAACCGAGGCCAACAACGAGTGCGGCCGGCGCACAAACTAAAAGGGCGGCCGAAGCCGCCCTCTGTCCGCGATTATAATTCGGAGGCGTCACCGCGAGGAAAGCTCGGCCGCTAAGAACTTACTGACAGCGCCCGTCATGCGTTGGATGGCATGAAATCGGTCGTATTGAGTGTCTTGCTCGCCATCGATTAAGGCGTCGGCGTAAACCTCGATAAGTTCGAGCTGGTATCGCGCGCCAGTAGCCGACTTCGGGTCTAGATGTGAAATTGCGGCGCGCGTCGCGTTTAAGCGCCGCTCGGCCTTGTCGGACAAAGCTCTGTCTCCGGCTTCATCAGCGTTGCAGCATTCCGTTTCGAGGCGCCGCGCGTCGCGTGCGAGAGCGGCCACAGGGCAGGGAGTTTTCTGTTTCATGACATTCTCCATGTCGAGAGTGTGTTGTGGCAGCTCAGGGTGATATGAGAACCACGGAAATGGTAAGCTGTCAAAGGAAAAAATCGTTATTAGACAATAGCTTAGGCTATTAAATTCAATAGCTTTGGCTATTGGCGACCATCCTCTGAACGAGGTGGGTGACAATTGGTGCGAGCTTGTTCGTGAGGTTTTGGCAGTCTGCGGTGGCCTCCCTCACCCGCTCAGCCGAGAATGAGTGCTCAACATCAGCGTGGCTTAGCACAAATTCGTTCAAGTAGTTGAGATTACCCTTAGGAATGCCAACTCTGTACGCCTTGGGTGTGGCATCTCCGAATCCGATTTCGTGCGTTATGCCGTGCACTATAAAGTTTCGTCGAGGGAGCAGCGCATCAAGGGCCGTATAGGCCTCATCGATTATTTGCTTATGTTCGGGCAAGAATTGATAGGAGTCGCAGGCCCTCTTGAACTCTTTGATCCGAGTGCCGAATGTCTCGTTCAGCATTTCGCGCCATGTTTTAAAAAAGGTCGTTTGGTGCAAAGAAATCATAAGGCTGATGAGCGTAGTTTCTAGATTGGAGCATTCCGACAGAAATTCTCCCATTGCTAGGTGAAGCTCATCGCGCGCTGACACTGTACTTCACCAAGGAATGACCACTGTCGCTACACCGATTACAAATAAGGCGAGCGACGCGAATGTGAAAAGAGTTGCCCAAATCCGAGAGGTGTTGATTGAGTTCCACTTGATGGAATCACGTGCTTGCGCGGCGAGGAAATTGAAGTAGCCGCAGATGCCGGCGCCGACGGTAGCCACAAGGCCAATCGCGAAGGCCCCTATGGCCCAGCGCAGCGCAGTCACGTTGATGATTTTGCTCTCGGGGTGGCCAATGATCGCGCTCAACAGGCCCAACAACGCGATGATCGCACCGCCGTGCAAAAGAACGCAGGTGCGAAGAACGAAGAGCGAATAATCCTTAGTGAACTGAACCGCGTCTCGCTCTAGCGCCCTTTGACGTTCGCCGGATGGATCGGGGGTAGCATCTGAACCCTGCAAGTTGTTGCCCCAGCCGTTGCCCCGACTCGATTTTCAGCTATCTCCCCTTGGGCCTTTCCTCACCTAAGTGCTTGTTTTTACTTGGCTCCCCGGGCCGGATTCGAACCAGCGACCAACCGGTTAACAGCCGGTTGCTCTACCACTGAGCTACCGGGGAACGGGCGCCGTCCGGCTGTGGCGGGCAGGGCGGGCGCGCAGGCGCATATAACAAAGCCGTTGCGGCTTTGAAAGCGCTGAAGCGGCAAAAATGCGGCGCAGCTTCCGTGTTTGCCAGTGGTCGTCGGCAGGCAGCGGGGCTTCGGTCCGGCGCCGTGCGCGCAGCGAATTGCGGCCACGCACAAGCGTGTCGGCAGCAATGGAACGGCAGCTTCGCGCTGGTGGTCTTCGGTCGGTGTCGAGGGTGGAGGCCACGCCCGGAATTGAACCGGGGTACACGGTTTTGCAGACCGTTGCGTAACCACTCCGCCACGTGGCCGTTGCCGGTCGGTGCCGGCAGGTAGGCTCTATAGAGGAACGCCCATCTTGCGGCAACGGTTGGGCCGAAACGCCGCGTTGCGCAGTTAAGCCGTCGCGCCGCCGGCTGCGGCCGGGCGTTGGAGCCGCACTGAACGCCCCAGCGGGTCCATGCCCCACATTCGGCCCGGCCCGCCGACTTGCGTTTTGCCGGACCGTGCCGCACAAGGCCGCGCAAGATATGGGGATGCCGCGCATGTTCGACAGCGCCACGGCGCGCCTGAAGATGGTCGACGGCCAGGTGCGGCCGGCCGACGTCACCAGCCCGGAACTGATCGCGGCACTCATGGAGCTGCCGCGCGAGCGCTTCGTGCCGCCCGGGCTCGAGGCACAGGCCTATCTTGACGGCGAAATCGAGATCGCCCCCGGCCGGGCGCTGCCGCGGCCGCTGGTGCTGGCGCGCCTCATCCAGTTCGCACGGGTGACGCGCCGCGACCGCGTGCTAGATGTCGGCTGCGGGCTCGGCTATTCGTCGGCGGTGCTGGCGCGGCTTGCCGGCTCGGTGGTGGCGCTCGAAGAGGACGCGGCGCTGGCAAGGCAGGCCAAAGCAGCGCTCGCCGCAAATGGCGCCGGCGACGTCGATGTGGTTTGCGGACCGTTGGTCGAAGGCTGGCCGGCCGCTGCGCCGTACGACCTCATCCTGCTCAACGGCGCGACGCAGATCGCGCCCGAGACGCTTGGCCGCCAGCTCAAGCCGGACGGCCGTCTCGTCTGCATGTTCGGCAGCGGCCCGGTGACCAAGGGCACGATCTTCCGGCCGGCCGAAGGCCACGTAGTCGGCCGCAGCATTTTCGACGCCGGAGCGCCGCTCCTGCCCGGATTCACCGCGCCGCCCGCGTTCGTTTTCTAGCGCCAGCCCAAAACCTCGCGAACCTGCTTGGGGCGTCGTTGTCCGCCAGTGTGGCGCATATGCGCCAATACCCGGAATTCTGTGGCGAACGCTGCCGCAGGGGTTCCGCCATGCTCTGCCGCCGCATAATGTCGACCGTTGGGCTTCGCTGCCGCCGGCGGCGGCGAGGGGGTGCATGCGTCGGCGTGCATGGCGGGGAGTAGCGGCAGGTCATGCGTTCGAGCCGGGTGCGGGCGTTGATCCGGATGAGTGCCGGCGTGGCTCTGACGGGCGCCGCCGTGGCGTTCGCCGCCAGCGCGGCCGCCGCCGATACGCTCGAATGGGCGCTGGTGCAGGCCTATCAGAATAATCCGTCGCTCAATGCCCAGCGCGCGTCGTTGCGCGCCATGGACGAGAACGTCCCGCAAGCTTTGTCCGGCTATCGGCCGAAGCTCAGCATTACCGCCAATGCGGGCGAGAATTTCACCAGCCAGCAGACTCAGAGCTTCAGTTCTTCGGGCGGCGTCAGCAGCACGTCCAACGTCGACGCAGCATTCACCTCGCGCGGCGTCGGCGCCACGGCGACGCAGACCCTGTACAACGGGCTGCAGACCGCCAATCGCGTGCGCCAGGCCGAAAGCCAGGTCATGGGCGCGCGCGAGACGCTGCGCGTCACCGAGCAGCAGGTGCTGCTCGACGCCGCCACCGCCTACATGAACCTGCTGCGCGACGGAGCGATCCTCGAGCTCAACCGGCGCAACGTCGAAGTCCTCACCGAGCAGCTCAAGCAGACGCGCGATCGTGCCAGCGTCGGCGAGGTGACCCGCACCGACGTGGCGCAGGCGGAATCCCGGCTCGCCGCCGGGCGCTCGTCGCTGCTCGGCGCGCAGTCGAATTACGTGACCTCGCAGGCCAATTACCGCCGCGTCATCGGCGTGGCGGCGGGAAAGCTGACGCGCGGTACGCCGGTCGATCATTTCTCGCCGCGAACGCTGTCCGCCGCCATCGTCTCGGGCGAGCAGCAGAGCCCCTCGGTGGGGGCGGCGATGTACGGCGTCGACATCGCCGAGCTGACGGTCAAGATCAACGAGGGCTCGCTGTATCCGAACCTGGGGGTGACTGCGAGTGCGTCGCAGAACTGGAATCCGACCGTCACCACCACGCGCCAGTTCCTGGCTTCGGTCGTCGGCACGCTGACCATTCCGATCTACCAGGGCGGCGGCGAGTATTCGACGATCCGGCAATCCAAGGAGACGCTGGGCCAGCAGCGGCTCAATCTCGACGTCACGCGCGATCAGGCCCGGGCCACGGTGGTGCAGAGCTGGGGCCAGCTCGAAGCGGCACGGGCGCAAATCCAGGCGACGACCGCGCAAGTCAATGCCGCGGCGATTGCGCTCAATGGCGTGCGCGAGCAGGCCCGCGCCGGCGAGCGCACCACGCTCGACGTGCTCAACGCGCAGCAGGAATTGGTCAATGCGCGGGTGGCGCTGGTGACGGCCGAGCACGATCGCGTGGTGGCGTCCTACACCTTGCTGGCCGCGGTCGGCGGCCTGTCGCTGCAGCACCTCGGGCTGAACGTCTCGATCTACGATCCGCAGGTGCATTATCAGCAGATGCGCGATGCATGGATCGGCGTGCGCACGCCCGACGGCCGTTAAGCCGGCAGGCGCCGTTGCTTGCTTTGGGGTCGCGGGCTGTCATAGTTGAAGACAAATTAACGACACGGCTGCATAGTGGAACTCCATGATTCGCGGGCGTTCCGCGGCGCGTGCGGCGGGGGACGGGCAACTGCGGACGCGGGGGAACCGGGCAGCGGGGATGCGGGCATGACGCAGCCGGCTAAAGCGCAAGAACCGTCGATGGAGGAAATCCTTGCCTCCATTCGCCGGATCATTGCCGATGACGACGCGACCAAATCGCCGCCGCCGGCGGAAGCAGCGAAGCCGGCGCCGCCCGCGCCAAAGCCGGTAGCACCGCCACCGCGCGTTCCGCCGCGGGCGGTCGAGCCCGAGCCGGAGCCCGAACTGGCCGAGCCCAGCCCCGAGCCGGAAAGCGGTATCGACGAGCAATCTGCCGACATTCTCGAACTGACCGAATCCATGGCGGCGCCGCTGCCTGCAGCGTCCGCGCCCGCGCCGCAATTCCGCACCATCGACGGCGCGTCCGACGTGAGCTTCGACGATGACGCCGTACGGCCTGCGCCGCAGGCTCGCAGCGAGCAGGAGTCCCAACTCATCTCGCGCTCGACCAAGGCAGCGGTCGATTCGGCGTTCAACTCACTGGCGCAGACCGTCCTGGTGCAGAACGCACGCACCTTGGAAGACCTGGTGCGCGAAATGCTCCGGCCGATGCTCAAATCCTGGCTCGACGAAAATCTGCCCGGCCTGGTCGAGCGGCTGGTGCGCGCCGAAATCGAGCGCGTCTCGCGCGGGCACTAATCGCTGACGTTCGCGCCGCCTCGGCGCCAATTGTCGGCGCTCGCTTTAGTCTTTGAGCGCGGACGACAAGCGTAGCGCCTGATCCGACAATACCGCTGGATCTTCCTTGAAGCTCGCCGGCGGTTTGAGCGGCACGCCCTCCTTGCGTGGAATGACGTGGATGTGCAGGTGAAACACCACTTGGCCGCCGGCCGGCTCGTTGAATTGCTGGATGGTCAATCCATCGGCCGCGAACACCTTGACCGCCGTGCGCGCGATCCGCTGCGATACCTTGATGAGATGGGCGAGATCGTCCGGCTCGATGTCGAGAAACGTGCGCGCCGGCGCCTTGGGAATGACCAAGGCGTGGCCCGGCGCGCGCGGCATGATGTCGAGAAATGAGAAGGTCTTGTCGTCCTCGTACACTTTGTGCGCCGGCAGTTCGCCGCGCAGGATTTTGGCAAAGATATTGTTCGGATCGTAGCTCGGCATGGCGCGCTCCGTCTCAATCGCCGTCATCCGCCGCTATGGCGGGCTGATCACCAAATCCTTGCGGAACGGCGCGGTCGCCGCAAGCTCGGTGCCGACCGCCGCCATATAGGCGCGTTCCCGCACCAGATAATCGGCGATCGCCCGGCGCAGCGCCGGATCGGCGATGTAATGGGCCGAATGCGTGGTGGTCGGCATATAGCCGCGGGCGATCTTGTGCTCGCCCTGGGCGCCGGCCTCGACACGCGGCAGCTTGTGGGCGATCGCGTAATCGATCGCCTGGTAATAGCACAGCTCGAAATGCAGGAACGGATGGTGCTCGATGGCGCCCCAGTGGCGGCCGAACAGCGTGTGCGAGCCGATGAAGTTGATGGCGCCGGCGATCCAGCGCCCGGCGCGCTTCGCCATGACCAGCAGAATGCGGTCGGCCATGCGCTCGCCGACCAGCGAATAGAACGCGCGCGTCAGATACGGCCGGCCCCATTTGCGCGAGCCGGTCTCCATGTAGAACATGAAGAACGCGTCCCACACGTCTTCGGTGAGATCGCTGCCGGTGAGCCAGTGCACGCTGATGCCGTTGGTCAGCGCGTCCTGCCGCTCGCGGCGGATGGTCTTGCGCTTGCGCGAGGCGAGTGCGGCCAAAAACTCGTCGAACGTCGCGTAGCCGGCATTCTGCCAGTGAAACTGCTGGTCGGTGCGCCGCAGGAAGCCGAGTTCGCCGAGCGTGTCGCACTCCGTTTCGGTGGCGAACGTCACATGCGCGCCGGAAACGTCATCGTGCCGGCATAGTTGGATCAGGCCGCGGCCGAGCGTCTGCCGGATCGCCGCTGCATGCGGGGAGGGTGCAACGAGGAGCCGCCGCCCGGTCGCCGGCGTGAATGGCACCGCGACCTGGAGCTTCGGGTAATACGCGCCGCCGGCGCGCTCGTAAGCCTCGGCCCAGCCGCGGTCGAACACGTATTCGCCGCGCGAGTGGCTTTTGACGTAGCAGGGCGCGACTGCGAGCAGCGCACCGTCGGGTGTTTCGGCGAGCAAATGGCGCGGCAGCCAGCCGGTGCGCCCGCCGACCGATTTCGAATCCTCCAAGGCGGACAAAAAGGCGTGCGACGTGAAGGGATTGAGGCTCGACTCCTCAACCGACTCGGTAGGCGCCGGAGCCGCGCCTTCGGCAGCGTGGCCGCTTGAGTAGGCGCAAGCGTCCCAGGCCGCGGCGCCGACCGCGCCGAGGCCGTCGAGCACCCGAATGCGCAGTTCGCCGGGCGCTGTCTCCTGGGCCGCCTTATCTCCCGCGGCGGCCGGCATGTTGCGCGCTTCGGTCATGCCCGAAAACCTTCGAAAATCATCTGGTCGGCCCAGCGCAACGCCGTCTTGCGCTCGGCCTCGGTCCGCACCGCCCAGGTCAGGAGCGGCAAGCCGAAGACGCGGCGGGCGACGAGCGGCGCCAGGGCCGGCAGGTTGTTGACCGCATAGGCGACGAATTGCGGCCGTGGCGTCAAGGCGGTCAGCAAATATCCCATCCCATAGCGCATCCAGGCCGGCATCAGGTCCCAATAGGGGTGCGGCCGGTATTTGGCGGCAACGATGCCGAGCACAAGATCGCGAGATTTTTGCCGCAGCAGCGCGAGCTGGCGCGGATCGAACGACATCGGCGCTGCCGGACCGCGATAACCGGCCAGCACCGCGGCAACGCGAAGCGGCAGCCGCGGGTCGCCGTCGAACCGACTTTTCATCTCGATCAATAGCGTAGCGCGGCCGCCGATCAGATCGCATAAGTCGCCGAGCGTCATCATGTGCTGATCGCTGCCGCGAAACGGTACGCGCTTGAGCTCTGTCGCGGTCAAGGCATCGAGCCGCCCGGTGCCGTCGGTCAGCCGCCCGAGCACATCGTCGTGATGGACCATGGCTTCGCCGTCGCGGCTCACCTGGACGTCGACCTCGAGACCGTAATGGTCGTCGATCGCCGCGCGCACGGCCGGTGCCGTGTTCTCGATCACGCCGCGCGCGGCGTCATGCAGGCCGCGATGGGCGATCGGCCGGGCGGTGAGCCAATCGAGCGATTGCGCCACGTTCACGATATTTCGAACAGCCCCTCGACCTCGACCGCGGCATCGGCCGGCAGCGCGGCGACGCCGACCGTGGTGCGGGCGTGCCTGCCCTTGTCGCCGAACACCGCGACCATCAGGTCGGATGCGCCGTTCATGACTTTCGGACCTTCGGCAAATCCAGGCACCGAATTGATGAAGCCGCCAAGCCGCACGACGCGCGATACCCGGTCGAGGTCGCCGAGCGCGGCTTTGACCTGCGCCAAGAGATTCACCGCGCAGGCGCGCGCCGCCTTTTGCCCGTCCTCGATGGAGACGCCGCCGCCGAGCCGGCCTTTGACGGCGATCTTGCCGTCGCCGTCGAAGCAGAGCTGGCCCGAGACCATGAGCAGATTGCCGGTGCGCACAGCCGGGACGTAATTGGCGACCGGCGCCGGCGCTTGTGCAAGCGCAATGCCGAGCTCCTTCAATTTGCCATCCACTGCGCCGGCCATGACCGCCTCCACGCTTTTCAAAAAAGTGCGCAAAAACCCGCCAAGTCTTGACCGATAGCGTGAATGCGCGCAAGCGAGCGCGGGCGGCGTGCTGTTGCGGGCTTGCAGCCCGATCCCTATGTTCGCCGCAATTTGGGCGATCAAAGCGTGGCGCGCCGCGGATGCCGGCCGAGGGCGCGGAGCTGTTTCGCCAGTCTTGCATGAGGCGGTTTCTTGTCATTGCATCGCGCCATGGCCGCATTGGGCGGCGTTCTCGCCTGCGCTCTCATGCTCGGCGCCGCGCCGTTCGCGGCGCCGGTGCAGGACGCGCCGGTCCTGCTCGCGGCGCATCGGGCGATTTACGACCTCTCGCTCGCCTATACGCGCGGCAACTCGCAGATCGAAGCAGTGCGCGGCCGTATTGTTTATGACTTCGACGGCAACGCGTGCAGCGGCTATTCGCTTGAATTCCGCCAGGTTTCCGTCGTCGACAACGGCGAAGGCAAGGTATCGACCAGCGATTTGCGCTCGACCACCTGGGAAGGCGCCGACGCCAGGAGCTTTACCTTCAAGTCGCAGAATTTCTTGAACCAGGATCTGGTCGATACCGTCGACGGCCGCGCCGACCGCCGCGCCAAAGTGACCGCCGTCAACCTGCAAAAACCGCAGCGCCGAAAACTTCGCCTCGGCTCGGAGGTCGTGTTTCCGACCGAGCACATGGTGCGGGCGATCGAGGCCGGGCGTGCCGGCAGGACCATTCTCAGCTTTCCGGTTTTTGACGGCTCCGACACCGGCGACAAGGTTTTCAACACGCTGACCGTCGTTGGCAAAACGATCGCGCCGGGTGTGCGGGTCGCCGACGACGCGGCCGGCAAGGAGCCGAAGCTCGCCGCGATGCCGCGCTGGCCGGTGACCATCAGCTATTTCGCCAGGAACAAGGCATCGCAAAGCGGCGAGCAAACGCCGGATTACGCGATCGGCTTCGAGCTTTACGAGAACGGAATCTCCCGCGCCCTGATGCTCGACTACAACGATTTTGTCGTGCGCGGCACGATGACCTCGCTGGAGCTGAAGCAACCGAAGCCGTGTCCGTGAGGCGCGGTGCAGTCCGACTTGAATCGACAAGAGCCTGCTGCCGCAACGCGTCCTTCTGCCGACGCCGAGCGGCATTCCGTGCGTGTGACTTTTGCGGCGCTCATGCTGGTCATGCTGCTGGCGTCGCTCGACCAGACCATCGTCTCGACGGCGCTGCCCACCATCGTGGGTGAACTCGGCGGGCTGGCGCACCTGTCGTGGATCGTCACCGGTTATCTCCTGGCAACGACCGTCGTCACGCCGCTCTACGGCAAGCTCGGCGACCTGCTCGGCCGCAAGGTCGTTCTGCAATCGGCGATTTTGTTGTTTCTGGCCGGCTCGGCGCTGTGCGGCATGAGCCGCTCGATGCTCGAGCTCATTATTTTCCGCGCCGTGCAAGGCCTCGGCGGCGGCGGCCTGATGGTGACCACCATGGCGGCGGTAGGCGACATCGTCACGCCGCGCGAACGCGGCCGCTATCAGGGCCTGTTCGGCGCGGTGTTCGGCGTCTCGACCGTGATCGGTCCATTGATCGGCGGCTATTTCGTCGAGCACCTGAGCTGGCGCTGGATCTTCTACATCAACCTGCCGCTCGGCCTGATCTCCGTCCTGGTCATCGGTTGGACCTTCCACACACCGGCGATCCGCAGGCGCCAGTCGATCGACTTTGCGGGCGCGGCGCTGTTGGCGATCTTTCTGACGGCGGTGATGGTGCTGACGACTTTGGGCGGCCAGTCGATCGGCTGGCTCTCGCCGTGGAGCGGCGTGCTTATCGCGTCCGCGGCGTTCGGCTTGGCCGGCTTTGTCTTTGTCGAACGGCGCGCGAGCGAGCCGATCCTGCCGCTGTCGCTGTTTCGCAACCGCATCTTCGTCGTCTCCTGCGCGGTCGGCTTCATCGTCGGTCTCGCCATGTTCGGGTCGGTCACCTACATGCCGCTCTATCTCCAGATCGTGAGCGGCGTGAGTCCGGCGCGGGCCGGGCTGCAACTGACTCCGATGATGGCGGGCGTGTTGGTCTCTTCGATCGCAAGCGGACGCATCATCAGCCAGATCGGGCGCTATCGCATGTTCCCGATTGCCGGGACGGCGGTCATGACTGTGGGACTGCTGCTGCTCTCGACCCTGCAGGCCGCTTCGGCGCCCTGGCTCGCCTCCGTCTACATGCTGGTGCTGGGTCTCGGGCTCGGCATGGTGATGCAGGTGCTGATCCTCGCCGTCCAGAACGCGGTCGATTATCGCGATCTCGGCGTCGCCACGTCCGGCGCCAACCTGTTCCGTTCGATTGGCGGCTCGGTCGGCGTCGCCGCATTCGGCGCGCTGTTCGCCGTCAATCTTGCGAACGGGCTTGCCGCCCGCCTGCCGCCCGGCAGCCATCTGCCGGCGAGTACTGAGCCTGCTGCCATTGCGGCGCTGCCGCCCGCGCTCAAGACCGTCTACCTCGACGTCTTCGCCGCGGCGCTGCACCCCGTGTTCCTTGCCGCTGCAGCCATCGCCGCGATCGGTTTTGCGCTGACTTGGCTGCTGCAGGAAGTGCCCCTGCGCGAACGGGCGCGCGCCGAAAGCGTCGGCGAGAGCTTTGCCATGCCGCATGACGCGACCTCGCTCGAAGAACTGGAAACCATCGTGCGGCGGCTGGAAGCGCGCGAGACGCACTGGGAGTTCTATCAGCATGTCGCGCAGTCGCTCGATCTGTCGCTCGCCCCGGACCAGATTTGGTTGTTGGTCCACATCTGCCGCTCGGGGCCGCTGTGGCTATCCGAGGCCCCGGTCCGCCTCCGCGTTGCCCCTGCGCACGTTGAAAAGATCGCCGAGCAACTGGCCGCCACCGGTCTCGTCGCCCGCAACGAGCAGAGCCTGGTCGCGACCGCGCGCGGCAGCGCGTTGTTTGACCGCATGGTGCAAGGCCATCGCGCGATGCTGCAGCAGCTCGCCGCGCGCTGGTCGCCGGAGCAGCACGTGGAGGCCAGAGCCATGCTGGACCGGCTGGCCCGCAACTTGATCGCCGACCTGCCGATCGCCCCCGCGCGGAGCCACTGAGCGCAGCGCTGCCGAGATTACACGTCTTCCGGCCGCTCAAAGGCCAAGCCCTTGATCACCGCATCGTCGCCGAAGCGGGCACGGACGCGGTCCACGGCGTGCTCGGCCTCGGCGGCGCGGCCGTCGACCAGGTCGGCCGGATCGGCCTGTTCGGCGGCGACGATCGCGCTGACGCCGACGCCCGCCAGGCGATAGCGCGTGCCGTCGGCCTCGCGCCGCAACAGGTCGCGCGCGGCGGCAAAGATGCGCCCGGCAAGCTGGGTCGGGTTCGCGAACGAGCGCGCCCGGGTGCGGATGGAAAAATCCGCGGTCTTGAGTTTCAACGTGACCGTGGCGCCGGCAAGCGCTTTGGCTTTCAGCCGCGCCGAAACCTCCTCGGCCAGGCCCCAAACAATCCGCTCGAGGGCGCGGTAGTCGGCAATGTCGTGCTCGAACGTGGTCTCCGACGACACGCTCTTGGTTTCGCGGTCGGCGCTGACCTCACGCTGATCGATGCCGCGGGCGAGCCGCGCCAGGCGGCGGCCTTCCTCGCCGTAGCGGCGGGCCAGCTCGGCCTCGCTGGTGCGCTGCAAATCGGCGATGCGGTGATAGCCGTCGCGGGCATAGCGCGCCGCGCTCGCTTTGCCGACGCCGAAGATGAAGCTTACCGGCTTCGGCGCCAAAAACGCCGGCGCCTCGGCCGGGCCGAGCACGGCAAAGCCGCGTGGCTTGTCGAGATCGGACGCGATCTTTGCGAGAAATTTGTTGGCGGACAAACCGATCGACACCGTGATGCCGAGCGCCATTTCGACATCGCGGGCAAACTGCGCCAGCGCCTTGGCGGGCGTCATGCGGTGCAGCCGTTCGGTGCCGGACAGATCGAGGAACGCCTCGTCGATCGACAGCGGTTCGACCAACGGCGTCAGCTTGAGCATCATGCGCCGCACTTCGCGGCCGACGCCGGCGTATTTTTCCATGTTGGGCCGGATCACCTTGGCGTGCGGGCACAGCCGCAGCGCTTCGAACATGGGCATGGCCGATCGGATGCCGTAGGTGCGCGCCACATAGCAGGCCGCCGCCACCACGCCGCGCCGGCCGCCGCCGACGACCACCGGCTCGGCCGCCAAGCTCGGGTCGTCGCGTTTCTCGATCGTGGCGTAGAACGCGTCGCAATCGACGTGCGCGATCGCGAGCGTGTCGAGTTCGTCATGGCGAATAAGCCGCGGCGAGCCGCAGCCGCTGCAGCGCGGCGCGCCGGACCGGGTATCGGCGAGACAATCGCGGCAGAAGCTCACGGCGCAAAGATCTCACGGCAGAATGTCGGGCAACGCCACTACGGTACATCGCGCTCCCACACGCCGCCGAGCGCCGCCGAGGCACGCGCCACCTCGGCCGGATCGATGCCGGCGCGGTCGGCAAAGGCCCGCAGGAGATTCTCGTCGGCCAGCATATACTCCAGCACGCCGGCGAGAAATCCGGGTTCGGCGGCGGCGGTGCGAATCGCCTCGACCGAGATGCCGCTTGTGTCCAGGAAGCGACTCAGTAAGTCGGGTTCTTCAGCAATGAAGCCAAGCGCCTGAACGGCCAGCATTTCGGCCGCCTCGCGCAGGGCTCGTGACGGCCGTTTCATCGATGCTATTTGCCTTTCCGTAATATATCCGCGTTAGCGTTGCGCGGCTGGGCGGATGCGCCGATGGGACCGGTCCTAGCCGTCGCGATCGTCGATGGGGCAGGGGCGAAGGATCGGGGGATGGCCAAGACTGTCCTGATTGTGGAGGACAACGAGCTCAATATGAAGCTCTTCCACGACCTTCTGGAGGCCCACGGCTACCAGACGGTCGGCACGCGCAACGGCATCGAGGCGCTCGACCTCGCACGCCAGCATCGGCCCGACCTCATTCTCATGGACATTCAGCTCCCCGAAGTATCCGGCCTCGAAGTGACCAAGTGGATCAAGGACGATGCCGAGCTCAAGCGCATTCCGGTGGTGGCAGTGACCGCATTCGCCATGAAGGGCGACGAGGAGCGGATCCGCGAAGGCGGTTGCGAAGCTTATTTGTCGAAGCCGATCTCGGTCGGCAAGTTCATCGAGACCGTCCGGCACTTTTTGGGTAATCCGTAAGGCATCCGCGATGACCGCCCGCGTCCTTGTCGTCGACGATATTCCCGCCAACGTGAAGCTGCTCGAAGCGCGGCTCTCGGCCGAATATTTCGACGTGATCACGGCGATGAACGGCGAGGAGGCGCTGGCGATCTGCGAGCGCGGCGAATGCGACCTCGTCCTGCTCGACGCCATGATGCCGATCATGAACGGCTTCGAAGCGTGCCGGCGGCTCAAGACCAATCCGGCGACCCATCACATCCCGGTCGTCATGGTGACGGCGCTCGATCAGCCGGCTGACCGCGTGCGCGGGCTCGAAGCCGGCGCCGACGATTTTCTGACCAAGCCGACGCCCGATTTCGCCCTGATCGCCCGGGTGCGCTCGCTGGCGCGGCTCAAGATGGTCACCGACGAAATCCGCATGCGCGCGGTCACCTCGCGCGACATCGGCATCGAATCGCCGGAGCGCGAAGCCATCGCCGATGCCGGCCGCGGCGGCCGCGTGCTGATCGTCGACGACCGCGCCGGCTCGCACGAGCGCATCGCCGAGGTGCTCGGTGGCGAGCAAAGCGTCGAGGTCGAAGCCAATCCGAACGAAGCGTTGTTCCGCGTGGCCGAGGGCAATTACGACCTGGTGATCGTGTCGCTGGGGCTGGAAAATTTCGATGCGCTGCGGCTGTGCAGCCAGGTCCGCTCGCTGGAGCGCACCCGCAACACCCCGATCCTCGCCGTCGCCGAGGCGGACGACAGCGCCCGCATGGTGCGCGGCCTCGAGATCGGCGTGAACGATTATCTGATGCGGCCGATCGACAAGAACGAGCTGTTGGCGCGCGCCCGCACCCAGGTGCGCAAGCGCCGCTACACCGAGCGGCTGCGCGACAATGTGCAAATGTCGATCGAGATGGCGATTACCGATGCGCTCACCGGCCTGTTCAATCGCCGCTACATGGAGAGCCATCTGGCGACGCTGATCGAGCAGGCCAAGTCGCGCACCAAGCCGCTGACCGCGCTCATCCTCGACATCGATTATTTCAAGTCGATCAACGACACCCACGGCCACGACGCCGGCGACGATGTGCTGCGCGAGTTCGCGCTGCGTATCCGCCGCTCGATCCGCGGCATCGATCTGGCCTGCCGCTACGGCGGCGAAGAATTCGTCGTGGTGATGCCGGAAACCGACATGGCGGTCGCCGCCATGGTGGCCGAGCGCCTGCGCCGCCGCATCGCCGCCGACCCGTTCGCCATCCAGGGCGGGTCGCGCAATATTCCGGTGACGATTTCGATCGGTATTGCGGGCTTGCGCGGCAGGGACGACACCGCCGCAGCCTTGCTCAAGCGCGCCGACCAGGCGCTCTATCGGGCCAAGCGCGATGGGCGCAACCGTGTGGTGCCGGACGCAGCCTGAGGCGGACGACGCGGCCGTCGCCGCGCAATCGCAAATGTCGGAATGTCCATGGGCGCAGCTTGCCGTTGCGCCGGGCGCACGCCGTTAAGCACAATTCTTTTGGTTATCCGCGAACGGGCATTGCGGCGAAATCTTGGCGGTTGATTTCTCCACAGGTTCAGTTAGCTTTGTCGGCGAGCAAACATTAAGCCGCACAAAACACGGCCGCGTCGGCACGCGGCGGCCGAAAATGTACGGCTTCTCAATGCCCTACGGAGTGCTCAGGTCCGCCGCATCTCCTGGGTCCGTGGGGTTCGGCCGGCCGGGAACTGGTGCGAGTGGCCTCCTCATGACACCTTTCCCGGTCGGCCACCTTTTCTTCACATTGCGCTTGCGACCGTAGTCAGGGCTTGAAAAGTCCGGACCTGAAAACATGATGCCCGGCACAATGGCCGGGCATGAACGACGGACCGTCATCGCGACGTCTACTTGATCTTGGCTTCGCGAAACTCGACGTGCTTCTTGGCCACCGGGTCGTATTTCTTCTTCGTCAGCTTGTCGGTCATGGTCCGCGAGTTCTTGCGCGTCACGTAATAGAAGCCGGTGTCGGCGCTCGACACGAGCTTGACCTTGATGGTGGTGGCTTTGGCCATGGCGGAACCTCAAAAGCGATTGGTTGCCGCCAACCTAGTGTCCGGTCACGCAAAGTCAAGAAACGCCGCTCGTTGGCGGGTTGGCGGGACTCACAGCACTTCGCGGACGAAGCGTTTGCGCAGCATGCGGTAGAGCGGCACCGGATGGTCGGGGCTCATGCCGGTGGCAATACGGTCCTGCAATTCCTCGAGCACGATGGCGGTAATGCCCGGCATGTCGAGCGTGCGTGCTTGCGTGATCGGCAGCCACACCAGTTCGACCAATTCGGTGTCGGGACCGACCAAGCCCTCGATCCGATGCGCCACCGCCGAAGCGTCGGCGGTAAAGAAGCGGCTGTCGAAGCGTAGCGGCCGCTTCGGCGGGGTGATGGCGCGGGCGATGAAGTGGATGCCGCTGAGGTCCGGCTGGACGCCCGCCTTGGCGAAGGCCTCCCAGGGGCCAGGCGGCGTCTTGAACGCGCGTTCAGTCCGAACGCCGAGCATCAAACCGGTTTCTTCGTAGGTCTCGCGCACGGCGGCGAGCGCGAAGGCGGCCGCCTTGACGGCGCTGGCGCGGCGCACGCGCTGCATCAGACGGGCGACGTGGCGCTCGTGCAGCGGCGCCATGGCGGCCATCAGCCGATCGGATGGTTCGATGCGGCCGCCCGGAAATACGAATTTGCCGGGCATGAAGCGGTGCCGCAGGTGGCGGCGGCCGAGCAGCACTTTGGGCACCGGCTCGGTGCGGTCGATCAGGATGAGGGTGGCCGAATCCCGCGGCCGCAGGTTGGGAAAGGTCTGGTCGCGCATGGTCCGCGTCAAGCGTTCGGCGCGGTCGGCGGCAACGCCGGCATCGACCATGGACTCTCCGATATCGACATTCATGGAGACGAACTCACCCGCATTGCTCAGCGGCGGCCGCGCGATTGCCGGCCGCGGCCGTATTTCCGCTGCGCTTGTGGCTGCTGTCCAGTCCGCTGCGGGCGCGCCGAAGCATGGCGCACAAGCCGAAAACGCAAGGCGCCCGCAACCGGCGCCGCTTCGACCAGCTCGACCGTCACCGGATCGCCGAGCCGGTGGGTTTCCGAGCGGCCGACAAACGCGCGGCCGGCCTCGTTGAAGCGAAAGTATTCGTCGCCGATGGCGCGCGCCGGAATAAAGCCGTCGGCGCCGGTCTCGTCCAATTCGACAAACAGCCCGGCGCGGGTAACGCCGGAAATATGGCCGTCGAACACCGCGCCGACGCGATCGGCCAAGAAATGTGCGATCAGCCGGTCGGCGGTCTCGCGCTCGGCTTTCATGGCGCGGCGCTCGGTGACCGAAATGTTGGCAGCGGTTTCGGCAAGCTCGGCCGCGGTGACGCCGTCGGGCAGGCCATCGGTGCCGAACTTGAACGCGCGGATCAGCGCGCGATGCACGACAAGATCGGCATAGCGGCGGATCGGCGAGGTGAAATGGGCGTAGCGGCGCAGGTTGAGGCCGAAATGGCCGAAATTCTCCGATGAATATTCCGCCTGGGCCTGGCTGCGCAGCACGACCTCATTGACCAGCCGCTCGACGTCGCGCCCCTTGACCTGCGCCAGGATGCGGTTGAAGGCATCGGGCCGCAGCGCGCCGCCCTTCGGCAGGGAGATGTCGAGCGTCGCCAAGAATTCGCGCAGCGCGTTGAGCTTTTCCGGCGACGGCTCGTCGTGCACGCGATAGATAAGCGGCACCCGGGAGCGCTCGCAGCTCTCCGCTGCCGCCACGTTAGCGAGGATCATGAACTCCTCGATCAGGCGATGCGATTCCAGCCGCTGCGGAACGATGACGCGATCGACCGTGCCGTCGGATTTGAGCACGATCTTGCGCTCGGGGATTTCCAGATCGAGTGGCTCGCGTTCATCGCGGGCGCGGCGCACCGCCCGGTAGGCGGCATAGAGCGGATCCAGCACCGTTTGCGCGATCGGTCCGGTGATCTCGTCGGTGCGGCCGGACACCGCGAGCTGCGCCTGCTCGTAGTGCAGCCGCGCCGCCGAGCGGATCAACACGCGATGGAACGTGTGCGAGCGCTTGCGGCCGTCGCTGCCGACGATCATGCGCACCGCAAGGGCAGGGCGGTCCTCATCGGGCCGCAGCGAGCACAGATCGTTGGAAATGCGCTCGGGTAGCATCGGCACGACGCGGTCGGGGAAATAGACCGAGTTGCCGCGCTCGGCGGCGGCGCGATCGAGCGCCGAGCCGGTCTGCACATAGTGCGCCACGTCGGCGATCGCGACCGTAATGATGTGGCCGCCGGCATTGCGCGGATCGCTGTCGGGCACGGCGTGGACAGCGTCGTCGTGATCCTTGGCGTCGGGCGGATCGATGGTGACGAACGGCACGTCGCGCCAATCTTCGCGTCCGGCAGGGGTCGCCGGCCGTGCCGCCGCGGCCTCGGCAAGCGCCGCGCGCGAAAACTCCTGCGGAATGCCGTGAGCATGGATGGCGATCAGGCTGACCGCGCGCTCACTCTTGATCGAGCCGAGCCGTTCGACCACGGAGCCGGACGGCAGGCCGAGCCGGCCGTGGCGCGCGACGTCGACCGAGACGAGATCGCCGTCCACGGCCGCAGCTGTCGCGCCGGCCGGAATCGCCAGCTCACGACCGAGCTGCTTTTTGTCGATCGGCACCAGCCGCCCGCCGCCGCCGGGCAGGCCGCGGAAAATGCCGAGCACGCGATGCTTGGCGCGGTCGATGAGCTTGATGACGCGTCCGGTGGTCTCTTCGCCGGCCCGCTCGATGCGAAGCAGCGCGCGATCGCCGACGCCGGCGGCTTCGCCCGGCCGGGCGCGGCGCGGCCGCACGATATGGATGACGGGCGCCGCGCCATGGGCCTGTTCGTCCCATTCGGTCGGGCGCGCCAGAAATTCGCCGTCGCTGTCGCGGCCGGTGATGTCGGCAAGCACCACAGGCGGCAGCGCGCCGGCCTGATGCAGTCGCTTGCGCCGGTGCTCGATCTGTCCGGCGTCGGCAAGTTCGCGCAGCATGCGCTTGAGCGCGGCGCGGTCGGCATTCTTGGCGCCGAAGGCGCGGGCGATCTCGCGGGTGCCGACCTTGCCGCTACGCTCGCGCACGAAGGCGAGCAACTCGTCGCGCGAGGGCAGGGCGCGGTCTTTGGCGCGGCTCACCTGGAGTGCCCTGCGCGTTGCGCCCATGAACAACGATATGGGCTGGAAAGATTATTCGGCAGCTTGCGTCGACCTGCGTGCTGACTTCTTGCCGGCCGATGCCGCCGGCTTCTTCGGTGCATTGGTGGGTGCCTTGGGGGCGGGACGTTTGCTCGGTCGCGCCGCCGCCGGTGCGGCACGCGCGCTCTTGCGTCGCCTTGCGCTCGGCGCCGCGCCGCGCTCGGCGCGCGCATCGAGAAGCGCAACCGCTTCATCCAGCGTAACCGTCTCGGGCGTCTTGTCGGCCGGCAAGGTCGCGTTGACGCCGGCATGGCTGACATAGGGACCGTAGCGGCCGTTCTTGGCGACGACCGGCCCGCCTTTGCTCGGGTGATCGCCGAGCGGCCGTCCCGGATCGGCGCCGAAGCGACGCGAGCGCGGGCCGCGCGCCACCTTCTCGGCGATCAGCGTCACCGCGCGGTTGAGCCCGATGGTGAACACGTCATCGGCCGATTCCAGATTGGCATAGGTCTTGACGTGCTGCACGTAAGGTCCGAACCGGCCGATGCCGGCGCGGATCGGCTCGCCGTCTTCGGGATGGCGGCCGACTTCGCGCGGCAGCGACAGCAGCTGCAGCGCCCTTTTCAGATCGACGTCTTCCGGCGACGTGCCCTTGGGCAGGCCGGCACGCTTCGGCTTCTCGCCATCGACGCTTTCGCCGAGCTGCACATACGGACCGAACCGGCCGCTGCGCAGCGTCACTTCGAGGCCGCTCTCCGGATCGACGCCGAGCACCTTGGTGCCGATCTCAGCACCGCCTTCGCCCGGCGCCGACAGCGGCCTGGTATAGCGGCACTCCGGGTAGTTCGAGCAGCCGATGAAGGCGCCGAATTTGGAGAGCTTCAGCGTCAGCCTTCCGCCGCTGCAATTCGGGCATTGCCGCGAATCGCCGCCATCGGTGCGCGGCGGAAACAGATGCGGCGCCAGCAACGCGTCCAGCGCGTCGATGACTTGGGATATCTTCAAGTCTTTGATGTCGTCGACCGAGCCGATGAAGTCGCGCCAGAAATCGCGCAGCACCTCGCGCCACGCAATTTCGTTGTTGGAAATGAGATCGAGCTGCTCTTCGAGCCCGGCGGTAAAGTCGTACTCGACATATTTGGCAAAAAAGCTTTCCAGAAACGCGACGACGATGCGGCCGCGGTCCTCGGGATAAAGCCGCCGCTTGTCGAGCCGGACGTATTTGCGGTCCTTGAGCACTTGCAGGATCGACGCATAGGTCGAGGGCCGGCCGATGCCGAGCTCCTCCAGGCGCTTGACCAGCGAGGCCTCGGAATAACGCGGTGGCGGTTCGGTGAAATGCTGGTCGGCGGCGATCGCGCGTTTGGTCAGCCGCTCGCCCGCGCTCATCTCCGGGAGTCGGCGCGATTCCTCGTCCTCGGGATCCTCGTCGCGGCCTTCCTGATAGACGGTGAGAAAGCCGTCGAATTTGATCACCGTGCCGGTGGCGCGCAGATCGAGCAGGCGGTCGGCGACCTTGGCGTTGATGTCGACGGTGGTGCGCTCGAGCTCGGCGGATTCCATCTGGCTCGACACCGTGCGCAGCCAGATCAGTTCGTAGAGCCTGGCCTGATCGGCATCGAGATGCCGTTTGACGTCGCGCGGCCGGCGGGAAAGGTCGGTCGGCCGGATCGCTTCGTGGGCCTCCTGCGCGTTCTTGGCCTTGGTCTCGTAGCGGCGCGGCGCGTTCGGCACATAACGGGCGCCATAATCGCCCTCGATGAGCCGGCGCGCGGCGGCGATGGCTTCGTCGGCAATCTGCACGCCGTCGGTCCGCATATAGGTGATCAGGCCGACCGACTCGCCGCCGATGTCGATGCCTTCATAGAGCCGCTGCGCCACCCGCATGGTGTGCGCCGGCGCAAAGCCGAACTTGCGGCTCGCCTCCTGCTGCAGGGTCGAGGTGGTGAACGGCGGCTGCGGGTTGCGTTTGAGCGGTCTCGCTTCGACCGCAGCGACCGTGAACGCCGCGCTTTCCAGCGCGCGCTTGAACGCTTCGGCCTCGGCGCCCGAGCCGATGTCGAGGCGCTGCAGCTTCTTGCCGTCGGCGCCGACCAGACGCGCCTCGAACGTTTCCTGGCGCGGCGTAGCGAGCGTGGCGACGAGCGACCAGTATTCCTGCCGGACGAACTTTTCGATCTCGAGTTCGCGATCGCAGACGAGGCGGAGCGCCACCGACTGCACGCGTCCGGCCGAGCGTGCGCCGGGCAGTTTTCGCCATAGCACCGGCGAGATCGTGAAGCCGACCAGATAGTCGAGCGCGCGGCGGGCGAGGTACGCGTCGACCAGCGCCTGGTCGATGGTGCGCGGGTGCTTCATCGCCTCGGTCACCGCTTGCTTGGTGATGGCGTTGAACACCACGCGCTCGATCGGCTGACCGTTGAGCGCCTTCTTGTCCTTGAGCACCTGGAGGACGTGCCAGGAGATCGCCTCGCCCTCGCGGTCGGGGTCGGTGGCGAGAATGAGCCGGTCGGCGCCCTTGACTGCCTTGGCGATGTCGTTGAGCCGCTTCTGGGCCTTCGGGTCGACCTCCCAGAGCATGCGGAAATTGTGGTCCGGATCGACCGAGCCGCTCTTGGCCGGCAGGTCGCGGACATGGCCGAACGACGCCAGGACCTCGTAGCCGCGGCCCAGGTATTTATTGATCGTTTTCGCCTTGGCGGGCGATTCTACCAGTACCAGGTCCATGCTAACTGACTGTTCCTACGTGACTTTTGCTGAAAAACGAGGCATCTGGCCGCAACCGAGCCGCCGGAACATGGGTAATGCGACCCCGCCTGTCAAATCGTTGCCCACGGAACCCGGCGGCCTGATGGCGATATAAACCGCGTCGACGACCCGACATTCCACGAGCAAAACGGCCGCCCGGAGGGGTTGTTTGGCGTCTCGGATGCGGCTTAAGCGCGCTGGAATCACCGACCCTGGACACCCAGCCGCCGCAGGAAGGCGCGGCTCGGATAGCCGTCGGCGACCATACCGAAGCGCCGCTGCATCTCGCGGACCGCGTCGCGCAGGTCGAAATCGAGATGCCCCTCGAAATCGGCGATCTTGAAGCCGAGCGCGGCGAGCCGGCGTTGCAGCGTGATGCGCTCGCTGCGCGACGGCTGGTAATCGTCGGCCGGCCAGGCGGCGCGGAGCGGGCCGGCGCCGCGCATCCGGTCGGAGAGGATGCCGACCGCGAGCGCGTAGGCATCCGAATTGTTGAAGGTTTTGACGACGAGGAAATTATCGGTGACCAGAAGCGCCGGGCCGGAAGCGCCGGTCGGAAAGAACAGGATCGCCGCGCCCGCGTCGGGCAGCGTGCCGCCGTCGGCGCGGCGAAAGCCGCGCTCGGCCCACTGCCGCAACGCGCCGCGGCTTGTGCGAAAATCGAATTGTTGCGGCACAACGACTTCAAAGCCCCACGGCAGCCCGGCGCGCCAGCCGAACTTTTGCAGATAATTGGCGATGGAGCCGAGCACGTCCGGCACGCTGGACCAGATGTCAGCGCGGCCGTCGCCGTCGAAATCGACGGCGTAGCGCAGATAGCTCGACGGCAGAAACTGCGGCTGACCCATGGCGCCGGCCCATGAGCCGACCAATTGGCGGCGCGCAATCCGTCCTTGCTGCAGGATGTCCAAAGCACTGAGCAATTCGTTGCGGAACAGCGGGTGCTGAAAACGTGCCTGCGCCAGCGTCGCCAGCGAGCGAAATACGTCCCACGCGCCGGGCGCTCCGCCGAATCCGGATTCGATGCCCCAGATGCTGACCAGGATCGCTGGGTCGACGCCGAAGCGCTGCTGCGCCCCGCGCAACGTGTCGGCCCATTGCGCCAGCTTGCGCTGTCCGCCGGTAATGCGCGCCGGCGACACGAGGCCCGCCAGGTATGCAGCCATCGGCTTGCCGTATTCCGGCTCGCGCCGCATTGCTCCCATCACCGCGGGATCCGGCGTGACGCCGGCGAATGCGACGTCGAAGGTTGCGCGCGAAACCCCGCGTGCTGTCGCATCAGCGCGGAGCTGTGCGAGAAAATGGTCGAACGACTCGGCAGGTTCGGCGGCGGCGCCGGCCGCAAGCGCCAGCGTCGGGACTGCACCCAACAACGTCCGGCGCGTCAGCCTGTGCGGACAAGGTGGCTGGTTCACTTCGCCACCGTTCAGATCAGCGACACCAGACCGCCGCCGTGGCGTTCGAGGCGGCCGGCGATTTCGACCTCGAGCAGCACGATGCGGACCGCGCGCGGCGACGTTTTGGACAGCCGCACCAGATCGTCGATCGAGACCGGCGCGGGGCTGAGCAGGTCGAGCACGCGGGCGCGCTCGTCGGCGGCCGGCTCGCCGTGCTCGGACAGCTCGCCGCCGGACATTTGATCCGGCTCGCGCATCGGGAAGTCGGTGCCCATGATCGGCTGCAGCACGGATATAATGTCGGCGGCTTCGGTTACCGGGGTCGCTCCCTGCTTGAGGAGGCCGTTGGTGCCTTCGGCGCGCGGATCGAGCGGCGAGCCCGGCACGGCAAACACTTCGCGGCCCTGCTCGAGCGCCAGCCGCGCCGTGATCAGCGAGCCCGAACGTTTCGCCGCCTCGACGATGACGACGCCGAGCGCCAGCCCGGAGATCAGGCGGTTGCGGCGGGGAAAATCGCGCGCCCGCGGCTCCCAGCCGAACGGCATCTCGGTGAGCACGATGCCGTTAGCCAAAATGTCTTCGGCTAACTCGGCATGCTCGGGCGGATAGAGCCGGTCGAGCCCGCCGGCCAGCACCGCGATGGTGCCGCTTGCTTCGAGGCTGGCGCGGTGCGCCGCCGCGTCGATGCCGCGGGCGAGACCGGACACGATCGCGAAGCCCGCGTCGGCGAGCCCGCGCGCGATGCGCTCGGTGATTTTCAGGCCGGCCGCCGAGGCATTGCGCGAACCGACCACCGCGACCGCCGGCAAAGCCAGCGCCGCGCGATTGCCGTGCATTGCCAAAAGCGGCGGCGCATCGTCGATCGCCTGCAGCCGGCGCGGATAATCGGCTTCGCCAAGCGCCACAAAGCGCGCGCCGAATCGTTCCGCCGCCTCGATCTCGCGCTCGGCTTCGGCGCGCGAACAGATCTTCGGCGCCATGGTGCCGCCGCCGCGCCGCGCCAACACCGGCAGCTCTTCGAGCGCCGCGCGTGCGCCGCCGCAATGGTTGAGCAGAGCGCGAAACGTTCGCGGTCCGATGTTCTGGCTGCGGATCAGCCGCAGCCAATCGATGCGCTGCTCGTCGCTGAGTTGGACGCCGCTTCGGCTGTCGTTCACGCTGCCCCCGCCACTCGATGCCGGCTCTTTTGCTGCAAGCGTAGTCTACAATCGCACAGGCGGGGTAGATAAGCGCAAGGGAATTACGCCGCGCGCCCGATCTTGCTCTCGGAGCCGCGTGCCAGCCGGGCGATGTTTGCGCGGTGCATGAACCAGAGCAGTGCCGTGAGTAACGCGAATAACTCGGCTTCCAGGCGCGCGCCCCACCACCACAGAAAGAACGGCGTCAGCACGCTGGCGGTGAGCGCGGCGAGCGAGGAGTAGCGGGTCAGCGCCGCGACGGCGAGCCAGATGGCGCCGAAGAACAGCGCGGCCGGCCACGCGAGGCCGAGCAACAGGCCGATATAGGTGGCGACGCCCTTGCCGCCTTTGAAGCCGAGCCAGAGCGGAAACAGGTGACCCAAGAAGGCGCCAAGGGCAGCGCATAGCGCGGCATGGCGGCCGAAAATAAAGCCGGCAATCAGCACCGCAAAAGTGCCCTTGAGCATGTCGCCGAGCAAGGTCGCGGCGGCGAGCGCCTTGCGGCCGGTGCGCAGCACGTTGGTGGCGCCGATATTACCGGAGCCGATGCTGCGCACGTCGGGCGCACCGGAAAAGCGCGTCAGGATCACGCCGAACGGAATCGAGCCGCACAGATAGCCGAACACGAATGCGTCGACATAAGTGAACCAGAGCGACATGCCGGACATGAGCCTGCCGGGCCTAACCGGCGTGCGCCTTCTTGCCGGTGTCGCGCGCGGAGAATCCGGCGCGCTCCGCCTCGGCCTCGTTCGGATAGATCACGAGGTGCTTGAGCTTGTCGGCCGTGGTGCGCGCCAGCGCCGCAAGCCCGACCGAATAGGTGCGGCGGGTCAGGTCGCCGACGGCAAAGTGCGCGGCGGCCCCATCCTCGACGTCGGTCTCGCAATAGAGGCAGCGCAATTTGCAGCGATGCCGCGACGTCTCCTCGATCACATAAAACTTGTTGGCCGCGTACTGCCGTTCGGAAGGATCGCCGGTGATGCAATTGGCATTGCCGCACTGCAGGCCGGTGCCGATCGGCTGGCAGTAGAAGGAGTGCTCCGGCTTGGTAAAACCGCCGGGAAATTGATGCAGCGATTTGTTCTTGTGCAGATGGAGAAGGAGCGAGATCAGCGCCATGCGCACCGGCACGCCGTAAGCGGCCTGCTGGAAGTAGATGGCGCGGCGATCCTTGTCGAGCGAAACGTCGAGCTCGTTGACGCGCGGCAAGGGGTGCATGACGCTCGCTTCCGAATATTTCTCGTCGCGCATGAACTTGGCGTCGATCTTGGGATAGGGCCGCTCCTTCTCGGCCCAGCGCTCTTTCTGAAAACGCGTCACATAGACGGCGTCGATCTTCTTGCGAACGATGTCCTCGTGTTTCTCGGGCTCCGGGATCAGCGCGAGCTGATGCGGCTGGTCGGAGGTGACGTAGAGCGCATCGATCGCGCCGCCCTCCGCCTCGCCGGATCCCTTCGACACCATGCGGCTGTGAAACTCTTCGCGCAGGCGGCGGTCGACGTGGGCCGGCAGCTCCATGCCGGGTGCGGGCAGGGGATCGATGGTGGCGCCGAACCGCGCCAGCGCATAGACGAACGAATGAATGGTGCGGCTGCCTTTGAGATCGCCGGAGATCGCGACCTTCATGTTGCGCAGGCTCTTGTTCTTGGAGCGCAAGGTGAACAGGTCGCACAAGGTCTGGGTCGGATGCTCATGGCTGCCGTCGCCGCCATTGATCACCGGAATTTGCGAATACTCGGCGGCGAGCCGCGCCGCACCGTCGCGCGGATGACGGATGACGACGATATCGCAGTAATTATTGATGACCCGGATGGTGTCGGCGAGGCTTTCGCCCTTGGCGGCGGAGCTCACCGCCGGATCGGCGCTGGTGATATTGGCGCCGCCGAGCCGCAGCATGGCGCTTTCGAACGACAGCCGGGTGCGCGTCGACGGCTCGTAGAACAGGCTCGCCAGAATGCATTTGGCCGCCAGATTGGTGCTTTGCCCGATCCGGTACGGCACGTTGCGATCGGCAAGTTCCTGCAAAAACCCGTGGGCGACCTCGAAGATCGTCTCGATCTCCTTGTTGCTGAGGTCGTTGATCGAAATGATGTGACGGGTCGGCGGCAGAGCCTTGGTCATTAAAGCCGTCGTATAGGCCCAACCGCTGCGTCCCGGCAAGCCTGCCGAGGGCGGCGCGGCGCAGTGATGCACCGGAAACATTTGGAACCGGGCGAGGGCGCGCAGGCGAGGGCGGCTCTCAGCCCTTCGTCAGCCGGTCGAGCGCGCCTTGCAGGATGTAGGTCGCGGCGTGCTGGTCGATCACGGCCTTGCGCTTGGCGCGGCTCGCGTCTGCGGCAATCAGAGCGCGTTCGACGGCGGCGGTCGAAAGCCGTTCGTCCCACAGCGCAATCGGCAGTTCGGTGAGTCTGGCGAGATTGCGGGCGAAGGCGCGGGTCGCCTGGGCGCGCGGGCCTTCGCTGCCGTCCATATTGACCGGCAGGCCGAGCACACAGCCGACGGCGCGGCGCTCGGCGGCGAGCGCCAGGATGCGTTCGGCATCCGACGCAAAGCGCTTGCGCGCAATGGTCTCGACCGGCGCGGCGACGCGGCGGTCCGGATCGCTGACCGCAACGCCGATCGTCTTGGTGCCGAGATCAAGGCCGATCAATGCGCCGCGCGCGGGCAACAGCGCGGCCGCCTCGGCGAGTGGAAACACCGCCATGCGGCTTCGCTACCACGCACCTGCGTTCGCCGCCAACGTCAGCTTTCCTCCACCGGTGCGGCCGTCTATCTTTGGCCGCGAGGGGATAAAGGAAGCAGCCCATGGCGCCGCCCGGCTGCGGTGGTCGGCTTCAATCTGCACTTCAACACGGTGGTCAAGGCCGAGATCATGGGGCTGTACAAACGATGGGACGTGGTGCCATGCCGCTGAAGTCCGCGTTCTTCGCAATTGCGTCGTCATTCATCATCGCACAGGTAACACAGGTCGCCATGTCGCAATCCGCCCAAGCCGCCGACGTCACCGTCATCTCCGGTGGCGCGTTCAAGCAGGTGCTCACGCCGCTTGCCGCGCAGTACGAGAAAGAGACCGGCAACAAGGTCAACGTCACCTACCGCACGGTCGGCCAGCATCTGAAGCTGATCCGCGAAGGCGGCGAAGCTTTCGACGTCGCCGTGCTGACGCCCGAGGCGATCGAGGGTTTGGCGAAGGACGGCAAGGTCGTGCCCGGCAGCCGCGCCGATCTGGCGCGCACCGGCGTTGGCGTGGTGGTCAAGGCCGGCGCGCCGCTGCCCGACATTTCGACAGTCGACGCATTCAAGCACGCGCTGCTCGCCGCCAAATCGGTAGCCTATATCGATCCGAAGGCGGGCGGCTCGAGCGGCATCTATGTCGGCAAGCTGTTGGAGCGGCTCGGCATCGCCAAGGAGGTCAATGCCAAGGCGGTGCTGGTGCAGGGCGGCGAGGTCGCCGCCCATATCGCCGACGGCGAGGCCGAGCTCGGCATCCACCAGATCAGCGAAATTCTGCCGGTGCCTGGCGTAACGCTGGTCGGACCGCTGCCGCCCGAGATCCAGAACTTCACGGTCTACGCGGCCGGTGTAGCTGCGGCCGCAAAGGATGGGGCGGCCGCACGCGGGCTGGTCCAATTCCTGTCCGGTCCCCACGCCAAGCCGGTCATCAAATCCAAGGGCATGGAGCCGGCCGGCTCGTAACGCGCTGTCGAGGTCCGAAAAAGCCAGCGCCCGCACGAGGCGGGCGCTGGCTTTTTGTTTTCGGCTTGTGCGGTTCGGATTTAGCGCCGCGCGTGGTCCCAGGCGATTTGCGGAATATCGGAGCGGGTAATGCCGAGATCGGCCAGTTCGCGGTCATCCAGGGTGGACAGTTCGCGGATCGCCACGCCGTAGTGCTTCCACGCCTGCAGGTAGCGGACAAGTGAGTAGAACATTTTGCATCCTTTCTCCGGCTCGAGCCGGAATCACGGAAGGAATATAAGCCGATTGATGCTGTGGTGCACAATTTATGCTGCAGTGCAGCTATGAATAATGTGCATGCCAAAGTAGCGTGCTGTTAGGGGTCGCCGCGGACAGTCCAGTGGGGCAAGCCAAAGGTATGAGGCCGATGCAATGCTGGCCGTGTTCCCCTGCCGCGATTTTTGCCTTGATTGCCCGCATTCGGCCATCGGGCGATCCCGTCATGGCCGAATTAGCGGCTGATATCGCGAAGGTGTCCGTATGCGTAGGGGACTGTCATGGGGACTACAGCCAACCACCGCCGCTATGCTGAGGAGTGCGTTGCGATGGCACAGCGCTCCGAAGACGAAAGCGACAAGGCGCTCTGGCTGACGCTGGCGCAATCCTGGGTCAAGCTTGCCGAGCACGTCGCGCGCGGGCCGTCTTGGGCCGATGCGGAAGCGGTCGAGCACGGCAGCGCGCCTTCAGTGGCGATGTTCGATCGCGACTGAGATCGGGACGCTGTTGCGGTCAGCGCTGCGGCGCGGGGCCGATTGCTGAACGTGACGCGCTTATTGGCCGTTGCTGGTCAGCACCTGCCGGCACGGGGCGCCGAGACGGGCGCGATTGCGCTGCAGGCAGCCAAGAATGGCGAACACGTCGCATTCATTGGTTTTCAGCTCCGCCTGACAGAACTTGGTCACGTCCGGCCCACAGGCGGCGCGCTCCTGCGGCGTGCCTTGCGACAGCGACGCGCACTTCGGTGCCGCCGGCTGGGGTGGAAACTGCGCCAACGCCACAACGGCGCTCGCGAGAAGCCAAGCAAGCGTCAGACTTACGATACGGATCACAGCGTTTCTCCCCCTGACTCTCACGTAATGGCGATAGCGGCTGAGCGCGCAAAGACCTTCATGCCCGCAAGGCGCTTGCACGACGGCCCTGCGCGGCGATACATCTGCCTGCAAGGGCGGTTAGCTCAGTTGGTAGAGCGTCTGCTTTACACGCAGAAAGTCGGCGGTTCGAGTCCGTCACCGCCCACCAAAGGGGTTATCCACTTGAAATGACAGTGTTCTTAGTGGCGCACCTATACCATAAGCCTAATAGGAAACTGCTTGCAATTTAGGGTCCGAATAAAGCACTGCGGAAAATGATTCGGGCTGCTAAGTCGGAGTGGCGTTTCGAGGACGGAATACTTGTCGTCACGGGCGAGGATGGCAAGACGTCATTGGCGGTTCCAATCTCGTCCTTGCCGAAGATTGCAGAGCAGGCGCGCCGAATCCGAAGGGACTTATTGCATCGGTCGGCCAAGAACCCGATCCAAAATGTTCGGAAAAACATCTTGAGACTCTCGCAAAAAGTCATGGCAGAGGTCGCCGGCGTCTCGCAGGGCACTGTGTCGAATTGGGAGTCCGGTGCCTCCGAGCCGACGCGGCGCGAAATGGCACGCGTCCGCACCTTTGCGATCCAACGCGGCATCACTTGGGACGATCGTTGGTTCTTCGAAATTCCAATCAAGCCGGCCATTAACACGACATTTCAAATATCTTGGCCAACAAACGCGCGGTAAGCTTTCCTCTTCCCAAGACTCTTAGCCGATTTTGCTTTAGGCTTCGCAAAAGGGCCGCCATCAGTCTCCTAGTCTTCGCTGTGGCAGCGTTTTCTTGTGGTCGAGCTTGGGGTGAGCGTATCATGGATACCGTAGTCTTCTTAGGACAAGTCATGCCGCGGAGCATGATTATCGGTCATAAGAGTTCGGCAACGAATACCATAATGGGGGGAACTGTACAGGTCGCGATCAGATGCGAAATCGCCAATTCGAACATTAGACTCGAATGCGACTTAGACAGATACGAAGAACAGTATTTGCAAGATTTATGGGCGACGGCATGGGATTATGCACGGATGGCCGTCAATCTAATTGGTTTTCAGTCAGGTGCAGGATTGATAACCGTCGTGGATACCATAATAAGACCAAGACAAAAGCCAGATTTGATGAGGACGCAATTAGCCGCGCTATCGCAGCAATGCACAGCATATGATTTGAACAGCACTCAACAAATCGCCGGTATAGTATCTTCCGATATTGCCGTTATTCGAGCATTCAAAGATTTGGTGGAAAGTCTGATTATCCCAAATAATGCGGTTGTGAATTGTGCTCGCGTTATGGACACCATTCGTAGGATGGTCGCTCCCAGCCTGAACGAAAAAGCTGCCTGGGAAGAAATGCGGCGTGTTCTCAACGTATCGAAAGATTATCTGACATTTATTACAGAGGCATCGAAAAATGCGCGGCACGGAAATTATTCGGCGACTACTTCGACACCTAAGCTAATGGAGGTACTTGTCAGGGCTTGGGCAGTAATGAACAGATTCTTGGAATACAAGAAATCTGGCGACAAGCCCCTCATTGATCCGAATTTTCCTCTTCTTGCGTAGCAAGTGCTGAGGGCGCCTACTGGCCTGCACCCGGTTTCGCCAAAAACCGGACAAGACGGCGATTATCATTGCCGGTCACTCGCGGACAGCCCGTCCAAATGTCCGTCGTTGCAGGCCAGCTATCAAAGATGGAAATCCCGATAACGGGCGACCGGGGCCACCGACGCCCCGCTGCCGCGGCCCTCGGCTGCATCGGTGAGCGGATCAAGCTGGACGCGCACGATCTGACCGCCGATCGGGATTTCGACGCTAGCGGCGCCGGCCTGTTTGGCGGCGCGGATGATCCGCGCAACATCGGCTTGCGTGATCAAGGCGGGTCGGCGCGGCATCTGGCGTTATTGGACCCAGAGACAAGACCATATCTTCGTCGAGCGCGGCTGCCCGGCGAAGTGCGACTTTGATCGGGAAGGGAAATCCCGCGCTCGGCTGAGGTGTGACACTCAGTGAAAATTCCCTTTGCGCTGCAAAGGGACCTAATTTGTCGCACCTTTTTCTAAGCGATTGATTTCGCTTGATTGGGCGACGCCGTCACCGCCCACCAGCCTCGCCTTTCGAGCGTCGGCCCGGCAAGCCCGATCGAGCCTCCATCGGTAAAGCGAAAACGCTCGCCCCGTGGTGGCTCGACCGTCGGCAGTGAGCGGCAGACGACGGAAGACGGACGCTCCGCCTTCCGTCATCCGTGCGCCATTCCCCCGACGTCCGAATCAGATCGCTTCCTTGAGTTCTTTCGAAGCGCGGAACGCGACCTTCTTGCTCGCCTTGATCTGGATCGGCTCGCCGGTCGCGGGATTGCGGCCCATGCGCGCGGCCCGCTTGCGAACCTGCAGGATGCCGAGGCCGCCGATGCGGATGCGCTCGCCCTTTTTCAGATGCTTGACGATCTGACTGACCAGTCCGCCGAGGATGGTCTCGGATTGCTTTTTCGAAATCTCATTGTCTTCGGCAAGGGCTGCCGCAAGGTGCTTCAGTGTAACGGTAGTGGCTGGTTTGGTTGCCATTAGGCCCTCCTCGATGAAGCGGGGTCGGGGAATGAGTGCGCCCCTCGCCAGTGTTGCAGTTAGACGATTCGAATCTGCCTGACTACGCTTGTTTTGCCGATTCCACCGATGTTTTCGGCATGGTCGCATTTTGTCGGGCGCGCTTGTGGCGCCTCTAAGGCATTAAGATGAGCCCGGAAATCCTTGACTTGGAGAGGTGCGGGCCTTAACTGCCCAGCGCGCCCGCGGGGGCGTAGCTCAGTTGGTTAGAGCGCTAGCCTGTCACGCTAGAGGTCGCGGGTTCGAGCCCCGTCGCTCCCGCCACCGCGCAAAAAGCCCTTAATTTACAAAAGTTTGCAGATAGTGGGCCTGGCCGCTCCGGGGGCGCGGCTCCCGGGGTTCCCAGCGCTCACACCTGCTCGACGATGCGGTCGGTCTTGGCGCGGAAGTGGTAGCGCGGGATGGCGTCGAGGTCGGTTCCGGTGATGCGGATCACCCAGGCCTTTTGCGGGTGCGCGGTCGAATGGATCACGCCGGGACCGTAAGCCTGGGTGTCGCCGGGCCGGAGCGCGTACGCCTTGGCCTTCTCCAGCACCACGCCGTCTTCGCCGGCCGGATTGACCCGCCGCCACTCGGTCATCTCGGTCACGCCGCGGGCGGTTCCGTAGATCGCCCAGGAGGCGCCGTGGCTGTGCGGCTTGCCGGTCTTGCCGCCTTCCTGCACGTGCGCCAGCACGTAAGCGTCGGTCTGCGGATCGTGCCACAGCTCGCGTTTGCCGGGCGGGGTGTCGTCGGCAAACGACGCCGCGACGAAGTCGGGATTGTTCAGAAGGTCCGACAGTTTGTTCGCGATCTCCGGCAGCCCGGCATTGCCTTTGGCTTGCAGCGCTGCCGAGAGGTCGGTGCAGAATTGGTCGAGCGTGTAGGCCATGATGCGCTCCATCCTTGCCTCAAATTCTTGGTTCAAACTCTTGGCTCAAACTCTTGGCTCAAACTCTTGGCTCATAGTCGTGAGGACGAATCTCGCGCCGCCGCGGGCGCCGGTCAATGCCGGCGTCCGACCAGCGCGTTGTAGCGGTCGATGACATCGCGCGGCGTCGCCGCTGCTTTAGCGATCGCGCTGCGGACGGCTTCGGCATCGATCGGGCTCATGTCGATGCCGAGCTTTTCGGCCGCAGCGATCACTTCCGGATCCTTGCACATCTGCATGAACGCCGTTTGCAGCGCCTTGGCGCGGTCCTCCGGTACACCAGGCGGTGCGGCGAACGGCAGCGAGATGAAAAACTGCAGCTCGGCGAAATTGAGCAGCGCCCGCGCTGCTGCATCGGGCGCCAGCTCGTCGCCGGTCGGGATGTCGGCGAAATCAGGGTGCCGGGTCTTGCGGCCGAACTGCATCAGCGCGCGGAAGGCGTGGCGATTCCACAGGTCGCGCTGGCCGGTGCGCACCGAGCTGTAGCCGACCACTTGGCCGTCGATCTCGCCGCGTTGCATGGCGAGAAACAGCGGCGCCGCGCCGGTATAGCCGCTGACGACTTTGGTATTGAGGCCGAGAATCTCCTTGGCGATGGTGGCGAAGATCACGTTGCTGGACGCGGCATTGTCGCCGCCGAGCGTGATCGAATGGCCGGGCTGTTTCAGCTCTGCGACCGATTTGATCGGGTTCGGCGCCATCACCAGCATCAGGTACGCGTCGTTGGCGTACGATGACAGGCTGCCGAGCCACGTCAGCTTCAGCGGATCGAAATGCACGTTGGGATCGCCCTGGATGGCAAGGAGCGGCACCGCGCGCTCGAGCTTGGCGATCACCGAGCCATCGTGAGCAAACGTGTTGGCCAGCCGGTTGGCCGAGGTGATGCCGCCGGCGCCGGGCTGGTTCTCCACCACGATCGCCGGATTGCCGGGAATGTATTTGCCCAGATAGCGCGCCACAAAGCGCGCCGAGATGTCGTTGATGCCGCCCGGCGAGGTGCCGACCACCATGGTGATCTGGTGGCCCTTGTAGAACTGCTCGACCGACTGGGCGTGGGCCGCGCCTGCTGCGATCGCAAGCATCGCGGCGCTAAGCATTGCGAGCGCGCGCTGTCTCACGGAAAGGCCTCCAGCAATTGGCCAAAGCCTTTGACCGGCTGGCGCACATGCAGCCGTTTTTGAATCTCCCAGACCCGCGCCGGCACCGGATGCACCACCGGCACCTGCAGGTCCTGCTCCAGCATGGCGATGATGTTGAGCGTGCGCCAGCCGGAGCCGAGCATGTAGATCGCGTCGGCGCCTTTGGCCTTGACGAAATGCTTCTTGATGTGGGCGTAGACCTGCTCGCCGGAGAGCGTCTGCACCTGGTTGAACGGCACGTCGATGCCTTCCATGCCGCGCACCTTGAAGCCGGCGTCCTCGAAATATTTCGCGAATACGGCATTGAGCTTTGCGGGAAAATACGTCGCGCCAACAAAACTCTTAGCGCGCAACGCATGCAGTGCGTTCACGTGGTTCTGCGCCACGCTCATGACCGGCACTTTGTATTTCTTCTCCCAGGCGGCCACGATCTTTGCCTCGCCCTTGCGGCCGAGCACCATGAAGGGCGGTGCGCCGTGCGGATGGATGAGATCGCATTTCTCCTCGGCGAGCACGGCGACGAGTTTTTCGTAATGCGGCATCATGGTCTTGAACTCGTCCTCGGCGCCGCGCCGGATGTTCAAGAACAGCGGAATGAGCCCGATGCCTTCCGGCAACAGCCGGCAGACCTCTTCGGTCACTCCCGGCCGCATGGTCGGATTGATCATGCCGACCACGCCGCGCCACGAGGAAAATGCCATGATGAGGATCCTTGATTAGCCGCGGTAAATCGGCGCCGGCTGCGTGAAGAAGCTGAACAGGATGTGATAGACCAGTATATAGTTTTTCTGCTGGAAGCTGGCGTGCGAGATGCCGGGCATGACGGCGAATTGCTTGTCGGGATTGGGCAGCCGCTCGAAAAACTTCACGAGGTCGGAAAAGCCGGCGATGCCGTCCCATTGGCCGCGCATGATCAGTGTCGGCACCGTGATCTTGTCGGGATCGACCACCGGCAGATGCGCGCACATATCGACATAGGTGCCGGTCGGCACCGAGGTGTCCAAGGCGATCACCGCATCGGCAAAGGCATCTATGACCTTCTCCTCGGCCGTGCCCGGATGATCGCGGTCGAAGATCGAATGGATGAAGGCCTTGTCGATGGGCCGGCGCTTCTTGGCCTGGAATTCTGGAAGCTTCTTGCGCCGCTCGGCCAAGGTCGGCGAGCCTTCGCCGGTCCACACCATGGCGTCGAGCGCGAGCCGGGCGACCAGCGCCGGATGGCGCTGCGCAAACAGCGCGGCGCGCAGCGCCCCCGACGAAATGCCGTAGACCAGGAACGGCCGGTTGCCGCGCAACTTTTGGATATAGGTCGCGGCGGCGAGGCAATCGTCGGCGCCCTGCGCGATCGGTGCGTTGTTGTCGCGATCCTTGGTGGAGCGGCCGTAGCCCTCCATGTCGACGCACCAGCAGTCGAAGTTGTTCTTGGCGAAGAAATCCATGGCCGAGGAATCCGGCCGGCCCGGCACCTGCAGGTCGAAGGTCGGCTGCGCCGCCATCGAAGAGCCATGCACGAACAGGATGGTGCCCGCCGTCGCTTTCGGATCGGCCGCATATTTCTCGAACAGGAACAGCTTCACGCCGCCCGGCTTTTCGGTCCAATGCTCTTCGCTTTTGATCGCGGCGGCGTTCTGCGCGGCAACATCATTCATGACTCACCCACTGCTGTTTCCCGGGCCTAGCGCAGCACGAAGTGGTGCGCTGCAGACCCGGGATCGTCACAATACCCAGTTTGAGAAGGTCCCGGAACAGCGGTGCATCGTTTCGCCCGCACCGCATCCGGGAAACAAATGCGGCCTACTTAATCAGCGCGATGTGATTGGCCTTGATTACCTTGGCCCATTTGTCGACCTGAGTTTGCATGAAAGCGGCAAACTCGGGCTGCGTCATCACCATGGGCGTGGCGCCTTGCGCTTCCCATGAGGCTTTGATGTCGGGCCGGCTCAGTACGTCCGTGATGGCGTGGCTCAGCTTATCGACGATCGGCTGCGGCGTGCCCTTTGGCGCCATGAAGCCGTTCCACTGGCTGAACTGGAAACCGGGGACGCCGGCTTCGGCGATGGTCGGCACGTCCGGCAGGATGGGCGAGCGCTTGAGCCCGCTGGTGCCGAGCGCGCGCACCATATTGGACTTCACCATCGGCGCCATGGTGGGGATCGAATCGAACAGCATCTGGATCTGGCCGCTCAAAATGTCGGTGCGCATGCCGGTCGAGCCCTTGTAGGGCACGTGCACGATATCGATGCCGGTCAGCTGCTTCAGAAGCTCGGCGGCCATATGGTAGTTCGAGCCCGGCCCGGACGAGCCGAAATTGATCGTGCCGGGCTTCGCCCGCGCCAACGCCAGAAACTCCGCCAGATTTTTGGCCGGCACCGACGGGTGCACGACCAGGACCATCTCGTTCTCCATCAACGGCGCGATTGGCACGAGGTCGCGCATCAGCTGATACGGCTTGTTCTGGTACAGCGTTTCGTTGACGGTCTGGGTGCTGCTCACCATCAGGAGCGTGTAGCCGTCCGGGGTGGCGTGGGCGACCAGTTCGGTGCCGATGGTGGTGCCGGCGCCCGGGCGGTTTTCCAGGACGAACGCCTGGTGCAGCGCCTTGCGCAATTCCTCGCCCATGTCGCGCGTATAGACGTCGGTCGGTCCGCCGGCGCCGAACGGCACGATGATCTTTACCGGCCGCGACGGATAGTCTTCGGCCCGGCTCTGCCGCGCAGCGAACGGAACGATGGCCGCGGCAGCCAACAGGTTCAGGAAAACGCGACGAGCGACTTGAGAACAAGGCATCTGCATTTGTCCGGGTTGTTTTTCAATTGAGCGTGACGCCGGTGATGCGAAGGACTTCGCCCCAGCGCTTGTATTGATCGGCGATGTAGTCGGCAAATTGCTGGACGGTCCGCGGCTCCGGCACGCCGCCGAGGCGCTTGATCTTGTCCTGCAGCTCCGGCGTCGCCAACCCCTGGTTCACCACCGCGTTGATCTTGTTGATCACATCGGCCGGCGTGCGGGCCGGGGCGACGATGGCCTGCCAGGAATCCGGCGGCATGCCGCGATAGCCGAGCTCGTCCATGGTCGGAACGTCCGGCAATTCGGGGATGCGCTGCGGCGCGGTCACCGCCAGCGCCCGCAGCTGGCCGGACTTGACCAGTGGCACCATGGCGGTGGTGCCTTCGAAGGTCATGTTCATCTGCCCCGCGAGCACGTCGGTCGCCGCCTGCGACGCCGACTTGTAGGGCACGAACACGATGTTGGTGCCGGTAATATGCTTGAACATCTCGCCGCTCAGATGCGGCGGCGTGCCAATCACCGCGCCATAATTCAATTTGCCCGGATTGGCCTTGGCGTAGGCGATCAGCTCCTTGACGCTATGCGCCGGGACCGAATTGTGGACCGCGAGCACCAGCGGTGCCGAGGACACCAGCGCGACGGGGGCGAAATCCTTCAGCGGATTGACGCCGGCGCTCTTGTAGAGCTGCGGGCTGATCGACAGCGAGCCGGCGGTGCCGGTCATCAATGTGTAACCATCCGGCGCCGCCGATGAGACCATGCGGGCTGCCAGCGTGCCGCCGGCGCCGACATGGTTCTCGACCACGACCGGTCCGAGATGCTCGGAGAGGTACGCGCCAATGAGGCGGGCGGCCACGTCGGGGGGCCCGCCGGGCCCGAACGGCACGATGAGCTTGATCGGATGATCGGGATAGTCGGCCGCACCCGCGCCCGCCGGGATGGCGATGGCGAGCGCGCTCGCGAGCGCCATGATCAGGCGCGCGCGCCGACCATGTCGTTGTGCCGTCGCTCGATGCATCGCTGTCCTCCCGCTTGATTTCGCCGGATCGTACCATTGCGCTCGGCGCGCGCGTCAATGCCGCGAACCCGCGCATGGCGCCGCAGGGCGATTCGGCGGCGCGAGACTGTGCCGCTCGGTCGCGCCCGCGTGGGCGCGGCCCGTTCCCAACGCTTATGTCATGTATTCGGCGTCTGCGCCGCCTTGCACCGCCCATTGCGCTGCGGTAAGGGTCGCCGCGTTCGATTTGCAGTGCGAATCTGCCGATTTTGCCGGCAAATCAGGCTCCTCTCGGCACCCGGATACGCCCCCCCACGGGACAAGAGGATGCATTGCGGAACCCCGCCGCAATGGACATGTGAATGCCGTACGACACGGCCGTTTGCGGGCCGAAGGACTGCCGATGAACGAGACGATGAACCAACTGCTGCTGTCGTATCTGCCGCTCATCATTTTCGTGGGCGTATCGGCGGCGATCGCGCTGGCGCTGCTCGTCTCGGCCTTTGTCCTTGCCTACAAGCAGCCCGATCCGGAAAAGCTGTCGGCCTATGAATGCGGCTTCAACGCCTTCGACGACGCCCGCATGAAATTCGACGTGCGGTTCTATCTGGTGGCGATCCTGTTCATCATCTTCGATCTGGAAGTCACGTTCCTGTTTCCATGGGCTGCGACATTCAGTCGAGTCGGCGCCTTCGGCTTCTGGGCGATGATGATTTTCCTTGCGGTGCTGACGATCGGCTTTATCTACGAATGGAAGAAGGGAGCGCTCGAATGGGATTGAGCGAACCCGCCGTCGCTACAGCGCCCCGGGGCGTGCTCGACCCGCGCACCGGCAAGCCGATCGGCGCCGACGACCCGTTTTTCTCCGACGTCAACAGTGAGCTCGCCGACAAGGGCTTTCTTGTCGCCGCGGCCGACGATCTGATTGCCTGGGCGCGCACCGGCTCGCTGATGTGGATGACGTTCGGGCTCGCTTGCTGCGCGGTCGAGATGATGCAGGTGTCGATGCCGCGTTACGACATCGAGCGCTTCGGCTTCGCGCCGCGCGCCTCGCCGCGGCAGTCCGACGTGATGATCGTGGCCGGTACGCTGTGCAACAAGATGGCGCCGGCGCTGCGCAAGGTCTACGACCAGATGCCGGAGCCGCGCTACGTCATCTCCATGGGCTCCTGTGCCAATGGCGGCGGCTACTATCACTATTCGTATTCGGTGGTGCGCGGCTGCGACCGTGTCGTGCCGGTCGATATCTACGTGCCGGGCTGCCCGCCGAGCGCCGAGGCGCTGCTGTACGGCGTGCTGCTCCTGCAAAAGAAGATCCGCCGCACCGCGACGATCGAACGCTGAGACCGACTTAAGATCATGGATGAGACGCTCGATACGCTCGGCCGGACCATTGCTGCCGCGCTACCCAATGCGGTTACCGGCTACGCGGTAAGTTTCCGCGAGCTGACCGTCGCCGCGAACGCGGCCGATATCGTTGCGCTGATGCGCTTCTTGCGCGACGACCCGCGCTGCCAGTTCTGGTCCTTCATCGACGTCACGGCGATCGACTGGCCGAGCCGCGAGCGCCGCTTCGACGTGGTCTATCAGCTCCTCTCGCCCAAGCATAACGTGCGCGTGCGCGTCAAAGCGGAGACCGACGAGACCACGCCGTTGCCGTCGATTATCGAGGTTTATCCCGGCGCCGACTGGTTCGAGCGCGAAGTGTTCGATCTCTACGGCATCGTGTTCACCGGCCATCCCGACATGCGCCGCATCCTCACCGATTACGGGTTCGAGGGGCATCCCTTACGCAAGGACTTTCCGCTCACCCGCTTTGTCGAGGTGCGCTACGACGACGAGCTCAAGCGCGTCGTCTATGAGCCGGTGCGGCTCACCCAGGAGTTCCGCAATTTCGATTTTCTGTCGCCGTGGGAAGGCACCGATTACGTGCTGCCCGGCGACGAGAAGGCGACGAAGCCGGGCGGCGGGCAGGGGACGTAAGATGAAACCAACGCTCAAGCCCGGGCTCGCGCACCGCTTCGCCTACAAGGTGCCGGAGAACAAGACGGTGCCGTACACCTATCCGGAATCGCCCGAGATCGCGGCGATGCCGAAGGTGTTCGCGACCGGCTACATGATCGTGCTGATGGAATGGACCTGCACCCAGCTCTTGGCGCCGCATCTCGACGCCGGCGAAGGCAGTCTCGGCGTGCACGTGGACGTCAGCCACCTCGCCGCGACGTTGCCGGGCATGACCGTCACGGTCGATGTCGAAGTGAGCGAGATCGTCGGCAACCGCGTCGCCTTCAAGGTCAAGGCGCACGACGGCATCGATCCGATCGGCGAAGGCCGCCATGAGCGCTTCGTCGTCGCATGGGACAAATTCAACGCGCGCGTCGCCGCCAAGGCCAAAAAGGCGGCGGAGCTGCAGATGGCGACGACTGGGTAGCGCATGGACGAGACCGTCAACACCATCCCGGTCGGTAGCCAGCGCGATGGCGCCACCCGCAATTTCACCATCAATTTCGGGCCGCAGCATCCGGCGGCGCACGGCGTGCTGCGCCTTGTGCTCGAACTCGACGGCGAAGTGGTCGAGCGGGTCGATCCGCATATCGGGCTTCTGCACCGCGGCACCGAGAAGCTGATCGAGCACAAGACTTATCTGCAGGCGATCCCGTATTTCGACCGGCTCGATTACGTCGCGCCGATGAACCAGGAGCATGCGTTCTGCCTGGCGGTCGAGAAGCTCCTCGGTATCGACGTGCCGCGGCGTGCCCAGCTCATTCGCGTGCTCTATTGCGAGATCGGCCGGCTGTTGTCGCACCTGCTCAATGTGACCACGCAGGCGATGGACGTCGGTGCGCTCACCCCGCCGCTGTGGGGCTTCGAGGAACGCGAAAAACTCATGGTGTTCTATGAACGCGCCTCCGGCTCGCGCATGCATGCGGCCTATTTCCGCGCCGGCGGCGTGCATCAGGACCTGCCGCCGAAGCTGATCGACGACATCGCCGCATTCTGCGATCCGTTCCTGAAAGTGTGCGACGATCTCGAGGAACTGCTCACCGAAAACCGCATCTTCAAGCAGCGCAACGTCGACATCGGCGTGGTCAAGCTCGAAGACGCGTGGGCACGCGGCTTTTCCGGCGTCATGGTGCGCGGCTCCGGCGCCGCATGGGACTTGCGCCGCGCGCAGCCCTACGAGTGCTACTCGGAGCTCGAGTTCGACATTCCGATCGGCAAGAACGGCGACTGCTACGACCGCTACTGCATCCGCATGGAGGAGATGCGGCAATCGGTGCGCATCATGAAGCAGTGCCTCGACAAGCTGCATGCGCCCGACGCCCAGGGCCGCGTCACCGTCGACGATCATAAGATCGTGCCGCCGCGCCGGCCCGAGATGAAGCGCTCCATGGAAGCGCTCATTCATCATTTCAAGCTCTACACCGAAGGCTTCAAGGTGCCGGCCGGCGAGGTCTATGCCGCGGTCGAGGCGCCCAAGGGAGAGTTCGGCGTCTATCTGGTCGCCGACGGCACCAACAAGCCATACAAATGCAAGATCCGCGCGCCGGGCTTCGCCCACTTGGCAGCGATGGATTTTCTCTGCCGCGGCCACATGCTGGCCGACGTCTCGGCGATTCTCGGCTCGATCGACATCGTGTTCGGGGAGGTGGACCGATGATCCGCAGTCTTGCTCTCGCCGCCGGAATAGTGCTCGCAAGCGCCATCGCAGTCGCGGCTCAGAATCAGAAGACAAACGTTCAGTCGTTGCTGAATGATGGCTATACGATCGCGGGCATCACCACGTCGCAGACCGGCGGCGGGCTCGTCTACCTGCAGAAAGGCAGCGCGCTGATGCTCTGCTTCGTTACCGAGACGCCGACTTCGACGACGGTCGACACTCAATATTGCAAACCGGTGAAATAGGAATCGAGTACCGTGTCGGTCCGCCGCCTCGCCGAAAAGCAACCGCCGAGCTTCGCGTTCACGCCGGAAAACTTGGCGTGGGCACGGGCGCAGATCGACAAATATCCACCCGGCCGTCAGCAATCGGCGGTGATCCCGATCCTGTGGCGGGCGCAGGCGCAATGCGGCGGCTGGCTGCCGCAGAAGGCGATCGAGGCGGTCGCCGACCTCCTCGGCATGGCGAGGATTCGCGTGCTCGAAGTCGCGACTTTCTACACGATGTTCAATCTGGCGCCGGTCGGCAAATTCCATGTCCAGTTCTGCGGCACCACGCCGTGCATGCTGCGCGGCGCCGACGGGCTGAAAAAAGTGCTGCGCCGCATGATCGGCGAGGAGAACGCGGTCAGCGCCGACGGCAAGTTCTCGTGGGTCGAGGTCGAATGCCTCGGCGCCTGCGTCAACGCGCCGATGGTGCAGATCAATGCCGATTATTACGAGGACCTCACGCCCGACAGCTTGACGCGGATCATCAACGATCTGTCGGCGGGACGCGCCGTGAAACCTGGGCCGCAAGTCGACCGCATCAATTCCGCTCCGATCGGCGGGCCGAATACGCTGACCGATCCGTCGCTGTATGCGAGCAAGGGCCGCAAAGGCGAGGGCGACCGTCCCGACAGCGAAGCGAAAAAGCCCGGCGAGGCCGCCAACGTGCACGAGGCCCCGATCCCGAAACCGCCGATCGCCGATTCCACCGATCCGAGGCGCCAGTAGAACCATGCTCGCCGACAAGGACCGCATCTTCAAGAATCTGTACGGGCAGCACGATTGGCGCCTCAAAGGCGCGCGCGCCCGCGGCGCCTGGGACGGCACCAAAGAGATTCTGGCCAAAGGCCGCGACGGACTGGTCAACGAGTGCAAGGCCTCGGGCCAGCGCGGCCGCGGCGGCGCCGGCTTTGCCACCGGTCTGAAATGGTCGTTCATGCCCAAGGAAGCGCAGCCCGGGCGGCCGCATTACCTCGTGGTCAATGCCGATGAGTCCGAGCCCGGCACCTGCAAAGACCGCGAGATCATGCGCCACGATCCGCATCTGCTGATCGAAGGCTGTCTGATCGCGAGCTGCGCCATGGGCGTGCACACCTGTTACGTCTACATCCGCGGCGAGTTCATCCGCGAGCGCGAGCGGCTGCAGGCCGCGGTTGACGAGGCCTACGAGGCCAAGCTCATCGGCAAGAACAACGTGCACGGCTACGACTTCGACATGATCGTGCACCACGGCGCCGGCGCCTACATCTGCGGCGAAGAGACCGCGCTCCTCGAAAGCCTCGAAGGCAAGAAAGGCCAGCCGCGGCTCAAGCCGCCGTTTCCGGCCAATATGGGGCTGTACGGCTGCCCGACCACGGTGAACAACGTCGAGACCATCGCGCAGGTGCCCGACATCATGCGGCGCGGCGCGGCGTGGTTCGCCGGCATCGGCCGCAAGAACAACACCGGCACCAAGCTGTTCTGCATTTCCGGCCACGTCGAGGGGCCGTGCAATGTGGAAGAAGAGATGGGCATTCCGTTGCGCGAATTGATCGAGCGCCATGCCGGCGGCGTGCGCGGCGGCTGGGACAATCTGCTCGCCGTCATTCCCGGCGGCTCGTCGATGCCGCTCGTTCCCGCCGGCGCCGATCAGGCCGACACGCTGCTGATGGATTTCGACGGCTGCCGCGACAAGAAATCGGCGCTCGGCACCGCGGCCGTGATCGTCATGGACAAGTCCGCCGACATCGTGCGCGCCATGGCCCGCATCTCGTATTTCTACAAGCATGAAAGCTGCGGCCAGTGCACGCCGTGCCGCGAAGGCATGGGCTGGATGTGGCGCGTGCTCGAACGCATGGCCGAAGGCCGCGCGAGTAAGCGCGAGATCGACATGCTCTGGGAAGTGACGACGCAGATCGAGGGCCACACTATCTGCGCCTTTGGCGACGGCGCGGCCTGGCCGGTGCAGGGCCTCCTTCGCCACTTCCGGCCCGAGATCGAACGGCGCATCGATCAATACACCGCCAACCCGCATCCCGAGCCGGTCGCGGTGGCGGCGGAGTAGAAGAGAAGCCGATGACCAAGCTCCTCGTCGACGGCAAAGAGATCGACGTTCCCCCGGAGTACACGCTGCTGCAGGCGTGCGAGACCGCGGGCGCCGAGATTCCGCGCTTCTGCTTCCATGAGAGGCTGTCGATCGCCGGCAATTGCCGGATGTGCCTGGTCGAGCTGGTCGGTTCGCCGAAGCCGGTGGCGAGCTGCGCTTGGGGCGTGCGCGACTGCCGTCCCGGACCGAACGGCGAGCCGCCCGAGGTCAAGACCCGCTCGCCCATGGTGCGCAAGGCGCGCGAAGGCGTCATGGAATTCCTGCTGATCAATCATCCGCTCGATTGCCCGATCTGCGATCAGGGCGGCGAATGCGACCTGCAGGACCAGTCGATGGCCTATGGCATCGATGCCAGCCGCTTTAGCGAGAACAAGCGCGCGGTCGAGGACAAGTATCTCGGCGCGCTGGTCAAGACCTCGATGAACCGCTGCATCCAGTGCACCCGCTGTGTGCGCTTCGCCGCCGAGGTCGCCGGCGTGCCCGAGCTCGGCGCCACCGGGCGCGGCGAGGACATGGAGATCACGACTTATCTGGAAGAGGCGATGACCTCGGAGCTGCAGGGCTGCGTCGTCGATCTCTGTCCGGTCGGCGCGCTCACCGCCAAGCCGTACGCGTTCACGGCACGCCCTTGGGAGCTCGGCAAGACCGAATCGATCGACGTGATGGACGCGCTCGGCTCGGCGATCCGGATCGATACGCGCGGCCGCGAGGTCATGCGCATCCTGCCGCGCACCAACGACGACATCAACGAGGAATGGATCTCCGACAAGACCCGCCACGTCGTCGACGGCCTGCGCACCCAGCGTCTCGATCAGCCTTACATCCGCGACGGCGGCCGGCTGCGCGCGGCGACTTGGAGCGAAGCGTTCAAGGCGATTGCTGCGAAACTTGCGCCGGCCAATCCGAAGCGCATCGGCGCGCTGGTGGGCGACCTTGCCGCGGTCGAGGAGATTTTCGCGCTCAAGGATCTGTTGAGCCGGCTCGGCGTCGTCAATCTCGATTGCCGGCAGGACGGCTCGGCGCTCGATCCGCGCTGGGGCCGTGCAAGCTATCTGTTCAATGCCACCATTGCCGGCGTCGAGGCTGCCGATGCGCTGCTGATCGTCGGCTCCGTTCCGCGCAAGGAAGCCGCGGTGCTCAATGCCCGTATCCGCAAGCGCTGGCGTTCCGGCAATTTCCCGATCGGCCTGATCGGCCCGAAGGCCGACCTGACTTACGCTTACGATTATCTCGGCGCAGGTGCCGAAACCCTCGCCATGGTCGGCCGGCACTCGTTTGCCGAGAGCCTGCGCAAAGCCGAGCGTCCGCTCATTCTGGTCGGCGCCGGCGCCTTTGCCCGCGCCGATGGCGCCGCCATCGCCGCGCTCGCGGCCAAAGCCGCGATCGAGCTCGGCGCCGTCAAGGACGGCTGGAACGGATATTGCGTGCTGCACAGCACCGCCTCGCGCGTCGGCGCGCTCGATCTCGGCTTCGTGCCGGAGGAGGGCGGCCTGACCGCGCGGCAGATGACAGCGGCCGGTACGCTCGACCTGCTGTTCCTGCTCGGCGCCGACGAGATCGACGTCGCGCCCGGTGTCTTCGTGGTTTACATCGGCAGTCACGGCGACCGCGGCGCGACGCGCGCCGATGTGGTGCTGCCCGGCGCCGCTTATCCGGAAAAATCGGCGATCTACCTCAACACCGAAGGCCGCGTGCAGATGGCGACCCGCGCCTCGTTCCCGCCGGGCGAGGCGCGCGAGGACTGGGCCATCCTGCGCGCGCTGTCGGACGTGCTTGGGCATCGGCTGCCCTACGACTCGCTGGCGGCGCTGCGCCAGGCGCTGTTCAAGGCGCATCCGCACTTGCAGCGCCTCGGCCAGATCGCGCCCGCCGATCCGGCCGATCTGCACAAGCTTGCCGCGGCGGCGAGCGGCAATACCGAACGCCCGCCATTCCGCTCCAGCGTCGACAATTTCTATTTCACCAATCCGATCGCGCGCTGCTCGGCCGTGATGGCGGAATGCGCGGCACTGGCGCAGCAGCGGCGCGCCGGCATCGTGGCCGCGGAGTAGGGACGAAGAGATGGCTGAAGTCTGGTCCGTCTATCTCTTGCCGTTCCTGATCGTGCTCGGGCAAAGCGTGCTGTTGCTGGTGCTGCTTCTGATCGCGGTCGCGTATCTGCTCTATGCCGACCGCAAGATCTGGGCGGCGGTGCAGATCCGGCGCGGGCCGAACGTGGTCGGGCCGTGGGGCCTCTGGCAGTCGTTCGCCGACTTGATCAAGTTCGTGCTCAAGGAGCCGGTCATTCCGGCCAGCGCCAACAAGGGCGTGTTTCTCCTGGCGCCGCTTGTCACCACGACCTTGGCGCTCGCCGCCTGGGCGGTGATTCCGGTCAGCACCGGCTGGGTGATCGCCGACATCAATGTCGGCATCCTTTACATCTTCGCCATTTCGTCGCTCGGCGTGTACGGCGTCATCATGGCGGGCTGGGCGTCGAACTCCAAATATCCGTTCCTCGCGGCGCTGCGTTCGGCGGCGCAGATGGTGTCCTATGAGGTCTCGATCGGCTTCGTCATCATCACGGTGCTGCTGTGCGTCGGCTCGCTCAATCTTTCGGCGATCGTCCAAGCGCAAAACAGTTCGTGGGGCTTTCTGGGCTGGTATTGGCTGCCGCTCTTGCCGATGCTGGTGATCTTCTTCGTGTCGGCGCTCGCCGAGACCAATCGGCCGCCGTTCGATCTGGTCGAGGCGGAATCCGAGCTCGTCGCCGGCTACATGGTCGAGTACGGCTCGGCCCCGTACATGATGCTGATGCTGGGCGAGTACGTGGCGATCACCACCATGTGCGCCATGTGCACGATCCTGTTCTTCGGCGGCTGGCTGCCGCTGTTCCCGGTCGTGCCGTTCACCTGGATTCCGGGCGTGGTCTGGTTCGTGCTCAAGGCGACGTTCGTCTTCTTCATGTTCGCCATGGTCAAGGCGTTCGTGCCGCGTTATCGCTACGATCAATTGATGCGGCTCGGCTGGAAAGTGTTTCTGCCGATCTCGCTGGCGATGGTCGCCATCGTCGCCGGCGTTTTGCAGGCAACCGGCTGGGGGCCGAAATGAGCGGCGCGGGAGCGGACGATGGAATATTCGCTGCCGGCCTGGCTCGGCGCGCTTGTCGGCGCGGTGATCGCCGTCGTGCTCTATGTGCCGACGATTCGCATCGTCGACCGGCACTTGCGCGCGCAAGGGACGACTGCGGCCGCCGAACAGCGCGAGGACTTCGAAAGCCGGATCGCGCTGGTGCGCCGCTCGATTCTGGGCGTCGACATCGCCATCCTGGCGACGCTCGGCTATTGGGTCGGCAAGGTGCTTGGCGGCGCGCCGGCACTGCACTAGCGGCATGAGGACGACATGAAGCTCGATCAAGCCGCCCGTTCGCTGTTCCTGAAGGAATTCTGGGAAGCGCTGGTGCTGTCGCTGCGCTATTTCTTCAAGCCGAAAGCGACCATCAACTATCCGTTCGAGAAGAACCCGATCTCGCCGCGCTTTCGCGGCGAGCACGCGCTGCGCCGTTATCCGAACGGCGAGGAGCGCTGCATCGCCTGCAAGCTGTGCGAGGCGATCTGCCCGGCCCAGGCCATCACCATCGAGGCCGGGCCGCGCCGCAACGACGGCACCCGCCGCACCACGCGCTACGACATCGACATGGTCAAATGCATCTATTGCGGGCTGTGCCAGGAGGCTTGCCCGGTCGACGCCATCGTCGAGGGGCCGAACTTCGAATTCTCGACCGAGACCCGGGAAGAGCTTTACTACGACAAGGAGCGGCTTTTGGCGAACGGCGATCGCTGGGAGCGCGAGTTGGCCAAGAACATCGCGCTCGACGCGCCCTATAGATAAAACCGAAGATAAGACCGAGCGCTCATGATCATTCACGCGATCTTCTTCTATCTGTTCGCATGCGTCACCGTCGCCTCGGCGGTGATGGTGATCTCGGCGCGCAATCCCGTGCACTCGGTGCTGTTTCTCATTCTGGCGTTCGTCAACGCCGCCGGCCTGTTCGTGCTCTTGGGCGCCGAGTTCTTGGCGATGATCCTGATCGTCGTCTATGTCGGCGCTGTCGCCGTGCTGTTCCTGTTCGTGGTGATGATGCTCGACGTCGACTTCGCCGCGCTGCGCCAGGGCTTTCTCAATTACCTGCCCGTCGGTGCGCTGATCGGCGTCGTGCTGCTGGTCGAGCTTCTGCTGATCGTCGGCGGCTGGGTGATGTCGCCGCCGGCCGTGCACCCGGCTTCGCCGATCGCCGCCAACGTCAGCAACACGGAAGCGCTCGGCCTCGTGCTCTATACCCGCTACGTCTACTTCTTCGAGGCCGCCGGCATGATCCTGCTGGTCGCCATGATCGGCGCCATCGTCATGACGCTGCAGCACAAGCCGCAGGTGCGGCGCCAAAACATCGCTGCTCAGGTGGCGCGCCGGCGCGCCGACGCGATCGAACTGGTCAAGGTCAAGCCGGGGCAGGGGCTGTCATGATCGTCGGGCTCGGACATTATCTGTCGGTCGCCGCCATCCTGTTCACGCTCGGGATCTTCGGCATCTTTCTCAACCGCAAGAACGTCATCGTCATCCTGATGTCGATCGAGCTCATCCTGCTCGCCGTCAACATCGATCTGGTGGCGTTCTCGAGCTTCTTGGGCGACATCGTCGGCCAGGTCTATGCGCTGATCGTGCTCACGGTCGCGGCGGCGGAGGCCGCCATCGGGCTTGCCATCCTGGTCGCCTATTTCCGCAACCGCGGCTCGATCGCGGTCGAAGACATCGATCTGCTGAAGGGGTGAGGGTTTGCTGACGCGAATTTTCTTCTGCTGGCATAACGATCGGCCGAGGGCATAGCGGCATGTACGAAACCATCGTCGCACTGCCGCTCATCGGCGCGATCATTGCCGGCATCATTGCGCTGGCCGGTGCGCGCAATCGTTTTCCGGGCGACAATCCGCCACCGCCCCATGACGACCATGCCGCGCCGCTCGTGGCCGAGCATCGGCCGCATGGCGCGCCGTCCCCGGCCGATCAGCACGCCGCGTTCGCCAACAGCCATGTCGAAGAGCACGCGGCCGCACCACCGGCCGCCGGCAGCGTTCCGGCTGAGCTGATCACCACGACCTTGCTCGGCATCGCCTGCCTGTTGTCGTGGTACGCGTTCTACGACGTCGGCATTCTTGGCCACGAGGCGCGGGTCCGGCTGTTCAGCTACATCACGTTTGGCGATCTGCATTCCGATTGGGCGCTGCGCGTCGATCCGCTCACCGCGGTGATGCTGGTGGTGGTGACGACGGTGTCGTCGCTCGTGCACCTCTACTCGATCGGCTACATGGCCGACGACCCGTACAAGCCGCGCTTCTTTTCGTACCTGTCGTTCTTCACCTTCGCCATGCTGATGCTGGTGACGTCCGACAATCTGGTGCAGATGTTCTTCGGCTGGGAAGGCGTCGGCCTCGCAAGCTATCTCTTGATCGGCTTCTGGTACCACAAGCCCGAAGCCAACGCCGCGGCCATCAAGGCCTTCATCGTCAACCGGGTCGGCGATTTCGGTTTCTCGCTCGGCATTTTCGCCGTATTCGCGCTCACCGGCGCCGTGGACTTCGATACCATCTTCGCCCAGGCGCCGAGCCTCGCCGGTAAATCGTTTCACTTTCTCAGCTTCAATGTCGATGCACTGGCGCTGACCTGCGTGTTGTTGTTTTTCGGCGCCATGGGCAAATCGGCGCAATTCCTGCTGCACACCTGGTTGCCCGACGCCATGGAGGGACCGACGCCGGTCTCGGCGCTGATCCATGCCGCCACCATGGTGACGGCGGGCGTGTTCATGGTGGCGCGGCTGTCGCCGCTGTTCGCAGTGTCGCCGGGCGCCTCGGCCTTCGTCACCTTCATCGGCGCCACCACCGCGATGTTCGCCGCTACCGTCGGCCTGGTGCAGAACGACATCAAGCGCATCGTCGCGTATTCGACCTGCTCGCAGCTCGGCTACATGTTCGTCGCCATGGGGGTGGGCGCCTATTCGGTCGGCATGTTCCACCTGTTCACTCATGCTTTCTTCAAGGCGCTGCTGTTCCTGTGCTGCGGCTCGGTGATCATCGCCATGCACCACGAGCAGGACATCCGCCACATGGGCGGGCTGTGGCGCAAGCTGCCGTTCACCTACGCGACCATGCTGATCGGCACCTTGGCGCTCACCGGGTTTCCGCTGACCGCCGGCTATTTCTCCAAGGACGCCATCATCGAGTCGGCGCTGGTCAGCAACAACCCGATGGCGGCTTACGCGTTCGCCATGACGCTTGGCGCCGCGGCGCTGACCGCGTTCTACTCCTGGCGCCTGATCTTCAAGACCTTTCACGGCACCGCGCACGACCGGCATCATTACGAAGCCGCCCATGAGACGCCGCTGACCATGCTGGTGCCGCTGGCGGTGCTCGCCGTCGGCTCGCTCGCCGCCGGCTTCCCGGCGCTCGCCCTGTTCACCGGGCATGGCAGCGACGAGTTCTTCCGCGGCTCGCTGCAGCTCGGCATCGCCAACACGCTGTTCGAAGCCGCCGAGAAACTGCCGCTGCTGCTGTCCGTCCTGCCGACGCTCATGATGATCATCGGCTTTCTGGTCGCCTTTCAATTCTATATCCGCCGGCCGGACCTGCCCGAGGAATTGGCGCGCCAGCAACACGTGCTCTACAAGTTCCTGCTCAACAAATGGTACTTCGACGAGATCTACGATTTTCTGTTGGTCCGCCCGGCGATGTGGCTCGGCCGCCTGCTCTGGAAGGGCGGCGACGGCTTCATCATCGACGGTTTTGGGCCTGACGGCGTCTCCGCGCGCGTGCTCGACGTGACCCGCAACGTGGTGCGCCTGCAGACCGGCTATCTCTATCACTACGCCTTCGCCATGCTGATCGGCGTCGCCGCTGCCGTGACGTGGTTCATGTTCTACGGAGCGCACGGATGACGAGCTGGCCGATCCTCTCCGTCGTCACCTTCCTGCCGCTTGCCGGCGCGCTGTTCATCGGGCTGCAGCGCGATGACGAAGCCGGCTTCCGCAATGCGCGCTGGGCGGCTTTGTGGACGACGCTGATCACCTTCGCCATTTCGCTAATCCTGCTTTGGCGCTTCGATCCGTCGTCGCCCGACTTTCAGTTCGTCGAAAAAGGGCCGTGGCTCGGCGGCGCCATCGGCTATTCCATGGGTGTCGACGGCATCTCGCTGCCGTTCGTGATCCTCACCACCGGGCTGATGCCGATCTGCGTCCTGGCGAGCTGGACCGCAATCCAGCGCCGCGTGCGCGAATACATGATCACCTTTCTGGTGATGGAAGTGCTGATGGTCGGCACGTTCTGCGCGCTCGACCTGGTGTTGTTCTACTTCTTCTTCGAGGGCGGCCTCATTCCGATGTTCCTGATCATCGGCGTGTGGGGCGGACCGCGCCGGGTCTATGCCAGCTTCAAGTTCTTCCTCTACACGTTTCTCGGCTCGGTGTTCATGCTGCTCGCCATCATGGCGATGTACTGGGACGCCGGCACCACCGACATCCCGACCCTGCTGCATCACGGTTTTCCGCGCAGCCTGCAGACCTGGGCGTTCCTGGCGTTCCTGGCCTCGTTCGCCGTCAAGCTGCCGATGTGGCCGGTCCATACCTGGCTGCCGGATGCCCACGTCGAGGCACCGACCGCCGGCTCGGTGATCCTCGCCGCCGTCCTGTTGAAGCTGGGCGGTTACGGTTTTTTGCGCTTTTCGCTGCCGATGTTCCCCGAGGCCACGCAGCACCTGGCGCCGCTGATCTACGCGCTCTCCATCATGGCCATCGTCTACACCTCGCTGGTCGCCTTGATGCAGGAGGACTGGAAAAAACTGATCGCCTATTCGTCGGTGGGGCATATGGGCTTTGTCACCATGGGCCTGTTCGCGGTGACGGCGCAGGGCATTTCCGGCGGCATTTTTCAAATGCTGTCGCACGGCGTCGTCTCGGCCGCGTTGTTCCTCTGCGTCGGCGTCGTCTACGACCGCATGCACACCCGCGAGATCGCCGCCTATGGCGGGCTGGTCAACCGCATGCCGCTCTACGCCTTCGTGTTCATGGTGTTCGCGCTCGCCAATCTCGGCCTGCCCGGCACCTCCGGCTTTGTCGGCGAGTTTTTGACCTTGATCGGCACCTTCCGCGTCAACAACTGGGTGGCGACGCTGGCCACGCTCGGCACCATCCTGTCCGCCGCCTACATGCTGTGGCTCTACCGCAAGGTGATCTTCGGCAAGCTGGAAAAGGCGAGCCTCGCCGCCATTCGCGATCTCGGCTGGCGCGAAATGGTCGTATTCGCGCCGCTCATCATCATCACCATCCTGATCGGCGTTTATCCGAAGCCGGTGCTCAATTTCTCCGCCGCTTCGGTGACGCAACTGATCGATAATTACCAGCATGCGCTCCATGGCACGCAGGCGGCGGCGCTGACGAGATGAATGATGAGTGCTGCCGCGTTTCCCGCCATGCTGCCGGTGTTGCCCGAGATCGTGCTCGGGCTTGGCGCCATGGCGCTCTTGATGCTGGGCGTATTCCGGGCTGGCGCCAATGTCCGCATCGTCGATTTCGCCGCCATTGCGCTGCTCGTCATCGCCGGCGCCATCCTGCTGGCGCTGCCCGGCGGGCGGCTGGTCAGCTTCGGCGGCAGCTTTGTGGTCGATGACTTCGCGCGCTTTCTGAAAATTTTGGCGCTGCTCGGTTCGGCCGCCGCCATCGCCATGTCGCTCGATTACGCCATGCGCGAACGGCAGGTCCGCTTCGAGTATTCGGTGCTCATCGTTCTGTCCACGCTCGGCATGCTGATGCTGATTTCGGCGGCCGACCTCATCGCGCTTTATCTCGGCCTCGAGCTGATGAGCCTGCCGCTATACGTGGTGGCGGCGAGCCATCGCGATTCGCTGCGCTCGACCGAAGCGGGGCTGAAGTATTTCGTGCTCGGCGCGCTGTCGTCCGGCATGCTGCTCTACGGCGCCTCGCTGGTCTACGGCTTCACCGGCACCGTGAGCTTTCCGGCCATCGCCCAGGCCGCCGGGCACGGCGGCGTCGGCCTGATCTTCGGCCTTGTCTTTCTGTTCGCCGGCTTCTGCTTCAAGGTGTCGGCGGTGCCGTTCCATATGTGGACGCCTGACGTCTACGAGGGCGCGCCGACCCCGGTCACGGCGTTCTTCGCCGCCGCGCCCAAGGTTGCCGGCATCGCCATGTTCGTGCGCACCGCGGTCGTGGCGTTCCCCGGCATCACCAACCAATGGCAGCAGATCCTGGTGTTTGTCGCCATCGCCTCCATGGCGCTCGGCGCGTTTGCCGCCATCGGCCAGCGCAATTTCAAGCGGCTGATGGCGTATTCGTCGATCGGTCACATGGGCTACGCGCTGATCGGCTTGGCCGCCGGTACGCCGGAGGGCGTGCAGGGCGTGCTGCTCTACATCGCGATCTACATCACCATGACGCTCGGCGTATTCGCCGTGATTCTGGCCATGCGCCGCTCGACCGGCATGGTGGAATCCATCGACCAGCTCGCCGGCCTCGCCCGCACCCATCCGACCATGGCGTTCCTCTTGGCCATGCTGTTGTTCTCCATGGCGGGCGTGCCGCCGCTCGCCGGCTTCTTCGCCAAGTTTTACGTGTTCCTCGCCGCCATCAAGGCCGGCCTGTACGTGCTGGCGGTGCTCGGCGTGCTGGCGAGCGTGGTCGGCGCCTATTACTATCTGGCGATCATCAAGATCATGTATTTCGATGAGGCGGTCGAAGGTTTTTATGCCATGCCCATCGAACTGCGGATCGTGCTTGCGGTGTGCGGCCTGTTTAACATTCTGTTCTTTCTCTATCCCGGGCCGCTGGTCGGCGCCGCCAGCGCGGCCGCGCACTCGCTGTTCTGATGCGGCTCGATCCGGAAGCCGCCGCTGCAGGCTTCCGCTTGGCGACCCATGCGGTGTTGCCGTCGACCAACGCGGCCGCTTTGCACTACGCCGTGGAGCATGCCGGCGACACCCAGCCGCTATGGATCGTCGCGCGCGAGCAGACCACGGGCCGCGGCCGGCGCGGCAATCGCTGGATTTCGCCACCCGGCAATCTCTACGCCACGCTGTTGCTCGTCGATCCGGTGCCGCCGCGCCGCGCGCCCGAACTGTCGTTCGTTGCCGCGCTTGCCGTTGACGATGCGATCCGCGACCGCGCTCCGGCGATGGCGGATCGCCTTGCGATGAAATGGCCCAACGATGTGCTCTGCGACGGCAAAAAACTTGCCGGCATCCTGCTCGAGGGCCGTATGCTGGGCGAGAAAGTCGCGGTGGCCATCGGAATCGGCGTGAACTGCCTGCACCATCCTTCATCCACGAGCTATCCGGTCACCGATCTCGCGGCCGCGGGTGCACGGGTCGACGCCGAGGCGCTATTCACGGCGCTTTCGGCCGCGATGCCGCGGCGGCTCGCGCAATGGCGGAGCGCCGCCGGCTTTTCCGCCGTGCGGGCCGATTGGCTCGCCCGCGCCGTCGGCATCGGCGAGACCATCCGGGTGCGGCTGCCGGACCGCGAGCTTGTGGGCCGCGGCGAGGGTCTCGATGACAACGGCTGCCTGCTGCTTCGCCTCGCCGACGGCAGCCTGCAGACGATTGCGGCCGGCGAGGTTTTCCCGCTGACCGGCAGCGCCGAATCCAAGCCTCACCACAAACAAATGGCCGCCGATGGCGCAGACTGAGCTCGTGTTCGCGCCGCTCGGCGGCATCGGCGAGATCGGGATGAACCTCTCGATCTACGGCTTTGGCGACGCGCGGCGCCGGCAATGGCTGATCGTCGATTGCGGCGTGTCGTTCGCCTCCGAGGAGCAGCTGCCCGGCATCGATCTCATCATGCCCGACATCCGCTTCCTCACGGAGGAGCGCAAGAACATCGTCGGCCTCGTACTGACCCACGGCCATGAAGACCACATGGGCGCACTGATCGATCTATGGCCGCGGCTCAACGTGCCGCTCTACGCCACGCCGTTCACGGCGGCCTTGTTCGAGGCCAAGCGGCTCGGCGAGCCGGGCGCGCCGCAAATTCCCATCAACGTCGTGCCGCTACGCGGCCGTCTGACGCTCGGCCCCTTCGATATCGAATTCATCGACGTCGCCCATTCGATCCCGGAATCCAACGCGCTTGCCATCCGCACCGCCGCCGGCACCGTGCTGCATACCGGCGACTGGAAGATCGATCCGACGCCGCTCACCGGGTCGAAGACCGATGCCGAGCGGCTGGCCGCGCTCGGCAACGAAGGCGTGCTGGCGCTGGTCGGCGATTCCACCAACGCGGTGCGCGACGGCCGTTCGCCGTCGGAGGCCGACGTCGCCAAGACCATCGCCGAGCTGGTGCGCACCGCGCCGGCCCGGGTCGCGGTGACGACGTTCGCCTCGCATGTGACCCGCATCCGCGCCGTGGCTGACGCCGCGCGCGCCGTCGGCCGCGAAGTCGTCGTCATCGGCCGCGCCATGGAACGGGTGACGCAGGTGGCGCGCGAGACCGGCTATCTCGACGGCGTGCAGGAATTCCGCGGCGCCGATACATTCGGCTATCTGCCGCGCGAAAAGGTCTTGGCGTTGTGCACCGGCAGCCAGGGCGAGCCGCGCGCGGCGCTGGCGCGCATCGCCGAGGACGAGCACCCGGAAGTCGCGCTCTCCCAGGGCGACCGCGTGATCTTTTCCTCGCGCGCCATTCCGGGCAACGAGAAGGCGGTGGACCGCGTGATCAACGGGCTCGTCGCCCAGGGCGTCGAGGTCATCGCCGACCGCACGCATCTGGTACACGTCTCCGGCCATCCCCGCCGCGCCGAGCTTTTGGACATGATCGGCTGGGTCAAGCCGCAGATCCTCATCCCGGCCCACGGCGAGGCGCTGCATTTGTCCGAGCACGCCGAACTGGCGCGCCGCGCCGGCGTGCCGCAGGTGTTGACCTGCCGCAACGGCGATCTGGTCCGGCTGGCGCCAGGGCCCGCCGCGATCATCGACGAAATTCCCTCCGGCCGGCTCTACAAGGACGGCGCGCTGCTCATCAACGCCGAGGCCCGCACCGTGGCGTCGCGCCGCCGTTTGAGCTTCGCCGGCGCGGTCAGCGTGGCGCTCGCCTTGGCCGAAAACGGCACGCTCGCCGCCGATCCGGAAATCGAACTGTTCGGCATCCCCGAAGCCGATGCCTCAGGCGCCGCCATCGCCGACATCGCGCGCGACGCCATCGAGGAGGCCTTCGATTCCATGCCGCGGCCGCGCCGGCGCGATCCCGATGCCGTTGCCGAAGCCGTGCGCCGCGCCGTGCGTTCGGCGATAGCGCAGCGCTGGAACAAGAAACCGATCTGCCACGTGCACGTGCTCGAGGTTTGAGAAACATGATTGGCCGCCTCAACCACATCTCCATCGCGGTGCCTGATCTCGCCAAGGCCGCCGCCATGTACCGCGGCATGCTGGGCGCCGAGGTTTCCGCACCCGAGCCGCAGCCCGAGCATGGCGTCACCACCGTGTTCATCACGCTGCCGAATACCAAGGTCGAGCTCATTGCGCCGCTCGGCGACAATTCGCCGATCGCCAAATTTCTCGAGCGCAATCCGGACGGCGGCATGCACCATGTCTGCTACGAAGTGCCCGATATCCGCGCCGCGCGCGATGCGCTAAAGGCGGCCGGCGCGCGCATCCTCGGCGATGGTGAGCCGAAGATCGGCGCCCATGGCAAGCCGGTCCTGTTCCTGCATCCGAAGGATTTTGCGGGAACTCTGGTCGAGCTCGAGCAAGCCTGAAAGCCGCACATGTCGACGACGACCCTCTGCGCCGTTTTCTTTCTGATCTGGTGGGTGGTGCTGTTCGCGGTGCTGCCGTGGGGTGTCCACAGCCAGGAGGAGGGCGCCGACATCGTTCCCGGCACCGATCCCGGCGCACCGGCCGTGCCGAAACTCGGCCGCAAGCTGATGTGGACCACATTGGTCGCATGCGCCGTCTTTGCCGCCTTCTACGTCGTCATGGCGAACCGGCTGGTGACGCTCGACGGCCTCTTGGCGCCGTTCGGGATGCATGACTAATTAGCTAATCCGAACAAGCACTTATATGGGAAATCTAAGTCATTGCTTGGCCTCCCGGAGGGGGCCGGCCGGCAAAAGAAAAGGCAGGGCCAAGCCCTGCCTCAAATTCCTAAGTCTGATTTCCCTCATCCACACCTTCGCGGCGTGGGGCGGCGTTGCATCGCGCTCTGAGGGCCGTCCTCCCGAGACTTGGACCGCTATCGCGGGCCGCTGTTACGCCGCGGCGCCCCGATAGCTCGAATATTGGTAGTCCAACTTTTTCCGGTTGTCATCAGCCGACAGCACGCGGCGCAGCGAAAAAAACACCGTCGGCGCCACCGCGCGACGTGGCGCTTGTCTTTGCCGCGCCGATGCGGCTTGACTGCGTGCGATTCGTCATCTTCACCGCTATGACCGCATGCGCCTGTCCCGTTTTTTCCTGCCCATCCTGCGCGAGACCCCCAAGGAAGCCGAGATCGCTTCGCATCGGCTGATGCTGCGCGCCGGCATGATCCGCCAGGAGGCGGCCGGCATCTATGCCTGGCTGCCGCTCGGCTTTCGCGTGCTCAAGAAGATCGAGCAGATCGTGCGTGAGGAGCAGGACCGGGCCGGCGCCGTCGAGCTCTTGATGCCGACCCTGCAGCTGGCGGATCTGTGGCGTGAGAGCGGCAGATACGATGCCTACGGGCCGGAAATGCTGCGGATCAAGGACCGCCACGAGCGCGAGCTGCTGTACGGCCCGACCAACGAGGACATGATCACGGAGATATTCCGCGCCGCGATCCGCTCGTACCGCGACCTGCCGAAGAATCTCTATCACATCCAGTGGAAGTTCCGCGACGAGCAGCGGCCCCGCTTCGGGGTCATGCGCGGGCGCGAGTTCCTGATGAAGGACGCCTATTCGTTCGACGTCGACGAGGCAGCTGCGCGGCTTTCCTACAACAGGATGTTCGTCGCTTACCTGCGCACCTTCGCCCGCATGGGGCTCAAGGCAATCCCGATGCGCGCCGAGACCGGGCCTATCGGCGGCGATCTGTCCCACGAGTTCCTCATCCTGGCGGAGACCGGCGAGTCCGGCGTGTTCTGCGACAAGGATGTGCTCGGCCTCGCCGTCCCGGGCGAGGACGTGAACTACGACGGCGACCTTTCGCCTATCATCGGCCAGTGGACGCGCCTCTACGCCGCGACCCAGGACGTGCACGACGAAGCCCGCTTCGAACGCGAAGTGCCGCCCGAGCGGCGGCTGCAGACGCGCGGCATCGAGGTCGGCCAGATTTTTTATTTCGGCACCAAATATTCGGTGCCCATGAATGCGGTCGTGTCAGGCCCCGACGGGGTCGAGCGCCCGATCCACGGCGGCTCCTACGGGGTCGGCGTGTCGCGGCTGGTCGGCGCCATCATCGAGGCATTTCACGACGACGCCGGCATCAAGTGGCCTGAGCCGGTGGCGCCTTACCGGGTCATGATCCTCAATCTCAAGCAGGGCGGTGCCGACACCGATCCGGCTTGCGAGGCGCTTTATGCGGGCCTCACCCACAAAGGCATCGACACGCTCTACCACGACCTCGACGAACGGCCCGGCGCCAAGTTCGCCACCGCCGATCTGATCGGCGTTCCGTGGCAGATCCTGGTCGGTCCGCGCAGCCTTGCCGAGGGCAAGGTCGAGGTCAAACGGCGCGCCGACGGCACGCGGCAACTGATGAGTGCGGCCGACGCCCTGGCGCACTTTGCCGCATGAAAGGCCTGTGAACTTGTGCGTGGAGTTCCGGCGTTCAGTCGAATCCCGGCTTGAAAGCGCCAGAATCGTGTGAAACTCCGGCTGATCGCGGGGACCCTGACGCAAATGCCCGAGCCGACCGGCACCCATGCCTTCGCTCCGTTCGAGTGGATGCTGTCGCTGCGCTATCTGCGGGCGCGGCGCAAGGAAGGTTTTATCTCCGTCATCGCCGGCTTCTCCTTCCTCGGCATCATGCTCGGCGTCGCCACCTTGATCATCGTCATGGCGGTGATGAACGGCTTCCGCCAGGAGCTGCTCGACAAGATTCTCGGGCTCAACGGCCACCTGCTCATTCAACCGATCGAATCGCCGCTGACCGACTGGAAGGACGTGTCGGACCGCGTCAGCAAGATCGAAGGCGTGCGGCTTGCCGCGCCGATCGTCGAGGGCCAGGCGCTGGCCTCGTCGCCGTTCAACGCTTCAGGCGTGCTGGTGCGCGGCATCCGCGGCGGCGATCTGGAAAAACTCGGCTCGATCGCGCGCAACATCAAGCAGGGCACGCTCGACGGCTTCGACACCGGCCAGGGCATTGCCATCGGCAGCCGGCTCGCCGATCAGCTCTCGGTGCGGGTCGGAGATAATTTGACGCTGGTGGCGCCGCGCGGCGCCGTCACGCCGATGGGCACGACGCCGCGCATAAAAGCCTACAAGGTCGCCGCGATCTTCGAGATCGGCATGAGCGAATACGACGCCGCGTTCGTGTTCATGCCGCTGCCTGAGGCGCAGGCCTATTTCAACCGTACCGGCGACGTCACCGCCATCGAGGTCTATACCGACGATCCCGACCACATCGACGACTTCCGCACTCTGGTCAGCAAAGCCGCGGCGCGGCCGATCTATATGATCGACTGGCGTCAGCGCAACGCCACCTTCTTCAACGCGCTGCAGGTCGAGCGCAACGTGATGTTCCTGATCCTCACGCTGATCGTGGTGGTGGCGGCGCTCAACATCGTCTCCGGACTGATCATGCTGGTGAAGGACAAAGGCAGCGATATCGCCATCCTGCGCACCATGGGGGCAACGCAGGGCGCGATCATGCGCGTCTTTCTCATCACCGGCTCGTCGATCGGCGTAGTCGGCACCTTGGCCGGCTTCCTGCTCGGCACCGTGGTGTGCCTGAACATCGACTCGATCCGGCGCTTTTTGTCCTGGCTCACCAATACCGATCTGTTTTCGTCCGAGCTGTACTTCCTGTCGAAGCTGCCTGCCGACATGAACGTCAAGGAAACCGCCGCCGTCCTGGCGATGGCGCTCGGCCTGTCGCTGTTGGCGACGCTCTATCCGTCGTGGCGCGCGGCGCGGCTCGATCCCGTCGATGCGCTGCGTTACGAGTGATCCGGCCGATGGACGACAAGACCACGATTACCGAAACGACAGTGGCGCCGGCTGCAGCGCCAACAGCACCGGCTGCAACGCCGGTGGCGCCAGCCGCCAAGGAAGAGCATCCCTACATTTTTCTGCACGCCATCAGCCGGCAATTTCATCAGGGCGACTCCACCCTCGACGTGCTCAAGGGCGCCGAGCTTGCGGTGTGGCCCGGTCAGTCGGTGGCGCTGGTGGCGCCGTCAGGTTCGGGCAAATCGACGTTGCTGCACATCGCCGGCCTGCTCGAGCAGCCCGACACCGGCGAGGTCTATATCGAATCCGTGGCGACGTCGAAGCTCGGCGATGTCGAGCGCACCCGCATTCGCCGCACGTCGGTCGGCTTCGTCTATCAGTTTCACCACCTGCTGCCGGAATTCTCGGCGCTCGAAAACGTCATGCTGCCGCAGATGATCCGCGGCCTGTCGCGGCGTCAGGCGTCGGCGCGTGCCGCCGAGCTGTTGGCCTATCTGGGGCTGAAGGAACGGATGACCCATCGGCCGTCCGAAATGTCGGGCGGCGAGCAGCAGCGCGTCGCCATCGCCCGCGCGGTCGCCAATGCGCCGCGGCTTTTGCTCGCCGACGAGCCGACCGGCAATCTCGACGTTCACACCGCCGAGCGCGTCTTTGGCACGCTCGCCGAACTGGTGCGCGCGACCGGACTCGCCGCCGTCATCGCGACCCACAATCTCGACATCGCGGCCAAGATGGATCGCCGCGTCACCATCCGCGACGGTTCGGTGGTCGAGCTGACCTGAGCCGGGCGCGCCGCGCTCCGCTGTTCGCTCAGTCTTCCGAATAGTGCCGGTGGTGGCGACGATAATGGGCGCGCGGGCCCGCCGGCGGCACGAATTGCGTATTGCGATTGCAGAATCCGCCCTGGCCGGACAGTGCGGCCATGCACTGCTCGAAAGTCGAAAAGCCGCAGTTTTGCCCGCCGCCGCCGCGCCCGCCGCCGTAAACGGCGCACCACGGATAGTTTTGCGCCTGCGCGCTGCTCGGCAGCGCACCCGCGGCAGCGACGAGTCCCGCGGCGAAGATCAAAGCCTTCATGGAGCGGCCTCCTGTTTTCGATGTTCTGCCTAAAACCCCGGCCGTCTCAGCTTAGCTCAGCTGCGCCCGAGGCAGGGCTGCACACTTGCGTGAGCGATATTGCCGAGCCGGACATGATGGCCGGCGGCGACGGCGGTTTGACGTTCAGGCGGTGAACGGGCTATACGTTCATCCGGTGAACGCGACCGCACTGAGCGGGGAGGGGCCGCGTGCAAGAGCCGCTGGCAGGCTGGACGGGCACCGTCCGTCGCGAAACGTCCGACGATGCGATCATGCTTGGACTGCTCGATGCGGTCGAGCGCGATCCCGCCGTCACGCAGCGTTCGGTCGCGCGCGAGCTTGGCATCGCGCTGGGGCTTGCAAACGCCTACCTCAAACGTTGTGTGCGCAAGGGGCTGATCAAGGTCAGCACGACACCGGCGCGCCGCTATGCCTATTACCTGACGCCGCAAGGTTTTTCCGAGAAGTCGCAGCTGACGGCGCGCTATCTCGCCAACTCCTTTTCGTTCTTTCGCCGGGCGCGCGTCCAATGCGCCGAACTGTTCGCCGTTGCGGCGGCGCGCGGTCAGCGGCGGCTGGCGCTGATTGGCGACGGCGATCTCGCCGAGATCGCACGCCTGGTCGCGCGCGAGCATCCGGTCGAGATCGTCGCCATCCTGCCGCTGCCGGCCGATGGGCTTCGCGATGGTCCCGATGGGGCGGCGATCGACGCAGTTGACGCGGTCATGATCACGGCTTTGTCCGACGCGCGCGCCGCATACGACGCGGCGCTGGCTGCGTTCGGCGCCGAGCGCGTCCATCTCCCGGCGCTGCTGCGGGTGCACGCCGCCGCAATTGCCGCCGCCCGTCACGGAGCCGCCTCATGATGCCGGGCGCGCGCTGGTACGTCGTGCACACCCAGCCCAACGGCGAAGCCCGCGCCGATCTCAATCTGCGCCGGCAGGGCTTTGCCACTTATCTGCCGCGCTATGCGCGCGGCCGCCGCCACGCCCGGCGCCACGACGTCGTGGTCCGGCCGCTGTTTCCCCGCTACCTGTTTGTCGCGCTCGACCCGGCCCGCGATCGCTGGCGTTCGATCTGCTCGACCTTCGGCGTCAGCCGGCTGGTGCTGGCCGGCGAGGATCCGGTGCCGGTGCCCGACGGCGTCGTCGACGAGATCCGCGGCCGTGAGACCGATCAGGGTTTTGTGCGGCTCGGCCTGCCTGCCGGCATGCGGCCGGGCAGCGCGGTGCGCCTCATCGACGGCATTTTTGCCGAAGCCACCGGCGTGCTCGAGCGCATCGCCGACGAGCATCGCGTCGCTATTCTGTTGCAGCTGCTCGGCCGTGAGGTGCGGGTGTTCGTTTCGCCGGCCTGTCTCGGCGCAGCTTAGAAGGCGTGCCCCGCGCTTCTCACCGACCGGTCAGCCGTCTGACGCCCGCTTGCCGCCGCCAGGGCGTTCCTCGCGCTCGTCGGCCAGCAGGTCCCAGACGGTGGCCATCTCCATCAAGCGACGTTTGTGCTCGGGATCGTTGGTAGATCGCGCGATTCGCCGGCAGTCCTCGGCATAGCCTCTGAATTCCGCGATCTCCTGCATGGCGCGGCAAACACCGGCGGATTGTCTTTATTCCGACTCAGCGCCCAAACGAACCATTTACCAGCGAGCGTGAGCGCCCTCCCGCACGCCGGGAGAGGGCTTGACTTCGCGAACGCCTAGTGAACAATGTTCCCTCTTCGTTCTTAGAAGGAGCTGGGTCATGGTTCGCAGGTTTTTCGAGGAGGCGGCGGCGCTGGCCTCCATCACGTTGTTTCTGGCGACGGTCGCGGTCTGGATCCAAGTACTTGGCGTGATTTGATTTTCGATGCCAGGCACGGGCGCGCCCGCCGCCGCGCCAACGGGCTGTGGATGTCGCGGCCTATTCGGCCGCGGCCATCGACAGCGCCGGCCTCGATGCGTCATCGTCGCGCTCGGCAGAATCGCCGAACGCACCACGTAAAGCCAAGTCATGTCCACCCTCGCCGAACCCCGCTTCGTGCATTTGCACGTCCATTCGTCCTACTCGCTGCTCGAGGGCGCGCTGACCATCGCGCGGCTCGCCGAGCTTGCCAAAAAAGACCGGCAGCCGGCGCTGGCGCTGACCGACACCGACAACATGTTCGGCGCGCTGGAATTCTCTGAAAAGATGGCCGGCAGCGGCATCCAGCCGATCGTCGGCTGCGCGCTCGCTGTCGATTTCGCCGATCAGGAGAAGCGCGGCGGCGTGGCCGGCAACGGCGGCGGCGTCGGTCAAAGCTTTCCGCGGCTCGTGCTCCTTGCCGCGCGCGAAGAAGGCTATCGCCGCCTGATGCGGCTGTGCTCGCGCGCCTATCTCGAGACCGAGCCGCACGAGCGGCCGCATATCAGGCTCGATTGGCTCGACGGCGAGACCGCGGGCCTGATCGCGCTGAGCGGCGGCCCGAGCGGGGCGCTCGATCTGGCGCTCGCCGGCGGGCAGCAGACGCTGGCGGCGGCGCGCTGCGAGATGTTGCAGCGCCTGTTCGGCGACCGGCTTTATGTCGAGCTGCAGCGCCATGGCACCACGTCCGAGCGTGCGGTCGAGGCGGGACTGATCGAGCTTGCTTACGCAGCCGGTTTGCCACTCGTCGCCAGCAACGAGCCGTTCTTCGCCAAGCCCGACGATTACGAGGCCCACGATGCGCTGTTGTGCATCGCCGAAGGCAAGCTCATCGCCGACAGCGAGCGCCGCCAGCTCACGTCCGAGCACCGTTTCAAGAGCCGCGCCGAAATGTCCAAGCTGTTCGCCGATCTGCCGGAGGCGCTCGCCGCCACCGTCGAGATCGCCGAGCGTTGCGCGTTCCGGCCGCGCACCCGCGCACCGATCCTGCCGCGCTTCTCCGGCGGCCGCCGTGACGACGAGACCGTCCGCAACGACGAGCCCGACGCGCTCCGCCAGGCCGCCCAAGCCGGCCTCGCCGCGCGGCTGGCGAAGCATGGCATCGCCCACGGCCATACCGCCGACGAATACAGCGAGCGGCTCGACTATGAGCTCGGCGTCATCGTCAAGATGAAATACGCAGGCTACTTTCTGATCGTCGCTGATTTCATCCAGTGGGCCAAGGCGCAGGGCATCCCGGTCGGACCGGGCCGCGGTTCGGGCGCCGGGTCGCTGGTCGCCTATGCGCTCACCATCACCGATCTCGATCCGATTCGCTTCGATCTTATCTTTGAGCGCTTCCTCAATCCCGAGCGCATCTCGATGCCGGATTTCGACGTCGATTTCTGTCAGGAGCGGCGCGATGAAGTCGTCCGCTACGTGCAGCAGCGCTATGGCAGCGACTCCGTCGCGCAGATCATCACGTTCGGCACGCTGCAGGCGCGCGGCGTGCTCCGCGATGTCGGCCGCGTGCTGCAGATGCCGTATGGACAGGTCGACCGGCTATGCAAATTGGTGCCGCAGAACCCGGCGAACCCGGTCACGCTCAAACGCGCCATCGATGACGAGCCGCGGCTGCAGGCCGAGCGCGACCGCGACCCGGTGATCGCGCGGGCCTTCGACATTGCCCAGAAACTCGAAGGTTTGCATCGGCATGCTTCTACGCACGCGGCCGGCGTCGTCATCGGCGACCGGCCGCTGAGCGAACTGGTGCCGCTCTACCGCGATCCGAAATCGCTGATGCCGGTGACCCAGTTCAACATGAAGTGGGTCGAGCCGGCGGGCCTCGTGAAATTCGATTTTCTTGGGCTGACCACGCTCACCATTCTCGATCGCGCGGTCAAACTGGTGCGGCGGCGCGACATCGACCTCGATCTCGCCGAGGTGCCTCTCGACGATGCAAAAACCTACGCCATGCTGGCGCGCGGCGAGACGGTCGGCGTGTTCCAGGTGGAAAGCGCGGGCATGCGGCGGGCGCTGATCGACATGCGCCCGGACCGCTTCGAGGACCTGATCGTGCTGGTCGCGCTGTACCGGCCCGGCCCGATGGCCAACATCCCGACCTACTGCGCGCGCAAGCTAGGCCACGAGCCGACCGATTATCTGCACCCGAAACTGCAGCCGATTTTGCAGCCGACCTACGGCATCATCACCTATCAGGAGCAGGTGATGAAGATCGCGCAGGATCTGGCCGGCTATTCGCTCGGCGAAGCCGACCTGTTGCGCCGCGCCATGGGCAAGAAAATCCGCGCCGAGATGGAAAAGCAGCGCGAGCGCTTCATCGGCGGTGCGGTCGAGCGCGGCATAGCGCGCGGCGAGGCCGAGGCGATCTTCGAGGCGTGCGCGAAATTCGCCGATTACGGTTTCAACAAATCGCATTCGGCGCCGTACGCGCTCTTGACCTACCACACCGCCTACATGAAGGCGAACTACCCGGTCGAATTCCTGGCCGCCTCGATGACGCTCGCCATGGGCAACACCGACAAGCTCGCCGAATTTCGCGCCGAGGCGGAGCGGCTCGGGCTGAAGGTCGAGCCGCCGTCGATCAACCGCTCCGACGTGGAGTTCGAGGTCGACGGTAACGCCATCCATTATGCGCTCGCCGCGTTGCGTGGCGTCGGCCGGCAGGCGGTCGAGAGCATCGTCGCCGCGCGCGGCGACCGGCCGTTCGCCGATCTCGCCGACGTCGCCCGCCGCATCAATCCGCGCGCGCTCAACAAGCGGGTGCTGGAATCGCTCACCGCTGCCGGCGCCTTCGATGCCATGGAGTCGAACCGCGCTCGCGTGTTTGGCGCAGTCGATCGGCTCCTCGCCAGCGCGCAGCGCAGTCATGACGATGCCGCGCTCGGCCAGTCCGAACTGTTCGGCGGCCCGACGGCGCATGAGCCGCTGACGCTGCCGGCGCTCGAAGCATGGCTGCCGGCGGAGCGGCTGCAGCGCGAATACGAGGCGGTCGGGTTCTTTCTGTCCGGCCATCCGCTCGACGACTACGCCGCGGCACTCAAGCGGCTGCGCGTGCAGTCGTGGGCCGAGTTTTCCCGCGCGGTGAAGGCCGGCGCCGGCGCCGGCCGGGTCGCCGGCACGGTGGTGTCGCGCATGGAGCGGCGCACCCGCACCGGCACCAAGATGGGCATCATCGGCCTGTCCGACCCGAGCGGGCACTACGAGGCGGTGCTGTTCGCCGAAGGCTTGGCACAGTACCGCGACCTGTTGGAGCCCGGCACCGCGGTGCTGCTGTTGCTCAGTGCCGAGGTACAGGCCGAAGAGGTGCGCGCCCGCATCCAATCGGTCGAGCCGCTCGACGAAGCGGCGGCGCGCACGCAGAAGGGATTACGCGTGTTTCTCCGCAACGAGGAGCCGCTCGCCGGCGTGGCGCGCCGCCTCGAGCCGACGCGCAACGGCGCCGCGCGTAACGGCAACGGCGGCGGTAACGGACACGGCAATGGCAACGGTGGCGGCGAGGCCGGCGATGGCGAGGTCAGCATGGTGCTGCTGTTGCAGAACGGCAGTGAGGTCGAAGTAAAACTGCCCGGCCGCTTCAAGGTCTCGCCGCAGATCGCCGGCGCCATCAAGGCCGTGACCGGCGTCGTCACCGTCGAGGCGCTTTAGTCTCGCGCCCGCAAAAGGCGCTGGCGCAAGATGCGCCTTGCGCGTACGCTGCCGTCAAATTTGCTCGTGGAAAGCGTTGCCAAAGGAGAGCGCCAAGGGAGAACGCCATGGCCGCCATTCACCGCCTGCTTGGATATGCCTCGATTGCACTTGCGCTTGCGCCACTGCCGGCGCTGGCGACCTCGGCGTTCGTCTATGTGACCAACAGCGCCGGCGACGCGATCCACGTCGTCGACACCACGACCAATAAGGTGGTGCAGGTGATCGGCGGCATCGAGGCGGCCCACGGCATCAATTTCGCCGCCGACGGCTCCAAGGTCTATGTCAGCAACGAATCGACCGCGACGCTCGACGTGTTCGACCAAAAGAGCGGCAAGCTCATCAAGAAAGTCGCGCTGTCGGCGCATCCCAACAACATCGCGGTGAGCCGGGACGGCAAGCGCATCTTCGTCGCCATCGCGCGCGAACCGGGTGCCGTCGACGTGGTCGATGCGGCGACCTTGACCCGGACCAAGAGCATTCCGGTGCACGGCCGGCTGCACAACATCTACGTGACGCCGGACGGCAAGTTTTTGATCGCCGGCTCGATCCCGAAAAAGCTGCTCACCGTCATCGATCTGACGACCGATACCGTCGCCTGGGAGTATCTGTTCGACAAGGGCGTGCGGCCGATGACCATCGAGGCCAACCCGGACGGCTCGACCAAGCGCATTTTCGTCCAGCTCTCGGATACCGACGGCTTCGCCGTGATCGACTTTGCCAAACGCGAGGAAGTGGCGCGCATCACGCTGCCCAACCTGCATACCGGCGTCGAGATGGACGCCGGCCGCGCCGCGGCGCCCTCGCACGGCATCGGCGTGGCGCCAAACGGCAAGACCCTGTGGGTGACAAGCATTCCGCAGAACGCCGTGTTCGTCTATTCGCTCGCCAACCTGAGCCTGCTCGGCCAGGTGGCGCTGCCGGACTTGAAGCTGCCGGGGCGTGGCCTCGGCGGCGCAATCCCGAACTGGGTCACCTTCGCGCCCGACGGCAAGACCGTCTACATCTCCAACGCCGGCCTGCGCTCGGTTTCGGCCATCGACACCGAGACCATGAAGCTGCGCGCCGTCATTCCGGTCGGCGAAGTGCCCAAGCGTATCAACACGCTGGTGATGCGCTGACTCAGTGCTGACCTGAAACCCACTGCGCCAAGATCTTCCAGTCCGGATCGTCCTTGGAGGCGAACTGGCGGCCGCCGGAATGAAACAGGTCGCCGCCGGCTTCCGGTGCGAGCGGGTGCAGGAGGAGCCGGCTGGCGGCGAGGTCGCCGGGCACGGCCAGCGCCGACACCACGGCGAAATTCTTGCGCGACTGCTCTTCGGTCCAGGATGTTGCGCCGGCCGGCAGCTTCTCCAGACGCAAGGCGTTATTGGATTCTTTATGACAGACATAGCAGCGCGTATGGCCTTCGCGCTTCTGCAAAAAGATCGGCTCGACCCGGTTTTTGAAGAAGTCATAATCGAGCTTCGGTTGCTGCGCGGCAGCATTCGATACACAGAACAGCGCCGCCGCAAACGCAATCGCCATACGAGCCGACATACGCGATCTCCCCCGCCTCATGGCGCCAACCCGATGTCGAAGGTTACGCGCTGACACGTTCTATGTCATCATCCGCGCATGCCGGTGAAAGCAAGGCGGCCTCTGCGCGTCATCATCGTCGGCGCCGGCATCGGCGGGCTCGCGGCGGCCTGTGCGCTGCGCCGGCGCGGCATTGAAGTCGCCGTTTTCGAGCGCGCGGAAAAACTCGAAGAGGTCGGCGCCGGGCTGCAGATCGGACCGAACTCGGTCAAAGTTTTCCGCGCGCTCGGTCTCGAGGACGCGTTGCGCCGCAACGCGGTCGAGCCGACCACCATGGTGTCGCTCAAATGGGACGACGCCAGCCTGCGCTTTCGCGAGCCGATGCGGGGCTTTTACGAGCCGAAATTCGGCGCGCCCTATATGACGGCGCACCGCGCCGACCTGCACACCATGCTGCGCGCGGCGGCCGCCAGTGTGCCACTGCGGCTCGGCGCCAATTGTATCGGCGCTGACACGGTCAATGGCCAAGCGGTTGCGCGTTTTTCAGACGGTACGGAAGCTGAAGCCGACGTCGTGGTCGCCGCCGACGGCATCCGCTCCACTATCCGCGCCCAGCATTTTGGCGCCGACGCGCCGCGTTTCACCGGCATGATGGCGTGGCGCTGCATGGTGCCGATGGATTGCGTGCCGATCCGCGTCGGTCCGGGCGGCGGCGTCACGCTCGAGCGCGGCGAATATGTCGGCTGGATCGGCCCGAACGGCCACGTCATCACCTATCCGATCGGCGGCAACGGGGACACGCTCAACATTTTCGGCGGCCATTACACCGAAGAGTGGGTCGAGGAATCCTGGTCGGTGCGCTCGAGCCGCGACGAGCTGATCGCCGCCAAAGCCGGCTGGAACGAGGCGCTGCTCGGCATGTTCCGCCACGTCGAGCACGTGTTCAAATGGGGCATTTACGACCGCGATCCACTGCCGCACTGGACGTGCGGCCGGGTCACGCTCCTCGGCGACGCCGCGCATCCGACCATGCCGACCTTGGCGCAGGGCGCCAACATGGCGATCGAGGACGGCTATGTGCTGGCGCGCGCGCTCGCCGATCACGACGACATCGAGACCGCGCTCGCCACTTACGTCGCCGCGCGCCAGCCGCGCACCGCGCGCGTCACTCTGCAGTCGCGCCAGCAGTTCGCCAATAACCGCAAAGTGCCGCCGCCGCCGTTCCTCGACCGCTCCTGGATTTTTTCGTTCGATGCAACGCGCGAGGAAGGCGCGCTGCAGTCGGTTTAGCGAGTGCGCCCGTTCAGCCCTTGATGTTCGCGGCGGTCACGACATCGGACCAGCGCTTGACCTCGCTCTTGATGAAGTCGGCGAACTGATCCGGTCCCATGTCTTCCGGGGCAAAACCCTGTTTGGCCAGCAGATCCTTGGTTGCGGGCGAATGCATCGCCTGCTTGGCCGCGGCGGCGAGCTTATCGATCACCGGACGCGGCGTGCCCGCCGGCGCCATGACGGCAAACCAGAGCGGGGTGTCGAAGTCCGGCATGCCGGCTTCCGCCATGGTCGGCACGTCGGGCAACAGGTCGGACCGCTTCGCGGTCGCAACCGCCAGCGCCTTGATCTGGCCGGCTTTGACCTGGCCGACGATCGCCGACGTAATCTGAAAGCTCATCTGGACCCGGCCGGCCAACAGATCCTGCGTGATCTGCGGGCTGCCCGGATAGGTGACCTGCGTGAGCTTGACGCCGGCGCGCTGCGCGTAAAGTTCGGCGGCGAGATCGGGCAGGCTGCCGGGCCCGACCGTGCCGAAATTAAGCTGGCCGGGTTTTGACTTGGCGAGCGCCGTGAATTCCTTGACGCTGTTGACGCCGAGCTTGGGATCGACCGCCATGACCAGCGGGCCGACGGCCAGGAGCGCGATGGGCGCAAAGTCCTTGACCATGTCGTAGGGCGCTTCGGCATGTACGGTCTTGTAGGTCAAGGTCGACAACGCCGGCGCCATCAGCGTGTAGCCATCCTTGGCCGCGCGCGCGACATAGCCGGCGGCGATGCTCGATCCGGCGCCGGTCTTGTTCTCGACGATGATGTTCTGGCCGAGGATTTGTTCGGCGCCTTTAGCAAACAGGCGCGCCACGATGTCGGACGATGCGCCGGGGGAGAAACCGACGATGAGATGGATCGGGCGCGACGGATAGGTCTCCGCGGCAAATGCCTGCGCCGGCGCGGCAAGCGCCGCGGCGGTGAGAATCGACATCTTTCTGCGATCGATTAGCGACATTTTTGTTCTCCCTGAATATTCGCTCGTCATCGCGGCGTGCGCCGCTACTTCTCGTCAATCTTGATCCCGGCCTCTTTGACGATCGGCGTCCATTGCGCGATCTCCGCCTTCTGCTTGGCCGCCAGCGCCGCCGGCGTCTGCTCGGCCACGGGCCAGATTTCCTGGCCGACGTTGCGAAAGCGCTGCTGCACGCTCGCATCGGCTAACGTTTCGCGCACCGCGTCGTTCAGTTTGGCGATCACATCGGGCGGCGTGCCCTTGGGCGCCCACAGGCCGTGCCAGAAGCTGGCGTGAATGTTTGGAATGCCGAGTTCGTCCAGAGTCGGCACCTCGGGTGCCGCCCACCAGCGCTTCGGCTGCAACACCGCATAGGCCTTGAGCTGGCCGTTGCGGACATAGCTCAAATAGGTCGCGGCCTGGCCGAAGGCGAAATCGATATGGCCGCCCAAAAGATCCTGCAGCAGCGGCGCGCCGCCGGTATAGCGTGCGGTCTGGAATTGCGTGCCGGTCTGCTTGGCGAAAATCAGACCGGCAATTTCGGTCGGGCCGCCGATGCCGACAGTGCCGGCGGTGGCCTTGCCGTTCTCCTCCTTCAGCCAGGCCAGGAAGCTCTTGAAATCGGTGGCCGGCACCGCGGTTTTCGAGATGATCCAGATCGGCGTGTCGGCAATGAGCGAGATCGGCGCGAAATCATTGACCACGTCGTAGGGCAGCTTCATCACCGCGGCGTTGAGCACGTGGGTCTGCACGTGACCGATGCTCAGCGTATAGCCGTCCGGCGTAGCGCGGGCGACGCGGCCGACGCCGATGCTGCCGCCGGCGCCGCTGATGTTCTCGGCAATGACGGTTTGGTGCAGCACCGTGCCCATGCGGTCGGCGAGGATGCGCGCGATGGTGTCGGTCGGGCCGCCGGCCGGGTAGGGCACCACGATGGTGATGACGCGCGACGGAAACGCTTGCGCCCGCGCGGCGTGAGCTGACAACGGCAGGACGGCCGTGCCCAATGCGGCCTGCAGAAAATCGCGGCGCCTGAACTTCATTGTCGAGCTTACCCCGCTTTGATATCGGCGAATTGGATGACCTTGGCCCACTTGTCGACTTCGGCGGCGATGAACGTGCGCAACTCAGCTGTGCTCAGCGGCGCCGGTTCGGCGCCGAGATCGGTGAATTTCGGCTTCAGCGCCGGATCGTTCAGCACCGCGTTGATGGTCCCGTTCAGCTTCTCGACGAGCTCGCCCGGCGTGCCTTTGGGCGCGGCGATGCCGTGCCAAATGTCGGCCATGTATCCCGGCACGGTCTGGGCGATCGGCGGCACGCCCGGCAGCGCCTCGGTCGGCGCCGCGCCGCTGACGCCGAGCGCCCGCACCTGGCCCGAGCGGATGAAGCCGATGATCAGCGGCACCGGCAGAAACGACAATTGCACCTGGCCGCTCAGCATGTCGGGCATGAAGTTCGAATGATACGGCACATGCACGAGCTTGGTGCCCGCCAGCATGTTGAACAGCTCGCCCGCCATGTTGGGCGCGGTGCCGTGGCCGTACGAGGCGTAATTGAGCTTGCCCGGATTGGCCTTGGCGTAGGCGACGAATTCCGCCACGTTATTTGCCGGCACCGACAGATTGACTACCAGGACGTTGGCGGAGCGGATGGTGCGTGCGACCGGCACCAGATCGCGCACGAAGTCGAAGCTCAGATTCGTGTAAAGCGTTTCATTGACCGTGTTGGTGACGGTCATGGCCAGCAAGTTGTAGCCGTCCGGCGCCGCCTTGGCGATGAGATCGGCCGCCAGATTGCTGCCGGCGCCCGGCTTGTTCTCGACATAGACCTGCTGGCCGAACTTCTGCGACAGCGACTGCGCCATCAGGCGGCCGACAATGTCGGTGGCGGCGCCCGGCGGAAAGCCGACCACGATGCGCACCGAGCGCGACGGATAGGTGTCGGCGCGGGCGAGGCGCGAAGCGGCCGGCACGGCGGCAAGACCCGCTGCACCGGCTGCGGCCTGCAAAAAATGTCGGCGCGCAATGATCATAACGTTCCTCCAGATTTTTTTGTCTGTATCCCCAGCCAGGCACCGCGCGTGCTTGACATCAGTCGGCGTGAATGTCGGCGAACTTGACCACCTTGCCCCACTTCTCGATCTCGGCGGCGATGAACGTGCCGAACTCGGCCGGCGTGGTCGTCATCACCACGGCGCCGAACTGGGCCAGCCGTGCTTGCAGCTCCGGCTCGGCCAAAGCGGTGTTGAAGGCGGCGTTGAGCTTAGCGATGATCTCGGGCGGAGTCTTGGCGGGCGCGCCGATGCCGGCCCATGACACCGCCTCGTAGCCGGGCAAGAACTCGGCGACGGTCGGCACATCGGGCAGCACGTCCATGCGCTTGGCGCTGGTTACGCCGAGCGCGCGCAGCGTGCCGGCCTTGACGTAGGAGATGGCCGAGCCCGGCGTCGAGAACACGACCTGCACCTGGCCGCCCAGCAGATCGGTGATCGCCGGCGCCTCGCCGCGATACGGCACGTGCGCCATCTTGATTCCGGCCATCATGTTGAACAGCTCGCCGGCCACATGGCCGGTTGAGCCGGCGCCGCCGGTGCCGAGGTTGATCTTGCCGGGATTCTGTTTGGCGTAGCTGATGAATTCCGGAACGGTCTTGGCCGGCAGCGATGGATTGACCACCACGATCAGCGGCGCGCGCTCGATGCTGGCGACCGGCGCAATATCGCGGGCGAAGGAAAAATCGAGATGCTGATAGAGCGTGACATTGATGGCGCCCGGCGATCCGGCAAGCAGCAGCGTATAGCCGTCGGGCGCCGCGTGGACGACGGTGCCGGTGCCGAGATTGGTGCCGGCGCCGCCGCGATTGTCGATGACGAATTGCTGGTGCAGGTGCGGCTCCACCGCTTTGGCGACGAGCCGCGCTACGATGTCGAACGTGCCGGCAGGCGGCGACGGCACCACCAGATGGATCGGCTTGGTCGGGTAATCGTCGGCGAACGCGAAGCGCGCCGCCGCCGGCCACAGCGCCGTCGCAGCAGCCAATTGCATGAAGCGCTTGCGCCCAAGCTGCATGGTCGTGTCCTCCTGCGTGCCGCCGATTGTACGGCTGGCGCCACGCGGCGTCCCGCGCCCTTCGGTCGCGCTCGTCACTCCGCCTTGATGCCGGCGAACTTGATCACCTTGGCCCATTTGTCGGTTTCGGCCGCGACGATCCGGCCGAAATCGGCGGGCGAGCCGCTCACTTCGAGGCTGCCGAGCTCGGCAAAGCGCGCTTTGATCTGCGGCTCGGCGAGCACCGCGTTGATCGCCTGGTTGAGCTTGCCGATGATTTCCGCCGGCGTGTTTTTCGGCACGCTGATGCCGGTGATGCCGGTCACTTCGTAGTCCGGCAAAAATTGCTTCATGGCCGGCAGGCCGGGCAGCAAATCCGTCATCGGCTTGGCGCTGGTGACGGCAAGCGCCCGCAGCTTGCCGCTGCGCACATAGCCGAGCGCCGACGGCACCGGATCGAACATGACCTGCACGCGGTTGCCGAGGAGATCGGCCTGCGCCGCGGTCTCGCCGCGATAGGGCACGTGCAACAGGTCGACGCCGGCCATCATCTTGAACAGCTCGGCAGCCATGTGGGTGAGATTGCCGTTGCCGGTCGAGGCGACGTTGATCTTGCCCGGATTGGCCTTCGCATAGCTGATGAATTCGGGAACGCTATTGGCCGGAAACGCCGGATGGACCACCATGACGAACGGCGAGCCGCCGATGCTGGCGACTGGCGCGGTATCGCGGATGAAATTGTATTTCAGGTCCGGATAGAGCGCCGGATTGATCACGTTCGGCGCGATGACCATCAGGAGCGTGTAGCCGTCGGGCGGCGCCCGCACCAGCATTTCGGTGGCGATATTGCCGCTGGCGCCGGGCCGGTTCTCGACCACGAACGGCTGGCCCAACCGTTCGGACAAGCGGTCGGCGATCAGGCGCGCGTAAATGTCGGGCGTGCCGCCGGCCGGAAGGCCGACGATCAGGCGCACCGGCCGCGTCGGATAATCGAGCGCCGCCGCGCGCCGCGGCAACCCAGACGAGATTGCCGCTGTGGCGGCAACGAACTGCAGCACGGCACGGCGTGATATTTTCATCAATGACTACCTTGAAGCGATTGCAGCGGTGGCGCCCGATCAATCGGCCTTGATGTCGGCGAACGCGATCACCTTTGCCCACTTGGCGACTTCGGCGTCGACATATGAACCAAACGCCGCCGCCGAACCGGGCAGCTCGGTGCCGCCGAGCGCGACAATCTTCGCCTTCATGGAGGGGTCGGCGAGGCCTGCCTCGATCTCGCGATTGAGCGCTTCGACGATGTCGCGCGGCGTGTTCTTCGGCGCCATAAGGCCGACCCATTGGGTCGCCTCGAAGCCGGGGACGGTGTCTGCCACCGTCGGCACGTCCGGCAGCAATTCGGATCGAGCCGTGCCGGTGACGGCGAGCGGGCGCAAACCGCCGGCGCGGATCTGCTCGATGGTCAGAAGCACGGTGCCGATGACGCCCTGCACTTGGCCGCTGAGCGCGTCCGTAATCGCCGGCGGCCCGCCGCGATAGGCGACAAAAACGACATTGATCCCGGTCAGCATCTTCAACAATTCGCCAGCGACGTGCTGCGGCGAGCCGATCGGCGGCGTTCCGATGTTGATCTTGCCGGGGGTTTGCTTGGCGGCGGCAATCAACTCAGGAAGGCTTTTGGCCGGGAACGCCTTACTGACCGTGATCACCATCGGAAACGCAACGACGCCGGCGATCGAGGTGAAATCGCGCAGGATGTTGAATTTCAGATTGTGGTAGAGCGTGGCGTTGATGGCGGCGGAGGCCGACACCAGAAGCAGCGTGTAGCCGTCCGGCGCCGCGCCGGCCACCATTTCAGAGGCGAGATTGCCGCTGGCGCCATTGCGGTTGTCGACGAAGAACGCTTGGCCGAGCCGCTTCGACAGCCAGTCGGCCATGAGCCGAGCGACGACGTCCGGCGCGCTGCCGGGCACGGCGCCGACGATGATGCGCACCGGCCGCGTCGGATAGGTGAGGGCGGCAGCGCGACGCGACCACGGCGCCAGCGCTGCGCCAGCGGCTGCAAGACCTAACCACCGGCGGCGCGATGCTGGCATCACTTTCCTCCCACGCGTAGCGCAGCGAAGCGGGGGAGGGGGACCATCCGTAGCGAGCATAGCGAGCGAAGGATGGTGGAGGGGGCGCGCGGCGGGGAGGTTTGCTCAGTCGCTGCAACAAGTGTCATGGCCGGCGCCCCTTCCACCATCTTGCTTCGCAAGATGGTCCCCCTTCCCCGCTTCGCAGGGAAGGATATTTCATCAATCCAGCTGGATATTGGCGAACTTGACCACCTCGGCCCATTTCGCCGTGTCGGCTTCGATGAGCTTGCGAAAATCCTGGCGCGAGGTCGAAAATGCCGGCGCGCCGATCTCGTCGAGCCGCTTCTGTAAGGCCGCGTCGGCCAAAGCGGCGTTGATCGCCTCGTGCACCTTGTCGAGGATCTCGGGCGGCGTATTGGCCGGCGCGCCGAAACCCTGCCAGCCGCTCGCCTCGTAGCCTTTGACGACGTCGCCGATCGGCGGCACGTCGGGCAACGCGTCGTAGCGGTTCGCGGTGGTGACGCCGAGCGCGCGCAATTTGCCGTCCTTGATCGAGCCGATCGAGGACGTGACCAGGTCGAACATCACCTGCAGGCGGCCGCTCAACAGATCGGGCACCGCCGGTCCGGTACCGTGATAATGCACCGGCACCATTTGCACGCCGGCCATCATCTCGAACAGCGAGCCGTACATGTGCGGCCCGGAGCCCGGACCACCGGTGCCCATGTTGAGCTTGCCCGGATTAGCCTTGGCGTAGGCGATGAACTCGGCAACGCTGTGCACCGGAACCGAAGGGTTGACCTCGAGCACGCCGCCGGCGCGCGAGATGCTGGCGATCGGCGTGATGTCGCGCAGGAAATTGAAATCGAGATGTTTGTAGAGCGACCCGTTCCAGGCGTTGATGGTGGTGATGTTGAGCAGCGTGTAGCCGTCCGGCGCCGCCTTGGCGACGAGACCGGTGGCGATGTTCATGGCGGCGCCCGGCCGGTTTTCCACGACGAAGGCCTGGCCGAAACGGTCGGTGAGCTTCTGCGCCATCAGCCGCGCGATGATGTCGGCGGCGCCCGACGGCGCAAACCCGACGATGATGCGGACGGGCCGCGATGGATAAGTGTCGGCCCGCACCAGGGCGGGCAGCGCCGGAATAGCGGCCGCCGCGGCGGCGGCTTGCATGAATCGGCGTCGATGCAGCTTTTTCATGCCGCGATGCTAGCAGGTTCCGCATGCCATGGCAGGCCGCGCGCATGGGACATTTTGCGCCATGCCGCTATACTCTGGCGACCGGAGCGGAGGAATCCCATGGCATCCATCGACCAATTCAACGAGCATTGCTGGAAGGACGTCGTTCCGGACAGCGACCTTGCGCTTTATGCCGGCTGGCGACGCGAGACCTATGTGGGCCCGCGGCCGGCGCTCCTTTGCATCGATCTCTACGACCTCGTCTATCGCGGCGGTGCCCATCCGCCGGCCGAGCTCAACGAGCGTTATCCCAACACCTGCGGCCTCTACGCCCATCGCGCCATCGCACCGACCAAGACGTTGCTCGCGGCGGCGCGCCGCGCCGGCATACCGATCTTTTTCTGCACCCAGGACATCCGCCCCAACAACCGGCCGCCCGGTGCGGTGTCGACGCGGCGCAAGCGCGAGGTGCCGGACGACGGCTACGGCATTTATCGCGAGTTCACCCTCGAGCCCGGCGACATTCTGATCCCGAAACAGCGCGCCAGCATCTTTGCCGGCACGCCGCTCACCTCGCATCTGGCGCTCCTTGGCGTGCAGAGCCTGATCGTATGCGGCGAAAGCACGTCCGGCTGTGTGCGCGCGAGCGTCGTCGACGGCTATTCGTCCGGCTATCACATCAGCGTCGTCGAGGAATGCACCTACGACCGCGCCGAGCTCACCCACAAGGTCAATCTGTTCGACATGCATCACAAATACGCCGACGTGATGCACGTCGGCGAAGTCGTCGCGCATCTCGACTCCGTCGGCCTCGCGCGCGCCGCAGAGTAAGCGCCGGACATGGAAGGCGGATGCACCTGCGGGCAGGTCCGATATCGCCTCATCGGAACGCCGTTGATCGTTCATGCCTGCCATTGCCGCTGGTGCCAGCGCGAGACTGGTACCGCCCATGCGCTCAATGCGCTTTATGAAGCCGATCGCGTGGTGCACACCGCCGGCGAGCCGGACATCGTTGCGACGCCCTCGGCGAGCGGCAGGGGCCAGAAGATCGCCCGCTGTCCGACCTGCCGGGTGGCGGTCTGGAGCAATTACCCGCAAGCCGGGCCGGCCGTCCGCTTTGTGCGCGTCGGCACCATGGACAACCCCGACCTCTGTCCGCCGGACATCCACATCTACACGTCCTCCAAACAGCCGTGGGTGACGCTTCCCTCCGGCGCCAAAGCGGTTTCCGAGTTCTACGAACTGGAGGCCGTCTGGTCGGCCGAAAGCCTGGAGCGCCTTAGGCTCATGCGGGCGCAACGGCAGCAGACGTAATCCGGCCTCGCCAAGGGGCAGGGGCAGTGGCCGGCTGTCGGACGGACCGCGCCCCAATTGTGCGTTGCGCAATGCCGGCGGTTCGCTATATAAGCCGCGCAAACCTCACACGCGGGCCTTGGCCCCGAAAGGGGACCGTCCGGTGCTTCACCTTAAGGGTGAGGCTCTTCGGTCCGCGGCGGATCAACCGGAGAAGATCTATGGCGCTGCCCGACTACAGCATGCGCCAGCTTTTGGAAGCTGGCGTGCATTTCGGCCATCAATCCCACCGCTGGAACCCGAAGATGTCCGAGTACATCTTCGGCACCCGCAACAACATCCACATTGTCGACCTGACGCAGACGGTGCCGATGATGCACCAGGCGCTCCAGGCGATCAGCGACACGGTCGCCAAGGGCGGCCGCATCCTGTTCGTCGGCACCAAGCGCCAGGCCCAGGATGCCGTCGCCGACGCCGCCAAGCGCTCGGCTCAGTATTACGTCAATTCGCGCTGGCTCGGCGGCACGCTGACCAACTGGAAGACGGTGTCGAACTCGATCAAGCGGCTGCGCAAGCTCGATGAGATGCTGTCGTCGAACGAGGCACAGGGCTACACCAAGAAGGAGCGGCTGACCCTGCAGCGCGAGCGCGACAAGCTCGACCGCGCGCTCGGCGGCATCAAGGACATGGGCGGCCTGCCCGACCTCTTGTTCGTCATCGACACCAACAAGGAAGACATCGCCATCAAGGAAGCGCGCCGGCTCAACGTGCCGGTCGCCGCGGTCGTTGACACCAACTGCGATCCCGAGGGCATCACCTACGTGGTGCCCGGCAACGACGACGCCAGCCGGGCGATCACGCTGTACTGCGACCTCGTCGCCAAGGCGGCGATCGACGGCATCTCGCGCGCCCAAGGCTCGCGCGGCGTCGATATCGGCGCCCAGGCGGAACCGGTGATGGCCGAGGAAGTGCCGGCCGAGACCAACAAGCTCGGCTTCGAGGCCCTGTCCGGGCCGCGCGGCGTCGCCGACGATTTGAAGAAGCTGCCCGGCGTGTCGCCGGCGATCGAGAAACAGCTCAACGACCTCGGCATTTTCCACTACCAGCAGCTCGCCGAGATGTCGCCGACCGCCGCCCACAATGTCGGCGAAGAGGTCGGGTTGCCCGGCCGCGTCGAAAGCTGGGTCGCCAAGGCCAAGGAACTGACCGCCGAGACCGAGTAAGCGTCATTCCGGGCGCGCCGCTCGTGCGAGCCCGGACCCATAAGTCCGGAACGTGCGGCGCGCCGGCGATCGCATATCTATGTTGGTGATGCGGGCGTCTCGGCTGGCTTGGTCCCCGGACGTCGAACGCGATTAAGGATGAAACGAATGAGCACGACGAACATCAGCGCCGGCATGGTCAAGGAACTGCGCGACAAGACCGGCGCGGGCATGATGGATTGCAAGGCGGCCTTGACCGAGTGCAGCGGCGATCTCGAATCCGCGGTCGATTGGCTGCGCAAGAAGGGCCTCTCGAAGGCCGCCAAGAAAGCCGGCCGCGTCGCCGCCGAAGGGCTGATCGGGGTCGCCGCGACCGCCAACAAGGGCATTCTGGTCGAGGTCAATTCGGAGACCGATTTCGTCGCGCGCAACGACCTGTTCCAGGGCCTGGTCAAAATGATAGCCAATGTCGCATTGGATGTCGGGGCCGACGTGGACAAGATCCTCGGCGAGCGGATCGGCGACCGCACCACCGCCGATGCCATTTCTGAAACCATCGCCAAGGTCGGCGAGAACATGACGCTGCGCCGCGCGGCAGGTCTGGCGGTCGGCCAAGGGGTGGTCGCAAGCTACATGCACAATTCGCCGGGCGAGGGGCTCGGCCGCATCGGCGTCATTGTCACGCTCCAATCGACCGGCAATGCCGACGAGCTCAAGGCGATCGGCCGCCAGGTGGCGATGCACGTGGCCGCGGCCAATCCGCAGGCCGTCGATTCGTCAGGGCTCGATGCCGCAACCATCGAGCGCGAGCGCAACGTCTTGGGCGACAAGGCCAAGGCGCAGGGCAAGCCCGCCAACGTGGTCGAGAAGATCGTCGAGTCGGGACTGAAGACCTTCTACAAGGAAGTCTGCCTGCTCGATCAACCGTTCATCCACGACGACAAAAAGAGCGTCGCCCAGGCACTCAAGGAAAGCGAAGGCAAGGTCGGGGCGCCGATCAAGGTCGGCGGCTTTGTCCGCTTTGCGCTCGGCGAGGGTATCGAACGGCCGGCCGGCGATTTCGGTGGAGAAGTGGCGGCGCTCGCCGGCGCCTAGGTGTAGGGTGTCAAGCCAAGCGAATCCCGCCGCGGATGACCAGCCGCCCAGCGTGATTTTCGTCGCCCGCGACCGGTCCGATGGGACGGAAGATCCGTCATGGCCAAGCTGAAAAATTACCGCCGGGTCGTGGTCAAGCTCTCCGGCGAAGCGCTCAGCGGGCCGGAGAAATTCGGCATCCATCAGCCGACCATCGACCGTTTCGCCGCCGATCTCGTCGCCGCGCACGGGCTCGGCATCGGGCTTGGCGTCGTGGTCGGCGGCGGCAACGTGCTGCGTGGCGCGCAGATATCCGAAGACGGCCTCTCGCGCCCGACCGCCGATGCCATGGGCATGCTCGCCACCGTGATGAACGCGCTGGTGCTGGAAGCCGCGATCGAGCGCGCCGGAGTGAGCGCGCGCACCATGTCGGCCTTGTCGATGCCGCAGGTCTGCGAGACCTACGAGCGCCAGCGCGCGCTTCGCCACCTCGAGGACAAAAGGGTCATCGTGTTCGCCGGCGGCACCGGCAACCCGTACTTCACCACCGACACTACCGCCGTGCTGCGCGCCGCCGAAATGGGCTGCGAGGCCGTGCTCAAGGCAACCGACGTCGACGGCGTCTACACCGCCGATCCCAAGCGCGATCCGAGCGCCAAGCGGTACGACAAGCTCGACCACCAGGAAGCGCTCGATAAACGCCTGAAAATCATGGATGCGACGGCGTTCGCGCTTGCCCAGGAAAACCGCATGCCTATCATCGTGTTCTCGATCCTGGAGCCGGGAGCGATAGCCAACGTGTTGCGCGGCAAGGGCCACTTTACGACTGTCGGCTGATTGTCCGGCATCCTGGTCTTGCCGAAAGCCGCGCAGGGCCGGGGAGAGATACTCAAATCCTCCCGTAGGCGGGAGGAGCGCGGCCGAAAATGAAGACGGCCGCTCGCGGAGGGCGCCATGGCGACCACGAATTTCGACCTCAACGATCTCAAGCGCCGCATGCAGGGCGCACTCACCTCGATGAAACAGGAGCTGTCCGGCTTGCGCACCGGCCGCGCCTCGGCGGGCCTGGTCGAGCATGTTCAGGTCGACGCCTATGGCAGCCACATGCCGCTCAATCAGCTGGCGACCATCAGCGTGCCGGAGCCGCGCCTTCTCAACGTGCAGGTCTGGGACCGCTCCATGGTGCACGCGGTGGAGAAGGCGATCTCGGCGGCGAATCTCGGCCTCACGCCGACCACCGAAGGCCAGGTGCTCAAGCTGCGCATTCCGGAACTCAACGAGGAGCGGCGGCGCGAAATCGTCAAGGTCGCGCACAAATATGCCGAGGCCGCGCGCGTCGCGGTACGCCACGTGCGCCGCGACGGCCTCGATCTTCTCAAGAAGCTTGAGAAGGAACACCAGATCAGCGAAGACGAGCAAGAACGGCATTCCGGTGAAGTGCAGAAAGCGACCGACGCGTCGATTGCCGAGGTGGAAAAGCTGCTCGCCGCCAAGGAAAAGGAGATCATGACGGTTTGACCAAGATTTTAGGCGCGAGACATCAAACCTCGCCGGTGAGGGGCGAGGGCGACGGGTTCGAAACGCCGCGCCATGTCGCCATCATCATGGATGGCAACGGCCGCTGGGCCGCGGCGCACGGTCTGCCGCGCATCGAAGGTCACCGCCGCGGCGTCGAGGCGCTGCGCCGAACCGTGCGCGCTGCGCGCGACCTCGGCATCGAGGTGCTGACCATCTTCTCGTTCAGCTCGGAGAACTGGTCGCGACCGGCGTCGGAAATCAAAGACCTGCTCGGCCTGTTGCGCCGCTTCATCCGCAACGATCTGGCCGACCTTCACAAGAGCAACGTGCGGGTGCGTATCGTCGGCGAGCGCGACAACCTCGACCGCGATATCCGCCTGTTGCTGCAGGAAGCCGAGGATTTGACGCGCGATAACGACGGTCTGACCTTGGTCGTTGCCTTCAATTACGGCGGCCGCCAGGAGATTGCGCGCGCCGCCGGCCGGCTCGCGGCCGAAGTCGCGCAGGGGCGGCTGGCGCCCGAGGCGATCTCGCCGGATCTGATCGCCCGCCATCTCGACACCGCCGATTTGCCCGACCCGGATGTGATCATCCGCACCAGCGGCGAGCAGCGCCTGTCGAATTTTTTGCTCTGGCAATCGGCCTACAGCGAACTCGTCTTCGTGCCGATCAACTGGCCCGATTTCGACCGCGCGGCGCTCGAGGCTGCCATCGCCGAATATCGGCGGCGCGAACGCCGCTTCGGCGGTCTCGTCGCGCAAACCGGATCGTGACCATCCCCCCAAGCGGTGGCGCCGCCGACGCCGGCCCGCGCAATCTTGTCTTGCGGATCGTATCGGCTGCCGTGCTGGCGCCGATCGTGCTGGCGATTGCCTATTGGGGCGGCTGGATCTTTCTCATCCTATGTGGACTCGCCGCCGCCGGCATTTTTTGGGAATGGACGCATCTGGTCGCCGGCCGTGCGGACCTGCGGCTTTTGACGCTGGGTTGTGCTGCATTGCTGGCGGCGCTGATGCTGGTCGCGCTGGGCTATCCGGCCATCGCGGCGGTCGCCATTGCGATCGGGGCTGCGCTGGCCGGCGCGGCAGCCGCGCTAGGCAGTGCGGCCGGACAGCGTGTCGGCGTGCTATGGGCGGCCGGCGGGGTCATCTATGCCGGGATCGCCTTTCTCGGCCCGGCGCTGTTGCGCAACGACGCCAAATTCGGCTTCCAAGCCTTTCTGTTCGTTGCGCTTATCGTCTGGATGACCGACATTCTGGCCTACTTTGTCGGCCGCGGCATAGGTGGACCGCGGTTGTGGCCGCAAGTGAGCCCGAACAAAACCTGGTCGGGTGCGCTCGGCGGGTTGGCCGGGGGGGTTGCCGCCGCTATCGCGGTCGCTTATGCGAGCGGCATTGGCCGCTGGGTGAGCGTTGGAGTCATCGCGTTGGCGTTATCGGTGTTGGCTCAAGCCGGCGACCTCTTCGAATCCGCCGTGAAGCGGCGCTTCGGTGCCAAGGATAGCGGCCGCATCATTCCGGGCCATGGCGGCCTGATGGACCGGCTCGACGGTTTCCTGTTCGCCGCCGCCGCTGCCGCCCTTATCGGCATTCTGCATGCGGGAACCGGTGCTGCGGCCCAGGGCTTGCTGCTATGGTAGCGCGATGACAAAGAGGCAGCCGCTGGCGACCGCCGATTTGATGGCCGCCGTGCCCCGCACGGTGACGCTCCTTGGCGCGACCGGATCGATCGGGTCGAGCACCATCGACCTGTTGCGGCGCGACCCGGTCCGTTACCGGGTCGAGGCCGTGACCGCGCGCCGCAACGGCACGGCCTTGGCCAAGCTCGCCCGCGAGCTCAACGCGCAGTTCGCTGCCATTGCCGATCCCGACGCTTATGCGGAGCTGAAGTCCGGCCTCGCCGGCACGCGCATCGAGGCGGCTGCCGGGCCTGCAGCCCTCGTCGAAGCCGCGCAACGCCCGGCCGAATGGGTCATGGCCGCGATCACCGGCGCCGCCAGCCTGCAACCGACGCTCGCCGCCGCCGAGCGCGGCGCCACGGTCGCCTTGGCCAATAAGGAGTGCCTGGTCTGCGCCGGTGCGCTGTTCATGCGCCGCGCCGCCGCGGCCGGCGCCGCGGTGCTGCCGGTCGATTCCGAGCACAATGCGATCTTTCAGGCGCTAAGCGCGGGCCGCCGCGAGGACGTCAAACGCATCATTCTGACCGCGTCGGGTGGGCCATTCCGGACATGGTCGCTGGAGGCGATCCGCAACGTCACGCTCGAACAGGCGCTCAAGCATCCGACCTGGACCATGGGCCCGAAGGTCACGATCGATTCGGCAACCCTGATGAACAAAGGTCTCGAGTTGATCGAGGCCCATCATCTGTTCGGACTGAAACCCGACGAGCTCGATGTCGTGGTGCACGCCCAGTCGGTCGTTCACGGCCTGGTCGAATTCCGCGACGGCTCGGTGATCGCCCAGCTCGGCTCGCCCGACATGCGCATCCCGATCGCCCATTGCATGGCCCATCCGGCGCGCATGACGACGCCGGCGCAGCGGCTCGACCTCGCCCGGATCGGTACGCTCAGCTTCGAAGAGCCGGACCCGGTGCGTTTCCCGGCCCTGGGCCTGGCGCGCCGCGCGCTCGCGACCGGTGGCGCGGCGCCGACCGTTCTCAATGCCGCCAACGAGATCGCGGTTGCCGAATTCGTCGGCCGCCGGCTCGGATTTGCCGGCATTGCGGCCCTGGTCGAGGCGACGCTCGACGCCGCAGAGCGCAAAGGTGTCACCGGCGAGCCGCAATCGGTTGAGGAAGCGATCGCCATTGACCATATGGCAAGAAGGCTCGCGGCCGACCTCTTGCCCGAAATTGCCGCAATGGCATCCTAGCGTACCGGCTTGGGGCCGGACTACCGGGGCGTGGGAACAGCGTGATGGGGACCGAGATTATCTCGCATTTGCAAGCGCTTGGCGGCGACGTCCTGCGCTATCTCGTGCCTTTTGTCTTCGTCCTGAGCATCGTGGTCTTCTTCCACGAGTTGGGCCATTTCCTCGTCGCGCGCCTTTGCGGCGTCCGAATTTTGGCATTTTCGATCGGATTTGGGCCGGAAATCGCCGGATTTTATGACCGGCACGGCACGCGTTGGAAAATCGCGGTGATTCCGCTCGGCGGCTACGTCAAATTCTTCGGCGACGAAAGCGCCGCCAGCACCCCCGACAAGGCGCGAATCTCCTCCATGGATGAGGCGGAGCGTGCCGAAAGCTTCATCTTCCAGCCGGTGATCAAGCGCGCGGCCATCGTCGCGGCCGGCCCGATCGCCAATTTCCTTTTGGCCATCGTCATCTTCTCCGGGATCTTCATGCTGTTTGGCATGCAGACCATGAGCCCGCGGGTTGACGAGGTGCAGCCCGACAGCCCGGCCGCCGCCGCCGGCTTCCAGCCCGGCGACATGGTGCTTTCGATCGGCGGGGAGAAGATCGACAGCTTCTCCGACATGCAGCGCATCGTCTCCGACAGCGCCGGCGACAGCCTCAACATCAAAGTGGAGCGCAACGGCAAAGAGGTCGACCTCAAAGCCACGCCCGAGCTGCGCGAGGAAAAGGACATATTCGGCAATGTCCACCGCATCGGCTTATTGGGCATCAAGCGCTCGCCCGCGCCCGGTGACGTGAAATTTCAGCCGGTGTCGCCGCCGCGGGCGGTCCTGCTCGGCGCCCAGGAGACCTGGTTCGTCGTCGACAAGACGCTGAACTATATCGGTAAGGTGATTATCGGCCGCGAATCGGCCAATCAGCTCGGCGGCCCGATCCGCATCGCACAGATGTCCGGACAGGTGGCGAGTGTCAGCTGGGTGGCGCTTATCCACATGGCGGCAGTGCTGTCGGTGTCGATCGGTTTGCTGAACCTGTTTCCGATCCCGCTGCTCGATGGCGGCCACCTTTTGTTCTATGCGATCGAAGCTTTGCGCGGCCGTCCGCTGTCGGAACGGGCCCAAGAGGTTGGGTTTCGTATCGGTTTCGCAATCGTTTTGATGTTGATGATATTTGCAACGTTCAATGACATCGTGCATCTGGCGACGTCCTAGGGGCGGGCGTCGCGATCTGGCACAAATCGGACGGAGGATAGCCGAATAGGGCACGCGTTGATCGGGGCGACGAGAACGTAGAGCAAGAGCGTAGGGGATGTGAGTGACCTGCCAGTTTCGGGGCGGCCACGAAGGGGAATAAGGGCGCTTTGCGCATGATGAAGTGGGTGCGGGTAAAACCGGGGCTTGTCGTGGCCGGCATGCTCCTCGCAATGGGTTTGTTTGGCTTCGCGTCTGGTTGGACGTCTGGTGCGGCGTCGGCCGCGCCGCGTGGCGCGGGCGCGACCGAAATCGTGGTCGAAGGCAACCGCCGGGTCGAGGCCGACACCATCCGTTCATATTTCAAGGCGGCGCCCGGCGAGCGGCTCGATGCCGCACAGATCGATGCCGGATTGAAGGCGCTTTATGCCTCCGGCCTGTTTCAGGACATCCATGTGACCCCGCAGGGCAACCGCCTGATCGTCACCGTCGTGGAAGCGTCGGTGATCGATCGCGTCGCCTTCGAGGGCAATCACCGGATGAAGGACGAGCAGCTCCTACAGGAGATCCAGTCGAAGGCGCGCGGGGCGCTGTCGCGCCCGGCGGTGCAGGCCGACACCCAGCGCATCATCGAGATCTACCACCGCAACGGCCGCTTCGACGTCAGCGTGACGCCGCAGATCATCGAACGGCCCAACAACCGCGTCGACCTGATCTTCAAGATCAACGAGGGTGAGAAGACCGGCGTCAAGGCCATCAACTTCGTCGGCAATCACGCCTACACGAACTGGCGGCTCAAGGAGGTCATCAAGACGGCGACGTCGAACTTGCTCAGCTTCCTGCAAACCACCGACGTCTACGACCCCGACCGCATCGAGGCCGACCGTGACCTGCTGCGCCGCTTCTACCTCAAGCACGGCTACGCCGACGTGCAGATCGTCTCGGCGACCGGCGAGTACGATCCGGCCAAGAAGGGCTTCATCATCACGTTTACGATCGAAGAGGGCCCGCTCTACCGCTTCGGCGCCATCGACGTGCAGTCGAATGTGCGCGCCGTTGATTCGAGCTCGCTGCGGCCGACCCTGCTGACACATCAGGGCGACACCTATAACGGCGAGGGTGTGGAAAAGACCGTCGAGAATCTGACGGTCGAGATGGCGCGGCGCGGCTATCCGTTCGGCACGGTGCGGCCGCGCGGCGATCGCAATCCGCAGACCCGGACCATCGGCGTCGTCTACGTCGTCGATGAAGGAACCCGGGCCTATATCGAGCGCATCAACATTCGCGGCAACACGCGCACTCGCGACTACGTGATCCGGCGCGAGTTCGATATCAACGAAGGCGATCCGTACAACCGCGCCCTGATCGATCGCGCCGAGCGGCGCGTCAAGAATCTGAATTTCTTCAAGTCGGTGAAGATCACCAACGAGCCGGGCTCGGCGCCCGACCGCGTGGTCGTCAATATCGACGTGGTCGAGCAGTCGACCGGCGACTTCTCGGTGATGGGCGGCTACTCGACCGCGCAGGGCTGGATGGTCCAGGTCTCGGTCTCCGAGCGCAATCTCCTGGGCACCGGCCGTTTCGCCAAGGCATCGGTGACGTACGGCCAGTACATCCGCTCCGCTGAGCTGAATTTCATCGAGCCGTATTTCCTCGATCAGCGGATCGGCGCCGGCCTCGACCTGTTCGCCAGGCAGACGCTGCCGAACACCTACTTCTCGTACGGCACCGAATCGATCGGCGGCACGCTGAAGTTCGGCATTCCGCTGCGCGAAGATTTCAGCGTGCAGCTGCGTTACTCGCTCTACACGCAATCGATCGACCTGCCGTCGCTGCTCAACGACTGCAACAACTTCAGCACCGATAATACGTTGTGGACGCCGGCATTCCTGCAGGCCACCGGCAACAACCCCGTTCAGACCAACTGCCTGCTCTACGGCCAGGCATCGCTGCCGATCCGCGTCGAGCTCGGCGAAGGCGCGACGATCACCTCGAGCGTCGGCTACGGCTTGATCTACAACACGCTCGATAACAACAAGGATCCGACCAACGGCATGGCCATCAACTTCGGCCAGGACTTTGCCGGCGTCGGCGGCGACACCCAGTACATGCGTTCGAGCGTCGATTTCCGCGGTTATTACGAGCCGGTCTCCGATCTCGTCAGCCTCATTCACCTGCAGGCGGGCAACATTCTCGGCATCGGCAACGACAGCGTGCGCATGCTCGACGACTTCAAGATGGGCCCGAACCTGGTGCGCGGCTTCCAGCCGGCCGGCATCGGCCCGCGCGACGTCACCAACTATCCGTTCGGCTACGGCACCGGCGATGCGCTCGGCGGCACGATGTACTGGGGCGCCAGCGCCGAGCTGCAATATCCGCTTTATTTCCTGCCCAAGGACTCCGGCTTCCGCGGCGCGGTATTCGTCGATGCCGGATCGGTGTGGGGCTACAAGGGCGAAACCTCGAGCCCGGCAACCGGCGAAATCAACGGCGTGATCAACAATCCGCTCGTCGGCTCTGTCGTTTGTAATCCGACGCCGTTCCCGCAGGGCGCCAAAGGCGGCGGCTGCGCCTTGCTCTACACTGACGATGCCAGCGTGCGTCTGGCGGCCGGCGCCAGCTTGATCTGGAACTCGCCGTTCGGCCCGCTGCGTTTCGACTTCGCCTGGCCGATCATGAAGCAGTGGTACGACCGGACCCAGTTCTTCCAGTTCGGCGGCGGAACGCATTTCTGATGCCGTCGGGCGCTTCGCGAGCGGCGGACGCCGGCCGCGCGGCCGGCGCGCAGGTTGATGCGTCGGCGCGGCTCGAGGCGGGCGTGACCATCCAGCCCCTGGCGGCGGTCGGACCTCGCGCCGAGATCGGCGCCGGCACCGTGATCGGCTCCGGCGCCGCAATCGGCCCCGATGTGCGTATCGGCCGCAATTGCGCGATCGGCCCCGGCGCCACCATCCTGCACGCCTTGATCGGCGATCGGGTCGTGATCCATCCCGGCGCCCGCATCGGCCAGCCTGCATCGTCCGGCGCGGCGGGCGGAGGCGAACCGCGGCGCGCAGGACTGCCGACCGGACGCGTCATCGTTCAGGATGGGGTCGAAATCGGCGCCAATTCGACCGTTGACCGCGGTTCGGTTCGCGACACCGTCATCGGCGAGGGCACCAAGGTCGACAATCTCGTCCAGATCGCCCGCGACGTCGATATCGGCCGGCACTGCCTGATTGGCGCCCAGGCCGGAATCGCACGTGGCGTCATGGCGGCAGACTTTGTCATAATAGGCCATCAGGCCGGCGTGACCGAGAATGTGACGATCGGCGAAGGCGCGATCATTGCCGGGCAAAGCAGCGTGCGCGGCGATATTCCCGCCCACGCCGCCGGCAAGTCGGACGAGGGCGGGCCATGAACACGGCCACGAGTACGGAGACGGTCGAGGCCGCCCAGATCGGCGAGATCCTGCGGCTCCTGCCGCACCGTTACCCGTTCGTCATGATCGATCGCGTCGTCGACATCCGCGGCGACGACGCCGGCGTCGGCATCAAGAACGTCACCATCAACGAGCCGCAATTTCTCGGCCACTTTCCGGACAACCCGGTGATGCCCGGCGTGCTCTTGATCGAGGGCATGGCGCAGACCGCCGGCATCCTGGTGCTGCGGCGCACACCGCTGGTGGAGGCGCGCGCGGTGTATCTCTTGACCATCGACAAGGCGAAGTTCCGCAGGCCCGCAGTCCCCGGCGACCGTGTCGAATATCACGTCAAAAAATCCATGCAGCGCAGAAACATGTGGTGGTACAGCGCCGAAGCCAAAGTCGATGGCGCACTGATCGCCGAGGCGGTGGTCGGCGCGCTGCTCGGTGAGGCCGCGTCGTGATCGATTCGACCGCGCGCGTCGCCGATGGCGCGCGCCTTGGCAACGGCGTAGAGATCGGGCCTTATTGCGTCGTCGGACCGCAGGCCGAGATCGGCGATGGCGCGCGCCTCATCGCGCATGTGCATGTCGCGGGCGTCACCACGATCGGCGCCGGAACGGTCGTGTATCCGTTCACTTCGCTCGGCACGCCGCCGCAATCGGTGCACTATCGCGGCGGCGCGACGCGGCTGGTCATCGGCCCGCGCTGCGAGGTGCGCGAAAGCGTCACCATGAACACCGGCACCGAGGACGGCGGCGGCGTGACCGAAGTCGGCGAGGGTTGCCTGTTCATGGTCGGCTCCCATGTCGGCCACGATTGCCGGGTCGGCAACAATGTCAGTTTCGCCAACAACGTGGTGTTGGGCGGGCATGTGCGGGTCGGCGACTTCACTTTTCTCGGCGGCCATGTGGCGATCCACCAATATGTGCGGATCGGCGAAGGGGTGATGATGGCCGGAATGTCGGCAGCGCGCGATGACATCATCCCGTTCGGATTTGCCTTGGGCCAGACCGGGGCCCTGGTCGGATTGAACGTCGTCGGTCTCAAACGCCGCGGCGCCACGCGGGCGCAGCTGCACGCTCTGCGCCGTGCCTATCGGGCGCTGTTCTTCGGCGACGGGCGGCTTGCCGACCGGGTCGACGCGGTCGCCAGTGAGTTCAACGGCGATCCGCTGGTCGAAAAGGTCGTCGCCTTCATTCGCGACGGCGACAAACGGCCGCTGATGCAGCCGGCTCGCCGCCAGCGTTCCCATGACCAGCGCGACGATGATCCCTGATCCGCAGCCGCCACTGGGCGCGGTTGGCGCGCCGCCCGATGGGCGGTCGATCGCTCTGATCTGCGGCGGCGGCGCCTTTCCGGGGGCAGTGGCCGATGCAGTCGCGCGGCGCGGCCTGCGTCCGGTGATGTTTGCGATCCGGGGCTGGGCCGAGCCGAAGACGGTCGAGCGCTATGCGCATCACTGGATCGCGCTTGGGCAGGCTGGGAGATTTTTTCGGCTCGCACGCGCCGAGCAATGCCGCGAGGCGGTATTCATCGGCGCATTGCTGCGGCCGCCGCTCACCAACATTCGCCTCGACTGGTACACCCTGCGCCATATACCTGCCATCGCGCGTGCGTTTCGCGGCGGTGACGATCGTCTCCTCTCGGGCATCGCGCATCTGTCCGAACAGGGCGGCGTGCGTATCATCAGTGTGGCCGAGGTGGCACCCGAGGTTCTTGTGCCCCAAGGCGTGCTCGGCCGCCATCAACCCACGGCGCGCGATCGCGCCGATATCGCCCGCGCGCTCGGTTTGATCGCGGCGCTCGGTCCGTTCGACGTCGGGCAGGCCGCCGTGGTTGCCGACAATCATGTGCTCGCGGTCGAAGCGGCCGAAGGCACCGACAATATGCTCAGCCGTCTGGTCGAGATGCGGGCGCAGCGCCGCGTCACCGCGGCGCCGGTGACCGGCGTGCTGGTCAAGGCGCCGAAGCCCGACCAGGATCGCCGCTTCGACCTGCCGGCCATCGGCCCGCAAACGATCGCCAACACCGTGCGCGCCGGGCTCGGCGGCATTGCGGTGGTCGCCGGTCATACGATGATGGCCGAACCCGCCGCAACCATTGCCGCGGCCGACCGGGCCGGGATTTTTCTAGTCGGCGTCGCGGGGGACGGGGCGCAATGATGCAGCCGCCGCAGCCGCGGTCCCGCACGATCCATCTGGTAGCGGCTGAGGAATCCGGCGACGCCTTGGGCGCAGCTTTGGCGCGGGCCCTTATCGAAACGGAAGGGAGCGCCGTTCGGCTCGGCGGCGTCGGCGGCCGCGGCATGGCGGCCGCAGGCATCGCCAGCCCGTTTCCCATCGACGATCTGTCGATCATCGGCGCCACCGCCATCCCGCGCCGTCTGCCGGTCATTTTGCGCCGTATCCGACAGACCGCCGACGCGGTGATCGCCGCGCGTCCGGATGCGCTCGTCATCATCGACAGCCCGGATTTCACGCACCGCGTGGCGCGACGGGTGCGCCGGCATGCGCCGTCCATCCCGATCATCGATTACGTGTCGCCGACCGTGTGGGCATGGCGGCCATGGCGGGCCCGTGCCATGCGCCGCTACGTCGATGGTGTGTTGGCGATCCTGCCGTTCGAGCCGGCGGTCCATGAGCGGCTCGGCGGGCCGCCGTGCGTCTATGTCGGCCACCCGCTGATTGAGCGGGTGGCGGAGCTGCGGCCGAATGCCGATGAGACGCAGCGCCGCCAGAGCGATCCGCCGCTCATTCTGGTGCTGCCGGGCAGCCGCGGCAGCGAAATTCGCCGGCTGCTTGCGATCTTCGGCGCCGCCATAGGCCAGGTCGCGGCGCGGGTCGGCGCTATCGATCTCGTGCTGCCGACCACGCCGCACCTTCTGCAGCGCGTGCGCGAGGGCGTCGCCGGCTGGGCGGTGCAGCCGCGCCTCGTCGTCGAGCCGGCTGAGAAGTGGGCACAGTTTCGCAAGGCACGCGCCGCGCTCGCCGCCTCCGGCACCGTGACGCTCGAGCTGGCGCTCGCCGGCATCCCGACGATCGCCGCCTATCGGATACCCGCTATTGAACACATTGTCGCCCAGGCCGCACGGTTGCCGGAATTATTCAGCATCATCCTCGCCAATCTGGTGATCGGCGAGAAAATAGTTCCCGAATTCCTGCAGCGCGACTGCACGCCGGACAAGCTCGCCGACGCACTGCTGTCGCTCCTTGCCGATACGCCGGCGCGGCGGCGCCAGATCGAGGCATTCGGCCGTCTTGACTCGACCATGGGTGTCGGCACGGCTGCGCCAAGCAGCAAAGCGGCCGCCATCGTGCTCGACTTGGCGCGGCGCGGCCGCTCTGCCATGACAGACATCCGCGGAAATGCCCCGTCATGGTGAAACGCAAAACCTCGCAGAAGAAACCGTTGCGTGCCGCCATTACCGGCGTGCACGGCTACCTGCCGCCGGACGTGCTGACCAACGCCATGCTCGCCAAGATGGTCGACACCAGCGACAAGTGGATCGTCGAGCGTACCGGCATTCATGAGCGCCATATCCTCAAGGGGGCAGGGCTCGGCACCTCGCACATGGGCGCCGAGGCCGTCCGCGGCCTGTTGAAGAAAACAGCGACCCCGGCGAGCGCGGTCGATCTCTTGATATGCGCGACCACCACGCCCGATTTCGTGTTTCCATCGACCGCCAATCTGATCTGCGACATGGTCGGCATCCGCAATATCGGCAGCTTCGACGTGCAGGCGGCCTGCTCGGGTTTCGTCTACGCGCTCACCATCGCGGCGCAGTTCATCGCTGGCGGCCAATTTCGAAAAATCGTCGTGGTCGGCGCCGACAAGATGTCGGCGATCATCGATTATACCGACCGCGCCACCTGCGTGCTGTTCGGCGACGGCGCCGGCGCCGTGCTGATCGAGCCCCACCGGCGCTACGGCATCATGGACACGCTGCTCCGCTCCGACGGCGCCGGCATGCCGCATCTGCACCAGAAAGCCGGCGGCAGCCGCATGCCGCCGAGCGCCGAGACCGTGGCCAAGCGGCTCCACTACGTGCACCAGGAGGGTGCCTCGGTCTACAAATTCGCGATCGCCCGCATGGCCGACGTCGCCGTCGAGCTGATGAAGCGCAATCGCCTCCTCAGCGAGGACGTCGATTGGCTGGTGCCGCACCAGGCCAACAAGCGCATCATCGAGGCCACCGCCGAGCGCATGAAGCTGCCGCCCGAGCGGGTCATGCTCACGATTCATAAATTCGGCAACACCACCGCGGCCACCATCCCGCTTTGCCTATGGGATTACGAAAGCAAGCTCAAAGCCGGCGACCGCCTGCTCATGGCGGCGTTCGGCGGCGGCTTTACCTGGGGCGGCGTGTATTTGACGTGGGCGTATGATGGGAAGCGCGAATAGCGAAATGGCGAATAGGGGAATCGCCACTCGCCACTCGCATCACTTCCGTTTCGACATCGGCTGGTAGTCGCGCTGCGGCGCGCCGCTGTAGAGCTGGCGCGGCCGGCCAAGCTTCTGGTGCGGGTCCTCGATCATTTCCTTCCACTGCGCGATCCAGCCGACGGTGCGGGCGAGCGCGAACAGCACCGTGAACATCGCGGTGGGAAAGCCCATCGCGCGCAGCGTGATGCCGGAATAGAAGTCGACGTTCGGGTAGAGCTTTTTGCTGATGAAATACTCGTCATGCAGCGCGATGCGCTCGAGCTCCATGGCGACGTCGAGCAGCGGATCGTTGCGGCCGAGCTCGTGCAGCACCTCGTAGCAGGTCTTCTGCATGATCTTCGCGCGCGGATCGTAGTTCTTGTAGACGCGGTGGCCGAAACCCATCAGCCGGAACGAATCGTTCGGGTCCTTGGAACGCTTGATGTATTCGGGGATGCGGTCGACGCTGCCGATCTCGCCCAGCATCTTCAGCGCCGCCTCGTTGGCGCCGCCATGGGCCGGCCCCCACAGGCAGGCGATGCCGGCGGCGATGCAGGCGAACGGATTGGCGCCGGTCGAGCCGGCGAGCCGCACCGTCGAGGTCGAGGCGTTCTGCTCGTGATCGGCGTGCAGGGTGAAGATGCGGTCCATGGCGCGCGCCAGCACCGGATTGGCCTTGTAGTCCTCGCACGGCACCGCAAAGCACATGCGCAAAAAGTTCGAGGCGTAATCGAGCTTGTTGTCCGGATACATGAACGGCTGGCCGATCGAATATTTGTAGGCCATGGCCGCGATCGTCGGCATTTTGGCGATCATGCGGATGGAGGCGATCATCCGCTGGGTCGGATCGGTGATGTCGGTGGAGTCGTGATAGAACGCCGACAGCGCGCCGACGCAGCCGACCATGACCGCCATCGGATGAGCGTCGCGCCGGAACCCCTGGAAGAAACGGCTCATCTGCTCGTGGATCATCGTGTGATGGATCACGCGATCGACGAAATCGTTCTTCTGCGTCGCGTTGGGCAGCTCGCCGTAGAGCAGCAGATAGCAGGTCTCGAGGAAGTCGCCGTGCTCGGCCAAATCCTCGATCGGATAGCCGCGGTAGAGCAGGATGCCTTCGTCGCCGTCGATATAGGTGATCTTGGATTCGCAGGAACCGGTCGAGGTGAAGCCGGGGTCGTAAGTGAACGCGCCGGTCTCGGCATAGAGCTTGCTGACGTCGATCACCTCCGGGCCGATGGTGCCCTCATAGACCGGAAACGACCAGCTCTTGTCGCCGAGCGTCAGCTTGGCGGTCTTGATATTGGCGCCGGATTTAGCGTCCATGATCATTCATCCTCGATGCAGGGCAAGTCGGAGTCTTGCTTAGGCCGCGCGGCGGGTGCAGCGGCCCGACAGGCCAGTGGGGTAGCTCAAGCCCGTGTGCACTGCAAGATATGGGCTCCCAACGGCACTTGCGAGGGTCCGCGGCCGGTCAGCGCAGGTGCGCTCGCGTCAGCCGGCCTGCGCTTTGGCCTCTTCGACGCCAACCTGGTCGGCGATCCGCCCCAGGCTCTCGTCTTTGCCAAGCACCGCCAACACCTCGAAAATGCCAGGCGAGGTGGCGCGGCCGGTCAGCGCCGCGCGCAGCGGCTGGGCGATCGCGCCGAGCTTTAAACCTTTGCGCTCGGCGAGGCTGCGCACGGCCTGCTCGGCGGCTGCGGCAGTCCACGATGCAACGCCGGCAAGCTCATGGGCGCCGTCACGCAACAGCGCCCTGGCATCCGGGTTCAACAGCGCCTTGGCCTTGTCGTCGAGCGGAATGGGCCGCGCGGCGAACAGAAAATGCGCGCCGTCGATCAGGTCGAGCAGCGTCTTGGCGCGTTCCTTCAGGCTCGGCATGGCGGCGAGCCATTGCTGCCGCCGTTCCTCCGTCAGCTTGGCGGCCAGCGCCTGGCCGTTTGCGATGTGCGGCAGCAGCGCATCGATCGCCGCGAGCAGATCGGCGTCGGCGCTTTGCCGGATGTAGTGGCCGTTGAGGCTTTCCAGCTTGGCGAAATCGAACCGCGCCGGCGATCGGCCGATCTGCGGCAGGTCGAACGCCGCGATCATCTCTTGCGTGGAGAAAATTTCCTGATCGCCGTGGCTCCAGCCGAGCCGCACCAGGTAATTGCGCAAGGCGGCCGGCAGATACCCCAGGGCCCGATAGGCGTCGACGCCGAGCGCGCCATGGCGCTTGGAGAGCTTGGCGCCGTCCGGACCGTGGATCAGCGGGATATGCGCCATGACCGGCACCGACCACCCGAGCGCGTCGTAGATCTGCGTCTGTCGCGCCGCGTTGGTGAAGTGATCGTCGCCGCGGATGATGTGGGTCACGCCCATGTCGTGATCGTCGACCACGACCGCCAGCATGTAGGTCGGCGTACCGTCCGAGCGTAAGAGCACGAGATCGTCGAGGTTTTCGTTCTGCCAGACGACGCGGCCCTGCACCTGGTCCTCGATCACGGTCTCGCCGGTGAGCGGCGCCTTGAGCCGGATCGTCGGCTTGACGCCCGGCGGCGCATCGGCCGGATCGCGGTCGCGCCAGCGGCCGTCGTAGAGCTTGGCGCGGCCCTCGCGGCGCGCCGTCTCGCGCATTTGCGCCAGCTCCTCGGGGCTGGCGTAGCAGCGATAGGCGTGGCCGGAGGCCAGCATCTGCTCGGCGACGTCGCGATGCCGCGCCGCGCGGGCGAATTGAAAGACCGCCTCGCCGTCCCAGGCAACGCCGAGCCAGGTCAGCCCATCGATGATCGCTTCGATCGCCGCCTGGGTAGAGCGCTCGCGGTCGGTATCCTCGATCCGCAGCAACATCTTGCCGCCGCGGCCGCGGGCGTACAGCCAGTTGAACAGCGCCGTGCGCGCGCCGCCGATGTGCAGGAAGCCGGTGGGCGAGGGGGCGAAACGGGTGACGACGGTCATTCAGCTCTTTCCGCGCGGGCGCGCGTCCGTGTAGCACAGATAGGCGCGATCGTAGTATGGGCTAGCGGCCGCGGCGCCCCGTCAGGCGCATCACGAAGTCCGGATCGCCGTCAAATCGCTTTATCGCAGATTGCGCCGCCCCTTTCACACCAGTTCCATCCGCAATTGCCGGCCGACAGCATGGGCAGCACGCGTCAGCGTTCCGAGCGTTACCGATTCATTGTCAGGATCGAGCAGGCGATCCAGTTGGGCGCGGCTCGTCTTCATTCGCTTAGCCAAGCTCGATTTCGTGAGACCCTGATCGTGCATGAGAGCATCGAGTTGCCGCGCGATCACACGCTTGATCGCGCGCGCCGTCACCTCTTCGTAAATGCCCTCGTCCTTGAGGAATTCGTCGAACGATGACCCGATTTTGCCCTTTCTTTTCATGCGATGTCCTTCTTTCGTCTTCTCGCCAAATCAAGATCGGCATCCGGCGTTTTCTGCGTCTTCTTCACAAAGCCATGCAGGAGAACCATGTGTTGCCCGGCGATGCAAAATACGACGCGTGCGATACGGCCTTGCGTTATCTCGCTTCGTACTTCCCAAAGCCCGCCGCCTAGCGGCCGGACCAGCGGCATCCCGATCGGCCAGGAGAACTCCACATCCTTGATGTCCTCGCCGATGATCTTGCGATCGGCTGGGTCGAGACTTTTGAGCCACTCGCGGACCGGTTCTCGGCCTGAGGGTAGTCGATAGAAAGCAGCGGGCAGACGTTTCACTTTCTCCCCTCGCCTCGATGTACCAGTTTTGGTACATTGCGACAAGCGCAGAGATTTGGCGAATGACGGAGCTGTTTACCCAACCGGCAAGGAGTGCGGTGGGCTTGACCTCGACTGATACTTTGTTCAATCCCGACCCGCCGCGAGCCTGGGGCGCAGCGGTAAGGAAATGACCATCATGGCGCTCGCCGAAACCGCAGCACGCGAAGCCGGGCAGGATTTCATCCGCGATATCGTGCGCGCGGACCTCGCCTCCGGCCGGCACAAGGCCGTGGTCACGCGGTTTCCGCCGGAGCCGAACGGCTACCTGCATATCGGCCACGCCAAGTCGATCTGCCTCAACTTCGGCATCGCCGAAGAGTTCGGCGGCCATTGCACCCTGCGCTACGACGACACCAATCCGACCAGAGAGGCGCAGGAATACATCGACGCCATCGAGCGCGACGTGCGCTGGCTCGGCTTCGACTGGGGATCGCAACTGCATCACGCCTCGGACTATTTCGAGCGGCTGTACGAATGGGCCGAGCATTTGATCGGCGCCGGCAAGGCCTATGTGGACGACCAGTCGCAGGAGGAGATGCGGGCGACGCGCGGCACGTTGACTGAGGCGGGCACCGAAAGCCCCTACCGCGGCCGCAGCGTGGACGAAAATCTCGATCTGTTCCGCCGCATGCGCGCCGGCGAATTCCCGAACGGCGCGCGGGTGCTGCGCGCCAAGATCGACATGGGCTCGGGCAACATCAATCTGCGCGATCCGGTGCTCTACCGCATCCTGCACGCCGAGCATCCGCGCACCGGCAAGGCGTGGTGCATCTACCCGAGTTACGATTTCGCCCACGGCCAGTCCGACGCCATCGAGGGCATCACCCACTCGATCTGCACCTTGGAATTCGAGGATCACCGGCCGCTCTACGACTGGCTGATCGAGAATCTGCCGGTGCCGTCGCGGCCGCATCAGTACGAGTTTGCCCGGCTCAATCTCACCTACACGGTGCTGTCGAAGCGCGTGCTCACCGAGCTCGTCCGCGGCGACCACGTCGCCGGCTGGGACGACCCGCGCATGCCGACGCTCGCCGGTCTGCGCCGGCGCGGCGTGCCGCCGGCGGCGATCCGCGATTTCGTCAAGCGCATCGGCGTCGCCAAGGCCAACAGCGTGGTCGACATGGGCATGCTCGAATTCTCGATCCGCGAGCATCTCAACAAAAGCGCCGCGCGCCGCATGGCCGTGCTGCGGCCGCTCAAAGTCGTAATCGACAATTATCCGGACGGGCAGGGCGAGGACGTCGAGGCGCTCAATCACCCCGACGATCCCGGCGCCGGCACGCGGCGCCTGCGCTTTTCCCGCGAGCTCTACATCGAGCGCGACGACTTCATGGAGAATCCGCCGAAGAAATTTTTCCGATTGTCGCCCGGCACCGAGGTGCGGCTGCGCTATGCCTATTTCATCACCTGCCGCGAGGTGAAGAAGAACGAGGCCGGCGAGGTGGTGGAATTACGGTGCACCTACGATCCGGCGACCAAAGGCGGCAACGCGCCGGACGGCCGCAAAGTCAAAGCCACGTTGCACTGGGTCTCGGCGCAGGATTCACGTACTGCCGAAATCCGGCTCTACAAACCGCTGTTCGCGCGCCCCGATCCGAACGCGGTGGATTTCGCCGCCGATCTTAATCCCAATTCGCTGGAAGTGATCGCCGACGCGCGCGTCGAACCGGCGCTCGCTGGCAGAAACTCCGGCGAAGCGGTGCAGTTCGAGCGCCAAGGCTATTTCTGCCTCGATACGGACTCCACGCCCGAGCGACCGGTGTTCAACCGCACCGTCGGCTTGCGCGACAGCTGGGCCAAGATCGCCGGCGCATAACGCGCGTTCCCCTTCTGTACCGCTCGTCACCGCGCGTCTTGCTCGTGTAGGCTTCCTGCGCCTTGAGCGCGCGGGGGCGCGCAGTGACACACGACAATCATCCGCAGGCGCGTGCGCCGAGCCCGGCGCGGACTTGGCCGTGGGCATGGCCGGTCGGCGGCGCGCGCCCATTGTCCGGCGTCGCGCCGCCGCAAAGTGGATTTCTGATCGGCGCACAACTGCGGCAATGGGCGGCGGCGGAACTCGCGGCCGGCCGATTGCTGCCGTGGCTCGCGGTGAGTTTCGGCTTCGGCATCGTCCTCTACTTCACCGCCGACCGCGAGCCGGTCTGGTGGGCGCCGAGCGCGCTCGCCGTGGGCTGCGCCACGGCCGCGGTGCTGCTGCGGCGCCAGACCGCAGCCTTCGTCGTGGCGCTCGGCCTGTGCGCCGTTGCGGCGGGCTTTGCCGTCGCCACCATCCACACCGCGCGCATGAGCCACCCGGTGCTGCGTTTCCCGGCATCCGCCGTGACCATCGCCGGCACCGTCGAGCTGCGCGAGGAGAGCCAGCGCACTGACCGTTTCGTGCTGCGCGTCGACCGCATCGGCGCGCGGCTCGACGTCAAGCCGCAGCGCGTGAGGCTTTCCGTCAAGCGCGGCATGGCGCCGGCGGCCGGCTCTTTCATCGAGGTCAAAGCGACACTCGATCCGCCGCTGCAGCCGCTCGAGCCCGGCAGCTACGATTTCGCCCGCGACCTCTACTTCCAGGAAATCGGCGCCTCGGGCTTCGTGCGCGGCGCCATCAACGTGCTGACGCCGCCGGCGCCGCCCGGCGTGCTGCACCGCGCCGACATTGTCGTGCAAAACCTGCGCGATGCGATCGACGCCCGCATCCGGGCCGTGCTGCCGGGCGACGAAGGCGCCATCGCGGCGATGCTGATCAACGGCCGCCGCGACGCCATCGATCCGCATCTCTACGACGCCATGTTCGTGTCCGGCATCGGCCACGTGCTGTCGATCTCCGGCTATCACATGGCGGTGGTCGCCGGCATGGTGTTCTTTTTGCTACGGGCGCTGTTGGCGTTGATCCCGGGGCTCGCCGACCGCGTGCCGGTCAAGAAATGGGCGGCATTCGCGGCGCTGCTCGTCACCGCCTTCTATCTGGTTCTGTCGGGCAATCAGGTGGCGACGCAGCGCTCGTTCATCATGATCGCGGTGGTGCTGATCGGGGTCATGGTGGACCGGCCCGGTATTATGGCGCAAACGCCACAAGCTTTCGCGCGGCACCGGCCTATTTTCACGACATAAAAAACCCCGGCTCGAGGGGAGGTCATCCTGAGCCGGGGCAGGCAGAATGCAGAATGACTCCGGTCACGCGCCGGAGGCGTCCCCATTCTACCATGCGGACCCCAACAGGCAATCCATGCCGCGCGGTTTCAAAGCCCACCCACGGCATCCCGCCGTGCCCTACCTAGTCCGGCTGCATGCCGACATAGGCGGTCGTATCCTCGATAACCGGAAAGAGGCCCATCGCCTGGTCGAGGACATGAAGCACGTCGAGGCCGTGCTGCGGATGTACGATCCGAACTACAACGTTGCCGCCATCATCGGCCGCAGGCGGATCAATGGAAACCCGTGGTTCAAGCGCGGCACGCTGTATCGTAGCGCGCTGGAAGCGCTTAGGGCCGCTGCAAAGCCGCTCACGGCGCGCGAGCTGGTCCTAGCCATGCTGGCCGCAAAGGGGATCACGAACGCGCCAGCGGCCCGCGTGCGCAGCCTGCGGGGTGGCGTGACCAACTCGCTTCGGAATAACGAAGGCAGGACCGTCGAACGGGTCGGGGAAGGATCGCCGATGCGGTGGTCGCTGAAGCATTGATTTGCTGCCACCAGTCAAGAGGGAAATATTGGGATTTTAGAATCACTTAGCTTAGAATCTTGTTGACTCGGGAAATTCCTCATTTATGTGGGAATTCGACCGCTTCGAAAAGAAGAACGGCCCGGCGGTGACACGCTCGGGCCGTTTGGATCGAGGCGGAGTCTGCAAAACCCGTTGCCGTCGCAGACTCAAATGAGATGACCTCGAACGCCGGTAGCAATACCGGCGTGAAAGCTCTCCTGTCAAGACGGCGGCAGTACCACGGTCATCCAAGGAGATGATAATGACCGAGGACAACCCGCCTAGCGGCATCCGCCGCGCACCGTCATATCGCATTAAGCCGATGGACGTTCCGATCATCAAGAAGCGCATCCTTAAGGGTGACTTCCTGAACCGGATCGCGGCTGACTACGATGTGAATCCCGGAAGGATCGCAGAGATCAAGAAGGGCTATCGGTTCGCGGACATTCCGGCTGCCGAGTAGGTGATAACAGGGAGGCGCAACTTGCGTTGCGCCTCCCACACTCACGATATCGCGACCTGATGCCGTTGCCAATAACCCGTGAAATCCACACTCGGCTTGCTCGCCAGCGCCAGTCCCGCCACGCGGCTCACCTGATCGCCGTTCGGGACGCGGCGGTTATCCTCGCGCCATGACGCCTCTTGCGCATAGCGGAGCAAGTATGCCCCGGCGATGTGGTGGTGGTGCCCAATCTCGGCGCGGCGCATGCGGCTGAAAAATTCCTCTGCCCAATTCGTGCAAGCGCCGTCGAGGCTGTAAGCCTCTTGGTGGTTGATGCGCTTCATTTCGAAGCGGCCGTGCAGGTCGTTCCAGTTCGGGGATTCGTCGGCATTGACCACGGTCCCCTTGGCGATGCGGGACTTGATCCAATTCAGCGCCTGCCCTTCGGTGCGGAACACGGCCGGAAGCGTGCTGCCGTCGCGTTCGCGGATCACGATGACGGCCTTCCGTTTGCCGGTCTGGTTTTCGAGCAAGCGGCGGTCCTGGCGACGCTCGGCGAGATTGGCGGGCTTCACATAGCCGCCGAAGTAGCCGCTATCGACCTCAGCTTCCTTGCCCGCTCCGCCGATCATGCGGCCCTTGAGCTCGGCCGCCATCGCCTCACGCAACTTGTGCAGCAGCACGAACGCGCACTTGTAGGAGACGCTTAGATCACGGGACAGCGCCAGCGCCGACTTGCCTTTTACCTCGTTGCAGAAGATGGCGATGGCGGCCAGATAGCAGCGCAGCGGCAGCTTGTGGCTGGCGAACAGCGTGCCGCTGGTAATGCTGAAATCCTTCACGCAAGCCCGGCAGCGGAAGCGGGGCGCGCCCTTCAAGCGGCGGCAGTCGTAAGCATCGGTCCCGCCGCAATGCGGGCACACCGGCTGGCCGTCCGTTTCGTGCCAGCGGATGCGCCGGAACGTCATCTCCGCTTCCTCATCCTTCATCGTGAAAACGGCCGCGAGCGAGAGGGTCTTGGCGGCCTTGGAAAGGAGAAAATGCTGCGACATCGGAAGCCCCTGTTTATGCAGGCTATCATATGTGATAGGCATTGACTTGTCAAATGCAATCTCGCATATGTGATAGGCTGTCATATGCGATAGGGCATGGCTCATGAACATGAAGTCGGAAGAGGAATGGGCGGAGCGGGCTGCCGCCTTCCTCAAGCACAAGCTAAAGGATTGCGAGGTTACTTATGCCGAGCTGGCGAAGCGGCTAAAAAAGCACGGGCTGAAAGAAACCGAGGCCAGCATTACGAACAAGCTGGCGCGGGGGACGTTTCCGGCTACGTTCTTTCTGGCGTGTATTGCCGCTCTGGAATTGGATGGTGTGGCGTTGGATGAAATTTAATTTGCGATGTAGTTGTGGTTATGGGTGGGACAGTTATGAACCACGTTTTGTGTGAGATAAACGCAATGCTCCGCGTAAATGAACTTGCCTTTAGAAACTACGGTGTCTTTGGATTTCATGAGGATTGCGAAATAAACAGCGTAAGTACCGTTTTTGTATGCCTGTAGCGTATTATCGTCCATCTGAACGAAGGGTGATGTGTTTGGCACAGTAAAAAACTGATCGTTTTGTCCAGGATTCAGATCCATTTTAACCGGCACCTGCACGATCAATTTTCGCTGCAGAACTACGAAAATACCGTCGATAATGTCAGGGTCCACTAGGCCAGCAATACCGTTGGCGGTCATTCCCGCCCATGACCATTGAGTGATCGTCGCTTTTCCATTGTTGGCAACCCGGACGTTCAAAGCCAATTGCTTATTTTGCTCGTTCAAAACCGGAATCCATTGGGAGACGTCCAATCTGGCATTGGCTGAAGCTAGCGGCTCTTCGGTCGGAGCCGCCTCCCAAAACCACGTTCGATCAACAAAATCAAAGGCGACGGCCACGCACGCGATCAATGCCAGAATCAATGGCAGCATCCGCTGTCGAAGTCCAAGCGCAATCAACGAAACGGCAGTAGCGCCGAGAGCGGCGAGGAACCCAATTTCGGCGGCTGTCATTTCAGGTCGCTTATGCCTAGGAGGGACGTATCTTGGCGGTGCAACAGTGGTGACGACGTGATAAACGCCTAATGCGACCGCGCCGACGATGGCAACCCAAATCAGCGTCCATCCGACGTAATCGTTGTAGGGGTGGGGGAAGACCTGCAAGGCGCCCGCTCCCCCTATAGCCAAAAGAGCGAGCAAGATGCCGATTTTGCCCTCTGGGCTAATCGGCCGCCGTTGATTGCTAAGCATTCCCGAATCCTATCACGTCCGGTTGTGGTGCGTTTGCACCACAATGCCGGATTCACCGCTTTCGCGGTCTCGATAGGGGCCTTTCGAAAGTCTGGTCGTAACACCGGGTTCCTTTCCCGGCATTAGGACGCAAAGCCCAATCCTAGGATTTGTCCCGGATTAGTGGCGTTTGCGCCATAATACCGGACCGGCCGACCTTGACCATGCGCACCATCACCATCGCGGCGTTGATCGTTTTGTTGTTCGCGCCGCAAGCCGTCGTGCATCCGAGCTTTCAGATGTCGTTTGCGGCGACGCTGGCGCTGATCGCCGGCTACGAGCGCGGCGCCGTGCGGCTCAAGGCGGGTGTGGAATCCTCGTTCGGTGCGCGCGCGGCATTGTGGGGCGTCAACGAGATCGTCGCGCTGACCATCGCATCGCTGCTCGCCGGCTGCGCCACCATGCCGTACGCGGCGTTTCACTTTCACCGCCTGTCGCCGTACGGCGTCATCGCCAACCTCCTGGCCATGCCGGTGGTGTCCGCCTGGGTCATGCCGATGGGCATCCTCGGCGTGGCGGCGCTGCCGTTCGGCTTCGATAGCGAATGCTGGCGGCTGATGGGCTGCGGCATCGAATGGATGGATTGGGTGGCGCTGTGGGTGGCGAGCCTGCCCGGCGCCTATGGTCGCGTCACGCTGTTCGGCACCGGTCCGCTGTTGGTCGCAACCGCGGCATTGTTGGTCATGACCCTGTTGAAGACGCCGCTGCGCTGGAGCGGCGCGGTGCTCATGCTCATTGCGGTGATTGCCGCGGCCCGCACGCCGCGGCCCGACGTGCTGATCGCCGCCGATGGGCGCGCCGTCGCGGTGCGCGGTGCCGACGGCACGCTGTCGTTCCACCGCACCGGCAGCGACACGTTCGCGATTCGCGAGTGGCTCGCCGCCGATGCCGACGGCCGCGACGTGCGCGATCCGCGGCTCGGCGCGGGCATCGCCTGCGATCCGGCCGGCTGCATCGGCAAGCTCGCCGACGGCGCGCCGGTCAGCTACGCGCTGTTGCCGGCGGCATTCGAGGAGGATTGCGGGCGCGCCAAGCTCATCGTGGCGCTGTACGACCCGCCGCCCGATTGCGCCGCCATGGTGATCGGCCGCAACGACTGGCGCACGCGCGGCGCGCTGACACTGCGCCGAACCGCCAACGGCTTCGTCATGGATTCAGCGCGGCCGCCGTACTTCGATCGCCCCTGGGCGCCAGCTCCGCCTCCACCGCGCGTGCCGCTCGTCAAGGCTGCCGCGCCAGCCGACGCCACGCCGCGACTGGAGGACGTCGAGGCGGATCAGTAAAGCCCAGATGCTTCGTTTGCCGCCCGTAATGCGCAGCGGACAAACTCAGTATCTGCGGAACAGACTCACCAGCTTGCCCTGGATGCGCACGCGGTTGGGCGGCAGGATGCGCACCTCGTAGGCGGTGTTGGCGGGCTCGAGCGCGATCGAGGCGCCGCGGCGGCGGAATCGCTTGAGCGTGGCCTCTTCGTCGTCGATCAGCGCCACGACGATGTCGCCGGTGTCGGCAGCCTCGGTGCGTTTCAATAGCGCGATATCGCCGTCCAGAATGCCGGCCTCGATCATCGAATCGCCGCGCACTTCCAGCGCAAAGTGCTCGCCCGAGCTCAGCATATCGGGCGGCATGTTGATGGTATGGCTGCGGGTCTGGATCGCCTCGATCGGCGTGCCGGCGGCGATGCGGCCCATCACCGGCACCGCCACGGGCCGTCCGCCTTCGTCCTCGGAGGCGCTGCGCACCCGCCCGAGATTGCCCTCGATGACGCTCGGCGTGAAGCCGCGCGAGCGGCCGGCGCCCATGCCGTGGGCGACCGATTCGGGAAGCTTGATCACCTCGATGGCGCGCGCCCGATTCGGCAACCGGCGGATAAAGCCGCGTTCCTCGAGCGCCGTGATCAGCCGGTGAATGCCCGACTTGGACCGCAGGTCGAGCGCGTCCTTCATCTCGTCGAAGGACGGCGGAACGCCCGCTTCCTTCAGCCGCTCGTGAATGAACCGCAACAACTCGGCTTGCTTGCGCGTGAGCATCGGCGCTTCCTTTTCTGAACCTTGCTTCGGACCTGCCGGGGCGCTTCAACTGCGACCTGAGTCGAAACAAATCATGAACGGACACTATCCGTTCCATATGTGTTCCGCAAGCATTTAATTTGGAGTGAAGAAATCGCCCTGGCGCGCCAACAGAATTTTTATGGTTGGGGCACAGCGCCGAACACAAGCCTGAACTTCGACCGGCTGACCCGCAAGGACGCGTTCACGAGGTGTTGGCGACGGCGCGGCGGCAATCACACGTGGCTTGCGCGATTCCTGTCCAGTGTTGCCGTTGGGAGACAGCGTTTTGGCCCTCCTCTGCGTTACAAGGACGGTCAAGTGATCGTTCACGTCAGGGGGATCCCATGAAAAAGCTATTGCTATCCGTCGCTGCGCTGAGCTTCGTCGCCGGCTCTTCCGCCTTTGCTGCCGATCTGCGCATGCCGGTGAAGGCGCCGATGGCGCCGCCGCCCGTGGTGGCGAACTGGACCGGCTGCTACATCGACGGCGGTGTCGGCTACGGCATGTGGAATCAGGACAACAGCCTGACCGGCAATCTGCTGAGCCCGGCAGGCGCCGTGATCGGAACCGTATCGACCGTCACCACGACTAGCGGCGGCCGCGGCTGGCTCGGTGCCGCCGGCGGCGGTTGCGACTTTCAGTTCAATCAGCGCTTCGTGCTCGGCGCCTTCGCCGATTACAACTTCATGGACATAAAGGGCAGCAACAACCCGAACGAGCTCGCCATCGTC
>DASRET010000105.1:0-13204 GCA_035651875.1 Xanthobacteraceae bacterium
TGTAGCCTTCGAACTCGATGCCAAGCGCCTTGCGCACGGTCGAGCGGCCGCCATCGGCGCCGATCAGGTAGGCGCCCATGACCGTCCGCGTACCGGCCGCCGTCTCGACGGTGATCTCGACGGCGTCGCCGGTCTGGCGGAGCGCGGTGACGCGGGCCGAAAATTCGACATTGGCATGAGGAAAATTGCGCAGCCGCGCGATCGCCATGCCGGCGAGCTTGTGCTGTTCGCATTGCACGGCAAACGGATAGCGCGTGTCGTTCTTCAAGACGCCGAAGTCGAATTCCGCCACCAGCTTGCCGGTCGAGCGGTCCCAGGTACGGAACAGCGGCTCGACCAGTCCGCGGCGAATGACCTCGTCGACGAGGCCGAGCTCGTCCAACATCTCGAGCGTCGCTGCATGCGTGGTCGCCGCCCGCGGCGCATCGTTGACTCGGTCCTCGGCCTCGAACACGTGGACCGGGATGCCCTGGCGGGCCAGCGCCAGGGCCGCAATGACGCCGACCGGTCCGCCGCCGGCGATCAGGACGGTTCGCACGGAAGATAAAGTCATCGCCGCAGCCGCACTGTTCGATGCCGCCTACAGGCTGGCGATGGCTTTCTTGTAATACGACAGATCGACGTACTTGTCGGCGGCGGGCGGCTTGCCGCCCCATTGGCCTTCGATTTCGGCGCGCAGCTTCAGCACATTGTTGAATCCCTCGACGTCGAATTGGGCATCCTTGTTAAAGCCCTCGGTGGGATCGAGGACGTAGTCGTAGGCGCGCGCCGCGATGTCCGGCGTGAGCTTGACCCGCTCGACGGCGAGCTTCACGGCTTCGGCCTTGTTGGCGGGATCGAGCAGCCAGCGCCGGCCCTCGATGATGGCGGCGATGTAACGGACCAGCGCATCGCTGTTGGCCTTGGCCCAGTCGCGCATCACCACCACCGAGCCGGCCTGATAGGCGCCGAGCGATTTGGTCGCCGAGCCCAGATCGGTCATGCCGAGCGCTTCGAGCCGGAAGCTGAACGGCACGTTGATGACCGCGGCCGCGGCATGCGCCTTGTCCTTCTGCATCGCCTCCATGCGTTGCGTGGTGCCGCCGACCGCGTTGACGGCGTAATCGCCCTTGTTCAATCCGGCATTCTTCAGCGCCTTGTAGAGCAAGAGCGCGTAGGCGGTGTTCGGCGCGTCGACCACGACGGTCTTGCCGCGCAGCTCGGCCAGCGACTTGATCTCCGGCTGGGCGACGATGCGGTTGAAGCCGCTGTCGCCGCCGGTGACGAGGATGGCGTCGCGGTGCCCGATCTCCACCATGGCGACCGCGTTGTCGGCGGCGGTGTGGGCGATCTGACAATCGTTCTTGGCGAGCGCGTCGCGCTGCACCTGCGAGCTCGGCGTATAGACAAGATCGACCGCGAGGCCGTGCTTCTCGAACAGCTTCTTATGCTGGGCCGCGAACACCGGATAATTGGACAGGCCCGGAAACGACATCACCTTCAAGGCCGTCGGGCTTTGCGCGGCCGCCTGGCGCGCCGCGGCAACGCCGCCAAGTGCCAACGCGCTGCCAGCGATGAAAACGTCACGTCGGGTTGGCGAAGTCTTCATTGCGGTTTCTCCTCACCTGTCGGGCTACACAGTATCGTCATTGCGAGGAGCCCCGAAGGGGCGACGAAGCAATCCAGGATTCGGTGCAACGGCCCCTGGATTGCTTCGCTTCGCTCGCAATGACGAGGTTCCTTCAATCGACGTGCACGTTGGTGTCGCGGATCACTTTCTCCCATTTCGCCGAGTCGGTGCGGATGCGCTCGGCGAACTGTTCGGGCGAGGACGCGATCGAGTAGATGAAATTCGGCGCCAGGAATTTGTCGCGGAACGCCGGATCGGCGAAGATCTCCTGCGTCTGCATGTTGAGCTTGTGGACGATGTCGGTCGGCGTGTCCTTCGGCGCCACGAAGCCATACCAGGAGCCGGCCTGGTAGCCGGGCAGGCCGCTTTCGGCCAGCGTCGGCACATCGGGAAAGCGCGGGATGCGCGCACTCGAGCCGAAGCCCAGCACCTTGAGCTGGCCGGCCTGCCAGGCCGCCGCCACCAGGCCGATGCTGACGATCATCATCTGGATGTGGCCGCCGAGCAGGTCGGTGATCGCCGGCGCGGCGCCGTGATAATGCACCGGCGTGAACTTGGCGCCGGTCAGTTTTTCGATCAGCACGATGTTGAGATGGCCGCTGGTGCCGATACCGAACGTGCCGTAATTGAGCTCGCCGGGTTTTTGTTTGCCGAGCGCGATCAGGTCGGCGAAGCTTTTTACCGGCACCGACGGATGCACTACCAGCGCCTGCGGGCTGATGCCGAGCCCGGTGATCGGCGCGAAGTCGGCGATCGGATCGTATGGCAGCTTGCTGTGGACGTGCTGATCGGTGACGAAGGTGGCATCCGCGCTCACCAGCAAGGTGTAGCCATCGGCTGCCGCGTGCGCGACGTATTCAACGCCGACCTGGCCGGCGCCGGCCGGCTTGTTCTCGACCACGAACGGCTGGCCCCACGCTTCTGACAGTTTCTGGCCGAGCGCGCGGGCCAGAATGTCGGTAATGCCGCCGGCCGAGAACGGCACCACGATGCGCACGGCTCGGCTCGGATAAGTATCCGCCCACGCGGGTGCGGCAAAGCGCATGCCGCCCACCAGCATCGCGGCGGAACCCGCCAGCAAACCGCGTCGTGTGACCATGTCCGATGAACCCCGTGGTGATCGCGCAATCGTCGGGCATTGAACCCGCTGGGGGACGGCGCATCAAGCCCGTGCCGCAGCGCCAGACCGGATGCATTGCCGCAGCATGACGCCGTCGGTCGCGGCTTATTCGTCGCCTTGCCAGCGCAGGGGCGCTGCGCCATGCTGACCGCAAAATCATCTGGGAGGATGACATGCGATCGATCCGCGCGCTGCGGCATGCCTTGTTTTGCGTCGTTGCCGGCTCAAGCCTCCTCGCGGCCGCAGCTGCGGCCGGCGCCCAGACTTTGCCAACCCAGACTTGGCCGACCCACGTCGTCAAGGTGATCAGCCCGTTCACCGCCGGCAATGCCGGCGACACCGTGGCGCGCATCGTGTTCGAGCAGGTCGGCCAGCAGCTCGGCCAGGCGTTCGTCATCGAGAACCGGCCGGGCGCCGGCGGCACGCTCGCCGCCGATTTCGTCGCCAAGGCCGATCCGGACGGCTACACGCTGCTGCTCAGCTCGGCCTCGCTAAGCTCGCAGGTCGTGTTTCACAAGACGCTGCCCTATGACGCGATCCGCGCTTTCGCGCCGGTGAGCCTGATCTCCGTCCAGCCGACCGTCCTGGTGGCGGCGCCGAAGGACGGCTTCAAGACCTTGGCCGAGCTCGTTGCCGCCGCCAAGGCCAAGCCCGGCACGCTGACCTTCGCCTCGGCCGGCGTCGGTTCGGCCTCGCATATGGCGGCCGAGCGCTTCCGTGTCGCCGCCAAGATCGACATCCGCCACATTCCGTTCCGCGGCGCCGAAGGGCTCGCCGAAGTGATGGCGGGACGCATCGACTTCTACAATGTGCCGGTCGCGCCCGCTGTGCCGCTGCTCAATGCCGGCAAGGTGACGGTGCTGGCGGTCTCTACGGCCAAGCGCGCCAAGCTCCTGCCGAACGTGCCGACCATGGCGGAATCCGGCTATCCGGATGCGGCCTACGTCTTCTGGGGCGGCATCGCGGCGCCGGCCAAAACGCCGCGCGCCATCATCGACAAGCTGCACGGCGAAATCCAGAAGGCGCTCGCGGTGCCGAGCGTCAAGGAGAAGCTCGCCAAGCTCGGCGCCGAGGAAGAGCCGCTCAGCGTCGATCAGTTCACAAAGTTCGTCAGCGACGACATGGCCGGCACCTTGAAGCTTGCCAAGGACGCCCACCTCGAACCGACCGACTGAGCGCTGCGGCACGCGCCATCCCGCGGAAGCGTTTGCGCGCTTGTAAATGAGGTTTGCTCGTTTCGCGGCGAATATGAATGAAATTGCCGTCAATCTTTGTCATGTCTTGTCGACAATCAAAGTCGCCTGACTAAAAGTCGTGAAAGCTTCGGCCCTTAGGGTTGTGGACGCTCGGTGGCTCGAGACCGAGGTGTCGGAACGCATGCCGTGACACGAAGCCGACGAGGCGGGGGCTGCCATGACGCGCTTTGAAGAACTGCCCGGCAATGTGCGGACATTGATGCTGGCCAAGCTCGCCATGGAAATGCGGCAGCTCAACGCCATCGATCTTCGTCACCTCGCGCTGCTGCGCCGAGTCACTATGACGGAGCTATGGCGCGGCATCTGCCGCAAGGCCCAGCAGCCGGTCTGCGCGTTGCCGCTCGGCGCGACGCCGTCGATTGAACGACGCCACTCGTCCGCACCGCCGCCGGCGACGCGCTATAGTATCCGCGGCTTGGCGCGGTAGCTTTCGCCGTCGCATCATCGGCCGGACAGCGACGCATGGCCGCGGCGCCGCCGCTGGTTGCTTTCCCTTTGTCAGCAGAACGCCTAGGCTGCCGTGCCCCAATGCAACGGGCGCACGACCGTAGTGTCGCTGAAACAAAATCCGAAGCGGCGTTAGGGGAGGGTACAATGAAGCGCTTGGCCTATGCGGCTCAGGCCCTGGCGATCGCCTTGGCGCTGATGTCGGCGCAGACGCCGGCGGCACGGGCCGCGCAGGACGATACGCTGCAGATCGGCCTGGTCGGCGCCATCAGCATGACGCACTGGCCGCTCCTGATCGGCCTGAAAAAGGGCTACTACGCCGACGCGCATCTCAAGCTCGAGCTCATCCATACCCAATCGAGCGGCGCCGTGCTGCAGCAGCTCGCGGCCGGCTCGATCGAAGCCACCGTGTCGGCGGCGCTGATCGAGCCGATTTACGCCATCAGCAAGGGCGCGCCGATCCGGCTCGTGCGGCTCGAGATCCAGCTGCCGCCTTACGCCATCGAGGCCAAGCCGCAATACAAGAAACTCGAAGAGCTCTCCGGCAAGACCATCATGATCGATGCGCCGACCGGCATCACCAAGATTTACGCCGAGCGCATGCTGGTGCCGCACCACGTTGCGCCCAGCACGGTCGACTACGTCTATGCGGGCGCCACCGGCGCGCGCTTCAACGCGCTGATGTCCGGCGCGATCGACGCCACCATCCTGCTGCCGCCGTTCAGCTTTTCCGCCGAGGACAAGGGCTACAACAATCTCGGCCTCGTCGCCGACTACGCCAACGACCTGCCGTTCACCGGCGCCGCGGTGAACACCAACTGGGCGTCCAAAAATCCGGACGCGCTGCGGCGGTTCCTGGATGCGCACAACAAGAGCGTCCGGTGGTTTTTGGACCCGAAGAACCGGCAGGAGTCGATCGACATCATGGTCGAGGCGAGCAAACTCAGCCCCGAGGTGATCGGCAAGACCTACGATTTTCTGCGCAGCCGGCCGTTTTTCGAATCGAGCGGGCGGATCTCCAAGAGCAAGATGGAAGCGCTGCTCGCCGCCGTGCGTCAGCTCGGCGAATCCAAGGGCTCGACCAACGTCGCCGACTACGTCCTTCCCGGCATCGCGCAATTGGGCGATTAGGTCGCGTACGTACTCATAGATCCGGATCAATGGCCGCTTCGCTTCGAAAGCGGCCGGATGCTGCACGGCAGCGACATGAGGCGATGTGCCAATAGCGTCTCCTACGCGCTATCTGCCATCGACTTCGCCGCCGCGCGAATGTCCTTCATGAACTCCTCCACGACCGGGCTGACGGTCCGATGTTTCAGGGTCACCATCGCGACTGGCCAAGGCTCGGCCGGCAAGTCGACGGGCAATATCTTGAGACCAAACCGGGACGCATTGAATCGCAACACCGATCCGGCAAGCGAGGCCAAGAAGCGATCGGTGACCAGCATGTTGATGCAAAAATGCACCGAATAAGCCCGCACGATCGAACGCGGCCGCGCGACGCCGCTGCGGCGAAACGCTTCATTCACGCGTGTATCGATCCAGCTGTTTTCCGGAAACAACAGCCATGGCTGCTCTATCAAATCCGCAAGCGTTACTCGGCGGCGGCGCGCCCATGGGGCCCTGCCGCTGGTCGCGACCAGGACGCGATCGTGATACAGCACCTCGGCATCAAGGTCGTCGTCAAGGCGTGATTCCGCGCTGCGGCCAAGCACGAGATCCACGCTGCGCTCACGTAGCGGACGAAATTCGGGCGCGAGGTCATCAGCTGCTTTGACGCTAACCACGACGCGCGGGAAACGGCGAGAGAAACTGTCGACCACGGCCGGCAGCAGCCCTGCCGCAATTGCCTCCGGACATCCGATCCGGACTTCGCCCACGGTGGGGTCGGCGAGCCCCTCGATATCCTTCACGCCTTGCCGCAACTCGTCGAATGCGCCCATTGCACGGCGGACCAACGCGCGCCCATAGGACGTCAATTCGACGCCCTGGGCGTTGCGATCGAGAAGCCGAACGCCGAGAACGTGCTCGATGTCGGCGATGGCCTTCGACACCGAGGGCTGCGAGATGCCGAGCCGCTCAGCGGCCTTGCGCATGTTGCTAAGTTCGGCAACCGCGATGAATACGTGAAGATCGTGCAGCTTCAATCGTCGACCGATGCGGTCGTCCCATTTCATGACGCGGCCCTCATAGACAAACGGCTATCAGCCTATCAGGAGTTAGAACTGTTCTTCTATCGCGTTCGGGCTATTCCGGCCGTCAAGACGCCAACGCGTGGAGAACCTCGGATGCGCCATTGGGCCGGACTGCTTGGCATTGTAGCCGCCGTCGCGGCGGGCTCGCCGACTCACGGCGCACGTGCGCAGGTCGATATCTCTGCAGGTCCGGTGAAGATTGTGACCCAGCAGGGCCCTGGCGGCGCAACGGTTGCTCCAATGCGCTTGGTTGCGGATCGACTGGAGAAGCGCTGGAGCCGGCCCGTGGCGTTCGTGACGGAGCCGGGCGCTGGTGGTCTTATCGCAGCCAAGACCGTCGCCGAGGCGGCGCCCGATGGGCACACTCTCTTCATGGCGCTGGCGTCGGCTTTTGTGGTGCTGCCCGAAACGCACAAGGGTTTACCGTTCGACGTTCACCAATTCACACCCATCGGTTTCGTCGGCGAGGTGCCGATGGGGATCGCGGTGTCTCGCGACTTGCCGGTGAATTCCCTCCAGGAGCTGATCGCGCTGTCCAAACAGACGCCGGGTGGGCTGAATGTGGCCGCCGCTTTCCGTGGCAGCCTGCCAGACCTCACCACCGAGCTTTTTCGCGCGCGATCCGGCGCCGCCCTCACAGCCATCCATTACCCGAGCAGCGCTCAGGCGATGACCGATATCATGAGCGGACGCGTCCCGGTCTTGATCGAGGGGCTCGGCGGCCCACTTGGCACAGGCCAGGTGAAGCTTCTGGCAATCGCCGCGCCCGAACGCCTGCGGTCCCATCCCGACGTGCCGGCCATTGCTGAAACCTTGGCGGGGTTCGCGGCATCGGGTTGGTATGTGTTGGTGGCGCCGCCCCATACACCGTCAGCGCTCGCGATGAAGATCAATTCCGATTTGCGAGCGGTCCTTGCCGATCCGGAGGTGGCGGAGAGATTTGCCGAACTCAACACCACAACCCGCGACTATTCGCCGGAACAACTTGCCGAGTTCATCCGCTCCGAGCAACGGTTGTGGACGCCGGTGGTGCAGCGGCTGAAGCTGTCTCGAGATCGCTGAAGGCGCGGTGGCTGATTTTATTCGGCACCGCAGAACGATGTCCGAGACGGGTCATTTTCGACCGATCCAGCTGGTCTTGCTAGCCGGTTCATGTGCGCTCTGCCCCGAATGCGGGCGTGAGGCTAGCGGACGACGGCTGCAAGTGTGCGTACGTTGCTCTTGGCCGCGGAGCTTGATTCAAACTTCCGAACCGGAGGCTTCGAATTATGGCGCTATGGGCTGACCGGCATGAATGCGCCGCCATCAGAGTCAGTCGACCGCATAACGCGCGATGACGCTTTCATCGACGTCGATCCCCAACCCGGGGCCTTGCGGCACGCGCATGAAGCCGTCGGGCGCGGCGATGGCGTCGCCCAGCGGTGTCGCTTCGAGCTCGCAATAAAACCGCTCGCACATCGCCTCGGGCAGATCGGCGGCGATGACGTGCAGCGTGGCGATGAGCCCCGGCCCAAAATACGGCGAGTGCGGCGTAACTCGCACGCCGAGCGCCTGCGCGACCGCGATGGCTTGGCGCATCGCCACGATGCCGCCGATCTTGGTGACACTCGGCTGAAAAATGTCGAGCGCGCCGCGTTCGATCGCGCCGCGCGCCTCGGCGGCGTGGCCGATGTTCTCGCCGGCGGCGATGGTCATGTGCGTCTCACGGCGCAGCCGCGCCAGCGCGTCGTAATCGTCGACCGGATCGATCGGCTCCTCGAGCCAGGCGAGATCGTAGGGTTTGAGCTTGCGCGCCATGACGATCGCTTCGTCCGCTCCCCAGGCGCAGTTGGTGTCGACCAGGAGCGCGATGTCGGGACCTGCGGCCTCGCGGCCGGGCGCTACCGTCTCAACCAGATGCTCGTGCAGCTTGATCGCCTTGTAACCGCGCGCCACGGCCTCTTCGGTGTAGCGGGCGACCAGATCGGGTTTGCCGTAGCGCAGGAGACTCGCATAGGTCGGAATGCGGTCGCGGCTCGCTGTGCCGAGCAGCCGATGGACCGGCACACCGCGCGCCTTGCCGGCAATGTCCCACAGCGCGATGTCGATGCCGGCGAGCGCGAAGCTAACCGGCCCATGGCGGCCCATGGCGTGAACTTTGCGCCGCAAGTCCGCCATGAACGCCGGCACGTCGTCGCATTCGCGGCCGACGCAAAGCGGCGCGACCACGCGCACGATCGCTTCTCGGGTCAACGGCGATGCGGCGAATCCGAACGCCTCGCCCCAGCCGATGATGCCGGCGTCGGTGTCGACGCGCACGTATAGGGTCTCCATGTGCGTCCACGGCCCGAGCGGCCGCATCTGCTTCGGCCCGCCGTGCTCGTAGGGCACGGCGATCAGGATCGGTTGGACGCGTGTGATGCGCATGGCACTTTGCCCCGTGGCGTTGCCCTCACATGACGCCGCGGGGCGGGGTTTCGTCAACTGTCGTCGCGTGCGCAGGCGGCGATAGTTGTCGTGCCGGTCCTTCTCAACGCGCAAAAGGAAAAGGCCCGGGCAAGCCGGGCCTTTTCAGGAGCGCCACGTGTCGAGATGGCGTTAGTCCTCGTGTTCTTTCTTGATGATGGTCTTGTGTTCCTCGTGCGGAACCGGAAGCAGCCGCGGCTCTTCCTTTTTCTTGATCACGGTCGTCGACGGTTCGTCTTTCTTGATCGTCACGTCATCGGCCCGCGCGATCGTAACAAGCGGCACGCTGAGCGCCACGGCGACCGACACGGCAAAAGCAGTACGCATCTCGTCCTCCTCAGTCGAGTTCTTCAGTTTCGACAACGCGGGCGCTTGAGTTTTGTTCCCGACGTAGAGGAGCCGCTGGACTCTGCGCTGCGCGTCTTGGCGAGATAGTGCAGGGTTTAGGCGCGCCAGAATGGCTTGTTCATTTCCGCTTCGACGTCAGCTTGCCTGGGACAGAAATCGGCGATTTGGCGCGGGCTCAGTGAGCGGAGCATGGCGCGATCCTGATGACGCCGGCGCCACAGCGCCAGCACCTGCCGGATGCGTTCGAGCAACGAGTGCTTTTTCTCCGCTGTATGACCGAGGGGAATCGGCGTGGGCGGAAGATGACGGACCGCGGCGGCGCGTGTCGCCGTCATGGTGTGGTCTGGGCTCGAGTCGGCGCTATCGCGCCATGACGAGACGAACATCGAAAATCCTCCCTCAGCGTTTGCGCCTGGCGGCTTTTTGCAGAATGCAAGGGAGGGGTCAGTGACGTGGATCACACGCCCGCTGCTTCGTCGCAAAGCGACAGGTCAGAACTGGCCTGAATCGCGCCGGGCGCGGTTTTGCGGCTTGCCCAGGCTCGAGCCGCGAGGTCAGGGGACGGCCGCATCGGTTCAGTTCGCGGCAAGACCAGCCAGCTTGACGGCAGTGGCCCACAGCTTGCGGTCGGCGGCGATCATGGCGGCAAACTGCGCCGGCGTGTTGCCGATCGGCTCGACGCCGAATCACTTCAGCTTCTCGACGAAGGTGCGGTCTTTGGTTATCCGCCCGGTCTCCGCGGCAATGCGGTCGACGATCGGTTGCGGCGTGCCGGCGGGAGCCATCAAGCCCCACCACGAGGTGGTCTCAAATCCGGCAAAGCCCGATTCCGCAATCGTCGGCACGTTGGGCGCTTGTGCCGATCGTGCCGCTCCGGTCACTGCCAACATCCGCACGGTGCCGGCCTGGGCTTGCGCGAGAGCATCGCCAAACAGCGTAAACATCGCCGGCAGATGACCGGCCACGACGTCGTTCAACGCCGGCTTGCCGCCCTTGTAACTGACGTTGATTCCAGTCAGCCCGGCCCGGTTCAGGAACAGCACCATCGACAGATGCGTGATGCTGCCGGCGCCGCCCTCGGCATAAGTAAATCCTTTTGGCTGGGCGCGCACGTAGGCGATGAACTCTGCGACGGTCCGCGCCGGCACGCTCGGATGCACGACAAGCGCAAATGTGTTGGCGCTCACCGCAGCGATCGGAACGAAGTCAGCTACCGGGTCATAGGGCACTTTCATCATCGCCGGCGCGATCGCGATTTGCGGCGTGATCGCCCAGAGCAGCGTGTAGCCGTCAGGGGCAGAGCGCGCGACCGCCTCGGTGCCGATCACGCCGTTGGCGCCCGTCCGGTTTTCAACGATGAACGGCTGGCCGAGACGCGTGCCGAGTTGCTGCGCAACCAGCCGCGCGGTGACGTCGCCGGTACTGCCCGCCGCGTAGGGGAAAACGATCCGCACCGCGCGCTCCGGCCATTCGCCGGCGCCCGCAACGCTGCCGAGCGCAACATAAACCGTGAAAGCAAACATCAGAATGCGCGATGTCATGGCTTTCCTCCGCCTGCGACCAACGAGCCTTACTGGCCCACGGTGCATCGGAGCGTAGCCGCGACAGATGTAGCGTAAAGTTCTATTTTTCGTTATGCTTGTAGCTGAACGGTTACAGGGGGAGACGATGCGCTGGGAAGACCGGATCGGCCAACGCCTGAAACTGCGCGACCTGCATATCCTGCTTGCCGTTGCGCAGTGCCGCAGCATGTCGCGCGCGGCGGATCAGCTCGCCATCTCGCATCCGGTGGTGTCGAAAACGATCTCCGATCTCGAGAAGACGCTCGGACTGCGCTTGTTCGACCGCACGCCGCAGGGCACCGAGCCCACCGCCTATGGCAACGCCTTGCTCCGCTGCGGCACGGTGGTGTTCGACGAACTGCGGCAGAGCACGCAGGAGATCGCTTTTCTGGCCGATCCGACCGTCGGCGAATTGCGCATCGGCAGCGCGCACCCCTACATCGAGGGTCTGATCCCGGCGACGATTTCTCGACTCGCGAAGCGCTATCCGAAAGTCAAATTCCAGATCACCGATACCGACGCGGTGACGTTATGTGCCATGTTGCGCGAACGCCGGCTGGACATCGTCATCGGCCGGGTGCTCAGTTCGGTCTACGGCGACGATCTGGCCTCTGATTATCTGTTCGATGACACGCTGCACGTCGTGGTGGGCGCATCGAGCCGTTGGGCAAAACGCTCGAAGATAAACCTTGCGGAACTGGGCCGCGAACCATGGCTGCTGCCGCAATCCGACAACATCGCCATGGCGCTGATTGCCGACGTGTTCGGGGCAGCCGGCTTGACGCCGCCGGCGCCGCAGGTGGTGTCCAATTCGATCACGCTTCGCGTCCGCCTGGTCGAGAGCGGCGGGTTCATCGCGATCCTGCCGAATTCGACCTTGCAGTTCGGACGCGGCCGGATGCGGGTGAGGATCCTGCCGATTCCGTTACGCATGCCGGCGCCGCCGATCGATGCGATCTTCCTCAAAAACCGCACGCCCAATCCGATCGCGCGGCTGTTCATTGACGAGCTGCGGGCCGTGGCAAAGCCGTTGCTGGGACGTCAAGGCCGGTCCGGACGCAAGCGGATGTAGGCGGGGCTGGGCAGTTGGTGGGCGCGCGGCGGCCGCCGCCGGTCAGTGCCGATGCTTTCGCGGCGCAGCATGCACGCGACAGGACCCATCGCTTGCGTGCAACGTGCACTCACGCTGTTTGCGGGTTCTTTCGACGAGGTCGGGGACCGTGACTTTCCCAGTCGTGTACGCTTTGTGCAGCCGCGACCCCGGCGCGATGTAATACCAGCGCCCATCGCCGCCGAAGAAACAGTTCTCGGGCGCCAGGTCGCAATACTGGACGACTGCTTTGGCGGGCTGAACGCCGGGCGGCATCAGCATCAAGATTGTGATGGTTGCAAGCCCAGCAAGCGTGCGCATCGTTTCGCCCCGCCCCGACGTGTCCCATTCATATTTGCATGGGGTTTGGATGGATTCAACCAAATAAATCCTTTAGGACGCCCCTGAAACAAACCGAGCGGGCGCCAATCAATGGCATGCGGCCATACTGGTTTGTTGTCCGGTATTAATTCGCGGCCTTGTATGGCCCCAGCGTCTCGACGGCGTGATTGGCGAATGAGGAATCGATCACCTGATCGACCGTGACCTTGCCGTCGATCAGCCCGCGTTCGCGAAAAAACTTGTAATCGTTTTTCAGTGTCGTGTCGTTGACGTGGCCGTTCGGGTTCACCGCGAACGGCACCATTTTGGCGTACACCTTGCGATCCTTGATCTTGGTGTATTGGGTCAAGATCGAGAGAATCTCATCGGCGTTGGGACCCGCCAGCTTGCCGTTCTTCAGGGCATCGTTGTAGTCCCGCACCGCCCGCAAATACGCCACCATGAACTTTTGCGCGATCGGGCGGCGCTCCTGCGCGAATTTTTCCGAATAGAGCACGACAGCGGTCTGCTGGCCGGGATAGATGACCTCCTTGCTGGCGCGCACCGCGATCCCTTGCTCTTCGGCCTGGGTGATGGTCGGTTCGTTGTTGATGGCGGCATCGACGGCTTTGTTGTGCAGCGCCACCAGCATTTCCGGGAAGCCCATATAGACGACATGGACGTCGGTGAACTTCAGGCCGCCTTTCTTCAGCGCCTCATTGAGCGATGATTCGTTGCCGGTGCCCGGCGAGGCGCACGCCACCGTCATGCCCTTGAGATCGGCGAGCGTTTTGTAGCGGCCGCTGTCCAC
>DASRET010000106.1:0-91590 GCA_035651875.1 Xanthobacteraceae bacterium
TGTTCGCCGATTAAAGTGGTACGTGAGCTGGGTTCAGAACGTCGTGAGACAGTTCGGTCCCTATCTGCCGTGGGTGTAGGAGAATTGAGAGGATCTGTCCCTAGTACGAGAGGACCGGGATGGACGTACCTCTGGTGGAGCTGTTGTGGCGCCAGCCGCAGTGCAGCGTAGCTATGTACGGACGGGATAACCGCTGAAGGCATCTAAGCGGGAAACCCACCTCGAAACGAGTTCTCCCTTGAGAGCCGTGGTAGACCACCACGTTGATAGGCCGGGTGTGTAAGCGCGGTGACGCGTTCAGCTTACCGGTACTAATCGCTCGATCGGCTTGAACGCTCTCATTACTCGATGCTCATCTTGTTTGTTCGAGGCGCGCTTTGGCGCGAGCAAGAACGACGACTTGAGAGACGACCAAGAACAGACAGCTTGCTTCAACGTTCCGCCCTTCGCCGGCCTGGTGGCAATAGCGAGGAGCCTATACCCGATCCCATCCCGAACTCGGCCGTCAAAGTCCTCTGCGCCGATGGTACTAAGTCTCAAGGCTTGGAAGAGTAGGTCGTTGCCAGGCCTGCCAAGGACGGAACGCAAATCCTCTTCACATTCGTCGATCAAAAAGCCCCGCGGTTTTCCGCGGGGCTTTTTGCATTTTGCAATTGCCGCTTTGCATTTTGCCGCTGCAGCTGGCGATCGACGGTGGCCTTTGGCCCGCCTTTCGCACTATGTGAGATAGTAGAGTTGACATCTGCAGTTTTAAATCGTGAAGTCCAAGGCCGGGGCGCGCGGCAGGCTGAGGGCAAGCAATGAGACGGACATGGGTTGTTGCGGCGACTGCGACGCTATTGGTCTTGGCCACGGCGGTCGGCGGCGATGCCGCGCCGAAATACCAGCCGTTCCCCTCGGGCTACGGCTATGACACCCCGGGCGAAATTACCGCGCTCAAAAACGCGGTGGCGAAGGGCGATCACAAAACGGTTCGCCAACATGGTTGGAAGCTATGGGCCGGCATCATGCAGCCGCTGTCTTCCGCCGATCCGAAGAGCTGGCCGATCTGGTTCTCGTGGCAGAACACCACATGCGCCTTCAATGAGCCGTTCTGCCCGGCCCAGAAGGCGCCAGGGGCCTTTGCGTCGGGGGCTCCAGCCGGGCCGAAAAAGTCTCTGATGCTTCTCAATGCAGACGCCGGGGCCGGCCAGTCCGGCGGTGCCGCGATCCCGATCCCGGTCAATGTGCCGGAGGTACCTTGTTATCCGATACCGGCGCCGGTCGTGCAGGCCTATCCAACCGCCACCGACCCGAACAAGTGCGGGACGAACAACATCTGCGACGGCGCGCATTTTCAGTTCAACGGCGACATCATGATTCCGACGGAGTCGCTCAGCCAGGAGGGATTCGACTGGATTCGCGGCAAGAAACTGAACCAGCAGGCGACGCTCAACGCCCTGCGCAAGCAAGGTGTCAAGGACCTGACGCTGCCGCGGCGTTACGTCGTCACCAAACACATGTTCTGGCCGGTCAAGGCGACCGGCATCTCGGCAGTTCCGGTGTGGCACGGCGTGTTCGATCCGACCAATCCAAGCTACCAAGGCTACGAAACCTGGAAGGACTTGGTCGGCGTCGATCCGACCGGCAAGGCGGTCGGCACCAAGACAACGGTCAGTTTTCTCTACAACGTGTTGCAATTGCAGCCGCCGCCGCGACCCAGCTGCACCAATCAAACGCAATTCCCGACGGTGACCGCGTCCGCGACCGTCTACGCATTGAGGGACTTCTACTCTCACAAGGTGACGCAGGCCGACTGGGACAGCTTCGACGATGCCGACAAGGCGATCCTCAACGCCTCGAGCTATTGGGCCTATAACCAGCCGTTCGGTCCGGGCGATTATCTGGTGACCATCGCGATGCACGTGAACACAAGGGAGATCCCGACTTGGGCGCTGCAAAGCGCGTGGTGGTCGGACCAACCCAACGCCGGCCCGTACGCGCAGGACCGCCCCAGGCTGCCGCAGGCCAAGGGGCCGTGGAATCATTACTTGTTGGTCGACGCCTACGGCATACCGGATTCGAAGGATCGGAGCCATCTGCCGGTTGCCACCAATCCTTATATCGAGCTGGTAAGTCATCCGGTCGGCACCGACTGCAACAACTGCCACATACGGTCGGGCTGGCCGACCAAACCCACTCGACCGGGGGAGCAAACCGCGGGCTATCAGAGTCGCAACTGCTCGGATTTGCTCGCGGCGCTGACGCCCGGGAACGCCTGTTTCCAGTATCTGACGCGATCCGATTTCCAATGGATCATCCCGGACCGGGCGCAGTGAACGGCCGATCGCGATCTACTTTGCGACAACGTCCTGACGAGAAAGCCCCGCGGTTCGCCGCGGGGCTTTTTGCGTTCGGTTCGCCGCTCTGCTGCTTGCCCGGTGAGCGTCAAAGCCGCCGGGCCACGCTCTCCGGCTCCGCCTGGACATGGCGCTTAAATTGTGGAACATTCAGCATGCACCTGAGGTCGTAGCTCCTTCTTCCGAGCCAAATGGGAGAAATGTCATGGCTGGCCCAGCGTCGATTTCCGTTCGGCAGATTTCGGAAAAAGCCAAAAGCAGTGTCGAGAAGGCGCTGCAAGCCCACAGCGCAAGCTTCGCGAAACCGAACTACACGATCGGGTTCGTGCCGCCCTGGATCATCGGCATTGTCATCCGCAATCCGGAGGGCAAGGTCACGCTCGCCGATGCGCAGAAGCTGGCCACACAAGTGCAGGGCGGCGTAGCCGGCGCGTTAGGGATGCATGGCGGTAAAACCAACGTGCTGTTCGGCGACGGTCATCTCACCATCGGCTTCGCGCCACCCGACCCGGTCATTCTCGAAGAGTAGCGCCGTGGCGCGACGGCCGGACGGGCCCTTGCAATGCCCGAGCGCGCAGCCGGGCATGGCCGACGTGCGGGTGCTCGGGGTGGTGTCGCGCGACGGCGCCGCGCCGACGCTCGCCTACCTCGACGAGCCGGTTGAGCCGACGCCGGAAATGCTCGAGCTTGCCGCGCCGCTGCCGGTCTCCAACGTGTTCCGGCTGGCGGCGCGCTGCGAGGAATCCAAGTGCACGCATTTTGACGGCACGCGCTGCCAGCTCGCGGTGCGCATCGCCAGGATGCTGCCCGAAGTCGTCGACAGCCTGCCCGCCTGCACCATCCGGCCGCAATGCCGCTGGTTTCGCCAGGAGGGCCGCGACGCCTGCGTCCGCTGCCCGCAGATCGTCACCGGCAACTACGAAGCCGACGAGATCTTGCAGCAGGTGGCCGGCGTGCCGAAGCAGAGCTGAGCGCGCACGGCGGACTGCGCGCCGAAACCCATCGTGATTTTCGCGACCTGGTCGAGGCCGTCGCCGCGACGCGGCTCACTACCAGCGGCGCTTGCCGCCAAGGCCACCCGACACCAGCCGGATCAACAAGAGAAGGATGATGGCGCCGATCAGGGCATTGATGATGGACGAGACGATCCCGGTGCCGAGATGGATGCCGACGCGCGGCAACAGCCAGTCGCCGATGAATGCCCCGACGATGCCGACCACCAGATCGCCAATCAGGCCGAACCCGGCGCCGCGCACGATCTTGCCCGCGAGCCACCCGGCGACCAGGCCGACGATCAGAATGACGAGAAGACTTTCATTGGATAGATGCACGGCACTCTCCCCCGACGGTGTGCGATCTAGGCACAGAGCATACGCCGCGACGCCGATACTGTCGATGCGGTCGGCCGCCGAGCCGATTGCGAACGTCTGCTAGAGCGTCGGCGACCGCAAGACACCTTCAAGTCATCTCCCTTCGCTGCAAGCGCTAAGCCGGGCAGAATCTCAGAAAATAGCAAATCGCGAAAGTCGCCACCGACGGCACAGTGAGCGTCGAGTTGCCAATCAGAAATGCGTTCAAAGCGGGCCCGCTGGCGCCAAGCGCGTCCGCTATCCAAGCAATAATGGGTGCTTCCGGTGCGAGAGTCACTGTGGCTACCGAAGCTGATAAGCCGGCGACTACCAGAAGGAATCCGACCGTGCTGACACAGGCGCTGCAGGGCGAAAGATCTTGCACGCTCATCTGCCCCTGCGACGCCGAGACGACATTCTTGTGGACATCACTGCCCGCAATGCGTTGCGTGAACTGCGCAGGGGTTACACCCGGCGGCAATGTCCCGCCCATCGACTGCCACGCGCCGGCCGGATTTTGCAGGAATGCGTTGGCCGCGTTTTTATTGGTCGTGGCTTGGCGCAGCCCGGATTGCAATTGCTGAAACGCAGTCATCACGCTCCATCCTTATTTGGCTCAGACTATTCAGACGCTAAGATATGTAAAATGCAACTTCAAGCCTTGCCGGTGGATTTGCGAGCTTAATCCGCCATTTTCGCGCCTTGTGCCCGGTCGCCCGTTCGGCTAACCCGCCAACAATGTCCGTGCATCCCCTCTTCATCGGCCCCATCCCGTTGCCCAACCCGGTGCTGCTTGCGCCGATGTCCGGCGTGACCGATGCGCCGTTTCGGCGGCTGGCGGCGGGGCTAGGCGCGGGGCTCGTGGTCTCGGAGATGACGGCGTGCGCGGCGCTCGCCGGCGAAGGCCGCGCCGCGCAAGGGCGCATGGCGCGACGGCGCATCGAAGATCACGGCGCGGGGCTGCATGTTGTGCAGATCGCCGGCTGCGAGGCGCGCTGGATGGATGAAGGCGCGCGCATCGCCGCGGATGCCGGCGCCGCCATCGTCGACATCAATATGGGCTGTCCGGCGCGACACGTCACCGGCGGCCAGTCGGGGTCGGCGCTGATGCGCGACCTCGATCATGCGCTGACCTTGATCGAGGCGGCGGTCGGTGCCGTGCGCGTGCCGGTGACCTTGAAAATGCGGCTCGGCTGGGACGACGCCTCCCACAACGCGCCGGAGCTGGCACGCCGCGCCGAAAGCGCCGGCGTACGGCTTGTCACCGTGCATGGCCGCACCCGCTGTCAGTTCTACAAGGGTCGTGCCGATTGGACGGCGATCCGCGCGGTGAAAAACGCCGTGACAATTCCGGTGGCGGTCAACGGCGACATTGAAAGTTTCGACGATGCCGACGCGGCGCTCGCGGCGTCCGGCGCTGATGCGGTGATGGTCGGCCGCGGCGCGCAGGGCAAACCGTGGTTTCCGGGTCAGCTCGCGCGTTATCTCGCGACCGGCGAGCGCGACAGCGCGCCACCGCTTGGCGAGCAGCTTGCGCTTGTGTCCGCGCTTTATGGCGAAATGCTCGGCCTCTACGGCGTCGAGCTCGGTCTACGCCACGCGCGAAAGCATCTCGGCTGGGCGCTCGATACCGCGGCCGCCTGCACGCAGGCGCCCGACGATCTCCGCAAAGCGCACCGCGCCCGCGTCCTCACCGCGACTGATCCGGCGCTGGTGCTGCATCTGCTTGCCGAGGCGTTCGATGCGTTCGGGGCAGTTTGTAGGATGGGTTGAGTGCAGGCGAAACCCATCGACTTTCTGCTATAACCGACCTGATCGCATTGATGGGTTTCACTCGGTTCGACCCATCCTACAAGGAAAAGGATTCGGCCCATGCCCACCAATCGCGTCTACCGCGTCGCCGTCATCCCGGGCGACGGCATCGGCAAGGAAGTGGTGCCGGAGGGCGTGCGCGTGCTCGAGGCCGCGGCCAAGAAATTCGGCTTCGAGATGCGGCAGGATCATTTCGATTTCGCCTCCTACGACTACTACGCCAAGCACGACCGCATGATGCCGGAGGACTGGAAGGAAAAAATCGGCCGCCACGATGCGATCTTTTTCGGCGCGGTCGGCTGGCCGGCGAAGATTCCCGATCACATTTCGCTATGGGGCTCGCTCATTCAGTTTCGCCGCGAGTTCGACCAGTACGTCAATCTGCGGCCGGTGCGGCTGATGCCGGGCGTGCCGTCGCCGCTCGCCAATCGCAAACCCGGCGACATCGATTTCTGGGTCGTGCGCGAAAACACCGAGGGCGAATATTCGGCGATTGGCGGCCGCATCTTTTCCGGTACCGAGCGTGAAGTCGTGGTTCAGGAAACCGTGCTGTCGCGCATCGGCGTCGACCGGGTGCTGAAATTTGCTTTCGAGCTCGCGCGCAAGACGCCGAAGAAGCATCTCACCTCGGCCACCAAGTCGAACGGCATCGCCATCACCATGCCGTACTGGGACGAGCGCGTCGAAGCGATGGCGAACCATTTTCCCGACGTGAAGTGGGACAAATATCACATCGACATTCTCACGGCGTTGTTCGTGCTGCGGCCGGATAAGTTCAACGTCGTGGTCGGCTCGAACCTGTTCGGCGACATTCTCTCCGACCTCGGCCCGGCCTGTACCGGCACCATCGGCATCGCGCCGTCCGGCAACATCGATCCGGAGCGGCGCTTTCCGTCGCTGTTCGAGCCGGTGCACGGCTCGGCGCCCGACATCGCCGGGCAGGGTATCGCCAACCCGATCGGCCAGATCTGGTCGGGCGCCATGATGCTCGAGCATCTGGGCGAGGCCGACGCGTCGGCGGCGATCGTCAAGGCGATCGAGCGCGTGCTGGCCGAGCCGAAACTGCGCACCCGTGATCTCGGCGGCGCTGCCGACACGGTGAGCTGCGGCAAAGCGGTGGCCGCGGCGCTGGCATAAGGTCCGGCCGTCCGGTTCCACTTCGGGTTTCGAAATCTCCTTGGCGCCGCCATGTCACGGGAGGCGGAGCTGCCTCGTCTTATGCGCAGAAGGCATCCACTGCCCGGGTTGGCCTCTGGTCACTCCGTCCGGATGCCATCGCAGAAGGAGAGATGCGATGCTCAGATGGTTTTTGCGGCGTGGGATCGAAAAGTTCGAGCGCACCTGGAACTATGACGCGAGCTATATGCGCGAGATGATCGACGTCGATCCGCGCGCGATGCTCACGTTCGGCAAGGTCCAGGGGCTCACCAAGTACCGCAAGGATGTGCCGCTCGCCGCCTGGTGCGCCGCCGGGCTGGTCGCCGTCATGGCGGAAGATTGCGGATCCTGCACCCAGCTCGGCATCGACATGGCCCAGCGCGAGGGCGTCGATCCGGCGATCCTGCGCGCCGTGGTGGCGCGCGATTATACCGCCATGCCCTACGAGGTGGCGCTCGCCGTGCGGTTTACCGAAGCGACGTTGCGCCACGCGCCGCAGGCCGACGATCTGCGCGAGGAAGTGCTGCGCCAGTTCGGCAAGCGCGGCCTGATCGCGCTCGCTTTCGCCATGGTGGCGGCACGCAGTTTCCCGACGCTGAAATATGCGCTGGGTCACGGCCGCGCTTGCGTGCGGCTCACCATCGGGGGCGAAGCCCGGCCGGTGCTGCGCGAACTGACCAAAGCGGCATGAGCGCGACCGTCGACCAGGATGTCGCGGCGTTCGAGGCGCATCGCCCCGCGCTTATCGGCCTCGCCTATCGGATGCTCGGCTCGCGCGCCGAGGCCGAGGATATCGTCCAGGACGCTTATCTGCGCTGGCACGCCACCGATCGCGCCGCGATCGAAGAGCCGCGGCGCTATCTCGGCACCATCGTGACGCGGCTCTGTCTCGATCGCATGAAGTCCGCGCAGGCGCGGCGCGAAATCTATGTCGGGCAATGGCTGCCCGAGCCGGTGGTCGACGAAAATTTCGACGACGGCAGTGCCGGCGACATGGCGCACGACATTTCGGTCGCCTTGATGTTGCTGCTCGAACGCCTGTCGCCGCTCGAGCGGGCGAGCTTCCTTCTGCATGACGTATTCGGCCTCGACTTCGCCGAAGTGGCACGCGCGCTCGGCCGCGGCGAAGCCGCTTGCCGCCAGCTCGCCGCCCGCGCCCGCGCCCATATCGAGGCCGGCCGGCCGCGGTTTGATGCTTCGCCGGAAGAAGGCCGCCGCCTCGCGACCGCGTTTCAGGCCGCCGCGGCGTCGGCAGATACGAATGCGCTGGTCCAGTTATTGGCCGAAGATGCGGTGCTCTACACCGACGGCGGCGGCAAGCGCGCCGCGGCGCTCAATCCGATCCGCGGCGCCGATAAGATCGTGCGCTTCTTCGAAGGCATCGCGCGCAAGAATCCCAGCCTCGCCGGCGTTGCGGCGCGCCACGCCATCGTCAACGGCATGGCCGGCTTGGTGCTGCACGAGGACGACGGCACGGTCGACACCATGGCGTTCGAGCACCGCGACGGCCGCATCGTCGCGATCTATGTCGTGCGTAATCCCGATAAGCTGCAGCACGTGCGCTCCTGATCCGCGGTTTTCGCCGCACACCGGCCGGCCGCTTGTCGCGCCTGCGATAGCCATGGACTAAAATGGCCGGCGGGCGGCGGATCGGGAGCAAGCGATGATTGTCGGCATTGTGGGTCTCGGCCGCATGGGCGCGGCGATGACGGCGCGCCTGCGCGAGCAGGGCTTTGAGGTTGTTGGCTGGGATCAGAACGCCGAGACCAACAAAAAACTGGCGGAGGGCGGATTGCGTGTCGCCGCGAATGCGCGCGAGGTCGCTGCAGCGTCTGACGTCGTCATTTCCAGCATCACCGAGGACAACGGCGCGCGGCGCATCTTCGCCGGCCCGGATGGTTTTCTGCAAGCCGACGTGCGCGGAAAGCTGTTCATGGAGATGAGCACGCTCCAACCGATGACCGGCCGCGAATTGGCGCCGTTGGTCGACGCACAAGGCGCGCGGTTGATCGAGGCGCCGGTGCTCGGCACGATTCCGCAAGTGCGTGCCGGCATGTTGTTCGCGATGGTGGGTGGCCGTGCCGAAGACCTTTCGCGGGCCCGGCCGGTGCTGGACAAGCTGACGCGCCGCATCGTGCACATGGGCCCGGCCGGCGCGGGTTATGCCATGAAGCTCGCCGCCAATGTCGGACTCGGCGCTTACGTGCAGGCGATAGCGGAATCGCTGGCGCTCGGGCTGCGCCAGGGCCTCGCGCTCGATGCGATGATCGACGCGCTGCAGGAGAGCGCCACCGCCTGCGGCTGGCTGAAAGCCAAGGCCGGCGTGCTGCGCGGCGACGAGGCCGAGATGACGCTCGACATCCGCACCTTGCGCAAGGATCTCATGTCGGCGGTCGCGACCGGCGCGCTCGCGGGCGTGCCGATGCCGCTGACATCGGGTGCGCTCGCCGCGCTGTCGGCCGCGGTCGAGAGCGACTATGCCACGCGCGACATCGCCGAGCTGCCGCAATTTTTTCGCGAGACGATGCTGCAGAATTTTCCGCGCTAGACGGTGAGCCGCTTAGCGCGAGGCGATGACGACCAGAAATCCGACAGCCGCAATGCCGCCGCCGTAGAACACCCAGTTGCGGTCGCCGACCATGAAGCTTTCCGCCGGCCACGGCAGATAGCCGGAGCCTTGCGCCATGAACAGAAGCCCGAGCAAGAGCAACAGCATGCCGAGAATTCGAAGCAGCGTGCGCATGGCGCCTCCGATCGTAGCGATTGCATAAACCGCCTGTAAAAATCCGCCCGAAGCAGAGCAAAATAACAGCAAACGAGCGGCCTTGGTGCAGCCACATCGCCGTGGTCGGCTGCGGGTTGCCTCACGGAACCTTACGCGAGCGTGGCGATTTTGTTAGGCTGCGCCCGATTCACCTTGAGCCATGAAGAGAGGACTCGCCATGCGACGCGTTTTAGCCATTGCCGCGACTTTGGTGCTCGCCGCCCCAACACTGGCCCTTGCGCAAGGCGCGGGCGTGGGAGCTGGGGGCGGCGGTGGCGGTCATAAAGGTCCGCCGGCGCACGCCGCTCCGCGCGGCGGTCCCGGCCCTCACGGACCGGTCGGTCACGGACCAGCCGCTCGCGGGCCTGTCGTGCACGGCCCGATGGCTCATGGCCCAGTAGTTCATGGCCCAGTGGTTCACGGCCCGGTGGGACACGGCCCAGTGCGGGTCGGCGTCGGGGCAGGCGCGGGGTTCGCTTTTCACGGCCATCCGATCAATCGCGTGCATTTTGCCCGGCCGTGGGTCTATCCGCACGGTTGGGGCTACCGCCGCTGGGCGGTCGGCGCCGTGTTGCCGGCGCTGTTCCTGGCGCCGGCCTATTACTATTCGGGTTGGGCCGACGTCGGCCTGACACCGCCGCCGCCCGGCTTCCAGTGGGTTCAGTACGGACCGGATCTGCTGCTGGTGAACGTCAACACGGGCGAGGTCGTCGATACCGCTTACGGCGTGTTCTACTGAGCAGACGCCGAGCCTCGTCGCTCGCGTTCTCAGTAGCGCGTCCATTGTCAGCGACGTGAGAAAGTGCCGTGCCCCGGATTGCCATCCGCGGCACGGCAATTCTATGCCTGAGCCGCACTCAGCCGGCGGGAGGCGGGCGTGACGTCTTATGTCCTTGCGATTGATCAGGGCACGACATCGACGCGCGCTATTTTGTTTGCTGCCGACTTTTCGATCGCCGCGTTGGCACAACGCGAGTTTCCGCAGCATTTCCCGGCCGATGGCGAGGTCGAGCACGATCCGGACAATCTGTGGTCGACCACGCTCGACACCTGCCGTGCGGCGATGGCGCGCGTCGGAGCGGTTGCCAAAGACATCGCCGCCATCGGCATCACCAATCAGCGCGAGACCACGCTGTTGTGGCATCGCGCCGACGGCCGTCCGGTGCACCGCGCCATCGTTTGGCAGGACCGGCGCACCGCTCCGCGCTGTGCCGAGCTGAAAGCCAACGGGCACGAGCCGCTGTTTACGGAGAAGACCGGGCTCCTCCTCGATCCTTACTTTTCCGGCACCAAGCTCGCCTGGCTGCTCGATCACGTGCCGCACGCGCGTGACCTGGCGGCACGCGGCGAACTCGCGTTCGGCACGGTCGACACGTATCTGCTCTGGCGCCTGACCGGCGGCAAGGTGCATGCCACCGACGCCACCAACGCGGCGCGCACGCTGCTGTTCGACATTCATCGCGGCTCGTGGGACGAGCGGCTCTTGGCGCTGCTCGACATCCCGAAAACGGTGTTGCCGGAGGTGCGCGATTCGTCCGGGGCCTTCGGCCTGACCGATCCCGACCTGTTCGGTGCGCCGATCCCGATTTGCGGCATCGCCGGCGATCAGCAGGCGGCGGTGATCGGCCAAGCGTGTTTTCAACCCGGCATGGTCAAATCGACTTACGGCACCGGCTGCTTCGCACTGCTCAATACCGGCACGACGGCGGTCCCGTCACAGAACCGGCTGCTCACCACCATCGCCTATCAGCTCGGCGGCGTGCGCGCGTATGCGCTGGAAGGTGCGATCTTCGTTGCCGGCGCCGCGGTGCAATGGCTGCGCGACCAATTGCATGTCGTGCCGGATGCCGCTTCGACCGGCGCGCTTGCCGAGAGCGCCGACCCGACACAGGACGTGATTCTGGTGCCGGCCTTTGTCGGTCTCGGCGCGCCATATTGGCGGCCCGATGCGCGCGGCGCGCTGTTCGGCCTGACGCGCAACACCGGCCCCGCCGAGCTGGCGCGCGCCGCGCTCGAAAGCGTCTGCTTCCAGACTGCGGACCTTTTGGCGGCCATGCGCGCTGACTGGCCGCATGCCGAGGGCGCGCTCAAAACTTTGCGCGTCGACGGCGGCATGGCGAGTTCCGATTGGACCATGCAGCGCCTCGCCGACCTGACCGGCTGCGTCGTCGACCGCCCGCGGAGCCCGGAAACCACCGCGCTCGGGGCCGCGTACCTCGCCGGCCTCCATGTCGGCTTCTTCCCCGAGCCGGATCGCTTTGCCGCCCAATGGCACGCCGAGCGTCATTTCATGCCGCAAATCGATGCCGCAACGCGCGACCGCAAACTGGCCGCATGGGCCGCCGCGGTGCGCAGGCTGTTGAGCTGAGGCGAGCAGCACCCGATGGGGTGGGCCGCGATTTTTTCGGTGGTTGATCCGGACGATCCCGAACTAGAATGCCGCCAAAGGTCCGCACGCGGCGGACCAATGGGAGGGCCGCCTCGATGACAAGGATCCTGCTTGCGGCTGCGCTCGTAGCCGCCTGGGCGCTGCATGGCGTTGCGCCGGCGCAAGCGCAAAATTATCCGAACCGGCCGATCAAGGTCGTGGTGCCGTTTCCGGCCGGCGGTCCGACCGACGGCATGGCGCGCATCATTTCCGACCGGCTGCATGCGGTTCTCGGTCAGCCGATCGTGGTTGAAAACCGCGGCGGTGCCGGCGGCGGCATTGGCGGCAAGTTCGTCGCCGACGCCGATCCGGACGGCTACACGCTCTTGATGTCGCCGGGTGGGGCGCTCACCACGGGCCCCATGGTCAACGCCAAGATCGGCTACGATCCGGTCAAGGTATTTGCACCGGTCGGGGAACTCATCGAGACGCCGCTGATCGTGTCGGTGAGCCCCGATCTGCCGGCGAAATCGTTGGCCGAGGTCGTGGCCTACGCCAAGGCCAATCCGGGCAAGCTTCGATGGGGCTCGCAGGGTTATGGTACGGCGCCGCATCTGCTTGCCGAGATGTTCAAGCTCGAAGCCGGCATCAACATGTTGCACGTGCCGTATCGTGGCACCGCGCCGTTGCTCAACGCCATTCTGGCGGGCGAGGTGAACATCATTGCCGACCCGAGCACGACCAGCCTGCCGCACATCCAGGCCGGCAAGCTGCGGCCGATCGCGATTGCGGGCAGCGAGCGCTATGCCGAGTTGCCGAACGTGCCGACCACGGCCGAGGCCGGCTTTCCCAAGCTGCTATCGCCGTTCTGGCTCGCTGTGGTCGCGCCAGCGGCAACGCCGCACTTTATCATCGACAAGCTCAACGATGCATTCCGCCAAGCGCTTGCCGTACCCGAAACTCAGAAACGGCTCGCCGCGCTCGGCGCCGAGATCAAGATCGGCACGCCGGCCGACCTCGACAAAATGTTCGCCGCGGAGCGCGCACGCTGGGCCCCCGTCATCCAGGCCGCGCACATCCAGGTGGAATGAAGCCGCAAGAGGAATGAAGCCGATCCAGCCGCGCAGCCAACGCCCTTCGCTGCACCGAGAGCCGCGCCATGTTCCGTCATGATTCACCCGAGGAAGCCGCGTTCCGCAGCGACGTGCGGACGTGGCTCGAGGCCAATCTGCCGGCGCCGCTGCGCGACCGCACCAACCGTCCGCCTCCCGCGGAATTGATGCCGTGGTACCGCACGCTGTCGCGCAAGGGCTGGGTCGCGCCGCATTGGCCCAAAGAGCATGGCGGCATGGGCGCGACGCTCAACCAACAGATCATCATGACCGAAGAGCTGGCGCGCCTCGGCGCGCCGCAGCTGCCGGCGCAAGGGCTCAATCACATCGGCCCGATCCTGATCGAGTTCGGCAGCGAGGCGCAGAAGGCCAAACATCTGCCGCCGATCATCTCAGGCGGCGTGATCTGGGCGCAGGGTTATTCCGAGCCCGGCGCCGGCTCCGATCTCGCCAGCCTTGCGACCCGCGCTACCCTCGACGGCGACCGTTTCGTGGTGCAGGGACAAAAAATCTGGACCACATGGGCGCATCATTCCGACTGGATCTTCGCGCTCGTGCGCACCGATCCGCAGGCGCAACCGCGCCATGCCGGCATCAGTTTTCTGCTGCTCGATCTGCACAGCCCCGGCGTGCGCGTGCGGCCGATCCGCACCATTGCGGACGATGACGAGTTCGCCGAAGTGTTCTTCGACGATGTCGTGGTGCCGGCGGAGAATCTGGTAGGCAAGCTCAACGACGGCTGGCGCATCGCCAATGCGCTGCTCGGCCACGAGCGCCTCGGCACGTCGAACCCGCAATATGCCCTGATCGCGCTGGAGCGCATCAAGACCATCGCGCGCGCGTCCGGCGTCATGGCCGACCCGGCGTTCCGCGATCGGCTCGCGGCCGCCAGCATCAATGTGACGGCGTTGTCGGCGCTGTTCAGCCACGCGGTGGAGCTGACCAATCGGCAGCGCAGCCTTGGACCGGACTCCTCGATCATCAAGATTTTCGGTTCCGAACTGCTGCAATCGCTGAACGACCTCTTGGTCGAAGCCGCGGGCAGCGATGCGTCGATGGAGAATCCCGTGCCGACCGAGTTTGGCGCGGTCGATGTCTCGACGCCGTTCCTTCAGGTGCGGCGCGCCACCATCTATGGCGGCTCCTCCGAGATCCAGCGCAATATCGTCGCCCGCCGCGTGCTCCACCTGCCGCAGTGACATTGATGCAGTGATATGGAACTCAATCTCACATCGGAGCAGAATCTGTTGCGCGACGCCGCGGCGAAGTTCGGCGCCGCGGCGGGGCCGAAAGTCGCGCGTAGGTTTCGTGGGCAACAGCAAAACTTCGCGCCGGCGCGCTTGCGCCAAGCGGGCGAACTCGGCTGGCTCGGCATGCTGGTGCCCGCCGCGGCGGATGGATCGGGCCTTGGGCTCACCGAACTGGCGCTGGTGCTCGAGCAGTGCGGGCGCGGCTTGGTCTGCGAGCCGCTCGGGCTTGCGGCAGTCGCGGCGGCCGCACTGGCGCAAGGCCACGCGCCGCATCCGATGCTGGAACGCGCGATGCGTGGCGAAGCGCTGGTGGTGCCGGCACTGCAGGAGAGCGCGCATGCCGGCGATCCGCTTGCGCTGCGCGCGCAGGCGGCCGGCGATCGCGCGCCGCGGCTCACGGGCACCAAGGTATCCGTCTGCGCAGGCGGCGCCGACGGTTTTCTGGTCAGCGCCAGTGGCGCCGAGGGGGCCGGTCTTTATTATGTGTCGCGCGACGCTCCCGGCGTGCAGATCGCGACAGCGCCGAGCGTCGAAGGCCGCAGCCTGGCGACGCTGACGCTGAAAGATACGCCCGCCGATGTGGTGCCGCCGCGGCAATCGTCGCGCAGCGCGGTCGAAGCGCTGACCGACCTTTGCCTCATCGCCATATCGGCCGAGCTCCTTGGCGTCATGGTGGGCGCGCAGGAGCTCACCTTCGACTATCTGCGCATCCGCAAGCAGTTCGGTAAGCCGATCGGCAGCTTTCAGGCGCTGCAGCACAAGGCAGTCGATATCTACATCAAGACCGAAACGACGCGTTCGCTGCTCTATCAGGTCGCCGCCGCCAACGATCCCTACCGCATCGATCCGGCGCAGGCGGTGGCGGTCAAAGCCAAGGCGTCCGAGGATGCGCTCGCGGTCACGCAGGCCTGCATCCAGCTGCACGGCGCCATCGGTTTCACCGACGAGCACGATATCGGCCTCTATCTCAAGCGCGCGCTGCTGCTGTCGTCCCTGTTCGGCAACGCCGCGGCGCAACGCCGCCGCTATGCCGACATCGCCGAATTGACGATGTAGGTCGGCTGCGGCATGAGCGGCATGTTTTGCAGCGCGCCTGTTCAAGGAGACATCATGAGCGAAGAACAGACCGTCACCTACGAGCTCGACGGCGACATTGCGCTGGTCGGCCTCAATCGCCCCGACAAGCGCAACTGCTTCAATCCCATCGTGATGAAGCAATTGCGCGAGGCCATCGAGCGCGCCGGCGAAGAGGCCAAATGCGGCATCATCTTCGGCCACGGCGACAATTTCTGCGCCGGCCTCGATCTGCGCTGGGCGGCGGAGAACTGGACGGACGGCCGCTCGCGGCGGCTGCCGTTTCCGTTCAATCGCAACACCTATTTCGAGGCCATGGCGCGCGGCAACATCCCGTTCATCGCGGCGCTGCACGGCGCCACGCTCGGCGGCGGGTTGGAGACGGCCGCGGCCGCGCACATCCGCGTCGCCGACGAGACCACGTATTTCGGCCTGCCCGAGGGCACGCGCGGCATTTTTGTCGGCGGCGGCGGTTCGATCCGCGTCGCGCGCCTGATCGGCTTTGCCCGCATGCAGGACATGATGCTCACCGGCCGCGTGCTCAAATGCGACGAGGCCGAGCGCTACGGCATTGTGCAGTACGTCGTGCCCAAGGGCCAGCAGATCGCCAAGGCCAAGGAGCTGGCGCTGAAAATCTGCAAGAACGCGCCGCTGTCGAACTTTGCCATCACCAACAGCCTGCCGCGGCTGCAGGACATGTCGTATGACGACGGGCTTTATTTCGAACGCATGGTGGCCGAGTACACGCGCAGCCCCGAATCGCTCGACCGCCTGCGCCAATTCCTCGACAAGACCGCGCCGCGCGTGCGGCCCGATCAAGCGTAACGCTTCTGCACAGGAGGGAACGCCAATGAGTCTGCGTGACAACGCGATCGTCGCCTATGCCGAAACCAAGGTGATGAAAAAGAGCGATCGCGACGTCTGGGTGCTGGCCGGCGAAATTCTGGAATCGCTGCTCGACAAGACCGGATTCGACAAGGCCGAGATCGACGGGCTGGTGATGTCGGGCCTGACCGGCACCGGCGGCGCCAGCATGTTCTGGGCGCAGAGCACCTGCGACATGCTCGGGCTCGAAGTCGGGTTTTGCGAGCAGGTGCACACCGGCGGCTGCTCTGCCGTGGGCGCGGTGGCGCGCGCCGCGGCCGCGATCGACGCCGGGCTGTGCGAGGTGGCGCTGTGCCTCTACTCCGACACCCATGTGCGTGAGCACAACGGCCGCAACGACCGCAATTACCGCCGCGACTGGACCGAGCCGTACGGCCTGTTGGGCCCGCCCGGCGCGTTCGGCCTGCTGCAGCGCGCCTACGACGCCAAATACGGCGTCGATCTGCGCGTGCTCGGCAAGCTTGCGGTGACGCAGCGCAACCACGCGCTCATGAACGAGAACGCCTGCGAAGAGCTGCGCGTGCCGATCACCATCGAGGATTATCTGAAATCGCGGATCATCGCCGACCCGATCCGGTTGCTTGACTGCGTCATGCTGGCGGACGGCGCCGCCGGCCTGATCGTGACCAGCAAAAAGCGCGCCAAAGAAAAGGGCCTGCACAAGTGCGTCATCCCGATCGGCTACGCCGAGCGCACCAACTTTCTCGGCGGTGACAATTTCGTCGATGTCACCCGCAGCGGTCACGAGATCGCCGGCAAGAAGGCGCTGGCGGCCGCCGGACTCGATATCAAGGACGTCAGGTCTTTTCATCCGTACGACGATTTTCTGATCGCGATCGTGATCCAGTTCGAAGCGTTCGGCTTCTGCAAGCCCGGCCAGGGCATGGCGTTCGTCCGCGATACCGATCTGTCCTACAAGGGCACGCTGCCGATGAACACCGGCGGCGGCCAGATCTCGGCGGGCCAAGCAGCCTGCTCGTCGCACAATCTGATCGAGGCGGTGCGCCAGCTCATGGGCGAGGCCGGCGAGCGCCAGGTGAAAGACACCACCAACGCGCTGGTCACCGGCATCGGCTGGATCAATTACGGGCGCAACTGGGGCTCGAGCGCTGCGCTGGCGCTTGTCCCGAACCAATAGAGAGGACGCCATGGCTGCCACACTCAACGACACGCTCGCCGTCAAACGCGACATCAAGCATTACGACTTCGGCCTGCCGTTCTGGGAGGCGACGCGGCAGAAGAAGCTGACGATTCAATACTGCAAGACGGCGAAGAAATATCAGCATTTTCCGCGGCCGGTGAGCATCTTCACCGGGCGGCGGCGCGACATCGAGTGGCGCGAGGTGTCCGGCAAAGGCACGGTGTTCTCGTTCACCATCGCGCACCGCGGCACGGCGGCGTTCCAGGGCGCCGAGCCTTATGCGATCGCCAGCGTCACGCTTGACGTCGGCGTCAACCTCATCGCCGGCGTGGTCAACTGCACGGCCGACGAGCTGAAAGTCGGCATGAAGGTGAAGCCGTACTGGCATCCGCTTGCCAACGGCGAGCACCTCTTGATGTGGCAGCCCGACAAGGACGCGGCATGAGCGGAGCGGAAGACGCGCGCGGCCCGAAGGCGGTCGCGCGATTCTTAAGGCCGCGCTCGGTCGCCATCATCGGCATCTCGACGCGGCCGGGCAGCGCCGGCCAGATCATCCTGCAATGCCTGAAGGTCAACAACTTCGCCGGCGATGTTTTTCTGGTCGGCCGCTCCGATGCCCCGATCGACGGCCGGGCGGTGCTCAAGAGCCCTGACGAATTGCCCGAAGGCGTCGATCTCGCGGTGTTCACCTTGCCGGCTGCCGCGGTGCCCGAAGCGATGCAAGCCTCCGCGCGGCGCAAGGTCGGCTCGGCGATGGTGTTCGCCGCCGGCTTCGCCGAGACCGGCGATTACGCGACGCAGGACGCCGTCGCCGCGACCGCGCGCGCCGCGGGGCTCGCGATCGTCGGCCCCAACTGCCTCGGCGTCACCAACAACGTCGACGGGCTGATGCTGCACATGATCTATGCCCGCGCGGCAGCGCGCGGCATCAGCGATGGCGTCGCCATCGTCGGCCAGAGTGGCGGTCTGCTCGGCCATTTTCAGCGCGCCTGCGACGGCCGCGGCGTTCCGGTGTCGTACGTGATCTCGACTGGCAACGAATGCGGTCTCGAGACCATCGACTTCATCGAATTTCTGGTCGATGACGCCGCCACGCGCGTGATCATGGCGTATTGCGAGGAGATCAGGCGGCCTCAGGCGTTTCTGGCGGCACTGCGCCGGGCGCGCGCTGCCGGCAAGCCGGTGGTGCTGATGCTGGCCGGCCGCAGCGTTAAGGCCCGCAAAGCGGCGCAGTCGCATACCGGAGCGCTGGTCGGCGACTACGCCACGGTGCGCACGCTGGCCGAAGAGGCCGGCGCCATCGTGGTCGGCACCATGGATGAGGCGATGGACCTGATCGCCATCCTGCAGCGGTTTCCGACACCGCCCACCAAGGGCGTCGGCGTGCTCACCGCATCCGGCGCCTATGTGGGGCTGACCAACGATTTCGCCGAGGACATCGCGCTCGATCTGCCCGAGCTCGATGCGGCGACCTTAAAGACGATCGGCGAGACGCTGCCGGCCTACGGCAATTACGGCAACCCGCTCGACACCACGGCCGGATTTACGCCGGCCATGCTGCCCGCCGTCACCAAGGCGCTGATCGACGATCCCAATGTCGGCATGCTGTTCATCTCGTTTCCGATCAATACGCCGCTTCCCATCCGGGCTTTCAACGAAGGCATGGCCCATTCGCCAAAGCCCAAGGTGATGGTGGCGCTCGGCGACACTTGGGAGCTCGGCGACGACGTGATGGCGGCGGTGAACGAAGGCCCGGCGGTGTTCTCGCGCTCGTCCGATCGCATGCTGCGCGCCATCGCGTCGTACACGCGCTACGGCCGACTGCTGGCGCGCAAAGGTCCAAGCACAGCGGGGGCATCGATTGCCGAATTGCCGAAGCTCGCAAAGGGCGCGCAGCCGGAATGGCTCGGCAAGAAGGTGCTGGCTGCGGCCGGCATTCGCATTCCCGATGGCGCGCTCGCGCGCACAGTGGACGACGCAGCCGCGCTCGCCAAAAAGATCGGCTACCCGGTCGTTCTCAAAGCGCAGGCCGCGGCACTGTCGCACAAGACCGAGGCCGGCGCGGTGGCGCTCAATCTCGCCGACGAGACGGCGCTGCGTGCCGCCTGGGACAAAACCATGCGCAACGTCCAGCGCGCCGCGCCCGACATGAAGCTCGACGGCGCGCTCGTCGAGACAATGTCACCGCGCGGCATCGAGCTGATGGTCGGCGCCAAGCGCGATCCCGGCTGGGGCACCGTGCTGCTGCTCGGTCTCGGAGGCATCTGGGTCGAAGCCCTCGGCGACGTGCAGGTGCTGCCGGCCAGCGCCGATGCCGCCGAAATCGTCGCCGCGCTCGGCAGGCTCCGGGCCGCGAAGCTGCTCGCCGGTGTGCGTGGCGCGCCGCCGGCCGATGTCGATGCGGTGGCGCAAGTCGTGCTGGCGATCGGGCAGCTAATGCAGGCCGTCCCGGAGATCGCCGAGATCGACATCAATCCGCTGATGGTGCACGCCAAAGACGACGGCGCGACCGCGCTCGATGCGCTCATCGTGGTCCGATGAAATGGTTGAGCGCTTCGCGCCTCAGAACGCGCGGTCGCCCTCGACTACATGGCGGCGCAGCAGTCGCCGTTCTCGGTCGCTGAAATCAGTGCGCGCGTGCAATGTGCAGCGGTTGTCCCACAGGATGAGATCGCCGACGCACCACTTGTGCGCGTAGATGAATTCATCCTGCTCCATGTGGTCAAAGAGTTGGTCGAGCACCGCGCTGCCTTCGGCTTCGTCCATGCCTTCGACCGTAAACGTCATCAGCCGGTTGACGTAGAGCGCCTTGCGCCGCGTCTCCGGATGCGTCCGCACGATCGGCTGCGCATACTGCTTGTGGGCGCTAAGGTCGAGCTTGGCGCCGTTGATCTCACGCGTCACCGATTCATAGTGATAGGCGTTGACGGCCTTGCGGCCCTCGACGCGCGCCTTGAGCGCAGACGGCAGCGTGTCGTAGGCCTTGTACATGTTGAGGAACAGCGTGTCGCCGCCTTGCGAGGGAATTTCCATGGCGTACAGAAACGTGCCCTTCGCCGGCTTTTCCACGTAGCAGAAATCGGAATGAAAATGCATTTCGCCGTCGGCCAACGAGCCGATCAGCTTGCCGTTCTCGCGGATATTGGAGACCAGCATGGTGAGCTCGGGATGTTCGAGCCGCGACGCCTCATTGCGGGCTTCCGCCGGACGGCCGCGCTGCTGCAGCACGCCGAAATGCCGCGCAAACCGGATCTGGTCGTCCTCAGACAGAACTTGGTTTCGAAACAGGATGACGAGGTGCTGATGCCAGGTGTCGAGGATCGCTGCGAGCGTCTCGGCCGCCACTTCGTTGCGCAAATCGACACCCAAAATTTCTGCGCCGAGCGCAGGCGACAACGTTCTCACCTCAAGCGACATGACGCGGACTCCTCTGGCGATGCGTGGCATTATAACACGCTCGATCGCCGCCCTGCATGATCGCCGCCAACGGGAGAACGGCTTGACTGCAACCGAGAAGATATTCGGCGCTCTTGCTGCGGCGATCCTGGGCTTCGCCCTGCTGCCTTGTCATGCACAGGACGGCGTCTATCCCGTGCGGCCGGTTCAGATCGTTGTCCCGTTTCCGCCTGGCGGTTCGGCCGATCTGGTCGGCAGGACTCTTGCCGACAAGGTCGGGGCCGCGTTCGGCCAGCAGGTCGTCATCATCAACCGGCCCGGCGCTGCCGGCGTGATCGGTACCCAGTCGGTCGCCGCTGCTCCCCCTGATGGTTATACGCTCGCGCTGTCGAGCGTCGGCTCGCTCATCATCGCGCCGGCGCTCGCCACGCGCAGACCGTATGAGGTGCTGACCGACTTTGCGCCGATCACGCTGGTAGCCAAGGTCGCCGAGGTCACCATGGCATCCGCGAAGGCGGACATAAGATCGTTCCCCGAGCTCATTGCCGTCGCCAAGGCCCATCCCGGCAAGCTCAGCTACGGCTCGACCGGCGTCGGCAGCATTCCGCACCTCGCCACCGAGCTTCTGAAAAAGGAGGGCGGCATTGACATGGTGCATGTCCCCTATACGGGCGGCGCGACCTCGCTCAGTGACCTCCTCACCGGCCGTATCGAGATCATGATCAACGACCTGCCGGCTTATCTTCCCCACATCAGGTCGGGCGCGCTTAACGCGCTTGCGGTCAACGGCCCGCAGCGTTCGAACCTGTTGCCCGATGTTCCGACCACGGCTGAACTCGGCTATCCCACCATCGTTTCGGAGAACTGGTTCGGGTTATTGGCGCCGGCGCAGACGCCGCCCGCAATCGTCGCCAAGATCAACCGTGCCTTTGTTGCCGCGTTGGCCGATCCGAGTGTGAAAGCTGCGCTTGGCCGCAATGGCGTGGCGGCGGTCGGGCAGCCGGTCGATGACTTCCGCGTCTTTCTCGGCACCGAAGAGAAGCGCTGGAATGCGATCATTCAGGCGGTACACATCCAGTAACGCCGTGGATGCCGGTTGGTCCGGTAACGAGAATCGAATGCCCCGCTTATGTCGCCGTGCTATAAGGCTCCGAAAGGCTGCAACCCTCGGACACCGCAACAAAATCCCTAAGATCATGAGATACTTAGGCCAAGGGCCGGCCTGTAAACCTTAATCGTGTCTTAACCTCGCCCCCCGTATGGTGCCGCATCGGTGATCCGGCGGGCGGCCCGCTCTCGTGATGTATAGGATGACCTCCCCACTGCCTCCTCCGCCTGCCCGCGCGCAAAACTCGCGTTCGCCGTTCGTGCGCCTGCGCGAGCTCCTCGAGGACATCGCGCCGGGCAAGCCGGCGATCAGTCTCGCGGTCGGGGAGCCGCAGCATCCGATTCCGCCGTTCGTCGGCTCGATCCTGCAGGCGCACCTTGCCGAATTCGGCCGCTATCCGATGAACAAGGGCTTGGACGAATTCGCGGTCGCGGTCGGCAAATGGCTCAATCGCCGCTACACGCTGCCGCGGCCGGTCGATCCGGCAACCGAAGTGCTGGTGCTCAACGGCACCCGCGAGGGTCTGTTTCTGGCGGCGCTTGCGGCCAAGAACTGGGTCAGCCCGCGCGCCGGCCGGCCCGCGGTGCTCATTCCGAATCCATTTTATGCGGCCTATGCGGCGGGAGCGGTCGCCGCCGATTGCGAGCCGGTCTATCTGCCGACGACGAAGGCGACCGGCTTTCTGCCCGATCTCGATGCGCTGAGCGATGATCTGCTGGCCCGCACTGTCGCGGTTTATCTCGCGTCGCCGGCCAATCCGCAGGGCGCCGTGGCCGACCGCGACTATCTCGATCGCCTGACCGCGTTGGCGCGCCGCTTCGGTTTTTTGATCTTTTCCGACGAGTGCTACTGCGAGATCTACAGCGAGCACGCGCCGGACGGCATGCTCGAAGCCGCCGGGCCGGAATTTGCCAACGTCGTGGTGTTTCATTCGCTGTCGAAGCGCTCGAGCCTGCCTGGGCTGCGGGTCGGTTTCGCCGCCGGCGATCGCAAGTTTTTGCAAGCCTATCTCGAATTGCGCAACGTGGCCGCGCCGCAGGTGCCGCAGCCGCTGCAGCACGTTGCCATTGCCGCCTATGGCGATGAGCGCCACGTCGACGAGAACCGGCAGCTGTACCGTGAGAAATTCGATCTCGCCGATCAGATCATCGGCGACCGCTACGGCTATCGCCGCCCCGCCGGCGGATTCTTTCTCTGGCTCGACGTGGCCGCGCAGGGTGGCAGCGAGGCCGCAACGCTATCGCTGTGGCGTGAAGCCGGATTGCGCGTCGTGCCGGGCCGCTATCTGGCGCGCGAGCAGGCTGACGGCAGCAATCCCGGCGAAAACTACATCCGCGTCGCCATGGTGCAGAACAAAGAGATCACCGCCGAGGCGCTGCATCGTCTGGTCGAGGTTTTCGGATGAGGCCTAGCCGATGTCGCTGATCGACCGCGGCCTCGACGGCATGGCGCTGCTGTCTGGAACGCTCGGCGCCGTGCTGCAGCGGCGGCTGCGCGAGCTTGGCGGCGTGGCGCTGCTCAGCCTGGCCATGATTTTGGCGCTGGCGCTGGCGACTTGGTCGGTGCAGGACCCCTCGCTCAGCCACGCCACCGATGCGCATGTGCGCAATCTGCTCGGCCGGCCCGGCGCGATCGCGGCCGATTTGTTGATGCAGTTGCTCGGCCTCGGCTCGCTGGCGTTGTTGCTGCCGATCGCGGTATGGGGCTATCGGCTGCTCGGTCATCGGTCGCTGAGCCGTGAAAAGCTGCGCGTCGTGCTGTGGCTGGTCGGCGCGATCCTCGCCGCCGCGTTCGCCTCGGCGTTGCCGCGCAGCCCGCATTGGCCGCTGCCGTCCGGGCTCGGCGGCGTCATCGGCGACGCGCTTCTGCGCTTGCCGGCGGTCCTTCTCCACGTGACGCTGCCGCGAACCTCGCAATTCGTCGAATCGATCGTGTTCGGCATCGCCGCGCTCAGCGCGTTTGCCATCGCCGCGGGCATTATCTGGCGCGATGTCGACGACGAAGAGACCGAAGAGGCCGACGAACCTGAGGACGAAGAGGCCGAGGGCGGCGACGGCCGCGACCGCGCCTGGATTTCGCTCGGCCTTCTGGTCCACGCCTTGTTGAGCTTGCGCTCTCGCATCGCCCGTCTGTTCCGCGGCCGCACAGGGGCAACGGCCGGCGCGGGGAACGACCTCGCCATGGCGCGGCGGCGGATCGAGCCGCAGTTCGACGGGCCCGCGGACCGGCATGCCGAAGCCGCAGACGACGAAGGCGACGGCGAAGAGGCCGAAGCGCCGCCGCCAAGCGCGCGCAAGCCGCGCGCGGCGCCAAAGCCGCTGCGCCGCGCCGCCGACGGTTACGCCGTGCCCTCCATCAACCTCCTGGCGGCGCCGCGGCCGGGTGAGCGCACCACGTTGAGCGCCGAGCTCATTCGCGAAAACGGCGCCGCGCTCGAAAGCGTGCTGAGCGATTTCGGCGTGCGCGGCGAGATCATCAACGCGCGGCCGGGACCTGTGGTCACGCTCTACGAGCTCGAACCGGCGCCGGGCATCAAATCGTCGCGCGTCATCAGCCTCGCCGACGACATCGCCCGCTCCATGAGCGCGTTGTCGGCGCGCGTCGCGGTGGTATCGGGCCGCAACGCCATCGGCATCGAGCTGCCCAATCCAAATCGGGAAAAAGTCTATCTGCGCGAGTTGCTTGCGTCGCGCGACTATCAGTCCACCGAAGCACGGCTGCCGCTCTGCCTTGGCAAGGCGATCGGCGGCGAGCCGGTGCTGGTTGATCTCGCCCGCATGCCGCATTTGCTCATTGCCGGCACCACCGGCTCGGGCAAATCGGTTGCCATCAACACCATGATCTTGAGCCTGGTCTATCGGCTGCACCCGGACCAATGCCGCTTGATCATGGTCGATCCGAAAATGCTCGAACTCTCTGTCTATGACGGCATTCCGCATCTGCTCACGCCGGTCGTCACCGATCCGAAAAAAGCGGTGGTGGCGCTCAAATGGGCGGTGCGCGAGATGGAGCAGCGCTACAAGAAAATGTCGAAGCTCGGCGTGCGCAATATCGATGGTTATAACGCGCGCGTCGCCGAAGCGAACAAGAAAGGCGAAAAGCTCAGCCGCACCGTCCATACCGGTTACGACCGCGAGTCCGGCGAGGCGATCTACGAGAACGAGGAGCTCGATCTCGAGCCGCTGCCCTACATCGTGGTCATCGTCGACGAGATGGCCGACCTGATGATGGTCGCCGGCAAGGACATCGAAGGCGCGGTGCAGCGGCTGGCGCAGATGGCGCGCGCCGCCGGTCTGCACGTCATCCTGGCGACGCAGCGTCCGTCGGTCGACGTCATCACCGGCACCATCAAGGCGAATTTCCCGACCCGTATCTCGTTTCAGGTCACCTCGAAGATCGACAGCCGGACCATTCTGGGCGAGCAGGGCGCCGAGCAGCTGCTCGGCCAGGGCGACATGCTCTACATGGCGGGCGGCGGCCGCATCAGCCGCGTGCACGGGCCGTTCGTCTCCGACGAGGAAGTCGAGAAGGTGGTCCGGCACCTCAAGGCGCAAGGCGTGCCGCAATATCTCGAAGCCGTCACCGCCGAGGAGCCGCAGGACGGCGAGGATGCCGCGGTGTTCGACGGCACCGCCATGGGCATGGCGTCCGAAGCCGAAGGCGCCGACCTCTATCAACAGGCGGTGCAGGTCGTGGTACGCGACCGCAAGGCTTCGACCAGCTACATCCAGCGCCGGCTACAGATCGGCTACAACCGCGCCGCCTCGCTGATGGAGCGGATGGAACAGGAAGGCGTCGTCGGCCAGGCCAATCACGCCGGCAAGCGTGAGATTCTGATCGACACCGGCGGCGGCGATGACGACTAAGTATTGAGATTCGGCGACTCGCTCTTTACCACAGGGTGCAGCCGCGAATTCGCCATATCGGGCGGGTAGCGGATCGGTTGCCGCGGGGCGTGCAAGCGGGAGAGGGACATGGCCGGTCGAGGCGCGGCGATTCTTGCCATCGCGATGCTATTGGCAATGCTATGCGGCGCGTTGGCGACCGGATCGGCTTTTGCCGAGAACGTACCGCTGCCGACACCGGCGCCGCAACCCAAGGGCGGCGCGGCGCCCGGCATCACGGCGCCGGCTTCGGGGCAACTTGCCCCGGCATCGGGCGAGAGCAAAGGCTTCTTCCCGTTTTCGCTGCCGTTCGGCGGCGGTTCGTCGTCCGGCGGCGCCAGCGCCTTTGACGCCAAGCAGAAGGCGCTGCTCACCCGCGTCAGCACCTATCTGTCCGGCGTCCAGACCATGGTCGGCAAATTCGTGCAAGTCGGGCCGGATGGCAACCGCACCGCGGGCACCTTCTATATCCAGAAGCCCGGCAAGGTGCGCTTCGAATACGATCCGCCGTCGCCGATCGACGTGATTGCCGACGGCTCCGCGGTGGTGGTGCGCAACCGCGAGCTCGCCACGCAGGATTTGTGGCCGCTGCGTGAAACGCCGCTGCGCTATCTGTTGGCCGACCACATCGACCTGATGCGCGACACCAACGTGATCAGCGTCTCGGCCGACGACAAATTTATCACCGTGGTGATCGAAGAGAAGCAGGTGATGGTCGGCACCACCAAGCTGATGATCATGTTCGATGCCAAGACCTCGACTCTCAAGCAGTGGACCGTGACCGACCCGCAGGGCCTCGACACCACGGTCGCGGTCTACAATCTCGACTCGACCAAAAAGCCGAGCCCTGATTTGTTCGTCATCAACTATCAGCGCAATCCGGGAAGCTTTCAGTAGTCGGCCATCAGAAATCCGAAACCCGGCAGGTAATCTCTAGAATCATCGATGGACATATTCTGATTGCTGAGTGCTGATTACTGACTCCTGATCTGGATGCGGCTTACGCTCACAACCTGGAACATCAACTCGGTGCGCCTGCGCATCGATCTGGTCGCCAAATTCGTCAAGGCGGTGCGGCCGGACGTGCTCTGCCTGCAGGAAACCAAGTGCCCGGACGACAGGTTTCCGCTCAAACGTTTCAAGCGACTCGGCTACGAGAACGTCGCTCTCAATGGCCAGAAGGGCTATCACGGCGTGGTCGTCCTCTCGCGGCTGCCGTTCGACTCAACGACGGTCGAGACCTATTGCGGCAAGAGCGATTGCCGGCATTTGTCCATCGTGCTTGGCGAACGGGCCGGCCTGCGCGATCCGATCGAATTGCATAATTTTTATGTGCCGGCCGGCGGCGATGAGCCCGATCCGGACGTCAATCCTAAATTCGCCCACAAGCTCGCCTTTCTGGACGAGATGTGCGGCAGCGCCACGCTGAAGGCGGCAGCTGGCGGACGCGGCATTATCGTGGGCGATCTCAACGTCGCGCCGCTCGAATGCGACGTCTGGAGTCATAAGCAACTGTTGCGGGTGGTATCGCATACGCCCATCGAGTGCGAGAAGCTCATGGCCGTGCAAAAAGCCGGCGGCTGGGTCGACGCGGTGCGCCGCTCCGTTCCGGAGCCGACCAAACTGTTCACCTGGTGGAGCTATCGGTCGCCGGACTGGGCCAGCGCCGACAAGGGCCGCCGCCTCGACCATATCTGGACCTCACCGGCGCTCGCCGATCGGGTCTCCTCAATCAAGGTGTCGAAGGACTCGCGCGGCTGGGCGCGTCCCTCCGACCACGTGCCGGTAACGGCCACGCTGGAAGTTTAAGAAGCGCGGGAGTACAGAACCGCTGCCCACAGCGGCGCGTTGAGGAAGGGAATTAACGTCCCTTTCCGAGGAGCGCGAATGATTACGCGTTTTTTATATGGAGGGATGCGTTCAGCGGTCGCGCTCCTCTGCTGCCTGTGCGCGTCATACACGCCAGCCAAAGCGCAGGCCGCCAATTCCGGACTCGCCGCAATCGCCGACTACCACGGCGCCGATCGCAACGAACGCATTCTCGCCGGCGCCAAGAAAGAGGGCGTGGTCAACGTCTACACCTCGCAGACGGTCGAGGACCTCGCCGCGCTCACGGCGGCATTCCAGAGCAAATACGGCGTAAAGCTCAACGTCTGGCGCGGCAGCGCCGAGAACATCCTGCAGCGCACCGTGATCGAAGCGCGCGGCGGCCGCTTCGACGTCGATGCGATCGAGACCGGCGCGACCACGATGGAATCGCTTGAGCGCGAGCAGTTGTTGCAGGCGGTCAGTTCGCCGGCCTTTGCGGATCTCAAGCCCGAGGCGATCCGGCCGCATCATGAATGGACCGGCACGCGCTATAACGTGTTCGTCGCCGCCTACAACACCGGCGTCGTCAACAAGGCCGACCTGCCGAAGAGCTATGAGGACCTCGCGCAGCCGAAATGGAAGGGCAAGCTCGGCATCGAGGCGGAGAGCAGCGACTGGTTCGGCGCGCTCATTACCGCGTTCGGCGAGGAGCAGGGGCTTGCGCTATTCCGCAAGATCGTCGCAACCAACGGCATGTCGGCCCGCAAGGGCCACACGCTGTTGGCCAATCTGGTGATCTCGGGCGAAGTGCCGCTCGCGATTTCCACCTACCTCTACAAGGTGGCGCAGCTCAAATCGCGCGGTGCGCCGCTCGATTGGCTCGGCATTCCGCCGGTGGTATCCCGCTTCGAGGGCGCCGGCGTCGCCCGCCGCGCGCCGCATTCCCCACGCCGCCATGCTGTACCTCGATTTCATGCTGACCGATGCGCAGGCGATTCTCGGCAAGCGCCACTTCTCGCCGGCGAGCGCCAAGGTGTCGCCCGACCCCGACGCCGCGCTTCCGGCCGGTACCCAGCTGATCTTCCTCGATCCGGCCAAGGCGCTGGATCAACGGCAGAAATGGAGTAAAACCTACCACGACATTCTCGCCCTGCAGGGGCGCTAGAAGCTAAACCCGAAACAAGCCGCAGGAGCAGCGATGGGCAAGAAACAGCACGACCCGGACAAGGAACGCGTCTTCGTCCGCCCGATCACCGGCGCCTATAGCCTGACCGACGAGCTTACGCGGTTGCGCTCCATGCCGCGGGTGATCAAGGGCAAGGAGACCAAGCTCGACGGCGGCCCGCAGCATTTTTCCCGCCATTACGTCGAGCCCGAGGACGGGCTGTGCCAGACCTTGCACATCCATCTCGAGGAATACGCGCCGGGCGGCACCACCCAGAAGCACGGCCACGTCAACGAAGCCGCGTTCTATATCCTCGACGGCGCCGGCTACGAGATTCACGACGGCGTGCGCTACGACTGGAAGGCCGGCGACGTCGCCATCGTGCATAACAATTGCGTGCACCAGCACACCAATGCCAGCGCGACCGAGCCGGCGCGCGCGCTCGTGATCAAGACCAAGCCGATGTATCTGTTCATGAACATGCTGTTCCAGCACACCGTGGTCAAACGACCGAAGACGCCGTCGCCGACGCAAGGCAATTTCGTGCCGCGCGACTACGACGAAGATTTCAATCACCCCTCCGAAAAAGTCGAAGAGGAGGTGTAAGAGCGATGGCCTGGGACGAATCGCGCGCTTGGCTCGCCGGCGCAGCCAACAAAAAACTCTATCAGGACCTGCTCGACGACGCGACGACGCGGCCGGCCCGCATGGCGCTGCGCAAGAAGGTCGTGCATCCCGAGGACATGCCCTGGGAAATGTCGCGCCAGGGCCTGCTCAAGCATCTGATGAACGAGCAGATGAACACCCGTATGGAGACCGTCGACGCCTACATGCAGGTGATTCCGCCGGGCAGCCGTTCCGGCAAACATCGCCATCTCGCCGAAGAATGCCTCTACGTGGTCGAGGGCTACGGCTACGACCTGCATCAGGACTGCGACGTCGAGATCACCGATACCTATGCGTGGAAGCCGCAGGCCGAGATCAAGCGCTATGAGTGGGAGGCCGGCGACGTGATCTACGTGCCGCCGTGCACCATCCACCAGCATTTCAACGGCGATCCGGCGCGGCCGGCGCGGCTCATCTCCTGCACCAACCGCATCTACAAGAATTCCGGGCTCAACGACCTGGTGCAGATCGAGGACGCGCCCGAGTACGATCCCAACCTCGCGCTCACCGCCGAACTGATGCGGGCCTACCTCGAAGGCAAGGCCAAGAAGGTCGCCTGAGCGGCGCGCTTATTCCTTGTCATCGTCCGCGCAAGCGGACGATCCAGTAATCGCCGATGCGAAGTTGATTACTGGATGGACTGAGATACTTATGGCCGCTTCCGCGTAAAGCTGTAGAGCAGCGCAGCGACCAGCACCGCGCCGCAGGCGAACGCCGCGGCGTCGACCCAATGGCTCCCGGCGAGCACCGTGATCAGCGCCAGTCCCGCGAGCACGAGATTGACAATAAAGACGCGGGCGACGATTTCGGTCACGGTGAAACCGCGATCGGTGGCGCGCTGATAATAATGCGTGCGGTGCGCCTGCCAGACGCGTTCGCCGCTCGATAGCCGCCGCAGCAACGTCAACGTGGCATCCGCCAGGTAGTACAGCGGCAACAGCAACGCCGCCGCGAGATGGCCGGCGCCGGCGAGCAGCACCAGCAGCCAGCCGACCAGGAGTCCAATCGGCAGGCTGCCGACGTCGCCGAGAAAGAGCTTTGCGGCCGGCCGGTTGAAATAGGCAAAGCCCGCCACGGCGCCACCGAGCGCCAGCGCCACCACCACCGCTTCGGACGGAACCGCGGCAAGAGCGCCGAGTACTGCGAGCGCCGCCGCGATCGGAATCACTTCGACGACGGTCATCCAATCGATGCCGTCCATGAAGTTGACGAGATTGACGAACCACAGGCCGCCGACGAAGAGCAGCGCGCGCTCGAGCCAGAGCGGCACGATCGGCAGCACGCGCACTTCGCTCGGCAGCGCATAGATGACGGCCACGACGGCGAGCGTCTGCAGCAAAAGCCGCGGCGCCACGGCAAGCGGGCGCACGTCATCGGCGACCCCGACGCAAGCCATGACAATGACGCCGGCGAAGGCGGTGGCGAGGGAGGCGGTCAACGGCGCGCCGAAGGCGATAAGACCGACGCCGCTTGCCGCGAGCGTGGCGGCAATCACCGCAATGCCGCCGCCTTGCGGCGTCGGCACGCGATGCGAGGAACGCGCGTTCGGTTTGGCCAGTGCATAGCGCCGCAGCATCGGACGCAGAATCACGATCAGGCCGACGCAAACGATTGCCGACAGACCGATGATGGCCGCGCCGCGCATCGCCCACATAGCCGCCACTGCCCCGCTCGCTCCCGGTTCCCCGCTGCCGATTCGGTGTCGGCCGCCGCGGTCCCGTGCTTAGCGTCGGCCCTGCCGCGGCGCAATGCGCCGGTCTGTCGATGCGCCACCGCCATGGCGGCGAATCGATCGCAATCGCAAGGACTTGCGCGAATCCCGAGGCAACGCGATCTGTCGTTTTTTTATCGGCCGAGGCGGTCTATGGTAGCGCCATGAGCGAGTTTTTTCGCAATCCGCGCCGGCTTCTGATCGTCGTTCACGACCTTGTCGCCACTGCGGCGGCAATCGTCGCCGCATTCTATTTTCGCTTCGAGGATGCCGGACTCGCCGCGCGGTTCGACTGGCTTCTGATCATCCTGCCCGGCTACCTCGTCTATGCGGGCGTCGTCTATTGGATTTTCAGCCTGTATGTCGCGAAATGGCGGTTCGCGTCGCTGCCGGACCTCTGGAACATTTTCCGCGCCGTAACGGTGCTGGCGCTCTCGCTCCTGGTGCTCGACTACATTCTGGTCGCGCCGAATTTTTACGGCACGTTTTTCTTCGGCAAGATCACCATCGCGCTGTACTGGGTCCTGCAGATGTTCTTTCTCGGCGGCCCCCGTATTGCCTATCGGTCGTTCCGGCATACGCGAACCCAGCATCATGCGGAGCAGCGCGAGGCATTGCCGGCGCTGATCGCTGGCCGCGCCGCCGACGCCGAGGTTTTGCTGCGCGCCATCGAGAGCGGTGCGGTCACCAAGATGCGGCCGGTCGGCATTCTATCGCCGTCGCGGGCCGATCAGGGCCAGGCGCTGCGTGGGGTCCCCGTACGCGGCTATCTCACCGACCTGGAAAAGACCGTCAACGCCCTGGCGGCTCAGGATGTGCGCGTCGCGCGTCTCGTCCTGACGCCGACCGCGCTCGCTCCCGAAGTGCATCCGGAAACCATGCTGATGCTGGCGCGCCGGCTCGGGCTGGCAACAAGCCGGCTGCCGTCGCTGGATGCCGGCGGCGAGGCGTTACGGCTGGCGCCGGTCGACGTCGAGGATTTGCTGCTGCGCCCCAGCGTCAATATCGACTACCGGCGCCTGGAGAACTTCGTCAAAGGCAAAGCCGTGGTCGTCACCGGCGGCGGCGGTTCGATCGGCGCCGAAATCTGCGACCGCGTCGTCACGTTCGGCGCCGCGCGGCTCTTGATCCTGGAAAATTCCGAATCGGCGCTGCACGGCGTCTTGGAACGGCTCGCCGCCAAGTCTGATGGCAAGTCCGATACCAGGTCCGAAGGCAAGTCCGGCGCCACCGTGGTCGAAGGCCGTATCGCCGACGTGCGCGACCGTGAGCGCATTGTTCGTCTGATCAAAGAGGCCGCGCCGCACCTCGTGTTCCACGCCGCCGCGCTCAAGCACGTGCCGATCGTGGAGCGCGAGTGGGACGAAGGTATCAGGACCAACGTGTTCGGCTCGGTCAACGTCGCCGATGCGGCGGCGGCCGCCGGCGCCGAGGCCATGGTGATGATCTCTACCGACAAGGCGATCGAGCCGGTCTCCGTGCTCGGCGCCACCAAGCGGCTTGCGGAAATTTACTGTCAGGCGCTCGATGCCGCCGCGGCGCGCAGCGCCAACGGCGGCAAGCCGCCGATCCGGATGATCGCGGTGCGCTTCGGCAACGTGCTGGCGTCGAACGGTTCGGTGGTGCCGAAATTCAAGGCGCAGATCGAGGCCGGCGGGCCGGTGACGGTCACGCACCCGGACATGGTCCGCTACTTCATGACGATTCGCGAAGCCTGCGATCTGGTCGTCACCGCGGCGAGCCACGCGCTGGGGCCGGGCCGCGGCGCAACCTCGGTCTACGTGCTCAATATGGGCCAGCCGATCAAGATCGTCGATCTCGCCGAGCGCATGATCCGGCTGAGCGGCCTCGAGCCCGGCCGCGACGTCGACATCGTGTTCACGGGGATCCGGCCCGGCGAACGACTCAACGAAATCCTGTTCGCGCGCGAAGAACCGAGCACCGACATCGGCATTCTGGGCGTGGTCGCCGCCACTCCGGTATGCCCGCCCATCGAGGTGGTGCGCGGCTGGCTCGCCAAGCTCGAACGCGGGCTCGATCATAGCGAACGTGCGGCGATCGACGGCTTGCTGCACGAGGCCGTGCCCGACTTCCGCAGCGAAGCGCGGTAATTCCACCCATTCGACGATTTCAGGATCAAGAGAGGGGCAGGGGCCTGATGACAAAGGCAGTTCTCGGCATCGTCGGCGGCTCGGGTATTTACGATCTGCCCGGACTGGAGAAAGTCCGCAGCGTTCGGCTGAAGAGTCCGTGGGGCGAGCCGTCGGCGCCGCTGCGCGTCGGCGAGCTCGCCGGCCTGCCCGTGGTGTTCCTGCCGCGCCATGACAGCGGTCATCGGCTGTCGCCGTCCGATATCAATTACCGGGCCAACATCGACGTGCTCAAGCGCGCCGGCGTGACCGATCTCATCTCACTGTCGGCCTGCGGCTCGTTCAAGGAAGAGCTGCCGCCCGGCACCTTCGTGCTGATCGACCAGTTCGTCGACCGCACCCATAAGCGCGAGAGCTCGTTCTTCGGCAAAGGCTGCGTCGCCCACGTCTCGATGGCGCATCCGGTGTCGCCGCGGTTGCGCATTCATCTCGCTGATGCGGCGAGGGCCGAAGACATCGCCGTGGTGCGCGACGGCACCTATGTGTGCATCGAGGGCCCGCAATTCTCCAGCCTGGCCGAGAGCCTGACCTACAAGAACCTCGGCTATTCGGTCATCGGCATGACCAACATGCCGGAAGCCAAGCTCGCGCGCGAAGCCGAGATTGGCTACGCCACGGTCGCCATGGTGACGGACTTCGACTGCTGGCATCCCGACCATGACGCCGTCACCGTCCAGGACATCGTCAAGGTACTGATCGCCAATGCCGAAAAGGCTAAGCGTCTGGTGGCGCGGCTCGCCCGCGATTTTCCCCGCGAGCACGAGCCGTGCCCGATCGGTTCGGATCGCGCACTCGACAATGCGCTGATCACGGCGCCGGAAGCGCGCGATCCAAAGCTTTTGAAAAAGCTCGATGCGGTGGCAGGCCGGATCTTAAAGGCCAGGCAGCCGGCAGCGCGGCGATCGGGCGCGAAACACGCTACCGCACGCCGCACTCGGCGCCGAACGTAAGCGCGGCGAGTGACGGACCGGGGATCGGCCGAAGCCGTCAGCCGCAACAGCCACACTCAGTTCAATAGATCGGCTGCTGCAGGATCGACATGGGCGAGGCCGTTTCCAGGGGGGCTGGCGTCGGCGCCGTGACGGTGCCGGTTGCGGCGTCGAGCGGCAGGTATTGTTGGGCGCCGCATTGATCGCTGAGCACGCCGTAACGCGACGCCACGACTGCGCCGTTGTCGATGAAGAACACGTAAGTGCGGCGCTGCCCGCGGTCGTAATAGCGTACGCAGGTCAGCCAATTCCATCCGGTCGAAACGTGGACCCAGCGCGGGCCGGAAATCTCGAAATTGCTGTAGGCCGCGTAGCCGTTGAAGCCGCGCAGCGTACCGCCGACGAGCACGCCGTAATTGGCGGGAGTCGCCGGCGGCGCGGCATTTCCCGTCAGCGGCACGGCGCTGCAGGCGGAAAGCAGCAGCGCGGCCGTGACCGGTGCTGCGCGCCGCCACGTTGTCGCCTTCATCCTCGCATTGTCTCGCATTTGCTCGGGGCGGGAAAGCGGACGAAACGGCTTGCGGCGCGATTTTGCCGGGGTGCACCGAGCACGCGCGGACTACCTCTTGCCCGGCGCGCGCCGGCCTATGTATAGCTGTTAAGCTTTCTGCGTTACCGGGCAATGCTGGGGACTGATGCCGATGCGGTGGGGCAAGCACATCGGAATTTTGCGCAGGCTCGCGCCGGTCGCTGCCGTACTTGCGCTCGGCCTCGCCACCGCGGGGTGTTTTCAGCCGCTTTACGGCAATCATACGCTTGCCGCCGGCGATTCTGTCCGCGTCCGGATGAGCGGTGTCGAAGTGGTGCCGATCCCGGCGCGGAACGGGACTCCGGAGGCCCGGCTCGCCGTCGAGTTGCGCAATGCGCTGATGTATGACCTGAACAACGGCGCTGCGCCCGTTGCGCCGACCCATCAGCTGCAGGTCACGATCGCCTCGGCGGTCAGCACCATCGTGGTCGACGTCGCCAGCGGACGGCCCGATACCCAGATCGAGTCCTTTAACGTCACCTTTACCCTGACCGAAATTGCCACGAAGAAAGTGGTGCTGAACACCACGACCTTCGCCCGCGCCTCGTTCGACGCGCCGGGCTCGGCGCAGCGGTTTGCCCGGCAGCGCGCCGCGCGCGACGCCGAGGACCGTGCCGTGGCCACGGCCGCCGAGAACATCCGGAACCGGCTGGCCTCATTCTTCGTGGCGGGCACCTGAGCCCGGCCGACCCCCTACGCAGGATCGCCGGTTCGGACCGCGCGGCCGGACTCGGCAAGGGGGCGGCCGGACAGCCGGCACTTTTACCAATTCTTGTTGATATTCAATGGGCTTCGTGCCTTGGCAAAGCCACTTTTGGGGCCCAGAAAAAAGCGGGGGATGCAGTCTCGCCGATCGTCCAAGCTGCGCGGGTCCGGACCAGGGCTCGGCGTCATTGCGTCGTATTGCTGGGAGCACGATTAGTGGCGGACCTGAGGGGCAGCCGCAGGCTTCGGCGGCGGCGGGAGCGTGGCGGTGCCGCGCTCGTGACCGCATTGGCCGCTGCCATCGTGCTCGGCCTTTGTGGCACGCCGGCACGTGCCCAGGTACAGGCCGGTCCGTTGCTGCACTTTCCTGCGCACGCCAAACCCGCCGCCCAAACGCCGATGCCGCCGGCCGGCACGCCGATGCTTGTGCAGGCCGACGAGATGAAATACGACTACCCCAACAGTACCGTCGCGGCGATCGGTCACGTCCAGATTTACTATGGCGGCGCAACGGTGGAAGCCGACCAGGTCATCTACGACCAGAAGACCAAGCGGCTGCGGGCCGAAGGCAACGCCAGGCTGACCGAGCCGAACGGTCGCATCACCTACGGCCAGGTCATCAATCTCACCGACGACTATCGCGACGGCTTCGTCGATTCGCTCCGGCTCGAGGCGCCCGACGACACGCATCTGGCCGCGACCCGGGCCGACCGCTCGCAAGGTAATGTCGAAGTCCTGCAGAACGGCGTCTACACCGCCTGCGAGCCGTGCAAGGACGATCCGAAGAAGCCGCCGGAATGGCAGATCAAAGCCGCCCGCATCATCCACGACGACGGCGAGAAGATGATCTACTTCGAGAACGCCTCGGTGGATTTCTTCGGCATGCCGGTGGCGTATTTCCCGTTCCTGTCGGCGCCGGACACGACGGTCAAACGCAAGAGCGGATTCCTGTTCCCCTCGATCTCGTCGAGCAGCGCCTACGGCGTGAGCATCGAGACGCCATATTATTTCAATCTCGCCCCCGATTACGACCTGACGCTTTACCCGAGATTTATGAGCACCCAAGGCCCGATGCTGGAGGCCGAGTGGAACCAGCGGCTGCTGAACGGCTCCTACCAAATCAGGGCCGCCGGCATCTATCAGCTCGATCCGTCATTCTTCGCCAGCGAATACGGCGCCGGCTCGGCGCAAAGTCAAAGCTTTCGCGGCACCGTACTCACCTCCGGACAATTCGATATCACCAATCAATGGGTGTGGGGCTGGACCGGCGTCGTGGTGACCGATCCGACGTTCATCAGCGACTACGGGATGGGCCGCTTCAACGGCGTCTATCTCGACCCGTTCAAGACCGGCACCAGCGTGACCTCCGAAGGCGTCTCTCAGCTCTACCTGGTGGGCCGCGGCGACCGCAGCTATTTCGACATGCGCACGATCTACTACACCGGCTTTTCCGAACTCGATCAGCAGAGTCAGTTGCCGATCGTCGCGCCGGTTCTGGATTACTCGCGGGTGCTGCCGAATCAGGTGATGGGCGGCGAGTTGAGCTACAAGTTCAACTTGACGAGTCTGTCGCGCGAGCAGGCGAGCTATGACCCGATCAGCACGCTCGCGGTCCTGAACAACATCTGCGCCAACGGCACTGCCGAGACTGCCGATCCGGCGCTCCTCAACAAGAACAACTGCCTGTTGCGGGGCGTGCCGGGCATCTATACACGCGCCTCGGCCCAGGTGGATTGGCGCCGCACCATCGTTACCGACAACGGGCAGATGATCACGCCGTTCCTGCAGCTGCGCGGTGACGTCGCTTCAGTCGATATCGCCAATCAGCCCGGCGTTTCGAACTACATCCCGACCGGCAACAGCGAACTCGCCCGCGCCATGCCGGCCGTTGGTGTCGAGTACCGCTATCCGTTCGTCGACGTCGAGCCGTGGGGCACGCAAACCATCGAGCCGATTGCCCAGCTCATTCTGCGCCCGAACGAGACCGACATCGGCCGCTTCCCCAACGAGGACTCGCAGAGCCTGGTGTTCGACGACACCAATCTGTTTTCCCTCAACAAATTCTCCGGCTGGGACCGCGTCGAAGGCGGCGGCCGGCTCAATGCCGGCATGCAATACACCGCCCAGTTCAACCGGGCCGGCTCGTTCAACGCCCTGTTCGGCCAGTCCTATCAGCTCTACGGGCTGAATTCCTATGCGGTCGGCGATGCCACCAATACCGGCCTCGACAGCGGTCTCGACAAGCAGGCGTCCGATTATGTCGGCCGCGTCTCCTATCAGCCGAACTCCACCTACATGGTCCTGGCTCGCGCGCGCTTCGACGAGTCGACGTTCGAAATGGAGCGTTTCGAGGTCGAGACCCGGGCCAACTTCGACCGCTGGGGACTGAACTTTGTGTACGGCGACTACGCCGCGCAGCCGCAGCTCGGATTCCTGAACCGGCGGGAAGGCTTCCTCACCGGCGCATCCTTCAAAGTCACCTCCAATTGGGTGGTGTTGGGCTCGGCGGGCTACGATCTGATTGCGAAGCAATTCAACGCCACGCGCTTGGGCGTCGGCTATCTCGACGACTGTTTCATGCTCGCCGTTAACTACATGACCGGCTACGTCTATAACGGCACGAGCAATCCTATTCCCAATACGGCGGTCGTCATGCAGTTCAGCCTGCGCACCTTGGGACCCGACAGCCTGACTCAGACCGGCAGCTTCTAGGCGCGCGCCGGCGCTTCGGAAATCGCATGGACAACTCCGAACGGCGCGCCACGTGTCCAAACGTGACGGTACACGTCGTCGACCGGCTGGACTTTGCCTTGGCGCCCTGGCTTTGGCCGTTTGCAGAACGCCGCCCCGCCGAGATCCAGCAGTTCTTCGAGCAGCTTTGCGTGAAAAAGCCGACATTATGGAACGGCCGGCTGTTGTTGCTGCGCGACGCGCGCATCGCCGGCGGCACGATATCGGGCGCGTTTTTTGAAACCGACTACGCCAGCATGTTGGCTGCGGTCAGCTGGGACGCGATGGGTGAGCGCGTCCGGTCGTGCTTCCCGGCCGCCGCCGTGCTGAGCGCCGATGGCGCCGTCATCCTCGGCGAGATGGCGGCGCACACCCAAAATGCCGGCCAGATTCTGCTGCCTTGCGGTTCGGTCGAGCGCGGCGATGCGGTCGGCGGCCGGCTGGACCCGTCGACGACGCTTCGCCGCGAGCTGCTTGAGGAAACCGGTATCGCTGCCGATGAGCTTGACGCCGGGGCGGAATGGTATGCGGTCGGGGCCGGACCGCTGTTGCCGTTGGTCAAGGTGTTGCGCTCCGCGGCGTCGGCGGACGAACTACGCCAGCGCATTTCGGCCAATTTGGCCGGTCAGCGCGATCCTGAGTTCTGTGCAATCGTCGCGGTGCGCGAGCCCGCGGACCTCGGCGAACGGACACCGCGTTGGGTGCGCGCATTCTTGCAGCATTTCTGGGCCTGTTCGGTCGCACCGGACGCTTCGCTCGCCGCCGGTGCGGCCGGCTAAAGCGCCCGTCGATGGAGCACCGGGCCGTTTATTGCGGCATATTGCCCTGATAGGGCGGAGCCGTTATTGAGGGCCGCATCGCGGCGACCGCCGCGGCGAATCGGGACGGTGCTCGAAGCGGCATCGACGCTTTGTCGAGTAAATCGGGTCGGGAGAGGGCATCGTGAGCGAGCTGTTGAACCGGTACTTCGGAACTTTGGCTGGCGCGTTGCGCGACGCTGAAGTCACCGATCTGTCGGCTAAAAAACTCGCGCTCGAGGAGGGCTGCGATTGGGTGCGCCGCGCCGCCCATGAGGCCCACGATTCCGGCAACAAGATCATTTTCGTCGGCAACGGCGGCAGCGCCAGCATCGCCAGCCATCTGGCGATCGACTTCTCCAAGAACGGCAAGCTGCGGGCGATGGCGTTCAATGACGCGGCGGCGCTCACCTGCCTCGGCAACGATCTCGGTTATGAGAATGTGTTCGCCACGCAGATCGATTTTCATGCCCGTCCCGACGACCTTCTGATCGCGATATCGAGCTCGGGGCGCTCGCCCAACGTGCTCGCCGCCGTCAAGGCGGCACGCCAGCGCGGCTGCAAGGTGGCGACGTTCTCGGGTTTCACCGACGACAACGATTTGCGGCGCTGCGGCGACGTCAATTTCTATGTTCGCGCCCGCGAATACGGCTTTGTTGAAGTGGCGCATCTGGCGCTTTGCCACGCCGTGCTCGACATCGACATGGGCTGGCGGCCGCCGGCGTAACGCCGCGCAGCGACCGCTCGCATCGGCCCGCGATGGCGGTCGACGATCCAGGGCTGTGGTGCGAGACCGGCGAAGCCGATTGGGCCTCCGGGGCGGCGCTGTTTCTCGACCGCGATGGCGTTATTATCGCCGATACCGGCTATCTCGGCCGTGCCGAAGAGGTGCGCCTCCTTGACGGCGCGGCGGGCGCGATCGCGCGCTGCAATCGGCTGGGCATTCCTGTTGTCGTGGTCACCAACCAGTCCGGCATCGCCCGCGGCTATTACGATTGGGGCGGCTTTGGCGCGGTACAGGCGGCCTTGGTAGCGGCGCTGGCCGGCGCCGGCGCCCATCTCGATGCCGTGCTGGCTTGCGCCTATCATGCCGACGGAAAGGAGCCGCTGCGGATCGCCGCGCATCCGTGGCGCAAGCCGAAGCCGGGCATGATCGTCGCCGCCGCTGAACGCATGAATCTCGATCTGTCGCGCTCCTGGATCGTCGGCGACAAGGCCGAGGATATTGCCACCGGCGCGGCGGCCGGACTCGCCGGCGGCACCTTGCTCGCAGCCGATGACCGCGCCGAGCGGCGGATGGCAGGCCTTGAACGCGCGGATTTTGCGGCGATGACGGCCGCAAGTTTGGCCGACGCGGTGGCCGCCTTGATCGGTACCGGCCGCCTGACGGGGCGCGCATGAGCATCGTGCAATCCGCTCCGCCGCTGTTGTCGCCGCGCAAGGAGGCGATCCGCAGCCGCTCCGATGCCGCGGCGCCGGAGCGCGCCAGATGGCGCCGGCGCGCCGCGTTTTTCCACGGCGAGGATCTGCACTATCTGAAATTTCTCATTCCCGAGGGCGCGCGCGTCCTGGAAGTCGGCTGCTGCACCGGCGATTTGCTGGCGGAGCTGAAGCCGTCGTTCGGCGTCGGTGTCGACATCAGCGCAGCTTCGATCGATGTCGCCCGCCGCGCTTATCCCAACCTCAGCTTTTACGTCGGCGACATCGAGGCGCCGGACCTTGTCCGCTCGCTGCCGGGCCCGTTCGACTACATCGTGATCGTCGATACCATGGGCTCGCTCGACGACTGCCAGAACCTGTTCGAGAGCCTGCACGCGCTGTGCACGCGCGAAACGCGCCTGATCGTCGGCTATTATTCGCACCTGTGGTATCCGCTGTTGAAACTCGCCGAGGCGACCGGCCTCAAAATGCCACAGCCGCCGCAAAACGTGCTGGCGCCCGCCGACGTGGCGGCGCTCGCCGGGCTGGCCGATTTCGAGACGATGACAAGCGAGCTGCGGCTGTTGTCGCCCATGCGGCTGTTCGGCCTTGGCCGTCTGCTCAACCGCTTTCTGGCACCGCTCCCGCTGCTCAACAGCCTGTGTCTGCGGCACTACACGGTGTGCCGCTCGCTGCGCCGGCGCGGCGAGCCGCCGCGCACCGCGAGCATCGTCATTCCGGCGCGCAACGAGCACGGCAATATCGCCGCGGCGGTGCGGCGCATGCCGCAATTCGCCGAGGCGCAGCAGATCATTTTCGTCGAGGGCCATTCCCGCGACGATACCTGGAACGAGATCGAGCGCGTCATCACCGACAATCCGCAGCTCGATATCAAAGCGCTGCGCCAGCCCGGCAAGGGCAAGGCGGACGCGGTCTATACCGGCTTCGACGCCGCGAGCGGCGACGTGCTGATGATTCTGGACGCCGACCTCACCATGCCGCCAGAGCAGTTGCCGAAGTTCTGGGAAGCGATCCGCTCCGGAAAGGGCGAGTTCGTCAATGGCACGCGGCTCGTCTATCCGCTCGAGAACGACGCCATGCGCTTTCTCAATCTCATCGCCAACAAGCTGTTCTCGTACGCCTTCAGCTGGCTGCTCGGACAGCGTTTCACCGACACGCTGTGCGGCACCAAAGTGCTGCGGCGCTCCGACTACGAGCGGCTCAAGGCCGGACGCAGCTATTTCGGCGATTTCGATCCGTTCGGCGATTTCGATCTGATCTTCGGCGCCTCGAAGCTGTCCTTGAAAATCGTCGAAGTGCCGATCCGGTACGCCAGTCGCACCTATGGCGAGACCCAGATTTCGCGCTTTCGCCATGGCCTGTTGCTGCTGCGCATGGTGGGGTTCGCGTTCCTGCGCATCAAGGCGCAGTGACGGCGTAGGCAGCGCTTTGGCACGATGCTAAAGGATGGCAACTCCGCGCGGGGGCGTTCGTTTCCATGGCTGAACCGGCTGGCAAGACCGCATTGATCACCGGCGTGACCGGGCAGGACGGCGCCTACTTGGCCGACTTTCTGGTCGCCAAAGGCTATCGGGTTCACGGCGTCAAGCGCCGCTCGTCGTCGTTCAACACCGCGCGGGTCGATCATCTCTACCACGATCCGCACGAGGCCGGCGTCGCCTTCGACATGCACTACGGCGACGTTACCGATGCCACCAACGTTATCCGCATCGTGCAGGAGACGCAGCCCGACGAGATTTATAATCTCGCCGCGCAATCGCATGTCCTGGTGTCGTTCGAGACGCCGGAATACACCGCCAACGCCGACGGCCTCGGCACGCTGCGGCTGCTCGAAGCGATCCGTATTCTTGGCCGCGAACGGCAGACCCGGTTCTATCAAGCCTCGACCTCCGAGATGTTCGGCCTGGTGCAGGAAATTCCGCAAACCGAGCGCACGCCATTTCGCCCGCGCTCGCCGTACGGCGCGGCCAAACTTTACGCGCACTGGATCACGGTGAATTACCGCGAAGCCTACGGCATGCATGCCTCGACCGGTATTCTGTTCAACCACGAAAGCCCGATCCGCGGCGAGACGTTCGTGACGCGCAAGATCACGCGGGCGGTGGCGGCGATCGAGCTCGGCCTGCAGGACCGCTTGTTCCTCGGCAATCTCGACGCCGCGCGCGATTGGGGCCATGCGCGCGATTACGTCGAAGGCATGTGGCTCATTCTGCAGCAGCCCGAGCCCGACGATTACGTGCTGGCGACCGGCGAGAGTCACACCGTGCGTGAGCTTGCCGAGAAAGCTTTCGCGATCCTCGGCCGGCGCATTGTTTGGCGCGGCAGCGGTGCCGACGAGCAGGGCGTCGACGCCGCCGACGGACGTGTGCTGGTGGAAATCGACCACCGCTATTTCCGCCCGACCGAGGTCGACTCGCTGCTCGGCGATGCGACCAAGGCGCGGACGAAGCTGGGCTGGCATCACAAGACGACCTTCGACGCGCTGGTCCGCGAAATGGTCGAGGCCGACCTCGTCGCGGTGCGGGACGAGCAAACGCGAAGGAACCGCGCCGAATAGCCTCGGTGCCTAAAATCGCGGCAACGGATGTAAACGGGACCCGCAAACGTTTGCCCTATGTTCCACCGCCGGAACCGCCGTAAGTCTCGGATGCAAATTGTGTTCGCGCTTTTTCGCCGGCAAGGTCGCCAGTCGGCACGGACCGTGCTAGGGGAGTGACGAGCGGGCGGCGCGGGGCGGGCGCCGTGGGGAAAGGGTGAGGGTTCACGTGGCGGAGAACGGCAAGCTACGCGTCGGGGTCATCGGCGTCGGCGTGATGGGCAGCAACCATGCGCGGGTGCTTTCCGACATGGCCGGTGTCGAACTCGTGGCCGTGGCCGATCCCGACCGCAAGCAGCGCGAGTTCGTGGCCGGAACGCTCGGCTGTGAGGCCGTTGCCGACGCCGAGGCCTTGCTGCACGCCGGCATCGATGCCGCCATCATCGCGGCGCCGACCCACCTTCATCACGACATCGCCCAACGCTGCATCGACCAAGGTGTGCATGTCCTGGTCGAGAAGCCGATCGCCTCGAGCATCGAGGAAAGCCGCGCCATCGTCGCGGCGGCGCGCCGCGCCGGCGTCACGCTCATGGTCGGCCATGTCGAGCGCTTCAATCCGGCGGTGCAGTCGATCAAGCGTGCCATCAAGGACCAGGACATTCTCTCGATCGCCATCACGCGGGTCGGACCGTTCCCGCCGCGCATGTCCAACGTCGGCGTGGTCATCGACCTCGGCGTGCACGACATCGACCTGATCCGCTGGTTCACCGAATCCGAGATCGTCGAAATCCAGCCGCAAACGTCGAGCGCAGTGGCCGAGCGCGAAGACATTGCGCTGCTGCAATTCCGCACCGCCTCGGGTGTGCTCGCCCACATCAACACCAACTGGCTGACGCCGTTCAAGGCGCGCACCATCCACATCGCCACGCGCGACAAGTATCTCATCGCCGATCTGTTGACCCTGCAGGTCACCGAGTGCTTCGGCTTCCAGCCGGATGGCAGCTACTCGATGCGGCATTTGTCGGTCGGCTATGCCGAGCCGCTGCGCTCGGAGCTGGTCGCCTTCGTCGATGCGGTGCGCAGCGGCGAGCGGCCCGCCGTGACCGGCGAGGAAGCGGTCGCCAGCCTCGAAATCGCGATTCGCTGCCTCGAAGCTCGCGCGCCGCACGCGGCGCTGGCGCGCAAGGGGCCGCGGCGCGTCGCCGGCTGAACTCAAAACGATGAATCAACACGCCCGCGTCGACGACAGGCCGATTCCATTCATCGACGTCGCCGCGCAGCGCCGCCGGCTCGGCCGCGCCGTCGACGACGCGGTCGCCCGCGTGCTGGCGCACTGCCAGTTCGTGCAGGGCCCGGAGGTGCGTGCGCTCGAGGCCGAGCTCGCCGCATTCTGCGGTGCGCGCCATGCCATCGCCTGCGCGAGCGGTACCGACGCGCTGCTTCTGGCGTTGATGGCCTGGGGCATCGGCCCGGGCGACGCGGTGATCTGCCCGAACTTCACGTTTTGCGCCACCGCCGAGATGGTGGCGCTCCTGGGCGCCACGCCGGTGTTCGCCGACGTGCAGGCCGAGAGTTTCAATCTTGACCCGGACAGCTTGCGGCAGGCGGTCGCGACGGCGAAGTGCCTCGGATTGAAGCCGCGCGCCGTTATTCCCGTCGATCTGTTCGGCCTGCCCGCCGACCACGACGCGATCGCGAGCATCGCCGCAGAGCACGGTCTCGCCGTGCTCGACGACGCCGCGCAGGCGTTCGGCGCAACCTATCGGGGCCGCAAGCTCGGCGCACTCGCGACCGCGGCCGCCACCAGCTTCTTTCCGGCGAAGCCGCTCGGCTGCTATGGCGACGGCGGCGCGGTGTTCACCGACGACGATGCGCTGGCGGCGCGGATCAAAAGCCTGCGCGTGCATGGCGAAGGCACCGACAAATACAATGCCGCCCGCATCGGCATCACCGGTCGGCTCGACACGATCCAGGCCGCGGTGCTGCTGGAGAAGCTGAAAATCTTTCCCGACGAGATCGCCGCGCGCGACCGGATCGCGGGGCACTATAGCGCCGCTCTGGCCGAAGTCGCCACGGTGCCGCGGGTCGGCAATGAGTCGACGTCGGTGTGGGCGCAATACACGATCCGGCTCGCGCCGGGGCGCCGCGATGCACTGGCGGCCGCGCTCAAAAGCGAGGGCGTCCCGACGGCCATTTATTACGCCAAGCCGCTGCACCGCCAGGAAGCCTATCGCCGCTTCCCGGTGGCCAACGGCGGCACGCCGGTGACCGAGCGGCTGTGCGATGAGGTCATCAGCCTGCCGATGCACGCTTATCTGGAGCCGCCGGTCCAGGACCGCATCATCGGCGCGGTCCGGCGGGCGCTGGCTTGATTGCTGGCTTGATTCCTTGCCCCATCTCGCGCCACGCGGGTGGGTGAGCTACTAAAGACCCATGTTCGGCAAAATCCTCACCGTCGGCGGCTACACGTTGCTGTCCCGGCTGACGGGCTTCTTCCGCGACATCATGCTGGCGGCGTTTCTTGGCGCCGGACCGGTGGCCGATGCGTTTTTTGTCGCCTTCCGCCTGCCGAACCATTTCCGCGCCATCTTCGCCGAGGGCGCCTTCAACGCCGCGTTCATTCCGGCTTACGCGCGCATCCGCGCCCAGGGCGGGCCTGAAGCCGCGCAAAAATTCGGCGACCGCATCTTTACGCTGTTGTTCGCGTCGCAGGTCGTTCTGCTGGCGCTGGCGCTGGTGTTCACGCCGCAGGTCATCCAGGTTCTGGCGCCGGGTTTCTCACGCGAGCCGGAGCAGTTTGCGCTGGCGGTGTCGCTGACGCGCATCACGTTTCCCTACCTGCTGCTCATCACGCTGGTGACCCTGTGGGGCGGCATTCTCAATGCGCTGCATCGCTTTGCAGCCCCGTCCGCCGCGCCGATCCTCTTGAATCTCACAATGATGGCGACCTTAGCGATCGCCTTTTATTTCCCCGGCGCCGGCTATGCGGCGGCATGGGGCGTGCTGATCTCCGGCTTTCTGCAGGCGCTGTTGGTCGGCGGCGATACCGTACACAGCGACGTCATGACGTCCTTCCGCGCGCTTCGCCTCGACGACGACGTGCGCCGTTTCTTCAAGGCGCTGATCCCGGCGACGATCGGCTCGGCCGGCACCCAGCTTGCGCTGTTCGCCGACACCATCATCGCCAGTTTCCTTTCGGCCGGCGCGATCTCGGCGCTGTATTATGCCGACCGCATCAATCAGCTGCCGATCGGCGTCATCGGCATTGCGGTGGGCACGGTGCTGCTGCCGGAGATGACGCGCCGGCTCGCCAGCGGTGACGAAACTGGCGCACGCTCGGCGCAAAATCGCGCCATCGAGTTCGCGCTGCTGCTCGGGGTGCCGTGCATCGTCGCGTTTCTGATCGTGCCGGACTTGATCATGCGCGGGCTGTTCGTGCGCGGCAAATTCACCGCGGGCGACGCGCATGCGGCCGCGCTGACTTTGATGGCCTACACCATCGGCCTTGTTCCATTCGTGCTGATCCGCAGCGTGGTCGCGCCGTTTCTCGCTCGCGGCGATACCGCGACGCCGGTCAAGGCGGCGCTGATCGGCACTGCGGTCAATATCGTTTTCAAGATCGTGCTGATGGGGCCTTTGGCCCAGGTCGGTCTCGCGCTCGCCACCTCGATCGGGGCATGGATCAATTTCGTGCTGGTGCTGTGGCTCGCCGCGCGCGCCGGCTTCATTGCGATCGACGCGGAGCTGAAATCCTCCTTGAGCAAGTTGGCACTGGCCGGCTTCGCGCTCGCCGTTGTGCTATTTGCCGCGGTGCCGATGGTGGCGGCTCTGCTCTCCGCATTACCGCGCTTCCGTAACGAAACACAACTTGTCGCGGTGGCGCTGCTCGGCGCCATTGTGTACGGCGCGCTGATACTCATGCTGTTTGGACGGCGCTGGCTTGCGCTGCTGCGCAGGAGCGAAAGGCCCGGCGCCGCCGGCTCGTCCGCGCCCGCGGCCGATACGCTGTGAAGCGGCAAGGATGCATCTCGCCATGCCGTCCGTAGAGGAGACGTTTCGGCACGGCCTCAAGGCCATGCAGAACGGAGACGCCAAGTCGGCGGAGACCTGCTTTCGTCGCACACTTGAGCGTCAGCCGAGACACGTCGGCGCGCTCAACCTCCTGAGCCTTGTTTTGCAACAGTCGAATCGCTCGAAGGAGGCCGAATATTTCGTCCGATGTGCCCTGGAGATCGACGCCAGCTCCGACGCGGCGTTCTACAATCACGGCCTCATCCTGCAAAAACTGAAAAGGCCCGCCGAGGCCGTCGATCGGTTCACCAGGGCGCTGCAGATCAATCCGTCCATAGCGCAAACCTGGAACAATCGCGGCGTGTCGTTGAACGATCTCAAACGGCATCAGGAAGCCGCTGCCGATTTTGATCGCGCGACCGCATTGGAGCCCAACTACGCCGAAGCCTTCTACAACAAGGGCAACGCGCTTGCAGGGCTCAAATCGTACGAGGCTGCTCTAGACTCCTATCGGCGCGCACTGGCGCTCAACCCAAAGCTTGAAGGAGCCTGGGTCGGATGCGGCAATGTTTTGCATGCCCTGAAGCGGCACGCCGAAGCGGCCGAGGCATTTGCGGCCTTGCTCAAGATCAATCCAGATCATCCATGCGCCAAAGGCATGCTGCTGCACCAGCGCATGCTGATATGCGATTGGCACGACATCGAGGCGTCAATAGCCGAAATCGATCGCGACCTCGCAGCGGGCCGGCTGTCAGCCGAGCCGTCCGGCTGGCAATTCGTCTCTTCCTCGCCCCGCAGCCTTCAGCGTTGCGCCGAGTTGTTTGCCGCCGCGCGCTTCCCGCCCGAGGACAAGACGATCGCGCGGCGACTTTCGGCTGAGCATAAAAAAATCCGCATCGGCTATCTGGCCGACATGTTTCGCGAGCACGCTACGCTGCACCTGATGATCGGCGTGCTGGAGCTGTACGACAGGTCGCGATTCGAGGTTTTCGGATTCGACAGCGGATGGGACGACCACAGCGAGACTCGCCGACGCATCGACGCATCGATGAAGGAGATGCTCGACATTACTTCGCTGAATGACCAGTCGGTCGCAGCAGCCGTGCTCGACAGAGAAATCGATATCCTGGTTCACCTCAATGGCTGGTTTGGCGACGGACGAACCGGTGTGTTTGCGCGGCGGCCGGCACCGATTCAGGTCAACTACCTGGGTACGCCGGCCACCATGGGCGCAAGCTATATCGACTACATCATCGCTGACCGGCACGTGATACCGCCGGCTGAAAAGGGATTTTACACCGAGAAGGTCGTGTATCTGCCGGACTGCTATCAGCCGAACGACCGCAAACGACGGGTTGCAGAACGCAACTTCAGCCGTGTCGACTGCGGCCTGCCCGAGCGCGGATTTGTCTTCTGTTGCTTCAACAATAACTTCAAGATATTGCCCAACGTATTCGATCGTTGGATGCGGATTCTCAGCCGCGTGGATGGCAGCGTGCTGTGGTTGCTGCAAGACAACGAGCACGTTGTTGCCAATCTGCGAAGCCAAGCGGCAGCGCGGAATGTTGATCCCGACCGCCTGGTGTTTGCGCCGCGTATGCCGTTGGCCGATCACCTCGCGCGCCACCGCGTTGCCGATCTGTTTCTCGACACCTTGCCTTACAATGCACACACGACCGCGAGCGACGCACTGTGGACGGGGCTGCCGGTGCTCACCCTGCTCGGCGAGAGTTTTGCCGGCAGGGTGGCGGCGAGCCTGCTGCGTGCTGTGGGTATTCCCGACCTGATCGCCGCCGATCCGCAATCATACGAGCAGTTGGCGATCGAACTTGCCGGCAATCCGGGAAAACTTGCAGCCGTCAGACAGAAGCTCGCAGGCAATCGCCTGACCATGCCGCTTTTCGATACCGAACTGTACGCCCGGCATCTGGACGCGGCATACATTGCGATGTTCGAGCGGTACAAAGCGGGCGCCGCTCCCGAGCACATCGAGCTATGAGGCTTCGACACCATTCGGTTCGTTCAGTTTTGGGTCGAGCCCGACAGGGCTTGGTACTCCCACTTTTCCTTCCCATTCTGGCCGGCTATGTAGCCTCAAGATCAGCCATTACGGGATCGTTATGCGCGTCAGCATGATCGGCGCCGGCTATGTCGGACTTGTGGCCAGCGCCTGCTTCGCCGATTTCGGCTATCACGTCACCTGCATCGACAAGGATGCACGCCGCATTGCCGCGCTGAACGGCGGCGAGTTGCCGATTTACGAGCCCGGATTGAGCGACATGGTCGCGGCGAACATGCGCGACGGCCGCCTCGAATTCACCGGCGACAACGCCAGCATTGCCGAATCGGACGTGGTCTTTCTCACCGTGGGAACGCCGTCGCGCGGCGGCGACGGTCAGGCCGACCTGAGCTATATTTTCGAAGCGGTGCGCACGATCGCGCCGCTGTTGTCCGACACCGCCATCGTCGCCACCAAGTCGACCGTCCCGGTCGGCACCGGCGACGAGATCGCGCGCCGCCTGCGCGACGCGCGGCCGGCTGCGGCGATTGCGGTCGTCTCCAACCCGGAATTCATGCGCGAAGGCGCCGCGGTCTACGATTTCAAGCACCCGGACCGCATCCTGATCGGCAGCGACGATGCCCGCGCGCAGGCGGTGCTGGCGGAAGTTTACCGGCCGTTCTATCTCGATGCCGCGCCGCTCGTGCATATCAGCCGACGCACGGCGGAGCTGATCAAATACGCCGCCAATGCGTTTCTGGCGACCAAGATCGGCTTCATCAACGAAATCGCCGATCTGTGCGAGTGTGTCGGCGCCGACGTGCAGGACGTGGCGCACGGCCTCGGTCTCGATCACCGCATCGGCGGCCAGTTTTTGCATCCCGGCCCGGGTTTCGGCGGCTCGTGTCTGCCAAAGGATGCGCTGGCGCTGATCAAGGCCGGCCGCGACCACGGCCGGCAATTGCGCATCATCGAAGCGGTTGCGGCCGCCAATGATGCGCGCAAGCGCGCCATGGCCGAAAAAGTCGTGGCGGCACTCGACGGCTCGGTGCGCGGCAGGACCGTCGCGGTGCTCGGTCTTTCGTTCAAGCCGAACACCGACGACACCCGCGAGTCGCCGGCAATCCCGCTGATCCAGGCGCTGCAGGAGCTCGGCGCCGAGGTGCGCGCCTACGATCCGGCAGGCATGGAGCAGATGAAGTGGCTCCTTCCTTCATTGATCTATTGCGGCAGCGCCTATGCGGCGGCCGAGGGCGCCGACGCGCTGGTGATCGCCACCGAGTGGGAGCAGTTCCGCGCGCTCGATCTCGATCGGCTCAAGAGCCTCATGGCGCGGCCCGTCGTGGTCGATTTGCGCAACATCTATCGGGTCGAGGAGATGCGGCGCGCCGGTTTCCGTTACGTCGCCGTCGGGCGCGAAGGCGTCGCGTAGCCGTTAAGCTTTCACCGCCGTGCTGTGCGACGGACTGCTTTCGGCGATGACACGGCGCTCCAGCGGAAAAATCTGCCAGCCGAGGCGCGCCACCACCACGCCCCAAATGCCTTTCGGCGCTGCCAACATGATCGCGATCGCCACCGCGCCGAGCATCAGCAGATAGACGGTGCCGAGATCGGCCAGCGTCTGCCGCAGCGCAAAGAATACGATGGTGCCGACGATCGGTCCCTCGATGCGGCCGATGCCGCCGATGACCGTGATGAAGATCACGAAGGCGGTCCAGTCGTTCACCGAGAACGCCGCGTCCGGCGAAATGCGCAGCCGCTGCAGAAAGATGAAAGCGCCGATCATGGCGGTAGCGCCGGCGGTGACGATGTAGACCAGAATTTTGGTGCGGATGACGTCGACGCCGTTGCAGGTCGCCGCCAGCTCGCTGTCGCGGATCGCTTTGAGCGCCAGGCCGTAGCGCGAACGCAGCAGCAGGACGATCAGGAGCAGTACCGCCACCACCAGCGCCAGCGCCACCCAATATTCGATGAAATCGCGCAGCTGCCGGCTCGGCGCGATGGCGATGATCAGCGAGGCCGGCAGGCTGGTGCCCGAACCGCCGCCGAGCACGGAGACTTGTGACGCGGTGAGGCGGAAAACCTCGGCCACGATCCAGGTGCCGATCGCGAAGTAGTGGCCGCGCAGCCGGAACACGAGGGCGGCGATCGGCACGGCGACCGCGGCCGCGATCAGTCCGGCAAGCGGGATGGCGGCAAGCAGCGGCACCCCGCCGAAGATGCCGAATGCGAACAACAGATAGGCGCCGAGCCCGACGTAGGCCTGCTGCCCGACCGAGACGAGACCGGCGTAGCCGGCGAGCAGATTCCACAAGCTCGCCAGCGCCACGTAAGAATAGATCTGCGCCAGGAGCTGCAGGTCGTCGCGGCCGCCCCAGGCCGGCGCCGCGGCAAGTGCGACGAAGCCAATAGCACAGAGCGCCAGGCCGATGCGGCTCGACCGGCTTGCGAAAGTGACCCGCACGCTCATGCGCGCCCCTTTGTAAACAAGCCTTCGGGCCGGATCGCGAGGATGACCAGAAACGCGATGTGGCCAGCGAGGATTTGCCAGCCCGGATTGATGTGAGCGCCGATCGCTTGCGCGACCCCAAGCACGAGCCCGCCCGCGAATGTGCCCCACAGGCTGCCGAGTCCGCCGATGATCACGGCTTCGAAGCCGAAGATCAGCCGGGCCGGCCCGATCGACGGATCGAAATCGGCGCGGATTGCCAGGAAGACGCCGGCAATCGCCACCACGGCGAGCGATAGCGCCATCGCCAGCGCGAAGACGTGGCGGTTATCGAGCCCCATCAGCTGCGCCACTTGGGGGCTGTCGGCGGTGGCGCGGAAGGCGCGGCCGAGCGCGGTGCGGTAGAACACGAACTGTAGCGCCGCGATCACCGCCACCGCGACGGCGAACTGCAGGAGCGGCAGCAAACCGACGTAGACGCCTTCGACCAGGCGGACGGTCGCCACTTCGAGCGCGCCGGCGTCGAGCTTGCGGTCGTCGGCGGTGAACAGCGCCAACAGGCCGTTCTGAATGATGACGGAGAGTCCGAACGTCACCAGGAGCGGCGGCAGCAGATCCTCGCCCAAAGTGCGATTGAGAATGAACCGCTGCAGCGCGTAGCCGATCGCCGCCATCAGCGGCACGACGATCAGCAGCGAGACCAGCGGGCCGATCCCGAGCGTCTGCGTCGCCACCAGCGCCAGATAGGCGGCGAGCACGATCAGGTCGCCATGCGCGATGTTGACGAGCCGCATCACGCCGAAGATCAGCGACAGCCCGGCCGCAAACATGGCGTACAATCCGCCGACCAGCACGCCTTGCAGGATGACGTTGATCCAGTCGGTCATGCGCGCAACGTCAGACCCCGAAATACGCGGCCGCGATGGTGTCGCGGGTCAAATCCTTGGCGGTGCCGGACAGCGCCACGCGGCCCTCTTGCAGGCAATAGACGCGCTGGACCGCCTTGAGCGCCTGCACCACGTCCTGCTCGACCAGGACGAGCGCAATCCCGGCGGCAAGGATCGCCGGCAGGCGCGCGTAGATATCGCGCACCACGATCGGCGCCAGCCCGAGGCTGATCTCGTCGCACAGCAATAGTTTCGGATTGGCCATGAGCCCGCGCGCAATGGCGACCATCTGCTGCTGGCCGCCCGACAATGCCGTGCTCTGCATGGCGCGGCGCTCGCCGAGGACGGGAAACAGCTCGTAGATGCTGGACAGAGTCCATGGGCCCGGCCGTTTGAGCTGCCCGCCAATCAGGAGGTTCTCTTCGACGCTGAGCGAAGGAAACAGAGCACGTCCCTCCGGCACCAGCGCGACGCCGCGCGCCGCGACCGCGTGCGCCGGCAGGCCGCCGATCGGCTCGCCCGCGAAGGTGATGGCGTCGGGGCGCGAACGTAAGAGACCGGCGATGCTTTTGAGCAGCGTGCTCTTGCCGGCGCCATTGGCACCGATCACCGCCACCGCTTCGCCGGCGCGCACTTCCATGGACAAGCCGAACAGCGCCTGAAAATCGCCGTAGTACGCATCGAGTTCGCGCACGGCGAGCAGTGGCGCCGATGCCGACGGCTCAGACATCGGTCTCCATGCCCATGTAGATTTCGGCGACCGCCGGGCTGCGGATCACGGCGTGCGGCTCGCCGTCGGCGATGAAGGCGCCGTTATGCAGCACCACCAGGCGATCGACGGCCGCCAACAACGCGTGCACCACGTGCTCGATCCAGATGATCGACACGCCGCCGCGCCGGATGTCGGCGACGAGCGCGATCAGCGTCTGGCACTCCCGCTCGGTCAGGCCGCCGGCCACCTCGTCGAGCAGCAGTACGCGCGGCTCGGTGGCGAGCGCGCGGGCGAGCTCGAGCCGCTTGCGGTCGAGCAAGGTGAGGCTGCCGGCGACCCGATTGGCTTTATCGGCGAGGCCGCAACGCGCCAGAATGTCCATGCAGGCGCCATACACGTCGCGCTCGCGGCGGCGCGCGCCGAATGCCGCGGCGACCACTAGATTCTCGAACACGCTCATGCCGGAGAACGGCAGCGGAATCTGAAACGAGCGGCCGATGCCGATGCGGCAGCGCTGCGCCGGCGGCGCGCGTGTAATATCGCGGCCGGCAAAGAGCACGCGGCCGCTGTCCGGCGTAACGTTGCCGCTGACAATGCCGAACAGCGTGGTCTTGCCGGCGCCGTTCGGTCCGATGATGCCGAGCGCCTCGCCCTCGCCGAGCGTAAGATCGATGGCTTCGGCGACCACGATCGCGCCGAAGCGCTTGCTCACTTTCTCAAGCGCCAGGATCGATGCGGGCATCGTTCTGATTACGACAGCAATTGCAGCTTGCCGCCGACCGGAATGTCCGGCGCCGATTTGTTTTCGGTGATGACGAGCTCGAACGCATTGCCCTTGCGTTGCCATTGGCCGGCGACGAGCGGCGTCTTGGTCACGTTCTTCACCGGCTGGCCGGTCCATTTCACCGGCCCGACCATCGAATGATAGTCGGTCGCCACGATGGCATCGAGGATGGCTTTCGGATCGATGCTCTTGGTCCGTTTGAGAATGTCGATTGCGACCTCGAACAGCGCATGCTGATAGCCGATCGGTTGCGTCCACGGCCGCTTGGTCGCGCTGGTATAGGCGTCGGTGAGCTCCTTCGCGCTCTGCCCGGTGAGGCCGGATTTGTACGGAAACGTCGGCGTCCACCAGATTTCGGTGGTGAGCCCATTGCCACGCGCGCCCAGCGAATTGACGACGGACGGAAACAGCAGCGCCTTGCCGATGGTGACGATTTTTGGATGAAAACCCTGCTGCGCCGCCTGCGACCAGAACGTGGCGAAGTCGGGCGGGATCATGTTGCCGATTACGATCTCGGCGCCGGCGCTCTTGAATGCCGAAATCTGCGAGGTGAAATCGTTGTTCATCACCTGATAGCGGCCCGGGTCGTGCAGCTGATAGCCGGCCTTGGTCAACGCCGGCGGCAGGCCGCGCTGCGGATCGCCCCAGGCGTTGCCGTCGGCGTCGTTCGGAAACAGCCCACCGACGATCTTGTTGGTCGGCGCCGCATCCCACATCGGCAGATACGCGGCAATGACGTCTTCGAGGCCCCAGAAGAAGTGATAGGTCCAGGTAAAACCTTTGGCCGGATTGCCGTTGCGGCCGAAGAAGTACGGTTGCCACGGACAATTCGTGGTCACGCACGGCACTTCGTTGACTTCGGCCTGATCGGCGACCGGATTGGTGGTGTCGGGCGCGGCTTGGGCGAGGATGAGATCGACCTTGTCGCGCAGGATCAGCTCGGATGCGACTTCGGACGCGCGCGTGCTGGTCGATTGGCTGTCCTTGGCGACGATCTGGACCGGATAGGTCTTGCCGCCGACTTTCAATCCCGGCTGCAGAATCTTGTTGACCTGATCGATGATGAACGGGTCGGCCTCGCCGAAGCCGGCGAGCGGCCCGGTACGCGGGCTGACGATCCCGATCTTGATCGCCTTCGATTGAGCATTGGCCGGAATGACGTGCAGCACCGCGGGTGCGGCAAGCGCGCCGAACCCGGCTTTGACCAGCGTGCGGCGGTCGAGGCCGGCGCCGTCCTTTCGTGCAGTATCCTTGTCGATTCCGATCATCCGATCCTCCTATCGCCGGCCTGCGGCAAAACAGCGCCGCTCTCCTTCCGCCGCTCGCCCGGCCGCCCATTCGTTAAACATTAGCAAACGCTCACAACTTTACAAACACGCACCACCACGCGTTACGCGACATGCGTGCATATTAGGTCGGACAACGAACTTTAGTTCGTTGCGGTCCATGCACCAACCGCAGAGGCAGCGCGTGAGCGCATCGACGCCGCGGGCCTGCTTAACGCGATCTCAACGGTAGTGGCGAAGTCTGCGGCCATGAGTGTCTTGCGTCCTCGATCGGAATTGGGGCGAACCGTGCTCTGGCTCGCAGCAGGGCTTGCCCTCGTCTGCGCTGCGGCGGGCGTGTCCTCCGGCACTCCTTCCCCGGTCCGCTCGGCATCGCACAGCAAGTATGCGCGGCCTGCCGACATTCCCTATCCGGCGCTCGATCCCTATTCGCCGGCGAAGTTCAAGCTTGGCCGCGTGCTGTTCTTCGACCCGATCCTCTCCGGATCGAAGAGCCGTTCATGCGCAAGCTGCCACAACCCGGGTCTGTCGTGGGCCGACGGACAGCCGCGCGCGGTCGGCGAGTTGCAGCAGACGTTGCCCCTGCGATCGCCGACGCTGCTCAACGTCGCATGGACGCCGAAGCTTGGCTGGGACGGCCACTTTCGCGATCTGGAATCGGTCGCCATGGGACCGATCACCTCGCCGACCAACATGAACTTGCCGGAAGACACTCTGGTCAAACGCCTTGCCGCGATCCCCGGCTATGTCGAGGCCTTCCACAGCGCCTTCGGAAATACCGATATCACCGCTGCAAAGATCCAAATGGCGCTCGCGACGTTCGAGCGTTCCATCGTGTCGGACGAGGCGCCGTTCGACCGCTGGATCGACGGCGATGAAACGGCAGTCGACGCGGCCGCAAAGCGCGGCTTCGCCTTGTTCAGCGGTAAGGCGAATTGCACCGCCTGTCACAGCGGCTGGGCATTCACCGACGCGTCATTCCACGATATCGGCAGCGCCCGCGGCGATGACGTCGGACGCGGCAAGTTGTTTCGGAAATCCGTCGCCCTGCAGTACGCGTTCAAGACTCCGACGCTCCGCGACGTGGCGCGGCGCGCGCCCTACATGCACAATGGCGCAGTGGCGACGCTTGAGGACGTCGTCGAGCTCTACGATCGCGGCGGCATCGACCGGCCCAGTCGCGATCCGGAAATCCGGCCGCTTGGATTAACGGCGGACGAAAAGGCCGATCTCGTCGCCTTTTTGCGCACGCTCGACGGCAAGAGCGAACCCGTCATCGTGCCGGAATTGCCGCGCTGACGGCGGCCGCGTCCGAAGATTCTTCGCGGCCTTAGACCATTGCCGGCATCGCCCAGCCGACCAGCGCGAAGCCGCCGAGCAGCAGGGCTCCTGCCGCGGTCTCGATTGTCTGGGTATGTGCGGGCCACCGCCGGGCAAGGCAGGCGGCCACAACTCCGGTAATCGCGCTGAGCAAGCCTGCAATGGCCACCATGGGGATGCCTCGGGTGTCTGTTCGCCCGACCTCTAACCCCCCATTGCTTACCAACGGCCTAGCCTGACCGGATAAATCCCGCGGCAAGGTTGCGGCGAAGTCCAAAGGTTAACCAAAACTTAATTTCGCCGTTCGCCGGGCACCAAAGTTTCAGCGCTTTGTGGTAAAGAAAAACTTAAGGGCATCAGGGAGCTGCGTGCGGCGGCGCAACTGACCCGTGAAGTCGTGTGATGGGGCCATTAGTCATGTCCAATTCAACCATAATTTTGCGGCTTGCAGCCGTAATCCCGGTGGTGGTAAGAAAACCTTAAGTATATCTAGGGGGTGGCACAACTGACTCTCGGAAGTCGCGTTTTTGGAGGTCTCGGTCATGAGCCGACTAGCCAAACGGCTACGGCTTACAGCGGTAATCCCGCTGTCGTTGTGTATCGATGCGCTTTTCGCCAACACGGCGAGTGCTCACGTGAAGTGGTTTTGCGCCTTTGACGTGGCCGGACAGCCTGTCGGATTGGACAACGTTCTCTGCCCCGATTTTGAGACGCTGACGGGACTTTCGATCGTCGCCCTGATGCTCGGGTGCCTCGTGGAAGGCACCGCGGTCGGCACCGCCATGGTGGACGCTCTCAATCAGGCAACGCGCCTGATCCGCGAAAACCTCGAGCTGATCGCCCGTGCGGCCTGCGCATTTTTCTTCATTGCCGTCTGGGGCATGGGCGGCGTCCTGCTGACGCCGGAGCTGAAGACCGATTCGACGCTGATCGGCGCGCTCCAACTCGGCATCGCCGCGGGCATGCTGTCGCGTCGGACCATGCCGCTATCGGCCCTCGGCATCGCCACTCTCTACGCGGTGGCAATCTGGAACTATGGGATCTTTCATCTCGCCGACTATCCGGTGTTTCTCGGCTTTGCCGCTTTTCTCGCGCTGATCGGCCTGCAGAAGAACCTGTTCGGCATGCGGCCGATCGACGTGCTGCGCTGGGCCGCCGGCATCACGCTGATGTGGGCCTCGATCGAGAAATGGGCTTATCCGGAATGGTCGTATCCGCTCTTCGTGGTGCACCCGACCATGTCGCTCGGCTTCTCGCCCGAATTCTATATGCGCGCGGCGGGGGCGGTGGAGTTTGCCCTGGCGTTTTCCCTGGTGTGGACGCCGTTGGTGCGCCGCATCGGGGCAATCATGCTGGCAGCGATGTTCATCAGCGCCGTTTTCCCGTTCGGCAAGGTCGATCTCATCGGGCACTCGTTGATCATCGTCGCGCTGTTCGGGATCGTCGCCGATGATGGCGGCAAGCAGGCGCGGTTGCGCCATTCCTGGCTGGTGCCGTTTGCCTATGCGTCGTCCCTGACCGTGTTCTTGGCCGCCTACTACCTGGGCCACAAGGTGCTGTTTGGTACAGCGGTGCTTTAAGAGAGCGGCCGATCAGCGGACGTGCACCACGAGCAACATCTTGGGGTGGATGGCGCACAGCACGTTGAAATCGCCAGTTGCCGGAAAAGTAACGGGCGTGATGCTGCCGGGCTTCTGATCGCCTGAATCGAAGCTGAAAGCCGCGGAATCGACGTAGGCATGATGCAGCAGATCGCCGTCGTCGTTGACGATGCGGATGGTGTCGCCGCGATTGATCGAGATTTCGGTGGGGTGAAATTCGCGGCCCTTTTGCGAGACGGTGTTCTGCGGCAGGGCCAGCACCATCCAGGAGCCGAGCGACGTCAAGGCACCGGCCATGAAGGCCAGTGTCATGAGGCGGCGCGCGCGTAGAAGCTCGTTTCTCAAACCCATGGTTGCCCTTCAGCCCGACGCCGTCGCGATCCGGGAGCAGCATGGCGCCGCATGTGCAGCCTGAACCTGCGCGGTTAAGGCGCCGTTAAGGAAGCTCCGAAGATTGCGCCGGCGCTCGACGGCCTTTAACGCCCGCCGTGTAAGGCTGCGCGTTATGGCAAGTCACAGTTTAGAACATACCAGCCGAGGTGACCGGTTGGCCGGTTGTATCGAGGGTCTGTCGGCGTCCTGCCGCCGCGGCGTTGCACGCATGTTATCGCTGCCGAGGACGATTCGCGGCCGTATTCTGATCGCGTTCCTGGTCATGAGCATCATTACGGCGGCGTTGGGCGCTTATGCGACCCTCGGCGTCCGCAATGCCGGTGTGCTCGTCAACAAGACCTTCGATGAATCGTTGATGTCGATCAACTATGCGCGCGCGGCGGCGACGGATTTTGCCGCGATGCGTGCGGCATTCGCGCGGCGCTGGATCGCCGTCGATGCCCCGACGCGGGCCAAGCTCGACCAAGAAATCGACACCCTGAACAAGTCGCTCCTCCAGGATATTGCCATCGCCGAGCAGCGCGCCCAATCGGCGCGCGCCACGCGGGCCGCCGAAAACGTCAAACACGCGACTGCCGAGTGGAATGTCGTGCGCGAGCAGCTGCTCGACGGCACGCAATCGGAAGTGAATTGGGAGACGCTTGATCGCTATGCGGCGAAGGTCGACGAGCAGGTCGATCTTTTGGTGAACTACACCGCCGGCGACGGCTTCTTGTACCGCGAGAGCGCCCGGTCGGAGGTGGCCCGCAGCATCAGCCTCAGCATCGGGGGCATCGGTCTGGCCCTGGTGCTCTCCGGCCTGGTGGCGTGGGCCTTGGCGCGCCGCATCGTCAAGCCGGTCGCGGTCGCCTCAAATGTCGCCGAGCTGATCGCCGCTGGCAAACTCGACGTCGCCGTTCCGGTCGGCGGCCCCGAAGAGCTTCGCGCGTTGCTCACCGCGATGGGCACGATGCGCGACAACATCAAGGCGATGATGGAGCGCGAAGTGGCGCAGCGCCGCTCCGCGCAGGCCCGGCTTGCCGATGCGCTCGAGAGCTCCCAAGAGGGCGTCGTCGTCGTCGACGCCAATGACGTCATCGCACTCGCCAACGCCCAGGCGGCCGATCTGTTTGGCGTCGCGCCGGACCTGCTCAAGCCCGGCACGCCGCTGGCACAACTGCATCCGACGCTGCAACAGAGTGTCGACACCGGCCAACTTTTGATGCGGCGTGACGGCGACCTGCACGCCACCAGCGAAGCCCTGATGGCGAACGGCCGTTGGCTGCGCATCAGCCGTAGCCCGACGCGGGACCAGGGCTTCATCATTCTGTACAGCGACATCAGCCGTCTGAAGGCTCAGGAGCGCAGCCTGCTCGAACGCAAGACGCAGCTCGATCTGGCGCTCAACAACATGACGCATGGTCTGTGCATGTTCGATGCCCAGCGCAACCTGATCATTTGCAATCAGCGCTATGCCGGCATGTACGCGGTGCCCGCGGAGCTGACCAAGCCCGGTACGCCGCTCGACAGCATTCTGCAGTATCTGGTGGACAAACATACGTTCGCCGAAAGTCCCGAAGAGTCGTTCGCGGCGATCAACTCCAATCCGCCGGGCGGCTCGTTCCGGGTGGTGCGGCCGTTCAGCGACGGCCGGCTGATCTCGATCTCGCATGAAAGCACCGCCGACGGCGGCTGGGTCGCCATCCACGAGGACATCACCGAGCGGCAGCGCGCCGAAGCGCACATTGCCTATCTGGCGCGCCACGACCACCTGACCGATCTGCCGAACCGCGTGTTCTTCCGCGAGGAATTGGACGAGTGCGTGCGCCGGCTGCGCAAGGGCGAGAAGTTCGCGATCCTCTGCCTCGATCTCGATCGCTTCAAAAGCGTCAACGATTCGCTCGGCCATTCGATCGGCGACAAGCTGCTCGGCGCGGTCGCCGGCAGGCTCGCCGGCTGCGTCGAGCAGCAGGATTTCGTGGCCCGGCTTGGCGGCGACGAGTTCGCCGTGATTCAGTCGAACGTGGCACGGCCCGAAGAGAGCGGGGCTTTGGCCGGCCGCATCATCGAGCGGCTCGCCGCGCCCTATGAAATCGAGGGCCAGCAGCTCAACGTCGGCGTCAGCATCGGCATCGCCATCGCCCCGGCCGACGGCAAGGACGCCGACCATCTGCTCAAGAACGCCGATCTGGCGATGTACCGCGTCAAGGCGGACGGCCGCGGCTCCTATTGTTTCTTCGAGCCGGAAATGGACGCGCGCATTCAGGCGCGCCGCGCGCTGGAGACCGAGCTGCGCAATGCGCTCAACGACGGACAGCTGCAGCTGTTCTATCAGCCGGTCGTCAATGCGGCGTCCGGCCGGGTGCAGTGCTTCGAGGCGCTGCTGCGCTGGTTCCACCCGCGGCTTGGCGCCGTACCGCCGAGCGAATTCGTGCCGTTGGCCGAGGAATCCGGCCTGATCGGTCCGCTCGGCCAATGGGTGCTGCGCTCGGCCTGCGCCGAGGCCGCCAAATGGCCGGCGCAATTCCGCATCGCCGTCAACCTGTCGCCGATTCAGTTCAAGAATTCGAATCTCGTCAACGTCATGGTCGGCGCGCTGGCGGCCTCGGGCCTGCCGGCATCGCGGCTCGAACTGGAGATCACCGAGTCGCTGCTGCTCGAATCCGATCCGAAAAATATCGCCGTGCTGCATGAGCTGCGCGCGCTCGGCGTCCACATCGTGATGGACGATTTCGGCACCGGCTTCTCGTCGCTGAATTATCTGCGCAGCTTCCCGTTCGACAAGATCAAGATCGACAGGTCGTTCGTCAACGACATCGCCAAGGGCGGCGAGTCGATGGCGATCGTCAAGGCGATCATCGACCTGGCGCGGGCGCTCGACATCGCGGTGGTGGCCGAGGGCGTCGAGACCGAAGACCAGCTCAAGCGCTTGGTTGCCGAGGGCTGCAACGAGGTGCAGGGCTACTATTTCAGCAAACCGGCGCCGATCGACAAGTTCGAAAAGATTTTGTTCGAGCACGACGGCCGGATTGTGCTGGCGGCGTAGCAACAGCCGATCAGAGACGATCAGAGAAAGCCGTCGATCGCAACGTGGCCGTTGCGATCGATGGCGTGGAGCGACCAAGGTCAATCGGCTCGTGCGCTTACCCCGCCTCAGCCGCGCCCCGCCTCCGCCTGCAGCATCTTGCCGAGAATCCGTTTGTAACGCACCGGGCCGACGTCGACGGCGAGGATCATCGGGTCGAGCGGCATGGGCGCTGACTCGATGACGCGCTGCTGCGCCTCGATCACCGGTGCGTCCTGCTCGGCGAAGGCGAAGCGGCGCATCTTGGCGATCTTGCCCTGCAGTTCGCGGTTCAGCGTGTCATCGGTCGTCATCACGCCGAAGCGCACCGCGGTGAAGTGATAGAGCGTCGAGCGCTCATTCTCGGGCGTCAGCATGTGGATGGCGGTGTAGCCGGTACCGCTCTCGGGCGCCCCGCCCATCTTGCAGATGCCGGTGACGAGGCGAAGCGTCGACGGCGCCATCCAGCGCATCTTGGTGAACTTGTCGACGCGCGGCGGATGGTTCGGCCAGAACTGCGCGAACATGCCGGGCGGCGCCGAATTGGTGGCATGGCGGCCGACCACCACGTCGTCGCCATCCTGTTCGACGGTGATCTCCGACTCCACGGTGTCGGCATTGCCCAGGATGCCTTCGTGCAGATACGAGGTGTGGCTGAGATCGAGCAGGTTGTCGATGACGAGCTGATAATTGGCGCGGATGGTGATGCTGTCGCGCTTGGTGGTGTGCATCTCCGGCACGTTGTCGAGCACGGCGAAGTCCGGCACCTTGGTTTCATCGGCCGGCTCGGCGCCCATCCAGAGCCACACCGCCTTGTGTCTTTCGAGCACCGGATAGCTCTTCACCCGCGCCCGCGGCGGAATGTTCTTGGTGCCGTGCGGGTTGCGCACGCAGGCGCCGCTGCCGTCGAATTCAAGGCCGTGATAGGGACACTGGATGCGGTCGCCGCCGACCACCTTGCCCATGGAGAGCGGCGCGAAACGGTGCGGGCAGCGGTCCTCGACGGCCGCGACCGAGCCGTCGGCGCGGCGATAGAGCGCGATCGGCTCGTCCATGACGGTGCGGGCAATGACTTGGCCGTCGCCGATATCGTCCGACCACGCCGCCACGTACCACGCGTTGCGCAGGTAAGGCCCGCTGATCAATTCCTGATGCGGCTTGCCATTGGCTTTTTCGAACTGCTGCGGCTGCATTGTCATCTCTTCGCCTGATGTGCGGGACCGTTTGCTGCCGTTGCCATGGCGGCGCTGCCGTCACTCGAGCTTGATCTTAGCGAACTTGATGACCTTGGCCCATTTTTCCGTGGCTTCAACGATCAGCTTGCCGAACTCGGCCGGTGTCATCGCCTGGGGATCGATGCCCAGCCCAATCATGCGCTCGCGCATGGTGGGATCGGCGATCACGGTGTTGATATTCGTGTTGAGCTTGCCGACGATGTCCGCTGGCGTATTGCGCGGCGCCCCGACGCCGAGCCAGCCGCTGCCGTCATAGCCCGGCACAAAGTCGCCGAGCGGCGGGATATCCGGCACCGCTTCCATCCGCTTGGCGCTGGTCACCGCCAGCCCGCGCAGCTTGCCGGAACGCAAATAGCCGACCGCCGGCGCAACCGCGACGAACGACATCTGCACTTGCCCGGCCAACAGATCCGGCATGAAATTGGCACGATACGGCACCTGGACCAGATCGATGTCGGCGAGCATCTTGAACAATTCGCCGGCGAGATGCGGCGCGGTGCCGATGCCGGCCGTGGCCACGTTGATCTTGCCCGGATTGGCCTTGGCGTAGGCGATGAACTCGGCGGCGGTCTTGGCCGGAAACGACGGCGGCACCGCCAGCACGAAAGGCGTGTAGCCGATGAAAGCCACCGGCGCGATGTCGCGCACGAAGCTGAACGAAAGCTTCGGATAGAGCGAGGCGTTGACGGCATTGCCCGAAATGGCCGCCAACAGCGTGTAGCCGTCCGGCGCCGCCCGCACCACGTACTCGGCGCCGATATTGCCGCCGGCCCCCGGCCGGTTCTCGACCACGACGGACTGGCCGAGCCGCTGCCCCAGTGGCGGCGCGATCAGCCGCGCCGCCACGTCGGGCGCAAGGCCGGCCGGCAGGTCGACGATCATCTGTATCGTGCGCGTCGGATAGGTCTCCGCGCGCACCGCCCGCGGCAGGGCCGACAAGGCCGCGGCGCCGGCCAGATGCAAAAAGCTTCGACGGGGATAGTGCATCGCGGTCTCCTTCGCTGCGTGGCCTGACATTATCATTGATCGCCACCCGCGGCGCCCGTATCCTGCGGCAAAATTACCCGGAGGACTGCAAAATGACGAACGGCAGAGTGACCGGCGTGCGCAGTATCGAGCTCGGCGTGCGCAATCTGCAGCAATCTGCGGAGTTCTACACCAAGGCCTGGGCGCTCGAAGAGGTCTGCGCCGACCGCGACGGCATTCATCTGCGCGCCACGGGCGGCGATCACCATGTGCTCACCATCCGCGAACGGCCGAAGCCGACCCTGCTCGGCGTGCACTTCGCCGCGCCCGACCGCGCCGCGGTCGATGCGCTCTGCGCCAAGGCGAAATCCTACGGCGTGACGGTGCTCAGCGAGCCGGCGCCGTTGCCGGCCGTCGCCGGCGGCGGCTACGGCTTCCGCTCCGAGACGACCGAGGGCCTGCCGATGAGCATCTCATCGGATACCGCGCAGCACCCCGACGTCGCGCTCGACCGCTCGCGGCCGAGCAAGATCAGCCACGTCGTGCTCAACAGCGGCGATGCGGCCAAGCAGATGTCGTTCTTCATCGACGTGCTCGGCTTTCGGCACTCCGACAGCACGCACATGATGGACTTTATGCGCTGCTCGCGCGACCACCACAGCGTCGCGCTGGTCCGCGCCAACGGCCCCTCGCTCAACCACGTCGCCTATGAAGTCCCCAATATGGACGGCCTGATGCGCGGCAGCGGCCGGGTCAAGCGCAACGGCTTTGACGTCGAGTGGGGCGTCGGCCGTCACGGTCCGGGCAACAACGTCTTCACCTATTTCATCGAGCCGGACGGTTTCGTCGCCGAATACACCACCGAGCTCGATCAGATCGACGAAGCCACCCATGTGCCTCAGGACGCCGCGTATTGGCAGAAGATGGTGCCGACCCGCGGCGACCGCTGGGGCATGGCCGGCCCGCCGTCGAACCGCATGCAGTTCGCCATGTCGGGCGGCTTCTATCTCGGCGAACAGCCGCCGGAAGGCGTGCGCTGCGAGGACATCATCGCGCGGAAGCGCGGCTGATCCGCAAAGAGCGCTTCTGAGCGCGATGCCGATCTGTCGAGCGGTTCACAATGCACTCGCCTCCGCGACAGCGGGCGCCGGGTTCTTTGCACTCGTATTGCGGCTCGCGGAACGCCGAAGCTGCTTGGGCGGTTCGGTATGACCATCGACTCGCGTGCGGAACGAGAATTGCGGAGCAAGCGCGGCTACCAGATCAAAAGATAGAGCACGACGCATTCGCCGCCCGCGACCGTTCCTAAACAGTCGATGGTAACGGTCGTCGCGGCGGGATGTCCCAAAATCTGAGCGCCTGCCGCGCCTGCCCGCGATGGGATCATGACCTTGGACGGCTTTCCGACCCCGGCCATTTGGACCTGAATCGAGCAGATGCCCAGATTGACGAATATTCCGACGATGGGTGTTGGCTTGGGCCACATCCAGATGAGGTTCTGCGTCCCGCAGGTAGTGCGCAGCACATCGAGTACGATGGATGTCTTGCCGACGCGTAGCACGCCGCCTGGCGGTGCTTTACCCCTCTCGCGGGGCGATACCTTGCGTTTTGCTGCTGGTCTGGGTTTTCGTGCCATGAGAGGTCCCTCCCGTTATGGAGATTCGGTCACGCCATTTCCTCGATTCTCTGCGGAGCGACATGCAAAGTGACAGGCTGTGCGCCCGGCACTTGAACTCACGTCCGTCATTTTTTCTTTGGTAGACATTCCAGATCCTTATAGCTGCCGGGCTTCACTCTCGCCTTGGTCGGTCCGGTCTTCACCGAAAGACCGAGCTTGTAGCTGCAGAACGTATCGGGATCTTTCGTGATGCTGCCGCTGATCGTCACGGTGTAGTACGTCTGAAGGATGTATTCGATTGCGCGTTGCCCTGACTCGCATGTGGGATCGTCGCGGAACTGCCCCTTTATCGGCTGCTCCTTCAGTACGACCTCGGTCGTGAAGGTTTCGAACGGGATGTCAGGATGCGTTTCTTGCCGCAGCCACTGCACATACTGCCAGGCAGCATCTGCCAGATGAAACGACGTCGCCGAATTTATTGCGTCACCCTTGATCGGAAACCTACCCTTCTTGACCGGGCGTAATTGTGGTTGATTGCTCATGTCATGCCCCTCCATGAATGCTGCACTCGATGCCAGTGGTCTAACGCGGCAGGACGATTAAGCCGGTGAACGCAGGGGTCCAGTAGAAACACACGCCGACGTTGCCGCCGAGCGCATCAGCCGCATTTATTGCGACCCAGCCAAGCCCGATGATCAAGGCGGCGATTCCGGCTGGGACGAGGCCGTCCAGAAACGCGAGGGCACCTGCGGCCGCCCCCGCCATCAACAGACCATTGAGTGTTTGCACCTCAGACTCGTTGAGGCAAAGACAAGTCCCCCACCAGTGCACGTCCACGGATGCAGCCAGATACAAAGGATCATCGTCTTCGAATTGCCAGTCGCCGCGTTGGCGCGAGCCTCGGTTTTCTCTGGGCTTCGGCCGGAACTGCAGTTCATCTGACTCGTTGAATGCCAAATCACCGTCCGCAATCATTGCATTGGTGCGCTCAATCGAAGCGTTCAGTGCGACGAACTCCACTCCCGTTATGTCCAGGACGCCCGGTCCCCCGGGAATCGACAGCACGTACTGGGCCTTCCCCTTGCCCCGTGGTTTCGTAAGTCGAACGTAGGGAACGGCCTTTGCGATCACCTGCAGCGTTCGCCGCGCGGCTTGCTGCTGCATGCGAAAGACGTCGTTGTCGCCGAGATCATGGTCAAAGCCGTGCGTATGCAGCGCTCCCGCGGCGTCATGGACGGCTTGCGCCCGATCGGCGATCGCTTTTGCCTGTTTCTGGTCGCGGTGATGTTTGCGCAGGAACGCGCGAAACGCATCGGGATCAAAGATGACGTTCTGGTCCGCGAACCGGGACGACGCCGCCTGCTTTGCCAAGATACCCCTCCGTCAAAATTGACCGGCAAGTGATCGCTGCCCGTTCAATCGTTGCTTGTGCCGAAGCTCGGACGTCGTGCGCGGTTATGGAACGCGTCTTTATCTCGCGCTTACAGGCTGTCACTGCCGGGAATACACCTCTTGATATAATAGCGCGGTCGTCATTGAGTGCAACTATCGAAATCTGGTAGTTTTTTGCTCATTGTAAGGTAGTATGCATAACCCTCGACGGATCAGCGCCGCGGCGAGCGAATGCCAAGCGAACGGGCGCGCGTTTATCCGGCCTGTTCACTGCATCAAAAACACGCCCTTGCCGGCGTTTTGCTGATCGAACAGCCGGTAGGCCTCGTCGGCCTGGTCGAGCTGCCACCGGTTCGTGAATAACCGATCGACCGCGACCGCGCGGTCGGCGACGAAGCGCGCGCAGTCGGCCTGCACCGACGTGGAAAAAGTCCACGAGCCGATGATGGTGAGCTGCTTGCGCAGCATGTCGGGGCTGACGTCGATCGTGACGTTGCCGCCTTCGCCGACAAAGCAGGCGGTGCCCCAGGCCCGCGTGCTGCGCACGGCGATCAGGCGGCCGTCCGCGGTTCCTGAGGTGTCGAGGGCGTAGTCCGCGCCGGCGCCGTCGGTCAGCGCCTTGATCGCGGCGACTGCGTCGTCGCGTTTCGGGTCAACGAGCGCATCGGCGCCGAATTCCTTGGCGCGTTCCAGCCGCTCCTTACTGACGTCGAGCGCGATGACGCGCGCGCCCACGGCGGCAGCGAGCTGTGTAGCCGAGAGCCCGACCGGCCCCTGGCCGACGATGGCGATGGTGTTGCCGCTGGATAGGTCCATCCGCCGTAGCGCCTGATAGGCGGTGCCGGTGCCGCAGGAGATCGCCGCGCCGGTGGCGAAGTCGAGTTCGTCGGGGAGCGCGACCAGCGTGTGCGCTGGCACTTTCATATAAGGCGCATGCGCGCCGTGGCCGGTGACGCCGTACACGGTGCTGCCTTTGACGCACATTTGCGACCAGCCGGTCCGGCAATGCCCGCAGCTGCCGCAGCCCGAATAGTGGTGCACCATGACGCGGGCGCCGAGCCGCGCGATGCCTGGGTCCACCGCGCTGCCGACCGCCGCAACGACGCCGCACGGCTCGTGTCCGGCGATCACCGGGCCGCTGACCTTGCCGAGGCCAAGCGAGGCCGTTTCGCCGCTGGCGCGATAGAACTTCAGATCGCTGCCGCACATGCCCGACGCCTTGATCTCGAGCACCACGTCGCTCGGCCCCGGCGTCGGATCGGGAAAGTCCATCAGCTGCAGTTTGCGGCCGCCCAGAAACGTCACGCCGCGCATGGCGTTCTCCATGGCTACAAGAAAGTCGAGGTTATGCTAAAGAATCCGCGGTGTCCCACCAAGCCGGCAACCGCGCATGAACGATGTTTCGCATCCGCCTTTTATCGGCCGTTCGCTGCCGCGCCGCGAGGACCGGCGCCTGCTCACCGGTCGCGGCCAGTTCATCGCCGATTTCGAGCTACCGCACATGCTGCATGCGGTGTTCGTGCGCAGCCCGCTCGCCCATGCCCACATCCGCGCGATCGACGTGTCGCGTGCGCTGGCCGCGCCCGGCGTGGTCTACGCGCTGACCGGCCCCGAGCTCGTACGCGAATTGCCGCCGGTGCCAGACACGCAACTGGCGCTGCCGAGCAAATGGACCGCACTGGTGCAGCACAAATTCATCAATCCGCAGCAGCCGCTGCTCGCCTTCGACAAGGTGCGCCACGTCGGCGAGGCGGTGGCGGTGATCGTCGCCAGAAACCGTGCCGCGGCGGAAGACGCCGCTCAACTGGTGACGCTCGATCTCGATCCGCTGGCGGCGGTGCTCGATCCCGAAGCGGCGCTCGCTCCCGGCGCCACCATCGTGCACGACCGCTTCGACACCAACCTGATCGGCGGCTTCACCATCAACAAGGGCGATGCCGCCGCGGCGCTGGCCCGCGCGCCGCACCGGCTGAAGCGCCGCTTCCATCATCATCGCTATGCGGCAATGCCGATGGAATGCCGCGGCGTCGCGAGCTCATACGATCCGCGCACCGATGCGGTGACGGTATGGTCGTCGACCCAGGTCGTGCACTGGGTGCGCCGCGAGGCCGCCGCGGTGCTGAAGCTGCCCGAAGCGCGCGTGCGCTGTCTTGCGCTCGACGTCGGCGGCGGTTTTGGCGTCAAGGGCCATGTCTATCCGGAGGATTTGTTGATCCCGTATCTGGCGCGGCGGCTCGGCCGGCCGGTGCGCTGGATCGAGGATCGCCGCGAGCATCTGTTGTGCTCCTGCCATTCGCGCGACCAGATCCACGACGTTGAAGTGGGCTTCGACGACGACGGCCGCATCCTGGCGCTGCGCGACAGTTTTCTGGTCGATTGCGGTGCCTGGAATCCGATCGGCGCCGGCGTGGTCTACAACACCGCGGTCCACATCCCCGGACCTTATAAGATCGATGCGCTGGCCTTCGACGCCCGCATCTCTGCCACCAACAAAACGCCGAATGCGCCGTACCGCGGCGCCGGCCGGCCGGAAGCGGCGTTCGCTATGGAGCGCACCATCGATCTGGTCGCCGGTGAACTGGGTCTCGAGCCCGCTGAGGTGCGCCGCCGCAACATGATCCGCGCCGATGAGATGCCGTACGCCGCGGGCATGCCCTACCGCGACGGCCAGCCCATCAGCTATGACGGCGGCGACTATCCGGCGGCGCTCGATAAGGCGCTGACCGGCATCGGCGGGCTTGATGCGTTTCGCGAACGCCAGCGCGCGGCGCGACAGAACGGCCGCCATCTCGGCCTCGGCCTCGGCTGTTACGTCGAAGGCACCGGGGTCGGGCCGTTCGAAAGCGCAATCGTGCGCATCGAGCCGTCCGGAAAGATTTTCGTCTCGTCCGGCGCCTGCCCTCAGGGCCAGGGCATGGAGACCATCTTCGCCCAGGTGGTCGCCGATGCCTGGCAGGTCAATCCTGACGACGTGGTGCTGACACTTGCCGATACCGCCGGCATCCCCGTCGGCTTCGGCACCATCGCGAGCCGCACCACGGTCACGCTGTCGGCCGCGATTCACGGCGCCAGCACAAAACTGCGCGACAAGGTGTTGGCCATCGCCGCCAATCTGTTGGAATGCGGTACCGGCGATCTCGAACTGCGCCACGGCCACGTCGGCATCGTCGGCGTGCCGGGCGCCGAAGTCTCGCTCGCCAAGGTGGCGCAGGCGGCGCGGCCGGGCTGGGATCACGGCCGCCCGGCCGGGGTCGATGCCGGCCTCGAGGAGACGTTTTATTTCGAGCCGCCGACGGTCACGTGGTCCTACGCGGCGCATGCCGCCGTGGTCGCGGTCGATGCCGAGACCGGAAGCGTCAGCGTCGAGAATTACGCGGTGGCGCACGATTGCGGCGTGGTGGTCAATCCGATGCTGGTCGAGGGCCAGATCGTCGGCGGCACGGTACAGGGCATCGGTGGCGCGCTGTTCGAGAAGATGACGTTCGATGCCGCGGGTCAGCCGTTGACCACGACGCTCGCCGAGTATCTGCTGCCGACCGCGGCCGATGTGCCGCGTTTCGCGCTCGCCCACCAGCATTCGCCCTCGCCGCTCAATCCGTTCGGCGTCAAGGGCGTAGGGGAGGGCGGCCCGATCGCGCCGCCGGCCGCCATCGCCAATGCCATTGCCGACGCGCTGCGCCCGCTGCGCGTCGAGTTCAATGCCACGCCGATCTCGCCGCACGAGGTGGTTGAGGCGGTGCGTAAGGCGGCGACGGCGTTTTCTTGACCCGCCCCGCAGCCGGTTATAGCGTCCTGAGAACAAACAGACGCATGGAGGAATTGCATGACCTCCTTCACTATCACTCCGCTCACCGGCCACACCGGGGCCGAGGTGGTCGGCCTCGATTTCACGAAGCCGATCGACCAGGAGGCCCGTGCCGCGCTGAATGAAGCCTTCGTCGAGCATCACGTGCTGGTCATGCGCGACCAGCATTTTTCGCCCGACGCGTTCATGGCCGCGGTCCAGCTGTTTGGTGAGCTGCAGCCGCACGACAAGAAGGAGCACCATGTTCCGGGCCACCCGGACGTGTCGTACGTCTCCAACGACGAGTTCGTGAACGGCCGGCGCATCATTCCGGGCGAGACGTTCCACACCGACCATTCCAATCACCCGCGGCCGCCGAAAGCGACGACGCTGTTCGCGGTCGAGCTGCCGTCGCGAGGCGGCGATACCCAGTACGTCAACATGCATGACGCCTTTGACGACCTGCCGGAATACACCAAGCGGCGGATCGAAGGACGCAAGGCCGTGCATGCCTATTTGAGCAAATACAGCCCGCGCCCGCTCGGCTACTTGAGCGAGGAGAGCCGCCGCAATCTGCCGCCGCCCGGCGTGCATCCGCTGGTGCGCACGCACCCGGAGAACGGCCGCAAGGCACTGTTCCTCAATCCGGTGCGCATGGAGTCCATCGAGGGCATGGACGATGACGACGCGCTCAAGCTGATCGACGAATTGATGCGGCACGCGACGCAGAAGAAGTACGAATACCGCCACCAATGGCGTCACGGCGACTGGGTGCTGTGGGACAACCGCAGCGTCATGCATCAGGCCAATCCGGACTATGACATGAGCGAGCGGCGTTATCTGTACCGGCTGATGCTCAAGGGCGAAGTGCCGGCGTGAGGCGAAGTCTGAAACGGTAGTTCGGCTTTAATCTTGTTGATCAGAGAAAGCCGTTGAAACTTTCGCCGGCCATTGCGGTCGACGGCAGAATGCGACCAAAGAATTAACAGCGAAAACGGCGATGGCCGGGGCGAGCCCGGCCATCGCGTTAACCGACAAGGTCCACAGGGGAGATTTAATCCCTTGCCGCTGGCGCTGCCTGCACGCGCTTGAGGTTGCGCTCGACGCTCAGCCCGAACAACGGGCGCAGGTAAGTGCCGAGCACGCTGCCGGCGAAGGCGGCGGCGAGCCAGACCCAGCCGTGCAGGCTCGATGACGAGATGCCGCTGAAGTAGGCGCCGATGTTGCAGCCATAGGCGAGGCGCGCGCCGTAGCCGAGCATCAGGCCGCCGAGCACCGCGGCGATCAGCGACCGCCCGTCCACCCGCCACCCCGGCTGGAATTTGCCGGCGAGGCCGGACGCGAGCAGCGCACCCAGGATAATGCCGAAATCCATGATCGAGGTGATGTCGGCGAACACGCTGTCGTGCAGCGCCTTGGCGCGGTCGGCGCTTTGCCAATAGCCCCACGAGGCGACGTCGACGCCGAGTGCGGCGAAAATCTTCGAGCCCCACAGCGCGAATGCCGAGGTGATGCCCCACGGCCGGCCGGCCAGATAAAGCGTGGCGAAGTTGCCGAGCGCGAGCGCCAGTGCGCCGGCAAGGAGCGGCCACGGCCCGTGCAGGAAGCGCGTCCACCCGCGCCGGTCGGTGTCGACGCCGCTGCGCAGTTTGCCGTGGCGGTGCCGCTCGACCCAGGCGGTGAAGGCGGCAATGAGCGCGAAGCCGGCAAGGCTTACCGCCAGCGCCGGCGCCCAGCCCCATGAGGCGATCAGCGACACTTTTCCGATATTCGGCTGCGCCGACCACCACGGCAGATGCCAGGCGCCGAACGCCGAGCCGACAATGAAGAACGCGAGCGTGACCAGCATGCGGGTGTTGCCGCCGCCGGCGGTATAGAGCGTGCCGGAGGCGCAGCCGCCGCCAAGCTGCATGCCGAGCCCGAACAGAAACGCGCCGACCAGGAGCGATACGCCGACCGCGCCGTATTCGCCGTGCACCGGCTGGCCGAACAGAGTGCCGTGGCCGAGCGCCGGGAAGAACAACAGAGCGGCAGCGGCCAGCATCAGCATCTGGGCGCGCAAGCCGGCGCCGCGGCCATTGGCGATGAACACCCGCCATGCCGAGGTGAAGCCGAACAGCGCGTGATAGAGCGTCACCCCGAGCGCGCCGCCCACCAGGAACAGCGCGCCCTGCCGCCACGAATAAGCCTGGGCGAGCGCCACCGCGCCGGCCGCCAGAACGGCGGAGGCGGCGAGCACCACGGACGTGTTGATCGGCGGCGCAGTGCCGCGCTCGCTGGCCAACAGCCGGGCGTCAACGGAAAGGTCGGTCATCTTTGGATTCCACTGATTTTTTGGAAGCGGGAGTGGAAAATATATTCCGCCTGACCGCGTTCCAAGCCGCGCTCCTTTCGTTGTTCGAGCCGGTGCAGGCGAAATCTTCTGATATTTGGGAACGCGAGAGAAATCCGTTCCGCGCCACCTCGCGGCGTTCGGTTAGGCGGCGCGCCGCCGCTCCTGCGGCTGGAGCGGCAGCGTCAACAGCTCGGTGCCGCGCAGCACTTGGAGCGTCACCTCGCGGCCGATCTTGTCGCCGGTGAGCGCGCGCACGAGATCGTCAGCGCCGCCGATGGTGGCGCCGTCGAGCCGCACGATGATGTCGCCCGGCCGCAAGCCGGCGCGGCCGGCAGCGCTGTCCGGCTCGACCGAGCCGGCCATGACGGCGCGCTCCTGCGGCAGGCCCGCAGCATGACGCCGTCGCGGCGGCAGCGCGATCTGCTGGGCGGCGATGCCGATGAAAGCGCGGCGCACGCGGCCGTGCCGCACCAGTTCGCCGAGCACGAAATTGGCCGTGTTGGCGGCGACCGCAAAGCAGATGCCCTGCGCGCCCATGATCACCGCGGTGTTGATGCCGACGACCGCGCCGTGAGACGACACCAGCGGCCCGCCCGAATTGCCGGGATTGAGCGCGGCGTCGGTCTGGATCACGTCGTCGATCAGGCGGCCGTTGCGCGAGCGCAACGAGCGGCCGAGTGCCGACACCACGCCGGTCGTCACCGTGGATTCGAAGCCGAGCGGATTGCCGATGGCGATGACCAGCTGACCGCGTTTGAGCCGCTTGGAATCGCCGAGCGGCGCCGCCGGCAGGGTCACTGACTCGTCGACGCGCAGCAGCGCCAGATCGGTGTCGGGATCGTCGCCGACGAGGCGCGCGCGCAATTCCTGGCCGTCCGGCGTGGTCACGCTGATGCGCGCGGCGCTGCCGCCGGCCGCCCCGGCGACGTGGCTGTTGGTCAGGATGAGGCCGTCCGGGGCCACCACGACGCCGGAGCCGGCGCCGCCTTGCATCGGCTCGCCGGCGCCCCGGCCGGCGCGCTCGCCGCGGTGCACCGCCAGCGCCACAACGGCCGGGCCGATGCGGTCGACGACGTCGATCACGGCCCGCGAATAGGCGTCGAGCAGTGCCTGGTCTTCGACCGGCACCTGGGATTGGACGGACGCGGCGTCGTCACGCCGGCCCGCGAGGGCTTGGCTGATAGGGATAACCTTCATGATGTCACAAGGGGTTGGATTGCAGCGGTCCGCGCCCCGGAGGGCCGGCCACCACTGGGCTGCAGATATGGGAACTTGGGTGGCTTCGGGGAAGGGCAGCGCCAATCGGCTGCCAAATACCCCTGTCGGTTGACAGGACCGAGCGGCTATGTCCCTCCCTACGCCGACCTGCGGGGGCAGCAGGGAAGGGAACCGATACATGGCCGTCTCGGGCGCAGCGCGGCTTGCCGCGCTCATGGCCGCCTGCGCGTTCGCCGCCGGCGCGCTGGCTGGCTGCGGCGAGAGCCACGACCAAGCCAAGGCCGAAGCGCCGCCGACCGTCACCGTGGCGCGGCCGGTGCAGCGCACCGTGGTCGATCAGGACGAGTATGTCGGCCGCTTTGTCGCCGTCGATTCGGTCGAGGTGCGCTCACGGCTGTCCGGCTATCTCTCCGCCATCCATTTCACCGACGGCCAGATGGTGAAGAAGGGCGATCTGCTCTTCACCATCGATCGGCGGCCGTTTCAGATCGTGCTCGAGCAGATGCGCGCCAACCTGGCGCAGGCGCGCGCCAATCTCGCTTTTGCCGAAGCCGATCTCGCCCGCGGCGAGTCGCTGTTGCACAACAAGACCATCACCGAGCAGCTTTACGACCAGCGTGTGCAGGCCAAGCGCGTGGCCGAGGCCGCAGTCGCCTCGCAGGAGGCGATGGTGCACTCCGCCGAGCTCGATCTCGACGAATACAGCGAGCTGCGCTCACCGGTCGACGGCCGCATCGGCGACCGCCGCGTCTCGGTCGGCAACCTGGTCACCGGCGGCACCGGCGGCAACACCACGCTGCTGGCGACCATCGTGTCGGTCGATCCGATCCGCTTCGAGTTCACCTTCGATGAAGCGTCGTATCTGCGGTATCAGCGCTTCGCCCTGCACAGCAAAGACGGCGGCCTCGACGGCGGGGTTGCGGTGTCGCTCAAGCTGATCGACGAGCCGGACTTCGTGCACCAGGGCCGCATGGACTTCGTCGACAACGTCATCGACCGCTCCTCCGGCACGATCCGCGGCCGTGCGGTGTTCGCCAACACCAACGGCATCTTCACGCCCGGCATGTTCGGTCGCGTCCGCGTTCCCGGCTCGCCGCCCTATATGGCGCTGCTGATCCCCGACGCGGCGATCGCCAGCGAGCAGGCGCGCAAATACGTGCTGGTGGTCGATGATGGCGGGGTGGTGCGCGAGAAATACGTCACGCCCGGCCAGCTCGACGGCGACTTGCGTGTCATCAAGGACGGCCTCACCGCAGCCGACCGCGTCATCGTCAACGGCCAGATGCGCGCGCATCCGGGCGGCAAGGTCACCGTGCAGGACGAAGGTGCGCCGCCGCCGACGAAGGGGCCGAGCGAGGCAAAGGCGGGGTGAGCCCGATGCAAGCACGTCGGCCTCTCTCGTTCGCTCGGAAATAGCGTAATGCGCATCTCGCACTTTTTCATCGACCGGCCGATCTTCGCCGCTGTGATCTCGATCGTGTTCGTGATCCTGGGCGGGGTGGCGTTCTTCCGGCTGCCGATCGCGCAATATCCGGAGATCGCGCCGCCGGTGATCAACGTGACCGGCCAATACCCAGGCGCCAGCGCCGACGTGGTCGCCGCAACCGTGGTCACGCCGATCGAGGAGCAGATCAACGGCGTCGAGAACATGCTCTACATGTACTCGAACTCGACCGCCGACGGCCGCTTCAGCATTCAGGTCAGTTTCGACGTCGGCACCAATCTCGATACCGCGCAGGTGCAGGTGCAGAACCGCGTCGCCATCGCGCAGCCGCGGCTGCCGGCCGACGTGCGCAACATCGGCGTCACGGTCAACAAGGCGTCGCCCGATCTGATGATGGTCGTGCACCTCTATTCGCCCGACAAATCGCGCGACACGCTGTTCATCTCCAATTACGCCACGCTCGAAGTCACCGATCCGCTCACCCGCGTCGACGGCGTCGGCTCGATCACGGCATTCGGCGGCCGCGATTATTCGATGCGCATCTGGCTCGATCCGGATCGCCTGCAATCGCTGGGCCTGACCGCAACCGACGTCACCAATGCGCTGGCCGGCCAGAACATCCAGGTCGCCTCCGGCATGCTCGGCCAGCCGCCGGTGGCGCATCCCGGCGCGTTTCAGCTCGCGGTGCAGACTCAAGGACGGTTGGACAATCCGCAGGAATTCGGCGCTATCGTCGTCAAGGAAACTCCTGGCGCCGTGGTGCGGCTGCGCGACGTCGCCAACGTCGAATTGTCGGGCCTCGATTATTCGTCGAATTCTTTTCTCGACCACGATCCCGCGGTGGCGCTCGCCATCTTTCAGCGTCCCGGCTCGAATGCGCTCGCCACCGCCGACGGCGTCACCAAGCTGATGGCGCAGCTGGCCAAGCGGTTCCCGCCCGGGGTCAAATACGACATCATCTTCAATCCAACGCAGTTCATTCAACAGTCGGTCAATGCGGTGATCGACACCATCGGCGAAGCGATCGTGCTCGTCGTGCTGGTGGTGATCGTGTTCCTGCAGACCTGGCGCGCCGCGATCATTCCGCTCGTCGCCATCCCGGTGTCGCTCATCGCCACGTTCTTTTTCATGGCGGCGTTCGGCTTCACGCTCAACAATCTGTCGCTGTTCGGTCTCGTGCTGGCGATCGGCATCGTGGTCGACGACGCCATCGTGGTGGTCGAGAACGTCGAGCGCAACATCGCGGCCGGTCTTCGTCCCCGCGACGCCGCCCGCAAAAGCATGGACGAGGTCGGCTCGGCGCTGATCGCGATTGCGCTCGTGCTCTGCGCGGTGTTCGTGCCGTCGTTTTTCATCACCGGCATATCCGGGCAATTCTACCGACAGTTCGCGCTGGCGATCGCCGGCGCCACCGTGATTTCGCTGATTGTGTCGTTGACGTTGACGCCGGCGATGTGCGCGCTGTTGCTCAAGCCGCACGACCCGGCGCACCGCGATCGCTAGTGGGAGCGGCCGATCCACGGCTTCTTCGCCCGCTTCAACCGTGCCTTCGAGGCCGTCGCCTTTGCGATCTCCTGGCTCGCCTCGCGCACCGTGCGCCGCGCCGCCTTGATGGTGGTGATCTATCTCGCCGTCATCGGCGTCGGGCTGAACGCTTTCCGCGCCACGCCGACCGGCTTCATCCCACAGGTCGACGGCGGCTATGTGATCGTGATTATCCAGCTGCCGCCGGGCGCTTCGCTGTCGCGCACTGACGCTGTGCAGCAGCGCGCGCTCGATATCGCGTTCGGCGTGCCGGGCGTCGGGCATGCGGTGAACATCGTCGGCTTTTCCGGCGCCACCTTCACCAATGCGCCGAACTCCGGCGCGCTGTTTTTGGTGCTCAAGCCGTTTGCCGAGCGCGCTGGCGATCCGCACCAGACGGCCGCTGCCATCCAGGCCGAGCTCAACCGCCGGCTCGCCAAGATCCAGGATGCGTTCATCGTCACGGCACTGCCGCCGCCGGTGCGCGGCATCGGCACCGCCGGCGGCTTCCGTATGATGCTGGAGGACCGCGCCGGCCATGGTGCCGCGGCGCTGCGCCAGACCGCCGACGCGCTGGTCGCGCGCGCCAAGGAAACACCCGGTGTTGCCCAGGTATTTACCCAGTTCGAGACGTCGACGCCGCAGATCTATCTCGACATCGACCGCTCCAAGGCGCAACTCCTTGGTGTCAACGTGGCCGACGTATTCAACGCGCTGCAGGTCTTCATCGGGTCGTCCTACGTCAACGACTTCAATCTGTTTGGCCGTACCTACCGGGTCATGGTGCAGGCGCGCGACACCGACCGCCAGCATGTGCGCGACGTCTTGAAGCTCCGCGTGCGTAATTCCAACGGCGACACCGTGCCGCTCGGTTCGTTCACCACGGTGCGCGATCTCGCCGGCCCGTACCGCGTGCCGCATTACAATCTGTTTCCGACCGCCGAGATCGATGGCGCCGCGGCGCCCGGCTACTCGCAGGGCCAGGCCATCGCCATCATGGACAAGCTCGCGGCGGCGACATTGCCGGACGGCTTTGGCACCGAATGGACCACACTGGCATTCCAGCAGATCCGCGCCGGCAACACCGCGACCTTCGCTTTCGTGCTGGCGGTGGTGTTCGTATTCCTGGTGCTCGCCGCGCAGTACGAGAGCCTGACCTTGCCGCTTGCGGTGATCCTCATCGTGCCGATGTGTCTCGTGGCGGCGATCACCGGCGTCATCGTGCGCGGCCTCGACAACAACATCCTCACCCAGGTCGGCTTTGTGGTGCTGATCGGCTTGGCGGCCAAGAACGCCATCCTGATCGTCGAATTCGCCCGCCAGCTCGAGGACCAGGGCCGCAACCGCTGGGATGCGGCCGTCGAGGCGACGCGGCTTCGGCTGCGGCCGATCCTGATGACCTCGTTCGCCTTTATTCTGGGCGTGTCGCCCCTGGTCTGGGCCATCGGTGCCGGCGCCGAACTGCGCCAAGCGCTCGGCACCGCGGTGTTCTTCGGCATGATCGGCGTCACTGCGTTCGGCCTGGTGTTTACGCCGGTCTTTTATGTGATCGCGCGCTGGGTCGCCGGATTGGGGCAACGGTGGGGCAAGCGCCGTTCGGCAGCGGCCCAGCCGGCCGAATAACAACGAATATGTGATGGAGCCGGCGCTTCCCGGCGCGGCGGCTTGCGTGTATGCGGGGCGGCCGTCGCGCCGCGGAATAGACCCGCGGCTGCGGTGTTGGTGCCGTATCGGCTGCCGCCATGCCGGCAGGGCCGCTTCGTACGTCGGTTAATCCCAGAGGGAGGTTCTATGATCCGTTCCGTGTTTACCCTTGCATCCATCGCGGCCGTTGCGCTCGGGGTCGGCGTCGCCGTCGCCCAGCAGGACGTCATCAAAGAGCGCAAGGACCTCATGAAGGCCAATGGCGATCAGGCCAAGATTGCGACCGCCATGGTCAAGGGCGAGCGGCCGTTCGATCTGGCGGCGGCCAAGAAGGCCTTTGCCACGTTTGCGGACGCGGCGGGCAAGATGCCGAACCTGTATCCGGCCAGCTCCAAGAACGAAGCCGGCTCGCCGGCCGCCGACAAGTTCACGCCGACCGAGAAGGTCTGGACCGACATGGATGACTTCAAGGCGCGATTCAAGAAGTTCGGCGAAGACGCCAAGAAGGCCGAGGCTTCGGTAACGGACCTCGAGGGCTTCAAGGCCGCCATCGGCAACATCGGCAAGAACGATTGCGGCGGCTGTCATCACGACTATCGTCACGAACAGAAAAGCTGATCACATCGCCGGAATTTGATCGGGCGGGGCGTCCGCAAGGGCGCCCCGTTCTGCGTTTTCGGCCGGGTTGCGGCAACGAGACGTTCAGCTATTCGCCGCTTGCCGCCATGCATAGAATCGCCCGAACGTTGTGACGGAGGCTGATCAATGAATGGCACCCGAAGGCCTGCGAGGTGGCTGCGTTGGCTGGCGCTCGCGCTGCCGATTGTGGTGGTCGCCGGCCTGGTCGCCTTCTGGATCGTGACCGCGCCGGCCACGGTGCCGGCCTCGGCGCTGCCCGCCTACACGCCGAATGTCGCCAACGGCAAAATCATGTTCGCCGCCGGCGGCTGCGCGTCATGCCATGCCGTGCCCAACAAGGACCCCGACAAGGTCGACCCGACGCGGCTCGGCGGCGGTTTGGCGCTAAAAAGCCCATTCGGCACGTTCTACGTGCCCAACATCTCTCCCGATCCGAAGGACGGCATCGGCCGCTGGAGCGAGGCCAATTTTGTCACCGCGCTCTGGAACGGCACGACGCCGGGCGGCCGTCATCTGTTTCCGGCGTTTCCTTATCCATCGTACCGGCACATGAAGCTTGCGGACGTGCGCGATCTCTTCGCCTACATCCAGACGCTGCCGCCTGTGTCGGGCAAGGCGCCTCGTCACGATCTCGCCTTTCCGTTCGGCGTTCGCCGGCTGGTCGGTGTCTGGAAGCTCCTGTTCCTGCGCGGCGGGCCATTCGTGCCCGATCCGGCGAAATCGGCCGAATACAATCGCGGCGATTATCTGGTGAACGGGCCCGGCCACTGCGGCGAATGCCACAGCCCGCGCAATCTCCTGGGTGGCATCATCGAAAGCCAGCGCTTCGCCGGTGGTCCGACCCCCGACGGCAAGGACTGGGTGCCGAACATCACGCCGGCCGGCTTGCGGGAAGGCGACAATGCCAAGGACCCCTGGGCGCAAAAGGATATCGCCAGCTTTCTGGAGGACGGCGCGACTCCATCAGGCGATTATGCCGGCGGCGCCATGACCGACGTGATCCGCAACACCGCTTTGCTCAGCGCCCAGGACCGCAATGCCATCGCGCTCTACATTGCCTCGCTGCCGCCACGGCAAGGTCCTAAGGCGCCGCCGAAGCAAAAGGATTGATTCGTGCGGGACGAAAGCGCGGGCGCGATCTGCCTGACCTTATGAAGACCGGCAAAGGCATTGCGCTCAAGCTCGTCTCGGCGGTGCTGTTCGCCGTGATGTCGGCGCTGATCCGCTATCTCGGCGCGCGCTATCCGATCGGCGAGGTGGTGTTCTTCCGCTCGGCTTTCGCCGTGGTGCCGGTAGTCCTGGTCTATGCCTGGCGCCGCGAGCTGGCGGCGGCGGTGCGCACCGAAAATCCGCTTGGCCAGGCGAGCCGCGGCGCGCTGTCGATCGTCGGCATGTTCTGCAATTTCGGTGCGCTGGCGCGGCTGCCGTTGATCGAGGCCAACGCCATCGGCTTCTCTTCGCCGCTGATCGGCGTCGCGCTTGCCGCCCTGGTGCTCAAGGAACGGGTGCGCATTTATCGCTGGTCGGCGGTGACCGTCGGTTTTGTCGGCGTGCTGGTGGTGCTGGCGCCGCACTTTTCCGGCGAGGAACTGACGCTGATCGTGGCCAGCGCGGCCAGCCTCGCTGGCGTGCTTTACGCCGTCGCCGGCTCGGTCATCAACGCCGGCACCATGATCCAGACCCGGCATCTCACCAAAAGCGAGCGCACCTCCTCGATCGTGTTCTATTTCTCGGTGATCTGCGCGCTCGCGGGTCTCGTCACGTTGCCGTTCGGTTGGATCGTGCCGAGCGCCGCCGAGTTCGCCACCTTGGCGACCATCGGGTTTCTCGGCGGCATGGGCCATATTCTGCTTACCGAAAGCTATCGCTATGCGTCGGCGTCAGTGGTGGCGCCGTTCGACTACACTTCGATGATTTGGGCGCTCATTCTCGGCTATGCGATGTTCGGCGAGATGCCGACGGCGATGATCGTGCTCGGCTCCGCCATCATCGCCGGCGCCGGCCTGTTCGTGATCTGGCGCGAACATCAGCTTGCGCTCGCGCACAAGACTGCCGCCGAAGTCTCGCCCGCTGTCACCGCCGCGCTGCCGTCATCTGCACGGCGCGCAGGCTGAGCTCAGAATGCCTTGAACGTGATGATGGTGCGCGTGTCGGCGACCCCCGAAATGGTCTGCACCTTCTCGGCGATGAAATGGCCGATATCGGTCGTCTGGTCGACGTAGAATTTCACCAAGAGATCGAAGTCGCCGGCGGTCGAATAGATTTCCGAGGCGATCTCGGCGTCGGCCAATTTGTTGGCGACCTCGTAGGACTTGCCGAGCTGGCATTTGATCTGCACGAAAAAAGGGACCATGGGCGGCTCCGGGCGTAGTATGTTGGCCACAGTACCAGGATGGCCGCGAAAATGCATGCACCGGTCGAGCTAGCCGATATCGCCGCCGACGTGCTGGCGCGCGTGCGCGAGCGGGCGCCGCGGGTGCATTGCATCACCAACACCGTGGCGCAGAACTACACCGCCAACGTGCTGCTCGCCGCCGGCGCCGTGCCGTCGATGACCATTTCGCCCGAGGAGATCGCCGCCTTCGTCGCATCGGCCGACGCGCTCCTCGTCAATCTCGGCACCTTCGACGCCGAGCGGCGCGCTGCCATCGACGCGGCCCTTGGCGCGGCCGAGGCGGCGCGCATGCCGTGGGTGCTCGATCCGGTGTTCATAGACCGCTCGCCGGGCCGCGCGGCGTTCGCCCGTACGCTGTTGGCGCGCCGGCCGGCGGTGGTGCGGCTCAACCGGTCCGAATTCGTCCCACTGTTCGGCGGCGACGCCTCCGATGAAGCTGCCGCGCACGCCGCCAAAGATTCCGGGACCGTGGTGGCGCTCACCGGAGACATCGACCTCGTCACCGATGGCAGGCGCTGCACCGCGATCCGCAACGGCCATCCGCTGATGGGCCTCGTCACCGCCATGGGCTGCGCCGGTTCGGCGCTGCTCGGCGCCGCGCTCGCGGTCGAGAGCGACGCCTGGCTTGCCGCCGTGGCGGCGCTCGGTGCGCTTGGCATTGCCGGTGAACTCGCAGGCGCCGGCGCAGCCGGCCCGGGGAGTTTTGCCAGCGCCATCATCGACGCGCTGCACGGCCTCGACCGCGCAACCTTGCGCGCGCGCATAAAGGTGGCGTGATGGGCGTCGATCTGCGGCTCAATGCCATCGTCGATCCCGAGCGCGCCGGCGGCCGCGATCTTGCCGAATTGGCGCGGCTCACCGCCGAAGGCGGCGCCACGCTCGTGCAATTGCGCGACAAGCACAGCGAGACGCGCGCCATGATCGCAACGGCGCGCGCCATCAAACAAGCGTTGGCTCCGCTTCGTGTGCCGTTCGTCGTCAACGACCGCCTCGACGTGGCGCTGGCCGCGGGAGCCGATGGCGTGCATCTCGGCCAGGACGACATGGCGGTTGAGGACGCGCGGCGCCTGCTCGGTTCCGGCGCGCTCATCGGACTTTCAGTCAAGAACTTGAACGAGGCCGAAGCGGCACCGATCGGGCTGATCGATTATGTCGGCTCGGGCGGTGTCTATGCGACCTTGTCGAAGCAACAAAAAAATCCACCGATCGGGCCGGAGGGTCTCGCCCGCATCATCGCGGTGCTGCGCCGTCGCGCGCAGCTAAGCGGCAAGGCCCTGCCGGTCTGCGGCATCGCCGGCATCGATGCAACAAACGCTGCGCCGGTGATTGCGGCCGGCGCCGACGGCGTCGCAGTGATCTCGGCGCTCTCGCTTGCGCCCGATCCGGCGGCTGCGGCTCGCGCTTTGCGCGAGACCGTCGACGCGGCGCTGACCAAGCGGGGCGCCTGATGAGCGTCCCGGTCGCGCTGACCGTCGCCGGCTCGGATTCGAGCGGCGGCGCCGGCATACAGGCCGATCTCAAGACGTTTGCGGCGTTCGGGGTGTATGGCGCTTCCGTGATCACCGCGCTTACGGCACAGAACAGCAAGGGTGTTTTGGCCGTGCACGCCGCGCCGCCCGATATCGTGGCAGCGCAGCTCGACGCCGTGTTCTCCGATCTCGACGTTGCCGCCGTGAAGATCGGCATGCTGGCGAACGCGGCGATCGCCGAAGCGGTATCTGCTGCGCTCGTTCGCCATCGCGCCCACAATGTGGTGCTCGATCCGGTGATGGCGGCGACGACCGGCGCCGATCTGCTGCGCGCCGATGCGATGGTGGCGCTGCGCGGGCTCATTCGCCACGTCCGCGTGCTGACGCCGAATTTGTCCGAAGCGGCGGCGCTGCTCGACGTCGCGATCGCGCGCGATGAAGTCGAGATGCGTGCCCAGGCGGAAAAGCTGCTGGCGCTCGGCGCCGGCGCGGTGCTGATCAAGGGCGGCCATGGCGGCGGCCCGGAGAGCGTCGATTTGCTGGTCGATATGGAGCACTGCGTGCGCCTCGCCGCGCCGCGCGTGCCGACCAAAAACACGCACGGCACCGGCTGCACTTTGGCGTCGGCGATCGCCGCCGGCCTCGCCAAGGGCCTGCCGCTCGATGCGGCGGTGCACGAGGCCAAGACTTACGTCAGCGCCGCCATCGCTGCCGCCGATCGCCTCGGCGTCGCGTCCAGCAATGGGCCGCTGCACCACTTTCATAAGTGGTGGTGAGTCAGATGTAGGGGTGGGCGAAATCGTCTGCTCCGGCGGACCGCGTGGGCATCGCGCTGCACGATTTTGCCCACGCGGACGCGCAATACTGGCGCGATGCCCACCCTACAAGTTTGTCGGGGCGCCGGGCTGCTTGAGCGGATGGGCGCGGGCGAAAGCGTCGATTGCCGATAGTTCGTTGACGATGCGGCTAAAGGTCGGGAACGGCGCGGTATCGACATTGAAAAATTTGGCACCGGCCGCTTGGCTTGCCAAACAAATATCGGCCAAAGTCACCGCATCGCCGTGGGCGTAGCGCCCGGTGGCCTTGTCCTGCAGGTGGGTTTCGAGCGCGGTCAGCGCCGCGGTGTGCCAGTTCCGGCACCATTTCAGCACGCTCGCCTCGTCGAGCTTGAATTCGTGCTGCAGGTATTCGCGCACCCGCGGCACGATTAACGGATGCGAATCGGCGGCGACGAGCTGAGCGAGCCCGCGCACGCGGGCGCGGCCGCGCGGATCGCGCGGCAGCAGCGGCGGATTGGGATGCGTCTCGTCAAGATATTCGATGATCGCCAGCGATTCGAACAGTGCTGGGCCGTCGCCGTCGACCAGCGCCGGTATAGCCATCATCGGGTTGACCGCGCGGAACGCCGCGTCGCGCTGCTCGCCTTTCATCAGATTGATCTGAATGACCTCGTCGGGCACGATGCCCTTGAGATTGAGCGCGATGCGCACCCGATAGGTCGCCAGCGAGCGCCAGAACGAAAATATCTTCATCGCAGTCTCCTCTGACCTAATCCGCGCCCGGATCGGCCTTCAGCCCGGCCGCTTCAATGCCCGCGATGGCGCACATCTCGTCCTTGTCCGAGGTGTCGCCGGAAATGCCGCAGGCGCCGACAACGTCGCCACTGGCATTGCGGATCAGCACGCCGCCCGGATTGCTGATCATGCGGCCGCCGCTCGCCGCCGCCAGCATGGTGAAGAATTGCGGCGTCTTGGCCGAACGGCTCGCCAAGGTGCGCGAGCCAAAACCCATGCCGAGCGCGCCCCAGGCTTTGCCGAAGGCGATGTCGAAACGCAGGATGCCGGACTTGTCCTCGCGCTTGAACGCGACCAGATGGCCGCCGGCGTCGAGCACTGCGACGGTGAGTGGCGCCAGATTGCTGTCGCGGCCTTTTTTCAGCGCGACGTCGACGATGGTGGAAGCCTGCGCAAGCGTGATCATGAGAAGTACTCCGGTTCAGCTGATCGATGTCGGACGAGGCAAGCGGCGAAATCTACAAACAACAGGCGGCGGCCAATATTCGGTCCGTCACTTGTCTTTCGTCTTGCCGCGGTTGGCCCAATAGACCGAGACGCTGGAAATTTCCGCGCCGCCCGAGCGGTGGCGCTTGGCCTCCTGGTAGCAGGCCAGCGTGCGTTCGACGAGCGGCAGGTCGATGCCGCGCGCCTGCGCTTCCGCGAGCATCGACTGCATGTCCTTGATGCCGCCGTCGACGTTGAAAGTGACGGGACCCGCGTCGCCGCCCTTGAGCATGGAAGCGACGCCGGGGCCGCGGGCCTTGAGCACGTTGGGCCCGCCGGAGGTCTCACTCAACAGATCCATCAGCCGCGCCGGATCGAGCTGCACCGAGCGCCCCAGCGCCAAGGCTTCGCCGAGCGCCTGCCAGTACACCATGAGCGGCAGGTTGATGACGAATTTCAGCACCGAGCCGCAGCCGACCGGGCCGGCATGTTCAAGGCGACGGCACAGCTGCTCGAGGATCGGCCGCGCCCGCTCCGCGTCGGCCTCGCTCGCGCCCATCATGCCGATCAGCTTGCCCTGGCGCGCCGGTCCGGTCGAACCGCCGACCGGGCACTCGACGAAGGTCGCGCCCTTGGCGCGCACGATCTCGGCGAGCGCGGCCTCGGTCGCCGGCAGCACCGTGCTCATCTCGATGAACAACTTACCGGCCACTCCGCCGCCGAGCAGGCCGGATTGGCCCTTGTAGACCGCATCCAGCGCCGCGGCGTCGGTCAAAAGGGTGATGACGGCTTCGCAGCGTTCCACGAGCTCGGCCGGCGTGCCGACCGCCTTGGCGCCGGCGACCGCCTTGGCCTTTTCGGGCGTGCGATTCCACACCGCGACTTCGTGGCCGACCTCGATCAAGCGCGCGGCGATGGCCGCGCCCATCTTGCCGATTCCGGCGACGCCGATCCGCATGAAGTTTCCTCCCGGCACTTTGTCGGCCGGGACGATAAGCGATGACGGCGCCTTGAGAAAGCGCCTTGCACGGCCGCCGGGCGGGTGCGATAGCCACGCCGGCGCGGCAATGAGGGATGGGCAACAGCATGGCTTCGGGAAGTAAGAGTACGGTCGGCATCGTCGGCTTGGGCATCATGGGGGGCGCGTTCGCGCAAAACCTGGTCGCCGCCGGCTGGCGCGTCGTCGGCTACGACATTGCTGTCGCGCGGCAGCGGGTGCTGGCGCGGGCCGGCGTTCAGATCGCTGCCGATGCCGCCGCGGTGGCGCGCAACGCGCCTGTCATCATCACCAGCCTGCCCAATCCCGCCGCGCTCGCCGCTACCGCTGCGGCAATCGCCAAGGCCAAGGTGCCGCGCCGCGTCGTCGTCGAGGCCTCCACCTTCACGATCGAAGACAAGATCAAGGCCGAAGCGGTGCTGCGCAAAGCCGGCCACGTTCTGCTCGATTGCCCGGTCAGCGGCACCGGCGCGCAGGCGAAAAACAAGGACATCGTGGTCTATGCGTCGGGCGGCGCTGCCGAGATCAAAAAGCTGCGGCCGCTGTTCGCAGGGTTTTCCCGCGGCACCTACGATCTCGGCGCCTTCGGCAACGGCAGCCGCATGAAATACGTCGCCAATCTCTTGGTGGCGATCAACAACGTGGCGAGCGCCGAAGCGATGGTGCTGGGCATGAAGGCCGGACTGCCGCCGCAGCTCGTTTACGAGCTGGTCAAGGCCGGCGCCGCCAATTCGCGCGTCTTCGAATTGCGCGCGCCCATGATGGTGAAGAACGACTATCGCGACGTCACCATGAAGATTTCGGTGTGGCAGAAGGATATGGACGTGATCGGCGCATACGCCGGCAAGATCGGCGTGCCGACGCCGATGTTCGATGCCAGCAAGGCGATCTACGCCAAGGCGCGGCGCAGCGGCTACGACGATCAGGACACCGCCGCGGTCTGCGCGGTGCTGGAGAACATGGCCGGCGTGAGGCGAACGGGAAAGCGTAAGCCGCGCTAACTTCGTTTTAAATGTCATCGTCCGCGCAAGCGACGATCCAGTAATCGCCGACCCACCTTGCTTCACTTGAGCGCCGGTGGATACTGGTGCCCCGCATGCGCGGGACATGACAACGTCGGAGTTCGCAAATGTCATCGCTCGAAGGCGAAGCCCGCATGGCCGCGAGCGCGGGCGCGCGCAACACCCATCGGCCGCGCAGCGAGACGCGCGACGGCATGCGCATCGACTGGGACGTGCCGATCGCAATGGACGACGGTCTTGTGCTGCGCGCCGACGTGTTTCGGCCGGTGGCCGACGGCCGCTATCCGGTGATCCTCAGCTACGGGCCTTACGCCAAGGGCCTCGCGTTCCAGGACGGTTATCCGAGCGCCTGGGAGCGCATGGTGCAGCTGCATCCCGATGTCGCCGCCGGGTCGAGCAATCTCTATCAGAGCTGGGAAGTGGTCGATCCGGAAAAATGGGTGCCGCACCAATACGCCTGCGTGCGCGTCGATTCGCGCGGCGCCGGCTGCTCGCCCGGCGTGATCGATCACTTCTCGCCGCGCGAGACCCGCGACTTCTATAACTGCATCGAATGGGCCGGCGTGCAGGATTGGTCGAACGGCAAGGTCGGACTCAACGGCATCTCCTACTACGGCATCAATCAATGGCACGTGGCGAGCCTGCAGCCGCCGCATCTTGCCGCCATGTGCATCTGGGAGGGCGCCGCCGACTGGTATCGCGACATGACGCACCACGGCGGCATGCTCTCGACCTTTTGGGAGAATTGGTACGACATGCAGGTCAAGACCGTGCAATACGGCGCCGGCGAGCGCGGCAAAAGAAGCCGCGTGCATGGCGAGCTGGTTTGCGGTCCCGAAATCCTGTCCGACGAGGAGCTGACCAAAAACCGCGCCGATTTCGGCCGCGAGATTTTAGCGCATCCGCTCGACGACGATTACCACCGCGCCCGCTCGCCGGTGTGGTCCAAGGTCAAGGTGCCGTTGCTGTCGACCGCCAACTGGGGCGGGCAGGGGCTGCACCCGCGCGGCAACTTCGAAGGCTTCGTGCGCGCCGCGTCCAAGCAGAAATGGCTCGAAGCGCACGGCATCGAGCACTGGACGCATTTTTACACCGACTACGGCCGAAACCTGCAGCTGCGCTTTTTCGATTATTTTCTGCACGGCAAGAACAACGGCTGGGACAGGCAGCCGCCGGTGCAGCTGCAGGTCCGCCACGTCGACCGTTTCGCCGAGCGCACCGAGAACCAATGGCCGCTCGAGCGTACCAAATGGACGCGATTTTATCTCGATCCGACCGACGCCGGATTGAAGAGCAAGGCGCCCGGCGGCCGCGGCGTGCTCCGCTTCGACGCCATGGGCGACGGTGTCACGTTCCTCACGCCGCCGCTGCCGCACCAAACCGAGATCACCGGCCCGAGCGCGGTCAAGCTTTATGTGTCATCGAGCACCAGCGACGCCGATATTTTCGCCGTACTGCGCGTGTTCTCGCCCGATCTGACAGAAGTGGTGTTTCAGGGCGCCATCGATCCACATACGCCGATCGGCCAGGGCTGGCTGCGCGCCTCGCATCGCGAGCTCGACAAGAAGCTGTCGACGCCGTACCGGCCCTATCACACCCATCGCCGCCGGCAGCCGCTCAAGCCCGGCGAGATCGTGCCGCTCGACATCGAGATTTGGCCGACATCGATTGTCGCGCCGGCCGGCTACCGCGTTGCATTAACGATCCGCGGCAAAGATTACGTCTATCCGGGCGGCAGCGGCGGCCGGCTGTCGAACTTCAAGAACGAGCTGACCGGCTGCGGACCCTTCCTGCACGACGATCCGCGCGACCGTCCGCCCAACGTATTCGGCGGCGTGGCCGGTCTGCATTTTGGCGGAACAAAGCGCCCGTATCTGCTGCTGCCTGTTATTCCCGCAGAACGACGCGAAACTAGAAAAAAATAGTCGCACCCGCGACAATAGCGGACTTTACGGGACAAACGGCTTATTGGATGATGGTCGCGAAAAGCCCGTGCGCGGGAACGGATCGGCAACGATCATGAGCGCGCGCTTTCGGAAAGATGGGGCGCCAAGGGAGCAAACAGCGATGTCTCGTAAACTCACGTCTCGCAAACTGAGCCGCCGTACGGTTCTGGCCGGCACTGCTGCCGGCGCGGCCGCCGCATTGACGAAATTTCCGGCGCCCGCGATTGCCCAGAACGCGCCGTTCAAGCTCGGACTGTTGACCGTCAAGACCGGCCCCTTGGCCCAGGGCGGCATCCAGATGGAGCAGGGCGTCCTCACCTATCTGAAGGAAAAGAACTACACGCTGGGCGGCCGCAAGGTCGATTTCGTCTCCGCCGACACCGGCGGCAATCCGGCCGGCGCCAAGACCAAGGCGCAGGAATTGGTCGAGCGCGACAAGGTTGACGTTATTCTCGGCCCGCTTGCCGCGTTCGAGCTCTACGCCATCAACGAATACGTCCAGCAGCAGAAGACGCCGACGCTCAGCCTGGCGGCGGCTGACAATCTTACCCAGCGCACGCCCAATCCGTTTCTGCTGCGCGCGTCGGCCACCTCGTCGCAGGCCATGCATCCGATGGGCCACTACGCGGCGACCGAGCTGAAGCTCAAAAAGGTGGTCTGCGTGGTCGAGGACTTCGCCTTCGGCTACGAGCAGATGGGCGGTTTCCAGTCGGCGTTCGAGAAGGACGGCGGCTGCGTCGTCAAAAAACTGTGGCCGCCGATCGTCACGCCCGACTACACGCCGTACATCGCCCAGATCGAGGATTGCGACGGCGTCTGTCAGGGTTTTGCCGGCTCCAATCCGCTGCGCTTCATGAAACAATACGCCACCGCCGGCCTGAAATATCCGGTGGTCACCGGCGAAACCGGCGGCGATGACGCGCTGCTGCACAGCTTCGGCGATGAGGCGCTCGGCCTCGTCAGCAGCAGTCCCTACACGCTCGATCTGGAGAGCGACGGCAATCAGCGCTTCGTCAGCGAGATCATGAAGAACTACAACGTCATTCCGGGCTTCTACGCCGCCGGCCTTTACGTCAACTGCCAGGTGGTCGACGCCGGCCTCAAAGCCGCGGGCGGCGATGCCAGCGACAAGGTCAAGCTGATGAATGCCCTCAAAGGGGTCAGCCTGACCGATACTCCGCGTGGCCCGATCAAGTTCGATCACCTCAACAACGTGGTCGGCACGTTCTACGTTCGCCGTGTCGTCAAGGAAGGCGCGAAATACGGTCTGAAGCTCTGGAGCAAGACCATCAAGACCTACGACAACGTCAGCCAGTTCTGGGACTGGCCGGAGAAAGACTACCTCGCGCATCCGGTCTATTCACGCGACTATCCGGCGCTGAAGAAGTGCTGAGCGAGCGTCGCTTCAGCCGCGCCGGTGGATGATTTCACCCATCGCTGGCGCGGCTCTTGCGAATGCTGGATGCTCCGCGCTCGCGGCGCATGACGGCCGAAAAGGCAACGTTCGCGACCGGCCGCCGGAAGCGTAAGGGCAGACAATGACGTTCTGGCTGCTGCTGACCGTGAACAGCATTACGTTCGGCGGTCTGTTGTTCCTGTTGTCGGCGGGCTTCTCGCTGATCTTCGGGCTGATGCGCATCCCCAATCTGACGCACGGCTCGATGTTCATGGTCGGCGCCTATCTGGGCACCACGTTTCTGTCCGGCGCGCTCGGTTTTACGCTTGATTTCTGGGCGGCTGCGATCCTTGCCGCGATCGAGGTGGCGATCCTCGGCGCGCTGATGGAGCGACTGTTGCTGCGGCGGCTGGCCGGGCAGCAATTGGCGCAGGTGCTGGTCACACTCGGCGTATCGTTCATGGTCGCCGACCTCTGCCTGATGGGCTGGGGCGGCGATCCCATCTCGGTGTCGACGCCGGCGGGCCTTGGCGGCTTTATCCGTGTCGGTCCCGCGGTGTTTCCGCTCTACCGCATGGCGGTGATCGTCATTGCGGTGGTGTTCGCCGTGGCGCTGTGGTTGATGCTCGAGCGCACCCGGCTCGGCGCCATGATCCGTGCCGGCGTCGACGATCCGCAGATGGCGCGCGTCGTCGGCATTCGGGTGTCGCGGCTGTTCACCATCGTGTTCGGGCTCGGCGCCGGCCTTGCCGGTTTCGCCGGCATGATCGGCGGCCCGATTCTCTCGGTCTATCCTGGCCTCGACCAGGACATGCTGCCGCTGGCGCTGGTCGTCGTCATTCTCGGCGGCACCGGCAGCCTGCTGGGCTCGTTCGTCGGCAGCATCATTGTTGGCTTCATCTACAATTTCGGCCAGGCGCTGCTGCCCGAGCTCGCATATTTCGTGCTGTTCCTGCCGATGCTGCTGGTGTTGATCTTAAGGCCGCAGGGCCTGTTCGGCAGGCATGCGCCATGACCGGCCGCACGATCGCCATCGCCGTCATCGTGCTCGCGTTGGCGACGCTGCCATTCTGGATGCCAGGCATTTATTACGTGAATGTCGGCAGTCAGATTCTCTTCTACGCGGTGTTCGCGCTCGGCCTGAACATTCTGGTCGGCTACGGCGGCCTGGTATCGCTCGGCCATGCCGGCTTGTCCGGCGTCGCGTCCTACGC
>DASRET010000107.1:0-15446 GCA_035651875.1 Xanthobacteraceae bacterium
TAACGACCTCCGCATCCCGCCCGAGCCCACGACAACGGCCGACCCCGAGCGCGGTTTCGTTCAGTCTGCATCACATCATTGTGCATCGCAATAAGATTTGTGCGGCGCGGCGAACCGCTCGCGGCCGCTAAGTCAAACGAAAGGACTCCCGTGCCAGACTCCGATCGCGGCGCCATCCGGCGCCCGATTGTGAGCTTGGCCGCGCTGCAATGCACACCGCTTCCGGCACCGTGCCGACCCACGCCGCTCAGCTCCCGGTCCGCCGCCTGATCGGGGTTGTCAGCCTGACGCTGGCGTTCGGCTATGCGGTGATCCTGTTGCGAGCCTACCTGGCGGGCCAGTTTTTGCTCGATGCGCAGGGCCAACCGATCGCCAACGATTTCGTCAACGTGATCGCGGCTGGACGGCTCGCGCTCGAGGGCGCCGCCGCTTCGGCCTACGACTGGCCGCTGCACAAGGCGGCCGAAGTGCGCGCGATCGGCCACGACTTCGCCAACTATTATCCCTGGCCTTATCTGCCGACATTTCTGTTCGCCGCCGCGACACTGGCGCTGCTGCCGTATCTCGGTGCGGCGCTGGTGTGGCCTGCGGCGACGTTCGCGGCCTATGCGGCGGCGCTGCGCGCCATCCTGGGCGACCGCATCGGCATTCTGTTCGCGCTCGGCTTTCCCGCAACGATCTGGAATGTCACGGCCGGGCAAAACGGTTTCCTCACCGCCGCGCTGATCGGCGGCACGCTCGGCTGTTTGGAGCGCCGGCCGGCGCTTGCCGGAGTATGGCTCGGGCTTCTCACCTACAAGCCGCAATTCGGTTTGCTGTTTCCGCTGGTGCTGATCGCGGAGCGGCGCTGGATGACGGTCGCAGTCGCCGCGCTGGTGGCGCTGGCGATGGCGGTGGCGTCATGGCTCGCCTTCGGCGGCGCGAGCTGGCAGGCTTTTGTGCACGCCATGCCGGGCAACAGCCGCGCCGTGTTCGCCGAAGGCGCCGCCGATTTCAGCCGGCTGCAGAGCCTGTTCGGGCTCATCCGCGCGCATGGCGGCAGCGAAGCGCTGGCCTGGGCGGTTCAAGCCGCGGGCAGCATCGCGACGGCCGCGTTCGTGGTTTGGCTGTGGCGCCGCCGCGCGCCTTACGAGCTGAAAGCCGCGGCGCTGGCCGCCGGCGCGCTGCTCGCAACACCCTACGTCTACATCTACGATCTGGTCGTGCTCGCGGTCGCCGTCGCCTTCCTGTTGCGGCTGGCCATGGAACGCGGCTTTGCGGCGGCCGAAGCCGCCGGGCTTGCCGCCGCCGGCGTGCTGATTTTGATCTTTCCTCAGGTGAAGACGCAGGTCGGCTTGGCGGCTGCCGTGATCGTCATGATGCTGATCGTTAATCGCGCCGTCGCGGCAACGGCCGCAGCGGCGCCGAGCGTTTCGCCAGCGAAAGCACAGATGCCATGACGGTCCAGGCCGTCCACCACCCATCGGCACGGATCGGGTCGCCGCGCTCGAACGCCTTTGCGCTCGCGTGTTTCGGGCTGCTCGTTGCGAACCTCGGCTTCATGGCGGCGCTGATCCTCCATCGCGAATGGATCGTCGACGCCGCCGGCACGCCGTTTCACACCGATTTCACCAGCGTATACGCGGCGGGACGCCTTGCGCTCGAAGGCCACGCCGGGGCGGCTTACGATTGGAGTCTGCACTACGCGGCCGAGAATGCCGTGGTTCCGCATGACTACGCCGCGTATCTCGGCTGGCACTACCCGCCGCCGTTTCTGATGATTGCGGCGCTGCTGGCGGCATTGCCGTATTGCATCGCCTTCCTGGTCTGGGTCGCCGTGACGCTGCCGCTTTATCTTGTGAGCGTGCGCGCCGTCGTCGGCGACAAGATCGGCTGGCTCATTGGCGGCGCGATACCCTGCCTGTTGCCGAACATCGTGTCGGGCCAGAACGGACTGTTCACGGCCGCGCTGATCGGCGGCACGCTGGTGCTGCTGCCGAGCCGCCCGATCCTCGCCGGCTGCTGTCTCGGCCTGCTCACCTACAAACCGCAATTCGGCATTCTGTTTCCGCTGCTGCTCGTAGCCGGCGGATATTGGCGCGCCATGGCGGCCGCGGCTGTGAGCGCGTGCCTCCTGGCACTGGCGACGATCGTCGTTTTCGGCGTCGCGCCGTGGACCGAATTCTTGCACTGGCTGCCGCTGACCTCGCACGCGCTGTTCGCGCAGGATTCTCCCATCCACATGGACTGGAGCAAATTTCAGAGCCTGTTCGCGCTGGTGCGGCTTACGGGCGGCAGCGCCGCGTTGGCCTGGACACTGCAAGTCACCCTGACCGCCGTGGTGGCGCTGGTGCTGTTCCTGATGTGGCGCAGCCGTCGCATCGCCTACGAGCTGAAAGCCGCGGCCGCGGCCGCCGGCGTCCTGCTCGCCACCCCTTATGTCTATCTCTACGATCTCGCGATCGTCGCCGTCGCACTCGGATTTTTGCTGCGGGCGGCGTTGCGAACGGATTTCGTTGCCGGCGAAGCAGGTGTGCTCGCGCTCGGCGCGGTGCTTCTGATGTTCATGCCGTTCTTCGGCGTACCGGTCGGCCTGATGGCGGTCGCCATCGTCGCGCTGCTGATTGCGCGGAGAGCGGTCACAGCCGGCGAGCCGCAGCGCGCTACCGCACCGGTCCATTAGGCGTATCGGCTCCACCGCGCTTCGAAAGCTGCGTGCTGAGAGGCGCTTAGCCGGCTTTGTGCTGCGAATATTGCAATGCAACAAAATAGACCGCACAGTGTTGGTAAGCCGCGATATTGCAGCACCGATGCGCGACCAGGCCCGACCGCAGCGTGACAAGCCGTGGATCTTCCGCACCTACGCGGGGCATTCCACCGCGGCGGCGTCGAACGCGCTCTATCGCAACAACCTGAGCAAGGGCCAGACCGGACTTTCGGTCGCCTTCGATCTGCCGACCCAGACCGGCTACGACAGCGATCATCCGCTGGCCAACGGCGAAGTCGGCAAGGTCGGCGTGCCGATCTGCCATCTCGGCGACATGCGGGCGCTGTTCGAGGGCATTCCGCTTTCCGCCATGAACACCTCGATGACCATCAACGCCACCGCGCCGTGGCTGTTGGCGCTCTATGTGGCGCTCGCCGACGAGCAGGGCGCGGCGCGGCACGAGCTCCAGGGCACCACCCAGAACGACATCATCAAGGAATATCTGTCGCGCGGCACCTACGTGTTTCCGCCGGCGCCGTCGCTGCGGCTCACCAAGGACGTGATCCTGTTCACCACCAAGGAAATGCCGAAGTGGAATCCGATCAACGTCTGCTCCTATCACCTGCAGGAAGCCGGCGCGACGCCGGTGCAGGAGCTGGCGTTTGCGCTCGCCACCGCGATCGCGGTGCTCGACGCCGTGCGGGCGTCCGGGCAATGCGCCGAGGGCGAGTTCGGCGACGTGGTCGGCCGCATCTCGTTCTTCGTCAATGCCGGGCTGCGCTTCGTCACCGAGCTGTGCAAGATGCGCGCCTTCGCCGAACTGTGGGATGAGATCACGCGCGAGCGCTACGGCGTACGCGACGCCAAGCAGCGGCTGTTCCGCTACGGCGTCCAGGTCAATTCGCTCGGGCTCACCGAGCAGCAGCCGGAGAACAATATCGCCCGCATCGTGCTGGAAATGCTCGCGGTGACGCTGTCGAAGAACGCGCGGGCGCGCGCCGTTCAGCTGCCGGCCTGGAATGAGGCGCTCGGCCTGCCGCGGCCGTGGGACCAGCAATGGTCGCTGCGCCTGCAGCAGATCTTGGCCTACGAGACCGACCTCCTGGAATACGGCGACGTGTTCGACGGCGCGCCGGTGATCGCCGCCAAGGTCGACGAGCTGAAAGCGGCGGCGCGCGAAGAGCTTGCCCAGATCGAAAAGATGGGCGGCACGATTGCGGCGGTCGAAGCCGGCTATCTGAAACAGCAGCTCGTCGAAGCCAACGCGCGCCGCGTCGAGGCGATCGAGCGCGGCGAACGGAGCGTGGTCGGGGTCAACCGATTCGTCGAGAGCGAGCCGTCGCCGCTGGCGCAGGCCGCCGAGGCCGTCGTCACCGTGTCACCCGAAGCGGAAGCCGATCAGGTCGCGCGGCTCAAGGCGTGGCGCTCAGCGCGCGACAACGCAGCCGTCGCGGCTTCATTGGCGGCGTTGCGCGAAGCGGCGCGCGGCGGCGCCAACATCATGCCGGCCTCGATCGCCTGCGCCAAAGCCGGCGTCACCACCGGCGAGTGGGGTTTTGTCTTGCGCGAGGCGTTCGGCGAATACCGCGCGCCGACCGGCGTCGGCACCGCCATGCGCAATGACGCCGAAGGCCTCGACGACATCCGCGCCGACGTCGATCGCGTGTCGAAGACGCTCGGCCGGCGGCTCAAATTTCTGGTCGGCAAACCCGGCCTCGACGGCCATTCCAACGGCGCCGAGCAAATCGCCGCCCGCGCCCGCGACGCCGGCATCGACGTGGTCTATGACGGCATCCGGCTGACCGCCGAAGCCATCGCCGCGGCTGCGGCCGAGCAGAACGTGCACGTCGTCGGCCTTTCGATTCTCTCCGGCTCGCATCTGTCGCTGGCGCGCGCGGTGATCGCGCGCTTGAAGGAAGCTGGCCTCGCCGACGTGCCAGTCGTGGTCGGCGGCATCATTCCGCCGCAGGACGCCGACGCGCTGAAGGAAGCCGGCGCCGCCGCGATCTACACGCCGAAGGATTTTGAGCTAAACCGCATTCTGAGCGATCTCGTGCGGATCGTTGAACGCGCGGCGCGAAGCGATGATTAGCTTGTACTCGGCAACTCCTTCGCCATCACTGCCGCGATCGCCTCACTCAAAGCGCTCGGACTGATCGGCTTGCGCAGATAAGCGTCCATGCCGGCGGCGCGCGCGGCCGCTTCATTGCCCGGCTCGCCGCGTCCGGAGATGCCGATGATCGGCGTGCTGTTGGCGGCCGAAGCCAGCGCGCGGATGTGGCGGGCGGCTTCGAGGCCGTCGAGGCCGGGCAGCATCACGTCCATCAGCACCGCGTCGTAGGCGCCGAGCGCGACCGCTTCGACGGCATCCTCGCCCGAGCCGACGAAATCGGCGCGGTGGCCGAGCTCGGTCAGGATGGTGTTGAGAATGACGCGGCCGTACGGATTGTCCTCGGCGCACAGAATTTTCAGCCGCCGTGCCGGCGCGGCAATTGGCCCGCCGCGCTTCTGTTGCTCGGCAGTGGCGGCCGCGATGGGCAGCACCGCGCTGAAGCAAAACCGCGCACCGCGGCCGGGTTTGCTGGCAACCGTCAGGTCGCCGCCCATGGCGCGCGCCAGATATTTGACGGTGGCGAGACCGAGGCCGGCGCCGCCGTAGCGCCGGGCGATGTCGACGCTGGCCTGGGCGAACGGCCGGAACACATGCTTCATCTCGGCTGGTGTCAGGCCGATGCCGCTATCGCTCACCGTGACGGTGAGCTTGAGGCGGCCGCGCGCCGCCCGCTTCGCTTGCGCCTCGAGCCGGACGGCGCCCTGCGCGGTGAACTTCACCGCGTTGTCGATGAGGTTCTCGAGCGCCGCGCGCAGCCGCACTGCATCGCCGAGCAAAAAGTCCGGCAGGTCGTCGGCGACGTCGACCTCCGCCTCCAAGCCCTTGATCTGCGCCCGCACGGCAAGCGATTCCGCCACCGCCTCGAGGAGGCGCACCGGCCGGAACGCCTCCTGCTGCAAGGTCAGCGCCCCCGCTTCCAGCTTGGCGGCGTCGACCACGAGCGTGGTCAATGCCGCCAAATGCTCGGCGCCGGTCTTGATGCCGGCGGCCCACTGGCGCTCGCGCTCGCCGATATCGGAGCTGGCGAGCAACTCGCCGAACGCCAGGATGCCGTTGAGCGCGGTGCGGATGTCGTGCGCGAAGGCGGCGAGCGCGATGTCCTGATTGGCGGCCGACGACTTGGCGGCTGACGACTTGGCAGCCGACGACTTGGCAGCCGACGACTTGGTAGCCGACGACTTGGTAGCCGACGACTTGGCGGCCGACGACTTGGCAGCCGCCCGCCGCCGCTTCCGCGAGCGGCGCGTCGGCCGCACGGCCGTCCGCCTGGTCGTTTGTTTGGACCTCGCTCGCGCCACGGCGCCCCTCGCTCGTCCCCTCAAGGCCCAGCCGCACCATGCCACGGCTGCAGATGAAACAAAACAATCCAGCTGTTGCCGCTCGTCCCCGCGAAGGCGGGGACCCAGCGTAACCAACACTGCGCCGGCGCAAGGCCGCTGGATTCCCGCTTGCGCGGGAATGAGCGGAAGGTGGTCAGCGCCCCAATCCCACCATGCGCCTGATATCGGCGGCGCTCAGGCCGGAAGCGCGCAGCTCGCGCAGGCTTGTCGCCTGCGTCGCCTTGGACAGCTTGCGGCCTTCGGCATCGAGAACCAGCCGGTGATGATGATAGGTCGGCTCCGGCAGGCCGAGCAGCGTTTGCAACAGGCGATGCACCCCGGTCGCCCAGAACAGATCCTGCCCGCGCACCACGTCGGTCACGCCCTGCAGTGCGTCGTCCATCACCACGGCAAGGTGGTAGCTGGTCGGCAGCTCCTTGCGGGCCAAGACCACATCGCCCCAGCGCTGTGGCGTGGCGGTGACCGATCCGCTCTGGCCCTGCGGGCCGCTGCCGGTCTCGCGCCAGGTCAGCACGCCGGCCTGTGCGACCGCGGCGTCCATGGCGAGGCGCACCGCGAACGGCTCGCCGGCGCGGCGGCGGCGCTCGCGCTCGGCCGCCGGCATGGCGCGGGCGCGGCCCGGATAGAGCGGCACGCCGTCGGGGTCGCGCGGCCAGCGGCCCTGGCTGTCGCGCTCGGCGACCAGAGCGGCGATCTCGCTCCGGCTCTCAAAGCTTGGATAGAGCACGCCCCGGGCTTCGAGCTTGGCAACCGCGTCCGCATAGTCGGCAAAATGCTCGCTTTGCCGCCGCACCGGCTCGTCCCAGGCCATGCCGAGCCAGCGCAGGTCCTCGTGGATCGCCGCCTCGAATTCGGGCCGGCAGCGCTGCGTGTCGATGTCTTCGATGCGCAGCAGCAGCCGTCCGCCCAGCGCGCGCGCCATGTCGAAGTTGAGCAGCGCCGAATAGGCATGGCCCAGATGCAGATGGCCATTCGGGCTCGGCGCAAAACGCAGGATCCGGGTGTACATTGGCGAGAGGTTTTGCCGAGGTTATGAAACGGTCACGCGCGGCCGCCGCTTCCTACCGATCGATGCACCCGATGCTCACTCATATTCGCACCGAGGCCGATCTCGACGCGGCGCTCGCCGCGCTCGGCGCCGCCGACCCACGCTTGCTGTCCCTTGTGGCGGCAGCGGGGCGGCCGCCGCTGCGGCGCCGCCCGGACGGATTTCCGGGCCTCGCCGCCACCATCGTGGCGCAGCAGCTGTCGACCGCAAGCGCCGGCGCGATCTGGACCCGGCTCGCCGCCGCTTTCGATCCGCTCGCCCCGGAGGCCATCGCGCGGGCACATCCGGCGCGGCTCAAGAAGGTCGGCCTGTCGGCGCCGAAGATCCGAACGCTCAAGGCCATCGCCCGCGCCGTCATCGGCGGCGAGCTGGCCTTGGCGGCGCTGACCGAATTGGCCGCCGAAGAGGCGCACGCGGCGCTTACCGCCGTCCACGGCATCGGCCCGTGGACCGCCGACATTTATCTGTTGTCCTGCCTCGGCCATGCCGACGCCTGGCCGGCCGGCGACCTGGCGCTGCAGGAAGCGGCGCGGCTGGCGTTCGGCCTGCGCGCGCGGCCCACCGCCAAAGAGATGGTGACGCTCGCCGAAAGCTGGCGGCCATGGCGCGCGGTGGCGGCGCGGGTGCTGTGGACCTATTATCGGGCGCGCAAGGGGCGCGAAGGCGCCCCCACCGCCACCGTCCTGCCCTCCGCCGCGACCGCGCGAGCTAACGCCAGCGCGCCAGCAAAAAAGAAAAAGACACCGAAACGAGGTCGCAATGGCCGCTCCGCTTGACGGTCCGCGCCTGTCGCCGCAGTCGGGCGCAGCGCGTGAGCTTGTCGTGTTCCTGCACGGCTATGGCGCCGACGGCAATGATCTGATCGATATCGGCCGCGCCTGGCAGCAATATCTGCCGCGCGCGGCGTTCGTTTCGCCGCACGCGCCGGAGCCGTGCGGCCAGGCGCCGGTCGGCCGGCAATGGTTTCCGCTGACCTTCCGCGATCCCAACGAACGCTGGCGCGGCGTCAACAAGGCGGCGCCGCAGCTCGAGCAGTTCATCGATGCCGAGCTTGGCCGCCACAAGCTGCCGCCGTCGGCGCTGGCGCTGGTCGGATTCAGCCAGGGCACCATGATGGCGCTGCACGCCGGACTGCGCCGCGCCACGGCGCCGGCGGCCATCGTCGGCTATTCGGGACTTCTGGTGACGCCGCCGGAAGAGGCCGAGCTCGACGCGTTTGCGTCCTCGATCACATCGCGCCCGCCGGTGCTCCTGGTGCACGGCGACCGCGACGATCTCATTCCGGTGCAGGCGCTGTTCCAGGCCGCGCAGGGCCTGGCGGCGCTCGAGCTTGCGGCGGAATGGCATGTGTCGGCCGGCGTCGGCCACGGCATCGACGCCGAAGGCCTGCGCCACGGCGGCGAGTTTTTGGCGCGGCGCTTCAAGGCCTGAAGACCAGGGCGATTTACCTTACGTATTAGGTAACCGGCGGTGCGCGGGGCGCGCCGGCCGATCGTGACATTTGGACCTATCGCCTTCGATGTTTCGTAACGCTCGTGTGCAAACGTCGGCGCATCTGTTTGATCGTCATTTATATGAACGGCCGCGCCGGCCGTCGCAGATGGCGCACCCATCGCAGGTACGGAGTGAGCCGATGTGCAAGCCGCGCGCGTTTCCCGGGCGTCGACTGGGCGCCAGGCTTCATGGTGCGCTGGCGCGCGCCGTTCGCGCCTTCGCCGGCAATGAGCGCGGTGCATCGCTCATCATTATCGGCCTCACCATGCCGGCGATGATCGGCGCCATGGGGCTGGCGGCGGAAGTCTCCTACTGGCACCTGCACCATCGCGCCATGCAAAACGCCGCCGATGCCGCGGCCATCGCGGCCGCCACCAATGGCGGCGCCAATTACGCGACCGAGGGCAAGGCGGTAGCCGCGAACTACGGCTTTACCGACGGCAGCGGCAATATCACCGTGTCGCTCAGCAATCCCGCTACCGCTCCGGGATGCACGACCAGCTGCTACGTCGCCACCGTCACCGACCAGGTCTCGCTGTTCCTGTCGCAGGTCGTCGGTTACACCGGCAGCACCACCGTCAACGGCAAGCGCGTCACCACCGTCAGCGCGACCGCCGTGGCGACGGTCAATCCGGCCTACTCCTATTGCCTCGTCGCGCTCGCCGGCAGCGGCGCCGCCGGCATCACCGCCCACGGCGTGCCGGATGCCAATCTCAACGGCTGCAACGTGATGTCGAACACCAGCGCCGACTGCACCGGGCACGATCTGAACGCCCGTAACGGCGACGCCCACGGGACCAGCAGCGGCTGCGGCACGACGCAGCATTCCGGCCGGCCCACGGTCGCCGATCCGTATGCGTCGCTCGCTTCGAACATCCCGGCGAACACCTGCAACAGCACGTATCCGCAGAAGCCGACGCACAATAACGATCCGCCACTGCCGAGCGCCAATCAATGGTCCGGCAGTTATGCGCCGCCCGCCGTCAACGTGGTCTGCGGCGACCAGCAGCTGACCGGCAACACCACGATGAACAACACCGTCCTGGTCATCGAAAACGGCCAGCTCGACACCAACGGCTTTACGCTCAACGGCACCGGCCTGACCGTCGTGTTCACCGGCACCAACGGCGGCGGCTATCAGCACACGCCAACCGGCGGCGGCACCTTGAACATCACGGCGCCGACCGACGGCGCCTGGAGCGGCGTCGCCATCTATCAGGACCCGAATATCAACACCAATGTCGACGTCGCGGCGGCCGGCAACTCGCCGACCTGGGACATCAGCGGCCTGGTTTATCTGCCGCATTCGAGCGTCACGCTGAGCGGCGCGGTCAACAAATCGAACAACGGCGAAAGCTGCTTCAATCTGGTCGTCGACAACATCACCATCAACGGCACCGGCGACATCTACGCCAACAACGACCAGAAAGCCTGCAAGAACGCCGGAATCAATACACAAATCCAGGGCGGCAAGCGCGGCACGCTGGTCAATTGAAGCGCCGCGATTTTGCGCATAACAGCCTGATCCGGCACGCATTCTTGCAGCAGGCGTTAACCTCGCCGCAGCATCAAACGTAACGTTTTTGTAGCAAATTCACCCTAGAAGCGCACCATCACGGCATGGGCGCTATGTTCGCAGCTATCACGCGACGGTGGGCTCGGAGAGCAAACAGGCCTCGGCCTCACCGAAATTTTTCTCGCTGCACGAAGGCCGCCACCGCGGTCGAATTCGCGTTGGTGGCGACGCCGTTTTTCGCGCTGCTGATGGCGCTCGTCCAGACCGGGATCGTGTTCTTCGCGTCTCGGGTGCTCGATGAGGTCGCCGAACAGACCAGCCGCTACGTCCTGACCGGACAGGCGCAAACCGGCGGACTGACGCAAGCCCAGTTTGCGACTTACGTCTGCAACAACGTGCCGGCGATCTTCAATTGCGCCAACATCATGATCAATGTCAGCAACTACGCCACGTTCGCGGCTGCCAATACCGCGACCCCGACCTTGACGTTCGACGCGAACGGAAATGTGACCAATCAGTGGTCATGGTCGCCCGGCCAGGCCGGCAGCATCGTGATCATGCAGCTGATGTACCAGTGGCCGGTCAAGCTCGGACCCCTGGGATTCAACCTGTCGAATCTGTCGAATGGTAACCGGCTGCTTATTTCGACCGTTGCCTTCAAGACGGAGCCGTACTGATGACACGGCTCCCTTTTGCGAAGCTCCGGCAGCGCCTACACAGCTTCATCCGACATCGCGGCGGCGTTTCCGCGGTCGAATTTGCCCTGCTGCTGCCGATCATGGTCACCATGTATCTCGGCAGCGTCGAGGTCGGGACCGGCATGTCGGTGCAATTCAAGACCACATTGGCCGCCCGCACCGTGGCCGACCTCGCCTCGCAATACAAATCGATCAACAACGCCACCATGACCGACATCCTCGGCGCGGCGACCGCGGTGCTCACGCCCTATTCGGGCGCCGTCAAGGTCGTGGTTTCCGAAGTGACCACCGATGCGCAGGGCCGCGCCACCGTCACCTGGAGTGACGCCAACGCCAACGCCACGGCCCGCGCAGTGGGCTCGTCCGTCACGCTGCCGACCAATGTCGGTGGCGCCAGCATCACCATCATCTGGGGCGAGGTCACGTATCCGTATAACCCGCAGTTCGGCTGGGTGCTGACGGGCACGATCAACATGTATCAGGACATCTTCTTCTATCCGCGGCTGTCCACCACCGTGACGCGCGTCAATTCCTGAAAGCGGCCGCCAAGCACGCCTTCTGCTTGCGAAAGTCTTGCGAGGCGCCGCGGCGTGGCCGTATGGCTCTTTACAAAGCGTTGAGCATCTACCGCGGTTTGCGCTTGGTAAGCGGCTCTTAACGTTCAATTCGCAGCCAATTTTACGCAAGCTTCACGGCTCAATTTTACTCCTTGTCCGCAAACCTCGTTCAGTTCCGGACCGGGCCATGTTGATCAAAGCGACACTGCGACGCCTAACCCAGAAGCTGCGGAGCATCGGCCGCGATCGCCGCGGCAACGTGGCCATCATATTCGCGCTGTCGCTGTTGCCGATCATCGGTCTGATCGGCGCCGGCATCGATTACGGCCACGCGATTTCCGTCCGCGTCGCCTTGCAGGCGGGCCTGGATTCCACGGCGCTGATGCTGACGAAAAAGGCCACGACGCTCACCAGCGGACAGTTGCAAACGCTGGCGCAGAACTATTTCACAGCGCTCTTCAACCGTCCCGAAGCGCAAAACGTCAGCATCACCGCAACGTATACGACCAACGGCGGCTCGCAGGTCGTCGTCAGCGGCTCGGCCAACGTCGCCACCAACTTCATGCAGGTGATGGGCTTTCATACCCTCAACGTGACCGGCCAGGCCACCGCCAAGTGGGGCTTCTCGCGCCTGCGCGTCGCGCTAGTGCTCGACAACACGGGTTCGATGGCCGACAGCAACAAGATCGGCGAGCTCAAGACCGCGACCAACAATCTGCTGACGCAGCTGCAGGGCGACGTGCAGCAAGCCGGCGACGTGTATGTCTCCATCATTCCGTTCGTCAAAGACGTCAATCTCGGCGCGTCGAACTACAACGCCTCCTGGATCGACTGGACCGACTGGAACTCAGCCAACCAGAGCTGCACGTTCAGCTTCAACCCCTTCGGCTTTCATTGCACGGCGGCCAACCACAATACCTGGAACGGTTGCGTGGTCGATCGCGGCGACGAGAATGCGCCGAGTTCGGGCAACTATGACACCAACGTCGTCGCGCCGAGCACCGGCAACACGGCGACGCTGTTTTCGGCCGAGCAGTATTCGTCCTGCCCGCAGGCGGCGATGGGGCTGAGCTACGACTGGTCCTCGATGACCACGCTCGTCAACAACATGAGCCCCAACGGCAACACCAATCAGGCCATCGGCCTTGCGCTGGGCTGGATGTCGCTGGTTGGCGGCGGCCCGTTCACCGTACCGGCCATGGATCCGAACTACACCTACCAGCAGGTGATCATCCTCTTGACCGATGGCTTGAACACCCAGGATCGCTGGTACACGTCGCAATCGTCTATCGACGCCCGCCAGACCCTGACCTGCAACAACATCAAGGCGGCCAACATTACGCTGTACACGGTGGAGGTCAGCACCGACGGCACGCCGCTTTCGACGCTGCTGCAGAACTGTGCCTCGGATTCGTCGAAGTTCTTCTTTCTGACCAATTCGAGCCAGATCGTCAGCACCTTCAGCTCGATCGGCACCGATCTGAGCCAGCTTTACATCGCGAGGTAGAGCGAGGCGAGCCGCTCTGAAAGACGAGCGCCCCTACCCGGCCGGCGCAGCTCGCGCGTTCGATCCTGCCGCATCGACGAACTCGTCTCTCCCGTTCCCGGAACCGCGACGCCGCGGCGGGTCGCGAACACGCTGTTTCGCCTGCGCGGAACCAGCGCCACGCGCGCGGCGTTTGGTCATCTACGACACCCAGGGAGATGACCATGATCAAGACCATCCTGCTGACTGGACTCGTGTCTACACTGGTGGCCAGTTCGTCGGCGTTTGCGGCCGGCACGAACGGCTCCTCCAGGTTCGCGCCGGGACAAGAGGTGAAGCATCATGCGCGCGGCAGCGTCGGCGGCCCCGGCGCGTCCGGCTATGCGCCGGGCCGGATTTACAACGATACCGGCAAGAAGTCCGTGAAGGGGCATCCGGGCGCCTCGGGCTACGCACCGGGACAGCGTTAACGGCTGTTTTGTTGCGTGCGTTAAAGAGGCCGCCGCTCGAGGCGGCCTCTTGCATTTTTGAACCGGGCCGATTTCCTGTCGATCAGAGAACAGATCAACAAAAGATCAATTGGCTTTATCGGCATGTCTTGCCGCCGCATTCTTCGCCGTGCGCGGCGGCCCCATCAGCGCCGGCTGGAACAGCGCGGCGGCGGCGAGCGTACAGGCGAGCGACAGCGCCAGCAGCTTGCCCATGCTGGAAATGCCCGGATGCGCCGAGAACCACAGGCTGCCGAACGCGGTCGCCGTCATCAGCGCGCTGAAGAACACCGCACGGGTCAGGCTCGACTGCAGGAAATTGTATTCGCCGCGGCGCCACGCCATCACGTAATAGATCTTGAAAGCGACGCCGACGCCGAGCAGCGCCGGCAGCGCGATGATGTTGGCGTAGTTCAAGGCAAAGCCGCTCAGGGCGCAGATTTCGAGCGTCGCCGCCGCCGCGACCCAGAGCGGGATCAGCGTCAGCAGCACGTCGCGGATGCGCCGCAGCACGATCAACAACAGAATGGCGATGGAGATGATCGCCAGTACGCCGGCCCTGATGAAGGCGGCGGTGACGGTCGAGCCCCATTGGTAGATCTCGACCGCCGCGCCGGTGGCGTTCGGCTCAACGCTCAGCACCGCCTCGGCGAAGCGGCTCACGGTGGCCGAGTCGCTGGCGTTGCCCTTCGGCACGATCTCGGTGCGCACCTGTCCGTCCGGCGCCTGCCATTGCCGCACCAGGTCGCCGGGCAGATTGGCGCGCGTGACCTCCTGCGGATGCAGCGAGGCCGCGATCTGCTGCAGGCCCATCTGCAGCGGCACCACGAAGGCGGCTTGCACCTCTTGCCGCACGTCGGGCGGCGCCGCGGCGAGCGCTTCGAGCGCCTTGGCGAGCCGGTTCGCCGCGTCGGCGCCCGGCCCGCTCGCCTCGCCGGCGGTATCGCGCAGCGCCTTCACGGCGCCTTTGAGCGCGGTGACGTTGTCGGCATCGGTGGCTTGCGGCTGCGGCTTTTCGTGCAGCGCCGGTTCGATCGTCTTTGCCGCGTCGGCGATCATCGCGCGCTTGCGCGGCTGATCGGCCGGGACGAAGCTGTCGAGCGTCCTGGTGCTGCCGACCTCCGGCAAATTCGCCACGCGTTTGGCCACTGCATCCGCGTCGGCGGCCGGGCTCAGCACGTCGGCGCCCTCGAACGTGATGCGCGGATCGTTGCTCAGCCGGCGCAGCGTCTGCTCGGCCTCGGTGTTCGGCACCTGCAGCGTGTTGGGGTCGAACGTGAACTTCAGCCACATGAGCGACGGCAAGGCGGCGATCACCACCACCGAAGTCAGGGTCACGATGGCGAATCGGTGCCGGTGCATGAAGCGGTCGGCGTCCGCCATGGCGGCGTAGCCGAGCGGCCGCGGCTCGGCCGGCGTCTTGAACAAAGCGAGCAGCGCCGGCAACAGCGTCATCGCACCGATGTAAGCGACGATCATGCCGACGCCGGCGATCAGGCCGAGCTCGGCGACGCCGCGATAGTCGGTCGGCACGAAGGACAAAAAACCCGCCGCCGCGGCGAGCGCCGCCAAGGTCAGCGGCGCGCCGACATAACGCGCGCCGTCGACCAGCGCGGGCGCAAGGTCGTGCAGCTCGTGACGCTGCGCGCGATAACGCACGCTGAATTGAATGGCAAAGTCGGCACCGAGCCCGACAAACAACATGGCGAACGCCACTGAAATCGGATTGAAGGCGCCGGCCAGCAGAAGCCCGAGCGCGGCGGTGGCGACGAGGCCGACAAAAATCGTGATGACCACGGCAAGCACGATGCGCACCGAGCGCAGCGCCAGCCACAGCACAATGAGAATGATCGCCGCGGTGACGATGGCGTTGACCCAGACGTCCTGCTGCAAGGTGGCGAATTGCGCGTCGGCGAGCGGAACGGGACCGGTGAGGTGGACGGCCGCCTGGTATTGCGAATCCAGATGCGCGTCGGAGGCGGTCTGGCGAATCGCGGCAGCTGCCGCCGCGCCGGGCTCG
>DASRET010000108.1:0-4837 GCA_035651875.1 Xanthobacteraceae bacterium
GCGCGCGGCCTGATCTGCCTCGCCCTGACGCGCGAGCGGGTCGAGCAGCTCGGCCTCGCCCTGATGGCGCAGAACAACGGCACGCGGCATCAGACCGCCTTCACCGTCTCGATCGAGGCACGCGAGGGCGTCACCACCGGCATCTCGGCGGCCGACCGCGCGCGCACCGTCTCGGTCGCGATCGATCCCTCGTGCGGGCCGCAGGACATCGTCACCCCCGGCCACGTCTTCCCCCTGGTGGCGCGCGACGGCGGCGTACTGGAGCGCACCGGTCACACCGAGGCCGCGGTCGACCTGGCGCGGCTCGCCGGAATGACGCCGGCTGGCGTGATCTGCGAGATCATGAATGACGACGGCACGATGGCGCGCCGCAACGACCTGATCGCCTTCGCCCAGAAGCACAACCTCAAGATCGGCACGATCTCCGACCTGATCGCCTATCGCCGGCGCTACGATTCGATCATCAAGCGCATCAGCGAGATGCATCTCGACAGCATCTATGGCGGCGACTTCCGCTGCGTCGTCTATCTCAACAAGGTGACTAAGGCGCAGCACGTGGCGCTGGTGAAGGGCGATCCGTCGACCGGCGGGCCGATCACCGTGCGCATGCACGCCGTCAACCTGTTCACCGACACGCTCGGCCAGAGGAGCGGCGGCCGCGGCGGCGAGATCGAGGCGTCGATGCGCCAGATCTCCGAGCTCGGTCGGGGCATCATCGTGCTGATTCGCGAGCCGCTGACGGTGGTGCTGTCCGAGCAACGCCGCCGCGCCGGCGAGCCGATCCCGCCGGCCGGCCAGGAATTGCGCGACTACGGCGTCGGCGCCCAGATCCTGATCGACCTCGGCGTGAAGGAGATGGTGCTGCTGACCAACAGCAAGAAGAGCATCGTGGGCCTCGAAGGCTTCGGCCTGAAGGTGGTCGGCCAGAAACCCGTGCCGGGTCGCGCGAAGGTCTAGGTTCATGTCGACCCGCACCGAGACCTCCACCGCGCGGCCGGCGGTCGCCGGCGTCAAGGGCGCGCGCATCCTGATTGTGGAGTCGCACTACTACCCCGAGATCGCCGAGGCGCTGATCGCGGGGGCCGAACGCGAGATCAAGAAGAGCGGCGCCATCGCCGAGAGGGTGAACGTGTCCGGCGCCTTCGAGATTCCGGGCGCGATCGCGCTTGCGGCGCAGAAGAAGGGCCGCAAGTACGACGGCTACGTCGCGCTGGGCTGCGTCATTCGCGGCGAGACCACGCATTACGACTATGTCTGTGGCGAGAGCGCGCGCGGCCTGATGGACCTGACGATCAACCAGAAGCTCGCCATCGGCTACGGCATCGTCACCGTCAATACCATGGAGCAGGCCAGGGCGCGCGCCTTCGTCGATCGCGGCGACAAGGGCGGCGATTCCGCCCATGCCTGCCTCCTGATGGTGGCGCTGGCCCGCCGCTGGAAGAAGAAATGAGCGCGCAGCCGACTGGCGCCACGCCAAGCCGCCGCCAGGCCGCTCGGCTTGCCGCCGTGCAGGCGCTCTATCAATGGCAGGAAGGCGAGCATCAACCGGCCGAGATCATCGAGCAGTTCCTGACCGTGCGCACCGGCGAGGAGGGCGAGGCTGGCATGCGGCGCGACGCCGACAAGCCGCTGTTCAGGGACGTGGTCGAGGGCACCGCCGCGCACAAGGACGCGCTGGAGCAGACGGTGTCGGGCGCGCTGGCCGAGAACTGGACGTGGGCGCGGGTCGACCGCCTGGTGCGTGCGATCCTGCTCGCCGGCGCCTACGAGCTGGTGCATCGCCGCGATGTGCCGCCCCGGGTTGCGATCAACGAATATGTCGAGATCGCGCACGCTTTTTACGACCAGGGCGAACCGACCTTCATCAATTCGGTGCTCGACAAGGTGGCGCGGCAGGAACGCGCCGCCGACCTCGCGCGGTAGCGATCATGGCCCGCGCGAAGAGGAGCGGCGAGTTCGAGTTGATCGCCCGCTACTTCGCGCCGCTCGCGAAAGGCTTCGAGGGCGCGCGCGAGCTCAAGAGCGATAACGCATATCTCGCGGCCGATGCTCGCCACGACCTCGTGGTCAAGACCGACACGATCGTCTCGGGCGTGCATTTCCTGGAGGACGAGAAGCCCGGGCTGGTGGCGGCGCGCGCGCTGCGCGTCTGTCTGTCCGACCTCGCGGCCGGCGGCGCCACGCCGTATGCCTATCAGCTCGCTTTGTCGCTCAATCGCGGCTGGCGTGAAAAATGGCTGGCAGGCTTTGCGCGCGGCCTTGCCGCCGATCAGCGGCGCTACAGGATCGCGATGTGCGGCGGCGATACGACCCAGAGCCCGGGGCCGACGACCGTGTCGATCACCGCCTTCGGCAAGGTGGCGCATGGCAAAGGGCTCGGCCGGGGCGGCGCGCGCGCCGGCGACGAATTGTGGGTGAGCGGCACGATCGGCGATGCTGCTCTCGGGCTTCTGGCGGCACGCGGCAAGCTGAAGGAACCAGCGCTCGAGCGGCGCTACCGCCTGCCGCAGCCGCGCACCGCGCTCGGGCCGCGACTGATCGGCATCGCCCGCGCCACGGCCGATGTGTCCGACGGCCTGCTGGCCGACGCCGGCCACATCGCCGACGCGTCGAAGCTGTCGGTCACGATCGAGCGCGAGTCGGTGCCGCTTTCGCAAGCTGCCCGGCGTGTGGTCGCGGCGGACATCTCGCTGTGGGCGAATGTGCTGGGCGGCGGCGACGACTACGAATTGTTGATCGCCGTGCCGAAGAACAAGCGTGGGTCTCTACAGGCCGCCGCGCGCGGCGCAGGCGTCAAGGTCACGCGGATCGGCCGATTTGCGCGCGGCGAGGGCGTTCGGCTCACGATCGACGGTCGGGAGGTCCGCGTCGCGCGCAAGGGTTACGTTCATTTCTAGGGTGGCACGCCTTGTCCGCGGCCAATAGAGTGCGCGCCCCATGGACGGTACGGTAAAGGTCGAGGCGGCGGCAGCGGCGGTTCCCGCCGGCATCTCGCGGCGTTCGTTGCGCAACATCGGGCTGCTGGCCCTTTGCCAGGCGCTGACGCAGAGCTGCAACACGCTGATGTTTGCCTCGTCGGCGCTCGCCGTGCTGACCATCGTCTCGCCCGGCATGCGCGAGTTCGCCAACCTGCCGGTCACGATGCAGCATCTCGGCGTCATGCTCTCGGTGTTCCCGGCGTCGCTGCTGATGATGCGCAAGGGCCGCAAGTTCGGCTTTCGCACGGGCTCGCTGATGGGCATGGCGGGCGCGTCGTGCGCGGCGATCGGTCTTGGCATGGGCAGCTTCCTGGTGATGTGCCTGGGCGGCTTGTTGCTGGGCTATGCCGTCGCCAACATGCAGCTCTACCGCTTCGCCGCCGTCGAGTTGGCGCCGCCGCACTATCGCGCGCAGGCGATCTCGTACGTTACGTCGGGCGGGGTGCTCGCCGGCATCATCGGCCCGGGCCTGGCGCGCATCACGCCAGATCTCTGGCAGCCGATCTTCCAGGCGAGTTTCGTCGCCGTAGTCTGCATCCATGCCGTCGTGTTCACGATCCTGGGATTCATCGAGTTCCCGCGGGTGAAGGCCGAGGACGTGGCGGGTCCGCAGCGCCCGCTGCTCGAGATCGTGACCCAGCCCGCCTACATGGTCGCGGCGGCGGCCGCGATGATCGCCTTCGGCGTCATGTCGTTCGTGATGGCGGCCTCGCCGCTCGCCATCGTGCAGTGCGGTCTCAGCAAGGCGGAGGCGCCGGTCACCATCTTCGTCCACGTCATGGGCATGTTCATCCCGGCCTTCTTCACCGGCCGGCTGATCCAGCGCTTCGGCATCTTCAACATGATGATCGCCGGCAGCATGCTGCTGGTGGGCGGCGTGGCCGTGGCGCTGCTCGGCATCACCGAATGGCACTTCCGCCTCGCGCTGGGCCTGAACGGCGTCGGCTGGAATTTCCTGTTCGTCGGCGCCACGACCTTGCTGACCACGACCTACCGGCCGGCCGAGCGCGGCAAGGCGCAGGCCTTCAACGATTTCTGCGTGTTCGGCACGACGGCGACCGCGAGCCTGCTGGCCTCGATCGTACTGGAGCGCCATGGCTGGGCCGAGCTCAACTATTTCGCCTTCGCGCTGGTCTGCACTGCGCTCCTCATCATCGGCGTTTTCCGCTGGCGCCAGCCCGCTCACGCCTGAACCCAAGCCCTTGAGGGCATGGGCTTTTCCCTGACGGCGTGTTGCGAAGTCAGGCTCGTTCTGCCATTTTCCGCCCGCCTCGCGCCGGGGGAGTTGGAAACTTCGCGATGCGATCGGCTGAAAACGGCGAAAAAACAATAGGTTAGCCACTATGTCTTCCGTCCTTTGGGCCGTCATGGGCTGCGGTGTGATCGCCGTGCTCTACGGCATCTACACCGCTTCGCGCGTCATGGCGGCCGACTCCGGCACGCCGCGCATGCAGGAAATCGCGCAGGCCGTGCAGGAGGGCGCAGCCGCTTATCTGCGCCGCCAGTACACGACCATCGCCATCGTCGGCGTCGTCGTGCTGATCCTGCTCTTCATCTTTCTCGGCAAGTTCGCCGCCGGCGGCTTCCTGATCGGCGCCGTGCTGTCGGGCGCCACCGGCTTCATCGGCATGAACGTGTCGGTGCGCGCCAACGTGCGCACGGCGGTCGCCGCGCAGAAGAGCCTGGCGCAGGGACTGGATCTCGCCTTCAAGGCGGGCGCCATCACCGGCATGCTGGTTGCAGGCCTCGCGCTGCTCGGCGTCTCCGGCTACTTCTCGGTGCTGCTGAAGATGGGCCTCCCGCCCGGCAGCCGCGACATGATCGATGCGCTCGTCGCGTTGGGCTTCGGCGCCTCGCTG
>DASRET010000109.1:0-7177 GCA_035651875.1 Xanthobacteraceae bacterium
CCGTCACGTGACGGCTGGGAAGCCTGCTCTTGATGTTGGTCTTGGCGTCCATACCAAACCCGTTTCCTCAGCCGTCCCATGATGACCGGTTAACCTTTGATAGGTTCCCGCGTCTTTCGCGAACGACCGGCGGCGTTCTAGCCGCGCGCACGATCATTTCATTGAGGGGTGTGGCTAAAAAGCGGCGCAAGCAAGTGCCGGCCGTGCCGGAGGCCAAATGTTCGCCGACTGTTGCGGGGGCGCAACATTCGTTGCGCGATAGCAACCATTTATTAACGCGGGAACCGGCCAGCTGCACAACCTGTGGGCGTCAGATCGCCATGGTGGACGTCGTGCGAACGCCGTCGTAGCGCTCGCGCTTCGCCAGCTACGCGCTGACGCTGCTCGCGATGCGGCCCAACGCGATCCGGTGCAGCAGATCGTGGCCGGACATGGTGTCGGCGAGGAAGCGGTCGAAGGCCCGGAGGATGGCAGGCTTCAGCTCGACCGGCCGCCCGCCTTGACCCGTGAGGGCGACGAGGCCGGCCTGCGCGGCGTCCTCCAGTAAACTCCGCACATGGGTGCGCGACACGCCGAAGCGTACGCCGATATCGGTGTAGGAGAGCTTCTCGATGGCGTCGCCCTCGGCCGCGTAGCGCATTTGGACCAGCTTGGTCAGGATGGTGATGCCGGCATCGCGATTCATGAAAAGCATGATGTCGGGATTGTCAGCCAGTATCCGGGAGCCGTGCCCGGCAAAGCCCAATGCCGCCAATCGCTGAGCCCGTTGAAACACGGGATCGCGCTCGATGACCCCCGAGTAACCGGGGTCCGGGAACATGGCCTGCAACGGCCGGTACAGCGCGGTCAGCCAATCCTGGTCGAGCGCGAGCATCTTGGCGGTCGGCGTCAGGATGCGCACGCGGCCGTCGCGCGGCGACACCTTCATTTCGAGATAGCCGAAGTGCACGAGACGGCCCACGAGATCCTCGATGCGGCGCGGGCTCGACAGCCCGAACGTGGTCATTTGCTGCTGGAGCGCCTGCATGGTCGGCCATGTGGCGCGATCGGCTTCGTCATAGCCGAAATAGAGTTGCACGATCATGTTGAAGGTGATCTGGCGCGCCGCCTCGAGCAGCAGGCGGTTCAGGAATGCATCCCCCTCGTAGAGGCCAAGCACCGCGTCGACGAAGGCCGTTCGCGCCGCCGCGAAACGCGGATGCGCCAGAATCTCCTCCGGCGAATGATGACCGCCGAACGGCTGCGCCAGGTCGGACATCGGGTTCCCATTGTTTTCCGTCATCCCGCGCAACGGCTTCGCCGTTGTCATAGGTTTGGTGCCGCAACAATGCACGCAAATAAATCCGTCCATGGCGGCAATGAGATTGGAACTTTCGTCGGCGACCCGGTTCCAAAAATAGAAACCACGCAAAAAGTTTCAAGCCAACGTTGCGAGCGTTGTCGCTCGCGCGAGCCGGATTCGATATTGAAGAAGCAGGCGCCTTTGGGTGGGGACAATATCCTTCAGCGCCGAGTGTGAGGGGGTGGGGTCATGATTGTTGCGTCCAGTGATTGGCGCGCGCGCGCGCGTGGGGATTCCGTTGCTGCGTTCACATTGCCACCGCGTGGCTCCTTCTCAACAACAAGGTCGCGTTCGGTCGATGCACTTGGACGGCTGCGCGCCCAGTTTCTCCGCAGCGTGGCTCGCATCGCGCTCTCCTTAGCCTCCGTCGTCGCCGCTCTCGGTGTCGAACTGCCTTCCGGCGCACATGCGCAATCGTCGAGCTTCAACGGCACGCAGCCGACCACCTTCACGCTGACGACGGGCGCCGACACGCCCACCTTCACGTTCGGGCCCAATGCGAATATCGGGCCGACTGCGCCCGGCACCGACGGCGTCGACGCCGACACCGTCACCAACTGGAAGATCATCAACCAGGGTCAGATCAACGGCGGCCAAAACGGCGTTTTACTGAATACGCCGGGCGGCACCAGCCTGACCAATTCCGGCACCATCACGGGGACTACTGCCAGCGTCAACTTCGCCTTTGGCGCCCCCGGCAGCCTCACCAACCAGGCCAGCGGCACCCTCAACGGCAACGTGATTGGTGTAAGCAGCTTGATCAATGCCGGCTTGATCCAGGGCAGCGTCGGGGGCGCACAGAGCTTCGCGGCCGTGACGATCATCAACCAGAGCAGCGGGACCATCACCGCCAATGTCGTCTTTAATGCAAATGCCCTTGCAACGGATCTCGGCGCCACTTTGGCAAATGCCGGCACCATCGGTGGCAGCGTCACCTCCCAGGGTTTTGCGATCGTCAACAACCAGGCCGGCGGCAGCATCGCCGGCGGCGTCCAAACCAACGCCAGCATACATTTGGGCACGCCGAGTACCGTAACCAACGCCGGAACCATCAGTGGCTTTGGCGTCGCACTCGAGACCGGCGGCAGCGTCACCAATAGCGGGACCATCACCGGCACTGTCCTGGACCCCCAATTAGTTGGTCCCACCGGCATCCACGCGATTTTCAACGACCTCCATGTCACCAACCTGGCCGGCGGCGTCATCAGCGGCGGCACTGACGGGATCCAGACGACTGTGAACTCCGGCACCGTGCTCAATGCCGGGAGCATCACGGGCCTCGCGGGCAACGGTATCAATTTTGCGGTCGGCGGGGACATCACCAACCTGGCCGGCGGCACCATCACCGGCGCCAACAACGGCATCAGTGATCAGAGCGGCGGCGGCACCATTACCAACCAGGCCGGCGCCACCATCACCGGCGCCAACAACGGCATCCAGATCACCAACAATTCCAACAATACCGCCGCGACTACGGTAACCAATGCAGGCACCATTGCCGGCACAAGCGGAGCCGGCATCTCTTTCAATGGCAACTCGATCACCGTCAACAACAGGGCGGGCGCAACCATCACCGGCACGGTTGGTGTCGACTTTACCAACAACAGCAATGCGGCAGCGCTGACCAACGCCGGCACCATCATCGGGACAGGCGGCACGGCGATCAATTTAAATGCAAATAATAATACGCTGATCCTGCAAACCGGCTCGGTGATCAACGGCGCCGTAAACCTTCTGCCCTTTCAGACATCGCTTTTTCTGCAAGGGCACGGCAGCGCCAACCAGGATTTTGCATTTCTGGAATTTCTCGACGTGCAGGCCAGCGGCCTCTGGGTGCTGAACGGCAATTCCTCCGCGGTTTTTTCGCAGATCGACAGCGGCACCCTCGTGCTCGGCGACGCCAGCCATCCCGGCGCGCAGTTCACCGTGTTGGGCGCGACCGGCCTGGTCGTGAATGCCGGCGGCACCCTGGCCGGCCAGGGCACCTTGATCGGCAACTTCGTCGCGGCGGACGGCGGCACCATCGCGCCCGGCGCCGCCACGCCGTTCTCCACCCTGCACGTGACCGGCGACGGCCAGTTCAACGTCGGCTCGTTCTACAACGTCAACGTCAACGCGGCGGGGCAGACCGACAAGCTCGCGCTCACGGGCACCGGCACGCTGACCGGCGGCACGGTGCAGGTGTCCGCGCAGCCCGGTTTCTATGCGCCGCAAACCAACTACACGATCGTCACCGACGGCACCCGCAACAGCACGACGTTCGCGGGCGTCACCGCCAACAGCATCTTCCTCACGCCGACACTGACCTATCCGTCGCAGCAGCAGGTCGTGCTCACCCTGTCGGCTTTGCCGTTCGCGAGCGCCGCGGCGACGCCGAACCAGACCGCGACCGCGAACGCCCTCAATGCCGGTTCGTTCAATGCGCTGGCATCGGCCATCTTCACGCAGACCACAGTCGCCGGCGCGCGGCAGGCCTTCAACGCGCTGTCAGGCGAAATCTTCGGCAGCCTGCAAAATACGATCGCCGACGAAACGCAGCTCATCCGCAGCACCATCCTGGGCCGCCTGTGGCAGGCGTCCTTTGCGGACGAGGGCGGCGATCTCGCCGCGCTCGGCAGCAGCGGCGCGGCGCTCGCCTTTGCGGAGCCGTCCGGCAACCCCCTCGCGCAATTGCCGTCGGACGCGCATGCCGAGGCGCCAGCCGACGCTTACGCCAAGGCTCCCGCCCCGCCGCGCACGATGACGTACTGGGCGCAGGGCCTCGGCGGCTTCGGCCACGTCAATAGCGACGGCAACGCGGCCGCCCTCAGCAACTCGTACGGCGGCGTGCTGACCGGGTTCGACGCCCGCTTCGGCGCGGTGCGCGCCGGCATCATGGCGGGCTACACGCGGTCGAACCTCGATGTCGCCGATCGCGCTAGCTCGGCCGGGATCGACAGCGGGTCGTTCGGCGCCTATGCGGGCGCGACGTTCGGCGCCGTGCGGCTGCGCGCCGGCGGTTCGGCCACCTTCAGTTCGATCGATACCAATCGCGCCATCGCATTCTCGGGCTTTAGCGACGCCACGCGCACGCATTTCGGCAGCGGCACCGAACAGGCGTTCGGCGAGATCGGCTACAACATGACGTTCGGCCGCGTCGCGGTCGAGCCGTTCGCCGGGGCCACCTATGTGCGGATCGACACGAGCTCGTTCCTGGAGAGCGGCGGCCTCGCGGCGTTGCGCGGCGCGAGCGACGCCGAGAATATCGGCTATTCCTCACTTGGCCTACGCACGGCGGGCGTCTGGATGCTGCCGGGCGGCACGACGCTGATTCCGCATGGCGCGATCCAGTGGCAGCATGCGTTCGGCGACGTGGTGCCGACCGCAGCACTGGCCTTCGCTGCCACCGGCGCAGCATTCACCGTCAGCGGCGTGCCGATCGCCAGGAACGCCGCGCTCGTCGAAGGCGGGCTCGACTGGCGCTTCACCTCGCATGCGAAGGTCGGTGTCGCGTATCAGGGCGAACTCGCGACGAGTGCCCAGACCCACACCGCCAAGGCGAGGTTCACCTGGGATTTTTGAACATCGTTTCACTCAGATCGCGACCTTGAGTGCGTCAAATTCGAACAGCCAGTCGTAACGCTCGCGGACCCGCGCCGGCTGCCACTCGCGCGACACGTAGTCGTCGGCGCCTTCCGCATGGGCGAGCGCCGGATTGTGGAAACGCCTGGCGTTCTCGGTCGACTTCGTCACGATCGAATTGGTGCGCTCGATCCGCGCGCGCTGATAGCGCTGCAGCGCCTCCTGCGGCGGAAACATCTCGAGACAGCGCGCCAGCACCATGCCGTCCTCGATCGCCATGTTGGCGCCTTGCGCGAGGAACGGCAGGGTCGGATGCGCGGCATCGCCGATCAGGCAAGCGCGTTCCGTGACGAAGCGCTCCAGCGGATCGCGCCCGAGCAACGCCCATTTGTAGGGAACGTCGATGTTGTCGATGAGGGTGTGGATCTCCGGATTCCATCCCGCGAACGACGCCTTGCAGGCCTCGCGCGTGCCGCGCTCGGTCCAGGACTCCACCAGCCAGTTCTCGCCCTCGAAGACACCGACGAAGTTCAACAGCTCGCCGCGGCGAACCGGATAGGTGACGACATGGCCGCCGGGCCCGACCCAGTTGGTGCCGACGTCGCGCTGCATCGCCGGCGGCAGCCGGTCCATCGGCACCAGGCCGCGCCAGGCCGCGACGCCTGCGAAGAACGGCTTGCGGTCGCCACCGATCCGGCGGCGGATTTCGGAATGCACGCCGTCGGCGCCGACCACGACATCGCCGTGATGCGCCTCGCTATTGGCGAGATGAAGCCGGATGCCGCTGCCCTCCTCGTCGAATCCGACGCAGCGGGCATTCAGATGCAGCCGGCCCGGCGCGCGGGCGTTGAAGGCATCCAGCAGCACGCGGTGGAAATCGCCCCGATGCACCATCCAGTACGGCGCGCCATAGATTGCGCGTGAGGAGACGCCGAGATCGAACAGCTTCCAGGTCCGCCCGGTCGAGAACAGCCTGATCTGCTTGCCCGATGGCTCGGAGGCGATTGCCTGCATGTCCCTCTCAAGCCCGAGCGCGATCAGCACTCGCGTGCCATTGGCGCTGAGCTGCACGCCCGCGCCGAGTTCGCGCAACTCGCTCGCCTGTTCGAAGATCTCGACCTCGATACCGCGCTGAAGTAGCGCAAGTGCGGCGACCAGCCCGGCAATCCCGGCGCCCGCGATCAGGACTCTCGGCTTCGGCTGCGAAGTCATGCGAGAGGCTAGTCCTTCATCCCCGTGATCGACGCGCTGATGGCGCGGGGATCGCGCTGCGGCCAGCGGCCGCTGTCGACCTGAGTGAGGAAATCACCGACGATGCGATTGTATTCGTCAGGCTCCTCCAGATTGATGGCGTGGCCGCAATTCGGCATCACCGCCAGCGCCGCGGATGGGATGGTCTGCTTCATCAGGACGCCCGGCAACAGGCATGGCCAGTCCTCATCGCCATGGATCACCAGCGTCGGCACGGTGAGGCGCTTCATCTCCTCGACCAGCGTATAGAGCGAGGGCCGCTCCTTCTGCACACCCTGTTGAGTGTTGGCCGATCCGACTGCGGAATGCTCCGCCAGCATTTTCTTGAACTCGGCGTGGCCGCGCGGGTCCTTGTTCTCGTACTGCACGCGGGTCGGCCCGTAGGCGTAGCGCTCGGCGAAAGGCGCCATACCCTCGCTGCGCAGCGCCTTCGCGATCACATCGGCCTCGCTGCGAAACGTGGCTCGCTTGTCCGGCTCGGCGCCATAGCCGCAGCCGCCGATGCAGAGCGAGGCCGCGCGAGGCTGATGCCGCAGGCCGAAATGCAAGGTGGCAAATCCGCCCATCGACAGACCGACGATATGCGCCTGTTTCTCGCCGATGTGATCGAGCACGCTGAGGATGTCGTCGGCGGCGCGCGCTTGCGAATAGGACGAGACCTGCTCGGGCACGTCCGACGGCGGAAAGCCGCGCGCGTTGAAAGCCACCGCGCGATAGCGCTGGCCGAAATGTCGCAGCTGCGGCTCAAAACTCCGGATGTCGCCGGCGAACTCATGCACGAAGGTCACGGGCCGGCCGCTGCCGGTCTCCTCGAAATACAGGCGTACGCCGTCATCTGTCGTCGCATAAGGCATCAGGCTTGTCCCCTGCTCTTGCCATGAGCACCATTGGCGCGCGGCAACACCACGATGAATTCGGTGAAATTACCGGGCTCGGTCGCAACATCGATGGTGCCGCCATGCTGCTTGACGATGATGTCATGGGTCATCGACAGGCCAAGCCCGGTCCCCTCGCCGGCGGGCT
>DASRET010000110.1:0-10013 GCA_035651875.1 Xanthobacteraceae bacterium
AGCCTTGACCGCCTCGTACTCCGGGATCAGAAACCGCCACTTCTGCAGGTAATTGCGCTCGATCGTCCGGTCATAGCTGTTGTCGCGCATCGAATCGCCCCTCTCGGGTAGATTCGATCAGCGAATTAGTGAACATGCACAATTGCGAGGAGCCCCGAAGGGGCGACGAAGCAATCCAGGATTCGGCGCACCAGCCCCTGGATTGCTTCGCTTGGCTCGCAATGACGACGTAAAACGTCACAGCATCCCGAGCGCGTGCGGCAGCCACAGCGACAGCGCCGGGATGTAGGTCACCATCGCCAAGAAGACCAGCATGGCGGCGAGCCACGGCAGCACCGCGACCGTGAGCTCGGTGATTCCCATCTTGGTGATGCCGGAGGCGACGTAGAGATTAAGCCCAACCGGCGGATGGCAGAGCCCGACCTCCATGTTGACCGCCATCAGGATGCCGAGGTGGACCGGGTGCACGCCGAGCGCGGCGGCCATGGGGAACAGGATCGGCGCCATGATCAGCGTGATGGCAGCCGGGTCCATGAAGTTGCCGGCGGCGAGCAGCACGATGTTGGTGACGAGCAGGAACGCCACCATGCCAAAACCCTGCGCCGTCATCCATTCGGCCATGGATTGCGGGATCTGCTCCGAGGTGAGCAGCCACGAGAACACCGCAGCGTTAGTGATGATGTAGAGGATCATCGCGCTCATCGACGCGGCCTTGAGCAGCACGGCCGGCACTTCGGTGAGCTTCAGCCCCTTGTAGACGAATACCGCGACGATGAAGGCGTAGACCGCGGCGACCGCGGCGGCTTCGGTCGGCGTGAACAGTCCCGAATAGATGCCGCCCAGCACCAGCGCGATCAGCGCGAGGCCCCAAAAACTCTCGCGGAACGCCTTGGCGCACTCGCGCCAGCTGGCGCGCTCCATGCGCGGATAGTCGTTGCGGTAGGCGCGATACCAGGTGACCGCGCCCAGGATCGTCGCCAGCATCAGTCCGGGCACGAGGCCGGCGATGAACAATTGTCCGACCGAAGCGGAATCGACCGGTGTACCGGCCGGGCCACGCGGCTGCATGCCGCTGGTCGCGACCGCGAAGATAACGAGGTTGATCGACGGCGGGAACAGAATGCCGAGCGCGCCCGATGTGGCGATCACGCCGGCGCCGAACCGCGGCGGATAACCCTTCTGCATCAGCGCCGGCAGGATGATCGAGCCGATGCCCACCACGGTGGCGACCGACGATCCGGAGATTGCGGCAAACAGCGCGCAGGCGACCACGCCGGCGAGCCCGAGCCCGCCATACCAGTGCCCGATCAGCGAGGTGGCGAAGTCGATCATGCGGCGCGCGACGCCGCCGGTGGTGAGCAGATTGCCGGCGAGAATGAAAAACGGAATCGCCATGATCTCGAAGCGGTCGAGGCTGGTGAACAGCTTCAGCCCCACCATCTTGGGATCGACATCGGACAGAATGAACAAATAGGTCAGCACCGACAGGCCGAGCGCGATCGAGATCGGCATGCCGGACGCCATCAAGGCGAGCAGCAGCGCGAAAAGCAGCTCCGCGCGCACCGTGTGCGACAGCTCGATGATGTGCAGCCGCGCCGCAAAGCAGATCACGGCGAGCGCGATCGGCAGGATGACGATGAATGCCGCGGTGACGTTGCCGCTGAGCAGGCGCGGCGGCGCCGGTTTACCGGGATGCGCCAGCACGCTCATCGCGACGGCTCCAGCGCAGCGGCCGCCACAGCCGTTGCCGGCGCCGGCACCGCCGGGCCCTCCTCGGGCGGCTCGTATTCGTGGGCATGATGCGGCACGTAGCCGGTCTTGAGATAGCGCCACATCACCTGCAGGAAACGGAAGCACATCAGGTACGAGCCGAGCGGAATGCACAGATAGATCATCCAGCTCGGCCATTCGAGCTCGGGCGAAACCTGATCGGCATCGAGCTCATAGACGTAGACGGCGCCGAGCGTGCCGATCACGAAGGTGAACAGCGCGCCGCAGAAGAGCGCGAACACGATCACCGGCCGGCGCGCCGCAGGATTGAGCCGTTTGACGAACACATCGACGCCGACATGGATGCCGGTGCGCACGCCGAGCGCGGCGCCGAACTTCGCCATCCAGACGAACATGTAGGTGGCAAGCTCTTGGGCCCAGGACAGGTTGATCGAGGCGAGCGAGACGTAGACCCAGTCCGCGGCGACCTGCAGAAATACCAGGCCGTGCAGACCGGCCCAACGGGCCAAGTTCGCCGAATTGCTGGCGCCGTAACGATGGACGACCGCGATGAAGGTGAGAATCGTCGCCGCGCCGATCAGCGTGGCGATGATCCATTCTTCGAGCCGATCGAGAATGCGGTCGAGCACCGGCTGTGTCCAGCTGGCCGGCTCCTCCCGAAGCGCGGGAGGAGCCGAAACGCGTCTTACGATTCCGGCGGAACGAAGCCGGACGCCTTATAGATCTTTTCCAGCATCTCCTTGCCGAACCGGCCCTGCATTTCCTTGTGCACCGGCATCAGCGCAGCGATCCAGGCCTTCTTCTCGGCGTCGGTCAGCACGTGGAACTGCATCTTGCCGCCGGCCTTGATCTTCTCCAGCGCGTCGGCGTTGTCGTGGGCGGCGGTGTCGTCAAAAAACTGTGTCGTCTCTTTCACGGCGCGATCGAGCTGCGGCCGCACGTCGGCGGGCAGCGCCTCCCAGAATTTCTTGTTGGTGAGCAGCGAATAATGCAGGCGGCCGTGATTGGAGACGGTGAGGTATTTTTGCACGTCGTAGAACTTTTGCGTCCAGATGTTGGACGGCACGTTGTCCTCGCCGTCGACCACGCCGGTCTGCAGCGCCTGATAGAGCTCGCCGAAGCCGATGATCTGCGGAATGGCGCCGAGCTGGCGCGCTACCGCATCCAACACCTTGCCGCCCTGGATGCGCATCTTCATGCCGCGAAAATCGGTCGGCAGGATCAGCGGCTTGTTGGCGGTATAGACGTGAGTGCCGTTGTCCCAGTAGGCCAGCGGCGTCACGCCCTTGGCCTCGAGCTTCTTGTTGAAATCGGCCATGATCGGGCTCGCCATCATCTGGCGGGCGCGCGTGTCGTCGCTCATCAGGAACGGCAGGTCGAAAATGTCGAACTCGCGCACGCCGAGCGGACCGAATTTGGAGATCGACGGCGCCAAGAGCTGCACCGAGCCGAGCTGCAGAGCCTCGAGTTCCTCCTTGTCCTTGTAGAGTGAGGAGTTCGGATAGACTTCGACCTTGACCTTGCCGTTAGTGTATTTCTCGGCGAGTTCCTTGAAGTAAACGGCCGCCTTGCCTTTGGGCGCATCCGGCGACACGACGTGGCTGAACTTGATGACGATCGGCGCTTGCGCCGACGCGGTTCCCGCGAACGCCAGGACCAGCGCAGCGGCGACCGCAACAGCAAGACGTTTCATGATGGTAACCCCCAGGGCGGCCCGGAGCGGCCGCTGCTTATGCAGGCCCAATCCATAGCGCGAAATGATGCCGCGCGCCAAGCCGCCGCACAATCCGCGTTATTAGGTCGCGTTGCCGGTTTGATCGAAATCAAGGAGGGCCGTCTGCGAATGGACGACACCCCCGGCTGCGAGCGCGCGGCTTCTTCTACAGCAACGCGCCCGGATTCTTCTTGTAGCGGTTCACGAACGCGTCGGCCGTCATGTAGGCCAGCGCCTGGATGGTCAGCGTCGGATTGAAGCCGCTCATGGTCGGATGATTGGCGCTGCCCATGACGAACAGGTTCGGGATGTCCCAGGTCTGGCCGTATTTGTTGACCACCGACTCGCTCGGATTGCTGCCCATGCGGGCGCCGCCCTGATGATGGGCACCGGGGGAGCCGGCGTTGAACGGCGCGGTCCAGACGTGCGCGGCGCCCATGGCTTGGCCGATCTCGACCATCTTGTTGCGGACGAACTCGACGCGGGCGCGCTCGTTGGGGCGGCGCCAATCGTAGGTCATGCGCGGCGCCGGCAGGCCCCAGGCGTCGCGCACGTGCGGATCGAGATCGATGATCTGATCCGCATAGGGCAGATTCTCGGTCTGGCCGGTGAGCGCGGTGTGGCGCGTGTAGTACTTGGCGAAGAAGTCGCGATAGGCGGCGCCCCAGCTCGGCACGCCGGGGGGAGGGTTCATGCTCATCGAAGTGCCGAGCGGTCCGCCTTCGAGACCCGCCGGTCCCGCCGAAACCTGCGCGCCGCGGATGAAGCCGAGATCCTTGTGGTCGAAATTGTCGGCGTTGTAGTCGTCGAGCGAATTCTTCTGCGCGCTCGGGCCCATGTAGACGTTGACATGGCGGTCATCGAACGCCGCGAATGCGCGCGCGCCGATATGGGCCATGATGTGCTTGCCGACATGGCCGCTCGAATTGCCAAGCCCATTGGGGAATTTGTCGGTCTTCGACAGCAGCAACAGCCGCACGTTGTCGTAGATGAAAGCCGACAGAATGACGACATCGGCCTCGATCGTGTTGTCGGAATGATCCGGGCCGTAATACGAGACGCCGGTGACCTTGCCGCTGTTGTCGGAATTGACGCGATAGCACAGCGCGCCGGTGATCAGGTTGAAATTGCCGGTGGCGTCGGCTTCCGGCAGCTTGGTCACCAGGATCGACGATTTGGCGCCGACGTGGCAACCGAACGCCTGGCAGTAGCCGCAATAGGTGCAGCCGGGCCGGTCCTTGTAGGGCTGCGACAGAATCGCGTGCGGCGTCGAGAACGGATGCAGGCCCAGTTTTTCCGCGGCGGCGGTGAAATTGACGCCGACTTGATCGGTCAACAGCGGCGGCAGCGGATAGTCTTTCTGCCGCGACGCCTCGAATACATTGCCGCCGGCGACTTTCTTGCCTTGTAGATTGCCGGCCTTGCCGGACACGCCGAGCTCGTACTCGGCGCGTTCGTAGTACGGCTCGAGATCGTGATAGGACAGCGGCCAGTCGATCGCCGAGCAGCCTTCCGGAATAGCCGCCGCGCCGTAGCGCGCGATCGTCTGCGAGCGCACCCGGAAATCGTCCTCGTGGAAGCGCCATGACACCGCGCCGTAATGCACGGTGCCGCCGCCGGCCTGATTGCCGTTGTTCTGCGACGGAATCGGACGCGCGGTGGCGTTGGTATTTGGCCGCCACGTCACCGGCATGCGCTTGGGATCCGGCCGCAGGTCCTGGCGCTGGAAGTAGCGCAGCTCGTCGTGCGGCTCGAAGTCCGAGGTTTTCAGCCGCGGCCCGCGTTCGAGCCCGATCACCTTGATGCCGGCCTTGCCCAGCTCGGCCGCCATGATGCCGCCCGCGGCGCCGACACCGACGATGACCACATCGGTCTTTTGCGTTGCCATGGCTGATCTCCTCCCAAACGATTGTGTTTGTTGTGTCGGCTCATTGCCTCGTCATTGCGAGGAGCGAAGCGACGAAGCAATCCAGAGTCGGTGCGCTCGGCCCCTGGATTGCTTCGCTTCGCTCGCAATGACGAATTGGGCGCTCACAGCAGCGCTCCCGGATTTTTCCTGTAGCGGTTGACGATCGCATCCGCGCTCATGAAGGCGAGCGCCTCGATGGTCAGGGTCGGGTTGAAGCTCGACTGCGACGGAAACGTCGAGCTGCCGATCACGAACAGATTGGGAATATCCCAGCTCTGCCCGAACTTGTTCACCACCGAGGTCTTCGGATCGCTGCCCATGCGGGTACCACCCTCGTGATGGCCGCCCGGCGCGCCGCGGTTTTCCGCCGTGCGCCACACCAGCTGCGCGCCGGTGGCGCGGCCCATCTCTTCCATTTTCTTGGCGATGAACTCGAGGCGCGCCAGCTCGTTGGGGCGGCGCCAGTCGTAGGTCATGCGCGGTGCCGGCAAGCCCCAGGCATCGCGCACGTCCGGGTCGAGATCGATTGTTTGATTCGGATACGGCAGGTCTTCGATCTGCGCCGCGATGGCGGCGTGCCGTGCATAATATTTGGCCAAGAAGTCGCGAAAGCCGGCGCCCCAGCGCGGCACGCCGGGCGGCGGCGGCATGGTGGCGGCGCCGATCGGGCCGCCCTCCAAGGCGGTTGGCCCGATCGAAATCTGCGCGCCGCGGATGAAGCCTAAGTCCTTGTGGTCGAAATTGTCGGCGTTGAAGTCGTCGATCGAACGCTTCTGCGCGCTTGGCCCCATATAGATGTTCACGAAGCGATCATCGAACGCGACGATCACCCGCGAGCGGATGTGCGTCATGATGTGCTTGCCGACTTGGCCGCTCGAATTGGCAAGCCCGTCGGGAAACCGCGCCGTCTTCGATAAGAGCAACAGGCGCGTATTGTCGTAGATGAACGGCGTGAGAATGACGAGATCGGCTTCGATCGTGTTGTCCGAGCGGTCCGGCCCGTAATACGACACGCCGGTGACCTTGCCGCTGTTGTCGCTGTTCACGCGGTAGCACATGGCGCCGGTGATCAGCTTGAAATTGCCGCTGGCATCGGCTTCCGGCAGTTTTGTCACCAGGATCGACGATTTGGCGCCAACGTGACAGCCGAACGCCTGGCAGAAGCCGCAATAGGTGCAGCCCGGCCGATTGTTGTACGGCTCCGATATGATGGCACGCGGCGTCGAGAACGGATGATAGCCGAGCTTTCTGGTCGCCTCCTCGAAGATGATTTCCGATTGATCGGGCCGCAGCGGCGGCAGCGGATAATCGCGCCGCCGCGGCGCCTCGAAGACGTTGCCGCCGTCGATCTTGTTGCCCTGCAGGTTGCCGGCTTTGCCGGACACGCCGAGCTCGTATTCGGCACGATCGTAATAGGGTTCGAGCTCGCCATAACTCAACGGCCAATCGATCAGCGACAAGTTCTCCGGAATCGCCGCCGCGCCGTAGCGTTCGATGGTGCGCGAGCGGGCGCGGAAATCGTCCTCATGCAGCCGCCAGGACACCGCGCCATAGTGCACGGTGCCGCCGCCCGCCTGATTGCCGTAGCTCATGCTCGACAGCGGCTTGGCGCGGACGCCGGCATTGGGCCGCCACGTCACCGGCTGGCGCTTCGGATCGGGCCGCAGCTCCTGACGCTGGAAGTAGCGCAGCTCGTCGTGCGGATCGAAGTCCGCGGTCTTCAGGCGCGGCCCGCGTTCAAGGCCGATCACCTTCATGCCGGCCTTGCTGAGCTCGGCGGCCAGGATGCCGCCGGCGGCGCCGACGCCGACGATGACGACGTCGGTTTTTTCGGTCGCCATTTTTTCAGCCTTACGTCTTCTTGCCCTTCAGGCGCGACTGCAGGCCGACGATCGGCTCGCGGGTGAACGCCTCCTTGCTGAGCATGTCTTGCTCGGTGAACATCATCTGCGCGCCCGGAAAGCCGACCAGCTGCCAGCCGGCGAAGTCCTTGTTGCCGCCATAGATCGGGTCGGCGAACATGCCTTCGAGCGTATGCCGGCGCACGGTGTTGAAGAACGCTTGCGCAGTCGGCCAGGTGAAAGCCGTCGATTTGCCGTGCTGGAGCGCGTCGATGACTTCGTCCTGCTGGGCTGCGGCCAGGCTGCGGAACGGCTTGCCGTGCGCGGCGCGGCAATGGGCATCGAGCTGCGTGAGCCCGCGGCGATAAAAATCCTGCTGATCCGCATAGGCGCCGGCGAGCGCCAGATCGATGTAGTTGAGCACGCCTGCATCGGTGGCGCCGGGCTTGCCGGGCGCGCCCGGCATCAGTCGCTCGGCAAACGCCGCGACGGTGCGCGAGTCGTCGTCATTGAAGAAAGCGCCGTGGCCGCCGCCCATCGGCGCCATGGCGGCGTGACCGCTCGCTTCGTTGGCGGCGACCTGCGCGCCGTGATGATGCTCGGCGGTCTTCGCCAAAGCCTGCGGCGCCAAGGCCTGCGGCGCCAAGGCCGCTCCCGCGGCGGCACCGGCACCGATCGCCGTGCCGACCAAAAATTTCCGGCGGCTTTCGTCGTGCTTGGCCATGATGTGTCCTCCCTGATGGCTGCATCGGCGTGATGCGGCGCTTCGCTGAACGCCGGCGATGCAGTCGGCCCGTCGATGAGCTCTCGCCGCTTAGACTGTCCGCTTTCGTCCAGACGTGCAAGGCGGAATTCGGATGACGGCGATGCACAATCGAGAACGTTGCCCAGTTTCGCCGGCTTGAAAATATAATGTAGCCTACCCGCATATCCGTCGCGGCCGATTGCATTCACGGGTGGGAACGCAATGAAACTAGCCCGCCGAACAGCCTTACGTCTGGCCAGCGCGTCGGCGCTCATGGCGGCCGCGCCCGTGGCTTGGGTGAAAGCGGCTTCGGCGCAAGCGGTTCGCCCGCTTGCAGAACGGCTCGCCGCTTATGCCCACGGGCTGCGCTATGACGATCTCGACGATGCGACCATCGAACGGCTCAAGGCCCATCTGATCGACGCGCTCGGTTGCGGCCTCGCGGCATTCGATGAGAGACCCGTGCAGATTTGCCGCGATGTTGCGCTCTCGAGCGCGGCTGGTGTTGCGACCGTCATCGGCACCAAGCGGCGCACCACGCCGGAGCTGGCATCGTTCGCCAACTGCGCGGCGTTCCGCTACTACGACTTGAACGACGTCTATGCCGGATCCTTCTCCGGCCATCCGAGCGACAACATTGCGGCGTGCCTGGCCGTCGCGGAGGGCGAGCGGACGAGCGCCAAGGATTTGATCACGGCGATCGTACTCGCCTATGAGGTCAATTGCCGGCTCTGCGATGCTTTCGACTTGTCGAGCCGCGGTTGGGATCCGCCCGTTTTCAGCCTGCCGGCGGTGGCGCTCGCCGCAGGCAAGCTCATGAAGCTCACGCCCGACAAACTCACCCACGCCGTCAACCTCGCGATCAACGACCATATCCCGATGGGACAAACACGTTCGGGAGCCCTGTCCGATTGGAAGGGCATTGCCGATGCGGAGGCCGGGCGCAACGCGGTGTTCGCGGCGACGCTGGCACGCGGCGGTCTTACCGGCCCGGCGCCGATCTTCGAAGGAAAAAGCGGCTTCTTTCGTCTGGTGTCGGGATCGGCAGACGTCGATGTCGACGGCTTCGGCAGCCGCGGCATCGCTTTCAAGATCCACCGATGCGGCCTGAAGGCTTATCCGGTCGTGGTCTACGGCCAGACCGCGGTGGTGGCCGCGGCCGCACTCGCCAAAGAGGTCGGCGATCTCGATCGTATCGTGACGCTCGAGGTCGCGACCACCCGCCGGGGCTTTCAGCAGGCCGGGGGCGATCCCGAAAAATGGACGCCGGACACCAAGGAGACCGCGGATCACAGCCTGCCTTACATCACGGCGCGCGCCATGTTTGACGGCGATATCAACAACGACAGCTACCTGCCGGACAAGCTTCACGACCCGCGCATTCTCGCCTTCATGCGCAAGATCACCGTGAAGCCGGACCCTGCATTTGAAATATCGGGGGGCGGCACGCCCGCAGCGCGCATCACCGCGACGCTTGACGACGGGCAGCGCGTCACGCGCCAAGTCGACAGCATGCCGGGATTTCCCGGACAACCGATCAGTCGCGACGACGTCAATAGAAAATTCCGCGGCAACGTGGGCGGGCGCTGGGCGCGGGAGCGGACGGAGTCGATCCTCCAGGACCTGTGGGCCCTCGATCAAGCGGGCGATCTGCCTGCTTTACTGAATAAGCTTGCATTGCAATCATAGAAATATCGTCGCATAAAATCCCATCCCTGGAGGAGAAACCAAAATGGCGTATTCGTTATACGACGCGGCTGTAACACCGTGCGCCCAGCAGCTGGGCGCACTCGCCGGCATCATCGACAAGGCCGCGGCGCATTGTGCCGCCAACAAGATCGAGGAATCGGCTCTGCTGCAGGACCGGCTCTATCCGGACATGTTCTGTCTCGCCCGCCAGATCCGCCAGTCCGCCGATTTCGCCATGAACACCGGCGGCCGCCTCGCCGGCGTCACGCCTCCCGCGCTGCCGGCCGAGGACGATACCAGCTTCGCCGCCGCCAAGAAGCGGGTCGAAACCGCCTTGAGCTTTGTGAAGTCGTTGACGCGCGAACAGGTGAACGCCGGTGAAGA
>DASRET010000111.1:0-66636 GCA_035651875.1 Xanthobacteraceae bacterium
ACTTTCCCACGTCCGCGCCTGATCGGCCTCGTTGTATTTCTCGGGTGCGGTCTGCGACCATTCGCACCAAATCGCGAAGCCGCGTTCGCCCCATCCGGCTTCGTGAATCGCCATGCCGACGCGCAACCAAACGTCCCGGTCTACCGCCGGGATGACGGTGAGCGCCGAACGCAATTGCACCTCGTCATAGGCGCTCCACGGCGTAAGCGCCTTGAGGGCGCGCGCTGCAAGCGAGGGCGCGCCGGCTGGTCTGTTCTTGAGATAGGCCGGCGGTTCGCCCAACGCGGCAATTATCGGGTCGGGCGACCGTGCCGCGTCGCCGCGGCCTCTCGCCCACTGTTGCAGCCATGACGGCGCCTCAGCCAACATGCTCGCACCATTGATAGACGTGGCCGCTGGCGTGGCGCGAAGGTGGCGCGACGACGTAGCCGCCATCGCCGCGCACGTCGAGGCCGTTGCCGGTGCTGCATGGAATCGGCGTGAAGCTTGCCGGCGTGGCGAAATACAAGTGCCAGCCGCGCGCCGTTTTCACGATTGCGGTTCGAGGCAAAGGGCCGTGCTGAGCGACAAGGCCTTGCAGCGTTGCGAGGCCGTCGGCGCCGTCGATATCAATGACGATGAGCCCGGAGACGGCGCCTGTTGCAATTCCGATATTGGCGTCCGGCCATTTGCGCCACCACGCCTCGATCTGGCGGGCATCGGTAGTTGCGACCTTGAAGCCGCCTTTGACGCGGGGATGCTTGCCGGCGTTCTTGCCGCAATCCCAGCCGCAGGTGCATCGCCTGTCTTGAACGGAATGCAAGGGAAAGACGCGCCAATTGCGCCCGGCGGATTGCAGAGCGCATTCCAAGAGCGAAGGCGCAGTCATCGTCTGGACTCGCCGCGTGCATTTTTCTTACCGGATTTTTCGGCGGGCACCGCGGCCTCGATCGCGGGAAGATGCTCGATCCAGGCGCGCAAGTCGCTCGCCAGCACAAGAGTTCGCCGGCCACGTTTGACCGCGCGCAGCTCGCCGGACTTGATCGCTTCATAAAGAGCCGTGCGGCCGGCGCGCGCGACCGCGCACGCTTCGGCTACAGTGTAGGCAAGGGGAGATTCCATGACATGCTCGCCATCGTTGGCCGGACTGGCCCGGCAACCGCGCCCGCGCGCCTGCGGGCGATGGCGAGTAAGAGATTGATTGGTCTGGAAGTCTTGCGACAACCCGCGATAACGACACGACAAATGGCGACATTAGCGTTGTCGCATCCGCTATTTCGGATATCGCTTTGCGAGCACGCGTTGAACGGCCCGCGCAATGTCTTTGGGAACCGAGCTTTGGTTGGTCTTCAACTGGGCTATGATTTTGTTGTCGCGATCCTTTGCGCTAAGTCCATTTGGAATACCGTTCGGCCAGAGCTGGTCAATGGCTTCCGCAATCCCACGCGTCTTTGCGCCGGGGCCTGTTCGCTTCGAATCCACGGCAAGGGCTGTGATTGCGGCGCTCCCTTGGACTGTCTCGGTGGCGGTGCTGTCTTGCGCCGCCGTTGTGGACGAGTGCTGCGCCGTTTGCTCGCCAACGCAAAGCTCGTTGGTCACATCCGCGGTGGAAAGCTCAAGTAAGTCGATTGGCCAATTCTCCCAGCCTCTCATCCATTCCCGCTCGCGACGCTCGCCCCAGCGCGGACCGATCGGCCACGGCGACAAGGGGTAAGACCGTACCCAATCGAAATCGATGGGTGTCAAGTGAACGGGTGGACGGACATTTCCGTTGCCTTTGCCGCCGTAAAAGATTTGGCCTCCCCTCGCGCGGTCGCTGACCTCGATCCTGACACGAACGCGGATTTTGCCGTCAGCCACCGCGCCAGACAGATCAAGCTTTGCTTCATCTTCACCCACGCCGGTCGCCATGACGCGCCTCAGCGCGTCCGCAAGCGGCTCCCAATCCGGAGTGTATGCCACTGACCACCGCCTCCACCGCCGCATGAGAGTGGCGCGGAGCAAGCCGGACGGCGGTGGTGATCATGTCCGGCGACGGTTGGCCGACCGGCCCCGCGCCTATCACCAATTTAGCACGATGAGGGTGCGCACCCGAAACGGTGCGCACCCCACATTCAGCTTTGGCGCTAGCGGATGCTCGCGCCTTTGCCGCCCGCAATCGCGTTAAGCTTACGAAGAACCTAGGCTCGGCGCGACCGTGGGCCGCCCCCTACTTGTGAACGACCATACCCCGAGGCACGATGTCCTGGGCGGGACGACATGAAGTATAAGAAGCCTAAGCAGGGTCAATCCAAATCGGACTACAAGCAGAAGGTGATGCTGCGGCTGTCAGACTTGTCGGCGGCGGGAGCCGAGCAATTTGTTGCGGCTATGAAGGAGGCAGCGGGTAAGGTTCGGTACACCGGAAGTCCGTATCATCGTTCTTCTGGGTCAAAGGCCGGGCTGGTCGTCCAACGTGCCGGACTTTCGAGTCGTTGCCCTCCAAGTTGGACCAACCAGGAGGCAACGCGAGTTCTTCGGTTGGGGATTATCGAAGGGCGCGTGTCCCAACTGTGGACCAACAGATACCCCCAGTTCGTGTGGCACCTGGATGGCGACGTACTATATGAAGCGAGGCTTACAAACAGTGGGAACGGCGAATATCATGGCTACCCACTAGAAGATCGATGGCAATGGCCCAGGAACTACCAGCCCCCGGAGACTTTTCTGTAGATTTGCAGTGGCCTGCAAATCCGGAGAAGGGTGGAGTCGCACTGCTCGACGGCTCACTTGGCCGATTGGGGATGCTTGTGTCTGGCACTTCCCTCACGTCGTACCAGACCGATGCCGGGGTCAAGGCATCCCACATCACCGTGCCGCTGTATCACTTGGTCAACTGGCTGGCTCACAATTGGTGGGCATTTCTATACGAGCCTCGCAAGCTCAACAACGAGGAAGGGGAGAAGGATTTCCGGACGCGTCATTGGCTTGGAGCTGCTCGGGAAGGCTTCGTGCTGCCCGACGTAATGTTTTCTCCTGCTGGCGGAAACACCGAGGTAATAGCGCGGCCTAGCTATCTGCGATTTGCCCAACTCACTTTCCTTGAAACAGTCAGCTCTATCGTGACTACCGAAAATGTTCGGGCGCAGTTCACGAGTTTGATAGATTCCGTTCTTCAACGGCTTGGCGAAAAAGGCATCAAAGACTCCGACGCGCATCATGCTTGGAGCCGCGTGAAAGATACTGACAACGATCAAGAGGCATATTGCCGTCTAATTGGTTCGATGGGCCTTTCCCCCTACGTTGATCATCCTGACATTGATAAGGGGTTGGAGGTTGTCGCAGACCGCATCACAGAGACGATGATGGTTGATCTTTGTGAAGCCACAAACGTTCGTACCTTTCAACGTGCTGCGGACGTTACCTCGGCCATGTCGGCGGCGATGGAGAAATCAGAACCAATTGGGATGGAGCCATTGCTGGCAGTTGGTAGGCCCTCAGACGGTGTACGCCCAGCCTATGAGTGGGGCTATAGGGCCAGCGATGCGGCTCGTCGCTCGTTCGGAATCGCAGCCGACGATCCGGATGGCTCAAAGGTCTTCTTTGATAAAATCGGCTTCAAGTTAGACGCGCCCCAAGAGCCGGCACCTGCTTCTCCGATTGTCGGCGCACTAAAAGTCAATGCTGGCAAGATGAAGCTGTCTTTGGGGCCGACAGACATCGCCACAAAGAAATTTGGCGCGGCGCGAGCTTCCTTCCTTGCTTGGTCGAAGGGAGAAAACAATTCAAGGCTTGTTACGACCGCTAGAACTCGTGATCAGCAAGCCAGTCGAGCATTTGCTGCCGAAATCTTGGCGCCTGCCAAGTACCTGGAAAAGCGACTGGGCAAAGGCGTAGAGGTTTCGCCGTTTCAGCTTGATAAGATCGCAAGTGAAATCGGCGTAGCTCCGACGGTCGTCCGGTATCAAGCGCAAAACCACGGTTACGAATTTTCCGAGGCTGCTTGAAATTTGACCACCGCCTAAATTGAAGGTCGGTCACTCGGCCTTACGCCTTGCGGCGGAACGCCACGACCTTGCCGGCCTTCGGCGCCGCGCAATAGACGGCCCACGCTTCCATCAGCTTGCGCCGCTTGTCGAACAGGTCGCCGCGCCGGTAGGCCGCTTCCGCCTTGTTCTCGATCACATGGGCCAGCGCGGCCTCGCAAACCTCGTTGGTGAAATTCGTGCATTCGGCTGACCAGTCGCGGAATGCCGAGCGGAAGCCATGCACTGTCGGACCGTCGATCTTCATGCGGCGCAACACCATTTCGAGCGCCATCACCGACAACGGATTGCCCGCCTTCTGGCCGGGAAAGACGAAATCGCCGTTGCGAGCTTCATGCATCGCTTTCACGATCTTGAGCGCACGCTTGGACAGCGGAACGCGATGCTCGCGGCCGGCCTTCATGCGCGCGGCCGGAATCGTCCAGACAGCGCGATCAAGGTCAAATTCATCCCACCGCGCGCCAAGCACCTCGCCCGACCGGGCGGCCGTCAATACGGCAAATTCGAGCGCCAGCGCCGCGGTAGCCTGCCGCGCCTGCAAGTCGCTCATGAAGGCCGGCAGCTCGGCATAGTTCATCGCGGCGTGGTGCCCGCGCGTAAGCCGCTGGCGCTTGGGCAAGAGCTGATCGAGATGGCCGCGCCACCGCGCCGGGTTCTCACCGTTGCGCAGCCCTTGCGCCTTGGCGGCATCAAGCACGCGCTCGATCCGGCCGCGAAGGCGGGAGGCGGTTTCTGGCTTTTCGCTCCAAAGCGGCTTGAGAACCGACAGCACGTCATCGGTGGTGATCTTGTCCGCCGGCAGACGGCGCAACGGGGCGGCATACTCGCGCAAGGTCATTTCCCATTGCGCAGCGTGCTTGCCGTTGCGCCAGGATGGCCGCATGGCCTCGATCACGCGGTCGGCGCATTCGCCGAACGTGGCACCCGCTGACGGCCTTCTGGCGTCCTTTGGATTGATGCCTTCGGCGAGCTTGGCGCGGGCGTGCGAGGCGAGTTCGCGCGCGCGGGCAAGCGTTACGTCCCGTGCCGAACCAAATCCAATTTCGGTGGGCTTGCCATGCCAGCGATACAGGAACACCCACCGCCGGCCGCCGTTCGGCGAAATCGAGAGATAGAGCCCGCCGCCATCGGCGTGACGACCGTGCTCCGTGATTGTCGCCACCGCCCGCGCGTTCAGCCGGTTGATTTTCCGCGACATCGCCGCTCCCTCTGCCCTAGCACCTGCCCTAGCATTTACGCCGGATTGTAGCGGATGAGGGCGAGCAAGGAAAGACAGAGATGGCAGGAAATGCCCATGAAAGCGGGTTTTGTGAACACGGTGGCGAACCGGGGCAAACGTCGCCGGAAGCTAGTTTGGCGGTCTCCCTCTCCGCCAGTTTTTAGTTCCGCTCCGCCAGTTCGCCGCTCTCGAAATCCCCTGAAGAACGGCGCTCCGGCCTGCGCGCCGCCTGCGGTCCTATGGCGCTTAGCGCCTTGTTCGTTCCTCCGCTAAGCTTGCCTCGCCGCGGCGGCAGCAGAACCGCGGGCGCGAGAGTTAAGGGAGAGATCGTCATGGACCGACGGCAGGTGGTAGCGGCGCTGACGGCGCTGATGGCGATGCCGATGGCGGCGCGCGCGGACGACTACCCGACGCGCAATGTCACCATCCTGGTGCCGTTCGCTCCCGGCGGCGGCACCGACCTGTTGGCGCGCGCTTATGCGGGCATTCTCGAGAAAGATTACGGCAAGAATTTCGTGATCGAGAACCGGCCCGGCGGCGGCACCACGATTGCCGCGACCACCACGGCGCATGCGACGCCGGACGGCTACACGCTGATGCAGGGCACCAGCGGCACGATAGCGATGAACCCCACCATCTTCAAGCATCTGTCCTACGAGCCCTTGAAGACGCTGGTGCCGGTGGCGCTGATCGCCGGGGCGCCGTTCGTGCTGACGGTCAATCCGGAATTGCCGGTGCACAGCGTGGCGGACCTCGTCGCGCTTGCCAAGAAGCGAGAGGCCGAAGGCAAGCCGCTGACTTACGGGTCCGGCGGCGTCGGCGCCTTCCATCATCTGTGCGCCGCACTGTTCTCAAGCCTGACCGGCATCAAGATGACCCATGTGCCCTACCGGGGCAGCGCGCCCTCCACTCTGGCGTTGATCTCAGGCCAGATCGACGTGCTGTTCGTCGACCTCGGGCCGATGCTGCCGCAGATACAGGCCGGCAAGGCCCGGGCGCTCGGCATCACCAGCGACAGGCCGTTCCCGACCGCGCCGGACATCAAGCCGCTGGCCGAGGTCGGCCTGCCGTCCTGGCCGAACACCGTTGCCTGGCAGGCCCTGCTCGCGCCCGGCGGCACGCCGCGGCCGATCCTCGAAAAGCTCAACAAGGACGTGAACGCCGCCGTGCACTCGCCGGAGATGAAGGCGCCGCTGGACAAGCTCGGCATGATCGGGCTCGGCGACAAGTCGGTGCAGCAGTTCGACGACTTCGTGAAGTCGGAAACCGTGCGCTGGGCCAAGGTCATCAAAGAGGCGAACCTGGCCGGCACGCAGTAGCTCCGGCTCAATCCGTACTGGCGCAGAAGCCAAAGGCGCCCGACGCCGCCGGGCCCAGCCCGCCGCCGATTGCTTAATGATCACCGGCAAAACACCGCGCGCGCCGCCGTACCGGCGCTGGATTGCGGGCAGGCTCCGGTATATGCAGTCGCCGCGCGCGGCCGCCTCATGGTGCAGGCAGACGCGAGCCGACCTATAGGTATTTCGTTATGGCGGTCCCACAATTGCGCATTTCCGGCACCCGCGACTATGCGGGCGACGACGCCGTCGCCCTGCAGGTGGCGCGCGACGCCATCGGCGCGACCTTGCGGCGCTATGCCTATGCGGCGATCAATCCGCCGATCCTGGAAAGCGCGCTGCCGTTTCTCAACCGCTCCGGTGAGGACATTCGCCGGCAGATGTACATTTTTCCGGACCCGGCGGGTCAGGAACTGTGCCTGCGGCCCGAACTGACGATCCCGGTGTGCCGCGCCTATCTGCGCCAGACGCAAGCCCAAGGCACGGACGCCGGCACCAATGCGCACGCGGCGCGGCTCAGCTATTTCGGCCCGGCCTTCACCTATGAGGCGGCGAGCGAAGGCCGGCATCGCCAGTTCTATCAGGCGGGCGCCGAATATATCGGCGCGGCGGCGCGCGAGGCTGCCGATGCCGAGATTTTCGCGGCCGCACTCGACTCGCTGCAGGCCGCCGGCCTTGCGCAAGCCTCGATCGAGATCGGCGACGTCGAAGTCCGCAACGCGTTCATCGACCAATTGCCGATCAGCGATAAATCGAAGACACGCATCCGCCGCATGGCGCTGCGCAATCCGAGTGCCGCTGCTTTGGCGGCGAGCGCCGGCCCGGCAGCAGCCATTGCCGAGGAAACAAATCAGTTCGGCGAACTGGCGTCGCTCCTCGCCGCGGCCGAGCCCGGCAAGGCCGAATTGCTGATCCGCGAGATTTTCGATCTTGCCGACGTGCGGCACGTCGGCGGCCGCACGCCGGAAGAGATCGTCGAGCGCCTGACCAGCCGCACCGCGCAGCAGGCGGAGCCGATTTCCGCCGAGCTCATTGCGGGCGTCGTTGCGCTCCTTAACATTCGCGCCGCGCCGGAGGCGGCGTTCAAGGCCATTCGCGAGCACTTCCGCACATTCCGCATCGGCTCGATCGACGCGGTGCTGGAGCGCTGTGACAAGCGCATGCGCTACGTCGAGGCCTATCGGGGCGCGCCGGTCGCGGCGCAGTTCAATGTCGGGCTGCGGCGCGGACTCGAATATTACACCGGGTTTCTGTTCGAGATTTACGCGAAGGACATGCGGCAGATCGGCCATGTCTGCGGCGGCGGCCGTTACGACAATCTGCTCGAAGGCCTGGGCGCAGGCGAGGCCATCCCTGCGGTCGGATTCGGCATCGGCCTCGATCGCCTGCTGCTGGCGCTGCAGAAAGCCGGCGCTCGCGGCGCCGATGACGGGCTCGATACCGACGCGCTCGTCGTCGCTGCCGGCAAGACGCCGCATGAGCAATGTATCCGCGCCGCGGCCGCACTGCGCGCCGCCGGCTGGGCGGTCGAGCTCGATGCGTCCGGGCGCGATGAAGAAAGCGCTGTGCGCTATGCGGGCAAGCACAAGATTTCCCGCGTCGTGTTCGTCAGCGAAAGCGACCTGAAGAAGGGGCAGCTCCGCGTGCGCGATCTCACCACGCGCGAGGATCGCCTCGTGCCGCTTTCGTCCCTTGCGGCGAACGGAAAGGGCGGCGGCACGGCTGAGCCGGCGAGCAAACGAAAATGAATCCGCGCGCCCAAAAACTCGTGCTCGCGCTGCCCAGCAAGGGGCGGCTGCAAGAGCAATCGATCGCTTTCCTCAACGGCTCCGGCTTCGACGTGCGGCGGGTCGGCAACGGCCGCGAATACGTCTCGGCGCTGGTCGGCCTCGACGACGTCGAGGTGATCTACTTGCGCCCGGAGGAGATTCCGAGCCGCGTCGAGCAAGGCGACGCGCACGCCGGCATTACGGGCGAAGATTTGTATCGCGAATACGGCGAAGGCGAACCGGCCTCGGGATTGCTGATGCCCAAGCTTGGCTTCGGCGGCGCCCGCCTGGTCGTCGCGGTCCCGCAATCGTGGGTCGACGTGTCGACCATGAGCGACCTCGACGAAGCCGCCATGCTGTTCCACCAGCGGCACGGCCGAAGCCTGCGGGTCGCCACCAAATTTTCCCGGCTGACGCGGGCGTTCTTTGCCGACAGCGGCATCGTCGAGTATTCGCTGGTCGGCTCGTCGGGCGCCACCGAAGGCGCGCCGGCCAGTGGCGTTGCCGACTTCGTGGTCGACCTGACCTCGACCGGCACCACGCTTGCGGAAAATCACTTGAAGGAGATCGCCGGCGGCACCGTGCTGCAGACCGAAGCCTGCCTGATCGCTTCGCTGCGCTCGGCTTCATGGGGCGAGCGGCCGTTGGCGGCGCTGGAGCAGTTCGTGGCGCAGATCGAAGCGCGCATCCGCGCCACTTCGCAATTGGTGCTGCGTTTTTCGGTCCCGGCAAAAACCGCGGCGAAGAGCAAGCGGCAGCTCGCGGAAAAATTCGACTGCGTCGTGAATACGTGGCCGGACGCGCCGGATGCATCCGATAAGGGCCGCGCCTTCGTGGTCGCCTATTGCCAGCGCGGTCAGCTCTACGGTGCGGTCAAATTTCTCAAGTCGTGCGACGCCGCCAGCATCCTGGTCGATCGCGGCGAGTTCATCTTCGAAGGCTTTTCGCCGGCGTTCGAGACGTTCCGCAAAATGCTCAAGCACCCGGCAAGCGCGGAACCAAGGATCGCACGAGACCATTGAGGACGGCGCCCGGCGCCGCGGCGGGAGCTTCGCGCATCGTGCTCCGTTGCTGGCGCCATCCGCGGCGAATTGCTACTGACGGACTGCCCGCGCGGCGTCTTATGCGACAGCAGGATTTTCGAAAATGGCGGATCAACCCGAAACTCTCAACCGGCCGAAGGCGCGTTTGCCGCGCGGTTTCTCGGATTCGACCGGCAAGACACTGGCGATTTACGAAGAGCTGATCGCCAAGCTGTCGCGGGTCTATGCCTCGTACGGCTTCGAGCGGCTGGCCACGCCATCGATCGAGTTCGCCGACGCGCTCGGCAAATTCCTGCCCGACCAGGACCGGCCGCATGAGGGCGTGTTCTCGTTCCAGGACGACGACGGCCAATGGCTGTGCCTGCGCTACGATCTTACCGCGCCGCTCGCCCGCTATGTGGCGGAGAACTACGACTCGCTCGCCTTTCCGTATCGCCGTTATCAAACCGGAACGGTATTTCGCGATGAGAAGCCCGGACCCGGGCGCTTCCGCGAGTTCATTCAGTTCGACGCCGACACGGTCGGCACGTCGGCTTTGGCGGCCGATGCCGAGCTGTGCATGCTGGTCGCCGACAGCCTCGAAGCCCTGGGCCTTAGTCGCGGCGATTACGTCATCAAGGTCAACAACCGCAAAGTCCTCAACGGCGTCCTTGAACTCATCGGCGTGCCGGAAGGTTCTCAGGGCGACGCGCTACGCCTTGCCGTGCTGCGCGCCATGGACAAGCTCGATCGGCTCGGCGAGCGCGGCGTGGCGCAGCTGTTGGGCGCCGGGCGCAAGGACGAATCCGGCGACTTCACCAAAGGCGCGGGGCTGGAGCCGAACGCCATCGAGCGCGTGCTCGGTTTTCTGCACGCCGGCGGCGGCGACCGCGGCGCGGTGTGCGCAAGTCTCGGCGAACTGGTCAAAGGCAGCGCAGTCGGCGAAGCCGGCGTCGCCGAGCTGCGCGAGATCGACGCCGTGCTCGCCGCGGCGGGATTCGGCCTCGAGCGCGTGCGCATCGATCCCGCCATCGTACGCGGCCTTGCCTATTACACCGGCCCGGTGTTCGAGGCCGAGCTGACGTTCGAGATCAAGGGCGACGACGGCCGCCCGGTGCGCTTCGGCTCGGTCGGCGGCGGCGGCCGCTACGACGACCTGGTCGAGCGCTTTCTCGGCAAGAAGGTGCCGGCGACCGGGGTGTCGATCGGCGTATCGCGGCTCGCCGCGGCGCTGGAGATGCGCGGCTTGTTGTCGGGACAAACCCACACCGGCCCGGTCGTCGTGCTGGTGCTCGACCGCGATCAGCTGCCGCGCTACCAGACCATGGTCTCGGAATTGCGCGCCGAGGGAATCCGCGCCGAGCTTTATCTCGGCCAAAGCGGCATGCGCGCTCAGCTCAAATATGCCGACAAGCGCGCCGCACCGATCGTCGTCATCGAAGGCGGCGACGAGCGCGCCAAAGGCGAGGTGACGCTCAAGGACATGGCGCTCGGCGCCGAGCTGTCGGGTGAAATCAAGAGCCGCGCCGAATGGGCCAAGGGCGCCGTCGCGCAAGTCTCGATCCGCCGCGAAGATCTGGCCCGCCGCGTGCGCGAAATCCTCGAGCGCCACCGGACCTGAGTCCGGCGCGGCACCGCGCCAAGGCAGTTTGATGGAACACGCCACGCCAGTCCCGCGTTAAATCTCTGCGCACGGGCGGAGGCTCTTTGGAGCTGCCGTAAGCGATGCTCTTGCGTGTTTGGTGCCGGTACGATGGCCGGCTTCGCGCCCTACCCCGCGAACGATTGTGGTGAAACAGGCGGTGCTGCAACGGCAGCGGCACCGAGGTTTGGCGCGATGCGGCGATCCGGCAGGAGGTATGCGATGCGATGCGTGATGGTGAATGGAGCAAAACTCAAGGCCCAGGCTTTCTGCGCCCATTGCGGTGACGAAATCGACCACAGTTACATCCGTGAGGTCGGCACTCGTTTGGTCTATTGCGATTTTCATTGCTACAGTGTGGCGCTCGAGACTTCGGCGGCAACACGCGGCTACTATCCCCCGGCGTTTGGCACCTGGACGCGCACGTCATGACCGTGCGCTGCGATCATTGCCGGCGGCCGCTCGGCCTTATGGTGCATCGCTATTGGCGGATGCGGTTCTGCTCCGCCCCCTGCATGCAGGCCTATGAGCGTCGGCTGCACCATGACACCAAACAAAAAATCGCGAGAATCCGGCGCGATAGCGCTCGTGGTGAAGAGCCGCGGCTGGACCAGCGCCCGTTTGAGCCGCCAGGCGGGGCCGATTCGACGCGGCGCCTCGCCGGTTAACCTCCTTCGATAGATTTTATTTTTCCGGGCGGCGGAGCCAAATCGCCGTTACGGCGTTGTCTTGCACAGTCCTCGCGCCGTTCCGGTGCCCAGATCAGCCCATGACCTCAGCTCACCAGGGACAGTGCGGCACGGCCGCGCCGGTCAATCGCGCCGCTTGGCGCCGGCAGCTTTTTTTGCTCGCTCTATTTCTGATCGGCTTGCCGACCGCCGCGCTCGCCGCGCAGGGCGTGCCGTCGGAAAGCTCGCTTGCGATCTTCGTCGCCCAGCTCGGCGTTCTGCTGCTGGTTGGCCGGCTGATGGGCGAAGCGGCGCAGCGCATCGGCCAGCCGCATGTCATGGGCCAGCTGGTCGCCGGTCTGCTGCTCGGCCCCTCCGTGCTCGGCGCGCTGTGGCCGGAGGCCCAGCACGCGCTGTTTCCCAGCGCCGACGCGCAAAAAAATCTGATCGAGGGCGTCGCCCAGCTCGGCGTCCTGATGCTGCTGCTGCTCACCGGCATGGAGACCGATTTGCCGCTGGTGCGGCGCGTCGGCCGCACGGCCGTGATGGTGGCGATCGCCGGCGTCGCCATCCCGTTCGCCTGCGGCATGGCGCTGGGCGAGATGCTGCCGGATGCACTGTTGCCGAAGCCGGAGGCGCGGCTCGTCACCTCGCTGTTTCTCGGCATCGCGCTGTCGATCTCGTCGGTGAAGATCGTCGCCATGGTGGTCCGCGAGATGAACTTCATGCGCCGCGACATCGGCCAGATCATCGTCGCATCGGCCATTCTCGAGGACACCATCGGCTGGGTGATCATCGCCATCGCGTTCGGTTTGGCGACCGCCGGCCATATCGACATCTGGTCGGTCGGCCGCGCGCTGATCGGCACCGCAGCCTTTCTGGCGGCGAGCCTGACCATCGGACGGCGCATCGTGTTTCATCTGATCCGCTGGGCCAACGACAGTTTTCAGAGTGAATTTCCGGTCATCACCACCATTCTGCTGATCATGGTGGGCATGGCGCTGCTCACCCAGGCGATCGGCGTCAACATGGTTTTGGGCGCATTCGTCGCCGGCATCCTGGCCGGCGAATCGCCGATCCGCAGCCGGCACATCGACGAGCAATTGCGCGGCCTGGTCGCCGCCTTGTTCATGCCGGTGTTCTTCGGCTTGGCCGGACTGAGCGCCAACCTGACGATTCTGAAAGACCCGACGCTCGCCGCGCTGGCGGCAGGACTCGTCCTGATCGCCTGTGTCGGAAAATTTGCCGGCGCCTTCGTCGGCGGCAAGCTCGGCGGACTGACGCGCAGCGAAGGCCTGGCGCTCGCCTGCGCGATGAATGCGCGCGGCTCGACCGAGGTGATCGTCGCCTCGCTCGGCCTGTCGATGGGCATTCTCAGCCAGAACCTGTTCACGCTGATCGTCGGCATGGCGGTGATCACCACCATGTCGATGCCGCCGATGCTGCGCTGGGCGCTCAAGCGGCTGCCGATGCGCAAAGCCGAGCGCATCAGGCTCGAGCGCGAGGAGCTCGACGCCCGCGGCTTCGTCACCAATCTGGAGCGGCTGTTGCTCGCCGTCGACGACAGCCGTAACGGCAGATCCGCGGCGCAGCTCGCCGGCATGATCGGCGGCTCCAGCGGCAAGCCGACCACCGTTCTGGAGCTGAGCTTCGGCGAGGCGCAGAAGAAGTCGGCCGCGAGCGAAAAAAAGGCTGCGAACGGCAAGAAGGCCGCGAGCGACAAGAAGGCTGCGAGCGACAAGAAAGCACCGGAAGAGGACGCCGAAGCCAAGGCGCACGCCGAGGATTCGGCGCAGGAAGTGAAAGCCGCCGCCGAGCGCGTTACCACGCTCGAAACCCATCCCGAAGAGGAAAAGCCGGGCAACATCGACGTGACCACCGTGCGCAAGCCGGCGACGTCTCCGGAAAGCATCGCGGAGGAAGCCCGTAAGGGCTACGACCTCTTGGTCATCGGCGTCGCCGAGCCGCGCGATCCGAAGGGCGGCTTCGGCCGCGGCATCTCGCTCATCGCCAAGAATTTCGAGGGCGCGCTGGCGGTCATCGACGGGCCTGACGGCGAGCCCGAGCAGCTGTTCAAGGAAGGCGGCAAGATTCTCGTGCCGGTCAACGGCACTGACGCGTCGCGCCGCGCCGCCGAAATCGGCTTCACGGTGGCGCGCGCCACCGACGCCGAGGTCACGGTGCTCTATGTCACCCGCAGTACCGGCGGCAAAGGCGACGGCCCTTCCCCGGCGCGCGGGACCCGGCGCCAGGAGGCCGCGGTCCTCAAAGACATCGGAGCCTTGGCGGAGCGTTACGACCTCGATGTGCGGCGCAGCATCCGTGCGGATTCGGCGCCCGACGAAGCGATCATCCGCGAAGCCAAGCGCGGCTATGACCTCATCGTGCTGGGTGCGAACCGGCGCCCCGGCGATACGTTGTTTTTCGGCAATACCGCAGCGGCGGTGCTCGATCGGGCGGAGACCTCGAAGCTGTTTGTTGCAAGCTGACGGCGCGCCCACCCGTGGCCTCCGCGACTCAGCAGCGCGCCGCCGATCAGGACTGGCAAAGATGCAGGATCAGGCGCATATTTCTACCATGCCGGGCCGCAAATGGCTGCAGTACCGGCGCGCCGCTGCACTCAGGGCTGACGCGGCTGCGGCGCAGGGAACGCGTTCATGTCCATAGTCCCGCTTCTCTCGCAATCGGCCTTCGACCCTGAATTCATCGAGACACTGGTCTCGGCATACGAAGACGCCTGGAGGCGAGTCGAGCAATCCGGCAGCGCTTTCGCCTCGCCGCGTTACCGGCGTGCAGCCCAAGAGATCGTCGCCAAGCGGATCATCGAAATGGCGCAACGCGGCGAGCGTGAGCCGACCCAGCTCGCCGAAGACGCCGCAAGTTATCTGGCGCGGTCTTACGCCTGATCGGCCGCAAGCTGCTTGCGACGGATGATCACCGCCAAGGATCGCCGCTAAACCGCGGCTCTTCTGCGGAGCCCCATGCGCGCGGCGCGGCGGTGCGGTCGCGATAGGGCGCCCAATATCTTCGCTGCGCTTCGTGCACCGTGCGCTTGTGCGGCTCGCGGCTATTTGAAAGCTCGGTCTTGCGGCGATACGCCGTGACGGTACTCTTTTGTGGAATGGCCCGCTGCTCCGCGGTTTTGCGCGACGGCTTCGCGGTTTTTTTGGCTTTGAGCGAACCGGCTTTGGCTGCGGTCGTGATCTCCGGCCGCGGATTGGTCACGTGATGCGAATGCTGGACCAGCGCGTCGGCCGAAAACAAAAAGCCGATAACGATCGCTGCGACCACGCTCAGATAGGCGACGATAGATGCCAGGAGTCCCATAGGCGACCGAAATTGTCCCCCGCCGCCGGTGCAGTAATGCGCGATCCCCGCTTCGCGTTCCCGCCCGCGAGCGATCGTGCCTGCGGGGCCTGCGGAACCGAGGCCCTTCGTGAAAGGTTCATGAGTTTGGGCAACGCTTTAGCCGTGGGCGGGCGAGAATAGCGGAATAGCCGTGGACCTGCTTCTTTCATCGCTCTGGCTCGCAACCGTCATCTGGTTGATCCGGCGAGCGATCGGTCAACGCGGATTGCTGCCACGGCTGTCTGCGGCCACGCCGCCATTGGCGGACGCGGCGCCGCCTCTCACCGTCATCGTTCCGGCGCGCAACGAGGCGGCCAATATCGGACGCTGCCTCCGCTCGCTCCTGGCGCAGGATTACCCGGCAGATCGCCTCAAGGTGCTGGTGATCGACGACCATTCCACCGACGACACCGCCGCAATCGTGCGCGCCATCGCGGCCCGCCACCCACAGGTGTCATTGTCGTCGAGCCCGCCGCTGCCGCCGCGCTGGACCGGCAAGTCGCATGCCTGCTGGATCGGCGCGCGCGGCGTGGCGCTGGAAAGCGAATGGCTGTGTTTTTTGGATGCCGACGTGTGGGGTGAACCGCCGCTGTTGTCGAGCGCGCTCCATGCCGCAGCAGCGCAACATCTCGACCTGCTCTCGCTGGCGCCGCGCCAGGAGCTGGGCAGCTTCGCCGAGCGCCTGATGTTGCCGTGCGGACTCATTCTCCTGTCTTTCCTGCAGGACTTGCGCGAGGTGCAGAGCCGCAGCGGTTCGGCCGTCACGGCGACCGGCCAGTTCATGCTGATCCGTCGCGGCGCTTACGAGGCGGCCGGCGGCCATGCCGCCGTGTCGAACGTGATCTGCGAGGATCTCGAATTCGCCCGACTGCTCAAGCAATCGGGACGTAGCGTGCTGCTGATGGGCGGCGACGACCTGATCGCGACCCGCATGTATACGGGCTGGCGCACGCTGTGGCCGGGCTTTGCCAAGAACCTGGTCGATACGCTCGGCGGCCCGCGCGCCACGCTCACCTTCGCGCCGCTTGCCGTCGTTCTGGCCTGGGCTGCCGTGGTCCTGCCGATCGTCGATGCCATCGCGTTCTGGCACGGCGTGCCCGGCGCCTGGGCCGCTTTCGCGGTGGCGCTCGCCGCCTCGGCCGCGGCCTTCGGCCTGCACATCGCGGCTACGTTCCACTTCGGCATTCCGTTCTGGTACGGTCTTCTGTTTCCGCTCGGCTACACGTTGGGCGCGGCCATGGCATTTGACAGCGTGCGCTGCCGTCTGACCGGGCGGGTGATCTGGAAAGGCCGGATCTACTCATGAAGGCGGTCAGGAGGAAGGCCGACGAGCGCCCTGCGATCGACCGCGGCGCGCGGCGGCTCATCGATCTGGAGGAGGCCCGCGCCGTCATGATCGCGGCGGCGCTGCTCGCCGTCTTTCTTTATTTCATCAAGCTGATCCTGCTGCCGTTTCTCTTGCCGGCCGTGCTCGCCTATATCTGCACGCCACTGCTCGACGGGCTCGCCGCCCGCACGCGCTGGCCGCGCTGGATCTTCGCTGTTCTGTTTTTTCTGTTTTTCCTCGGCGTCGGCGGCCTGTTTGCGATGTTCGCCGGCGAGCGCCTTGTGGTCGAGGTGCGCAGTCTGGCGTCCGACCTGCAAGGCATGCTTGAGCGGTTCGTTCGCGACGCGGCGGGCGACCAGCCGGTCCGGCTCTTCGGCTACACGGTCGATGCGCACCAGTTCGTGCAGGGCGCGCTGGCGCGGTTGCGCGACTGGATCGCCCAATCCGACAAGCTCGTCATGCTGGCCGGCTACAGCGTCGCCGCCATGATGGGCGTGTTTCTCACCGCGGTTCTGTTGTTCTACTTCCTGCTCAGCGGCCACCGCATCGCCAGCGGCATTTTCTGGATGGTGCCGCCGCATCGCCGCGACCTCGCCGACCGCATCTGGCAGCGGCTCGATCCGGTGCTGACGCGCTATTTCGTCGGCATGATCGTGGTGATGATGTACGCCACGGCGGCCTCCTATGTGGGCCTGAAATATTTTCTCGGCATCGACCATGCCGTGCTGCTGGCGCTGTTGACCGGCATCCTCGAGACCGTGCCGGTGGTCGGGCCGACCTCGGCGGCCATCATTGCCGGGCTGGTGTCGCTGCGCACTGCGACCGGAATCATGAGCATTATCGATTACGCGCTTTACGCAACGGCGCTGCGGCTGTCGATCGACCAGCTCATCGGTCCGTTCGTGCTGGGGACCGCCGCGCACGTGCACCCGGTCCTGATCATTTTCTGCTTCCTCGCCGGCGGCATCGTATTCGGCATTCCGGGCGTCATTCTCGCCGTGCCGGTGGCGCTCCTGATCAAGAGCACACTCGCGACGCTGTACGGCGACGAGGCCGATGAATCGCCCTCAACCTAGGGCCGTCGGCTGTCTCGAAGCCGTCAGAAACCTGGGCTATATTGTGGCTGCGGCAGCAACTTTTTTGCGGCGCGAAAGTTTCCGATGGGGGTGGAGGCAAGCGGAGGCCCGCCATGGCGGCGTGGGAGTCCGCCACACGCAGTGTGCAGTCCCCGTACAGCCATCCCTGGCTGGCCGAGGCGATCTTTGCCTTGGATAAATGGCTGCAGCGCCGCGAGGGCGTCATCGAATACAGCGCACATCCGCAGTGCGTATTCCGGATGGGCGTCGGCCGAGCGCGCCGGCGCTTGTTGTTGCGCGACGGCACGCTTCTGCATCGCGGCCAGCGCATCGTCCACCTGCATTTGTGGAATGAGCACATCCCGCCCGTTCCGGCGACCGGCACGACCATCCGCTGGGCGCGGCAGATGCAGCGCGGCATGGCCATCGCGCTGCACGAGCTTGCCAAATATCTCGCGTCGCGGCCGGAGCTTGCCGACATCGCCGCCATTTGCGCCGATGTGCCGTGCGGCACCCAATCGCAGGCCCATCAGCTCAGTGACATCATGGCGCATTACGGCTTCGAGACCATTTTGGAAGACGAGCCAATGCGCTTGCGCGAGCGGCTGCACCGCTTCGGCGACAACATCCTGATTTCGCTCATGGTGCTGGCACAAAATTCGGTGGCCTTGCGCGCCGATACCTTGCGCCGCGTGCGCGTGCCGATTTACCTTTCACGTCGAGGCCTCGCCGCGCGGTTTGGCGACGCCGCACAAGCCCCGGAGATCCGGGAGGCAGTATGAATATTGTCCATAATTTTCCCGACACGGCATCAGTTGTGATCTCGTTCTTCGATATCTGCCTGGCCGGCGCTTTCGTCGGATGTATCTTGATGTTGTGCGAAGCAGGCTTTGTTCTGGCATTTCGCGGCCAGGACAGTCGAGACGGCCGTGTCAAAGCCGCTCAGCCGGCCGTCACGGTGCTCAAACCGCTGCATGGCGCCGAGCCCGAGTTGGCGGCACGCCTCGCTGCGTTCTGCCGCCAGAACTACGGCGCTCCGATCCAGGTGCTGTGCGGCACCGCCGACTCTAGCGCGCCCGCCGTGACCGCGGTGCGTGCGGTGCAACGCGAATTGCCGGACGCGCCGATCGAGCTGCACGCCGATTCCCGGCACCACGGCAGCAATCACAAGGTTTCCAATCTGATCAACATGGCGCCGCGTGCGCGCCACGACATGCTCGTCCTGTCCGACAGCGACATCGTGGTCGGCCCCGACTATCTGCAGAGGCTGACCGCGTTGTTGAGCGTGCCAGGCGTTGGCGCCGCGACCTGCCTCTATCACGGCCTCGGCAGCGACAGCATATGGTCGCGGCTGTCCGCGCTCGCCATCAACACGCATTTTCTGCCGCAGGCGATCACCGGGCTCGGCCTCAACGTGACCAAGCCCTGCTTCGGCGCCACGATCGCGTTGCGACGCTCGACCTTGGAGCGCATCGGCGGCTTCGGCGCCTTTGCGGACGAGCTTGCCGACGATTATGCGATCGGCGCCGCGGTCCGCGCCGCCGGCTATGAGGTCGCCACCGCGCCGTTTCTGGTCGGCCATCGCTGCTTCGAGGCGAGCCTGCGTCAGCTGTTGCGCCATCAGATCCGGGTCGCCCGCACCATCAAGAACATCGATCCGATCGGCTACGCCGGCACGGTTCTGACGCATCCGGTGCCGCTGGCGCTCATCGGCATGCTGTCGGGAAGAAGCACCGCGGCAGTGCTGGTGGCGGTCGCGGCGCTGGCGTCGCGCGTCACATTGTGCCGCTGCGTCGAGCGCCGCTTCGGATTGGCGCGGGAAAGCCTTTGGCTCATTGCGGTGCAAGACGTGATTGCGTTCGCCGTTTATGCGGCGAGTTTCTTCGGGGCGACGGTTTACTGGCGAGGGGCCGCCTACCACGTGGCGGCAGATGGCACCCTTGTCGAGGACGACCTGAGGCGCTGATGATGCGAACTCTTTGTCTGCAGGCTCCCTCGTTTGACGGGTTCGACGGGGGGGCCGGCGCGCGCTACCAGGCGCGGCGCGAGATTCGTTCGTTCTGGTATCCGACATGGCTTGCCCAAGTCGCCGCCATGGTGCCGGGCAGCAAATTGATCGACGCGGTGCCGGGCCGGCTGACGCTTGCCGACGTGACCGCAAGGGCGCGCGATTTCGATCTCGCGGTGCTGCACACGTCGACACCGTCCTTTGCGTCCGATGTCGCCGTCATCGAGGCGCTGAAGACCGCCAATCCGGCACTGAAGGCCGGATTCGTCGGCGCCAAAGTCGCCGTCGAGTCGGACGCCAGCCTGTCGCGCTCGCCGGCCATCGATTTCGTCGCCGGCAACGAGTTCGATTTCACCATCAAGGAGATTGCCGAGGGTCGCGACTGGAAGGCAATCGCCGGCCTGTCGTATCGCGAAGCTGACGGCACGATCCGGCACAACCCGCCGCGCGCGATCCTGGAAGACATGGACCAGCTGCCGTTCGTCACGCCGGTCTATAAGCGCGATCTCACGGTCGAAAATTATTTCATCGGTTATCTCAAGCACCCCTACATGTCGTTCTATACCGGCCGCGGCTGCAAATCGCGCTGCACGTTCTGCCTGTGGCCGCAAACCGTCGGTGGCCACCGCTACCGCACCCGCAGCGTCGCCAACGTGATCGAGGAAATGCGCTGGGCCAAAGCGGCGTTTCCGCAGGTCAAGGAGTTCTTCTTCGACGACGACACCTTCACCGACGACCGGGCGCGCACCGAAGCGATCGCCCGCGAGCTCGGCAAACTCGGCCTGACCTGGTCGTGCAACGCCAAGGCCAACGTGCCGCGCGATACGCTCAAGGTCATGCGCGACAACGGCTTGCGGCTTCTGCTCGTCGGCTATGAGAGCGGCAATCAACAGATCCTGCACAACATCCGCAAAGGCATGCGCATCGACGTGGCGCGGCGCTTCACCAAGGACTGCCACGAGCTCGGCATTACGATCCACGGCACGTTCATTCTCGGACTGCCCGGCGAGACCAAGGAAACCATCGAGGAGACCATCCGCTTCGCCACCGAAATCAATCCGCACACCATCCAGGTGTCGCTGGCGGCGCCGTATCCGGGAACCGAGCTGCATCGCGAAGCGCTCGAGCACGGCTGGCTCGACGAACAGCATGCCGACCTGGTCGATACCCATGGGGTGCAGATCGCGCCGCTGCATTACCCGCACCTGAGCCATTCGGAAATTTTCGATTCGGTCGAGGAGTTCTATCGCCGCTTCTATTTCCGCGCGCCGAAGATCGCGGCGATCGTCTCCGAGATGGTGTGCAGCCCGCAAATGATGACGCGCCGGCTGCGCGAAGGGGTCGAGTTCTTCTCGTTCCTGCGCGAGCGGCGGCAGCTGGCGCATTGAGCTAGCTAGCTCTCTCTTGTCGTTCAGAGAAAGTCGTCGCGCTGCACCCGACAATCAGCGCCGTCTGCCCTCGAGATAACCCGCGTCGCGAAACCAGCGGATCGCGTCCTCGAGCCCCTGCAGATACGGCCGCGCGCGAAAGCCGAGTTCGCGTTCGGCTTTGGCCGCCGTGAAGAACATACGGTGCTCGGACATGCGGATGCCGTCCACGGTGGCGAATGGCTCGCGGCCGGTCAGCCACGCCATGCCTTCGGCCGCATAGGCGACCGGCAAAGCGACGGCGCGCGGGACGCGCAAGCGCGGCGGCTTGCGGCCGACGATGCGCGCGATGTCGGCCAGCATGTCGGCGAACGGCACGTTGGTGCCGCCGAGAATGTAGCGCTCGCCGATCGCACCGCGCCGCAGCGCGGCCAAATGACCTTCGGCCACGTCATCGACATGGACCAGATTGAGCCCGGTATCGACAAAGCCCGGAATGCGGCCGCACGCCGCTTCGACGATGATGCGCCCGGTCGGCGTCGGCTTGACGTCGCGTGGGCCGATCGGTGTCGACGGATTGACGATGACCGCCGGCAGGCCCTCGTTTGCCACCATGGCTTCGACCAGCCGTTCGGCGGCGATCTTGCTGCGCTTGTAGGCGCCGATGCCCTCTTGCTCCGACAGCGGCACCGACTCGTCGGCGGTCGCGCCGTCGGGCCGCAACGCCAACGTCGCGACGCTGCTGGTGTAGACCACGCGTTCGACACCGGCGCGCAACGCTTCGTGCATGACGTTGCGCGTGCCGTCCACGTTGGCCGCAAAAATCTCGCGCTTGTCGCGCGCCCACAGCCGATAGTCGGCCGCGACGTGGAAGACGTAGCGCACGCCCTGCATGGCACGCGCTACCGACCCGCGGTCGCGAAGGTCGCCCTCGGCGAATTCCAGTTCCAGACCGCCCAAATGTGCACGCGGACTGCCGGCCCGCACCAGCGCGCGCACCGCAAATCCCGCGTCGCATAAAATCTTCGTCACCGCCGATCCGACGAAACCGGTGGCACCCGTGACCAATGTTTGCGCAGTGCTCTGCATGGCGACCAACGCTGGTTTGTGCTACGATACCTTTGGCTCGATTCGTAACAATTTGTCGTGTTGCCGACATTTGCGGCGACCGGCGCGCGGGGGATGCGGGAACGAATTGGCAGCGGCAGCGGTTTTCGATGTAGTTGTAAAACATTGACCGCGTTCGCTGTTTTATACTGATCGGTTGGAAGACGCTGCAGGCGTCTGCGCAGAGGGGTCTGGTCGGCCGATCACGGACGCGGGGGCCTAGTTCATGTCGTCTGAAGCGCATTTTGCCGACCCCACCCTTACGGATAATCTGCTCGGTCTCACCGACAACGCCGATCTGGCCGCGGATGCCGCGCGCGAAGCGCAGCGCCTCGTCATCGCCTTTGTCGGCATGGCGTTCGAGGCCAGGATCGCGGCCGGGCCCGGCATCATGGTGTTTGCCCGCAACGCACGGCGCGAATTGGCCGCGACCGCGGCAAATGCGGCGCGGCAAGGTTATCGCGGCATCATCAGCTTCGGGGTGGCGGGCGGCCTCGCCACGCATCTGCGGACCGGCGATTGGGTGGTCGCGTCATCGGTGATCGAGGCCGGCGGCCCGATCCCAACCCACGGGGGTTGGTCGCGGCGGCTCCTTGATGCCATCGGCGACGCCCATCACGCTCCCATTCTCGGCGTCGACACGCCGGTTGCCGACCCTGCGACCAAGCGGCAGCTGCATCGCAGCAGCGGGGCTGCGGCGGTCGATATGGAATCGCATGTCGTGGCGCGGCTTGCCGCCGCGCACGGGCTCGCCTTTACGGCGTTGCGAGTCATCGTGGATCCGGCCGATCGGGCGATCCCGCCCGCGGCGTTGGTCGGAATGGGCGCGGACGCTTGCGCCGATACGGCGGCGATCCTGCGCGAGCTCGCCGCCCGACCGCGGCAATTGCCGTTGCTGGCGCGCGTCACCTGGGACGCCTTCATTGCGCGCTCGCAAATGCAACGCGTGCGCGGGCTGCTCGGCTCGCACTTCGGGTTGCTCGACCTGCCGAGCGCGGCTCCGGCAAATGCGGTGCTGCCGGAAGCAACGGCCGCAGCCTATCGTTCCCTGGCCTGAAGCAGATCGAAATCGCCGCCCAGCACGACGTCGAGGCGGCCGGTGCGCCATCCGCCCGCGGCGTCGCGAACCAGCGGCGGCTGCTCGCGATAGCGCCGCACGACGGTATTCGGCCGCGGCGCCTGGTCGAGTGCCTGGCCGATCCGGGCGCGTTCCCTGACGGCAGGAATGTCGCCCAGCGGCACCGCCGCAAGGCGCACGCGCGCTGTCACGCGTGCGTCCGGCCGTTCGGTCGGCTCTAACACGTGCAGGCCGGCCTCCGCCGCGAGGGTGCGGTGCGCGCCGAAGCCGCTGACGACCAGCACGGGTCCCGGCGTTTCCGGCGTCCCGTCCGACAGCTCGGCAATCTGCATGCGGCGCTTGGCGGCCCAGGCGCGATACATCGATCCGAGGCGGCGACACCACGTCAGCGTCGCCTGCCGATCGCCGGCGCCGTCGAACACCGGCTCGATGCGGACCGCGATCTCGACCGGCGCGTTGTCGAAGGCATCCTTGATGCCTTCTCCGATCAGGTGCAGTTGCAGCGCCAGCCGGCCGCTCAGCTCGGCCGAATAGTGCGACGGCGATCGATTGTACCGCGCCAGACGCCGGCGTAGCGCATCCGCGGTTTCGGCCGCCGCTTTGACCCGATCGGTCAGCGCCAAACGCGCGAGCACCTCGAACCGAGCCGGCCGGGTCCAGAAGTCCGGCGACGACATGTCGTCAGACAAGTCCTTTTTCAGACCTTCCCATTCGGCCGAGTGCAACGTCCGCTCGATGTCCCGGTATGCGCGTTCTAGCTCCTCGACTTCCGCCTGCGTGCCTTTCGGCGCCAGGATCACGGCGACGAGAGCTGGCGCCGCGGCGTCCGCAGCGGTTGCCGCGACCGCTTCGTCCGTCGCCACGACATCGGTATCGGGATCGACGAACTCGGCTTGAATGCCGTTGCCGTCGCTGCGCACGAACAGAAACTGCTCGCCTTCCGGGAAGCGCCTTTCCACGATGATGGCGGCAAGCGGCGCCACGACGTATTGGTCGATGGCGCGCTTGAGCGGGCGCGCGCCCATTTCGGGCGAGAAACCCTTTTCGAGCAGAAACTCGAGCGCGGAGGATTCCCATTCGATCGCCCAGGCGCGGTCCTTCAAGCCGCGCCGCTCGAGCAGGTCGGCAAGCTGCTTCTTGAGAATGCCGCGCATCAGCTCGCGGGTCAGCGGCCGGAACACGATGATCTTGTCGAGTCGGTTCTGGAATTCCGGCCGATAGGTCTGCGCGATGGCGCGCATGATCTGTTCTTTGGTGAACACGTCGGCCTGCGGGGCGAAGCCGAGGCCGAGGCTGCGATGCGCGGTCGCGCCCAGATTCGACGTCATGATGAGCAGGCAATGGCGCAAGTCCGCGACCTGGCCCATCGCGTCGGTCAACCTGCCCTCATCGAAGGCCTGCAGAAAAAGGTCCCAGATATTCGGATGCGCCTTCTCGAACTCGTCGAGCAGGATGACCGAGAACGGCTGCTTGCGTACCCGGCCGATCAGCGAGTCGGCCTCGTCCGGCCCGGCCGAAGTCTGACCGAGAATCTTCCCTATCGATTCCGGCGTCTGGAATTCGCTCATGTCGAGGCGGATCATCCGCTCGACCGATCCGAACAGGAACTCCGACGTCGCCTTGGCGAGCTCGGTCTTGCCGCTCCCGGTGGGCCCGGCAAACAGAAACACCGCAATCGGTTTGTCGGGATCGTTGAGGCCGGCCTTGAGCATCGCGACACGCGCGACCACTGCCTCGACGGCTTCGTCCTGGCCGATCACCCGGGTGGCAAAAAAATCGCGCACCGTGCCGAGATCGAGTTGCTCCTTGGTGTCGAGGATCGAAACCGGCAGGCCGGAGAGCTGCGAAAGCGTCTCGAGAACCCGGCGCGGAGCAATCGTCTTTCCGCTGTCCACCGAGCGGACAGCGGCCAGTCTGAGCATCAGCAGGACGGAGCCGGGCAATCCGCTGCCGCCGAGGTACTGGCTCGCCGTATCCAGCGCCACTTCGGCGCAGGCCGGATCGAATCGAACATTGGCCTTGGCGAAGGCCTCGATCACGCCGCGCGTCAGGGCCAACGTTTGTGCCGGCGACAGCGCATCGAGGGTCACGGTTTCGAACAGGCCACGGACGGCCGGTTTGAGCCTGACGAGGCGCGCGGCGCCTTTGGGAGTGGCCTCCGCCCAAACCACCAACCGGCCGGCCGCGATGGCCGGCATGATCTGATCGAGCATGGTCGCGCTTTGGCCGGAATGCGTGCCGCTCAGCGCGAACTGCATGATATCGGGGATGTACCAGACGAGCCGGCTGTTCTTTGCCAGTTCGTCGACCACTTGGCGGATGCGGCCTTCGAGCTGCCCGATGTAGACCTGATCGGCCTGCAGGTCGGCGCCGCTCGCCTCGAACACTTTCCATCCATCGGCCGCGATCTGCCGCGCCAGAAGCCGCAGGAACGAGCTCTTGCCAACCAACGCTTCGCCGCAGACGAGCAATGAGCGGGCTGGCTCTTGCCGCAACGTCGAGCGCGCCAGCGCGAACGCTCCGCGCCAGCCCTCCGGTTCGACCAGGATTTCGCTATCGGTGTCGGTGCTCCAGAACCGGCCGACATCGTTCAAGACGCCGCGATCTTGCGCCGGCAAGGCGCCTGATTCCGACGCCGACACCGCGTCGAGGTCTTCGATCAGGTCCTTCGCCGAAGGATGCTCGACCGTGAGCAGAAATCGCCGGATCAGGTGTGCCGGCGAGGTGCCCGCTTTCCGCAGCGAGGAACCAAAGCTCGGCGCCTCGGCCCGTGCAGCGCAGCGGACCAGATAGTCGCGAAAGACATGCGCCATCCATCTGCCGTCCGTCCACCAATCCTTGGCGTAAGCGAGCGGCGCGCCGACCGCGACCCGCGGCTCGGCTTCCAACAACAGATCGAGGGCAAAATACATGGTCCACGGCGCGAAGTAGCCGCATTGCTTCAGCACGCTGTCGATCGCCCCGCTGCGGTCGCTGCGCTTTTTCAAGGCCGCCAAAGCTGCGCCGGCCAGTGACCAGCTGTTGCCCTCGACGTATTGCAGGACGACGGGAAGCGGGATGCTCGGCAAGGCGAGAAGCCGCGCCGCCTCGACGAATTGCGGATGGACGCGGAGCGCGCTCGGATGCGCGGCCTCCGAACCGAAGGCCGCGATGGCCTTATCCAGCTCATGGAGCCGCGTGGCCAAGAGCGGCGGCTCGAGTGTGACGGAGGAAATACCGGCCTTGCGCAATTTGCGGCGGATATTCCACGTCCGCAGCTCCTTGCGGAAGAAAAATCCGAAGACAAAGAGAGCGACGACGAGGTAGATCGGAATGACGGCGTAATCCAAACGACAGCCCCCGCACGCCTCGTCTCATTTTGCGCAGCGACGCACCAAGCGTGCGCTGCGGACTTCAGCTCATTGCTCGCTTAGCCCCGCACCAGCGCCAAGGCGCTGCATAGTGCTGCACCGCCTCCCACCTTGGTGCCGCACCATACCCGGCGACGCGGCTGATGCTCACGCCTGCGAGATGAACTTCGTCATCAGATAGGCGCTCAGTCCCTCGACGCCGCCTTCGCTGCCGTGACCGCTTTCCTTGACGCCGCCGAACGGCGTTTCGGGAGTCGAGATGGCGATCGAGTTGACGCCGACCATGCCGGATTCCAGCGCGTCGCCGATCGCCGCCGCCGTCGTGTTCGACGACGTGAAAGCATAGGCCGCGAGGCCATATTCCAGCGAATTGGCGCGCTCGACCACCTCGTCGAAGGTCTTGAAGGTGACCACCGGCGCCAGCGGGCCGAACGGCTCCTGGGTCATGACCTTGCAATTGTCCGGCACGTCGGTGATCACCGTGGGCTCGTAGAAATAACCCTGATTGCCGTGCCGCTTGCCGCCAGTGGCGATCTTGCCGCCGCTGCTCTTGGCATCGTTGACGAATGACTCCATGGCCTCGATGCGCCGCGCATTCGCCATCGGCCCCATGGTGTTGCCCTTCTCCAGGCCGTCGCCGATTTTGACGCCGCCGGCATACTCGGTGAAGCGCTTGAGGAAGCGCGGATAGACGTCCTCCTGCACATAAAACCGCGTCGGCGAGATGCAGACCTGGCCGGCGTTGCGGTACTTGAATGCCGCGATGGTGTCGGCGGCTTTTTCCGGATCGGCGTCGGCGAACACCACGACCGGCGAATGGCCGCCGAGCTCCATGGTGGTGCGCTTCATGCCCTTGGCGGCGAGCGCGGCCAGATGCTTGCCCACCGGGATCGAGCCGGTAAATGATATCTTTCTGATCGCGTCTTTGCTCAGCAGATATTCCGAGACTTCCGACGGCACCCCGAACACCAGATTGAGCACGCCCGCCGGCAGGCCGGCCTCGGCGAAGCAGCGCACCATCTCGACGCAGGCGCCCGGCGTTTCTTCGGAAGCTTTGAGGATGAGCGAGCAGCCGGCCGCGAGCGCGCCGCCGATCTTGCGCGCCGGCGTGAGCACCGGGAAATTCCACGGCGTGAACGCGGCGACCACGCCGATCGGCTCCTGCACCACGAGCTGACGCACCTTGCCGCGGCCCGGCACGATGCGGCCGTAGGAGCGGCGGCCTTCCTCGGCGTACCAGTCGATGATGTCAGCCGAGGTCATCACTTCGGCGCGGGCCTCGGGATAAACCTTGCCCTGCTCCAGCACCATGATCTTCGAGATCGCGTCGTAGCGCTGGCGCATCAGGTCGGCGGCCTTGCGCATGATTTTGGCGCGGTCGTAGGCCGCCGTAGCGCGCCATACCGCAAAGCCCTTTTTCGCCGCCTGCAAAGCGTCGTCGAGATCGGCCTTGCTCGCATGTGGCAGGCGCGCCAGCGGCTTCTCGGTCGCCGGGTTGAGCACGTCTTCGCTCTTGCGGCCGTCAGCGCCGAGCCACTTGCCGCCGATGAACAGTTCGAGATTGCCGTACATGACGTCCTCGCTTTGAGCTTTTCGCAGGGATATTCGTTGCCGTTACAATTAGCAGGTTTCTCTAACGTCGTCATGCGTGGGCTTGACCCGCGCATCCATGCTGAATGGCGGCCGCAAAAGCCTCACCGAAGATCGCAGCTCACGCTCAGCTTGGATTGCCGGGTCAAGCCCGGCAATGACGATTAATTGACACGCGTCGGGTCGATGACGAAATTGGTAAAGCCGCCGTCGCGCCGGTCCATGCCGGCAAGCACTTCATTGACCTTCGACAATGGCGAGACCCGGTGCTCGAGCACCGAAAGATCCAGCGTGCCGGCGCCCGCCATGGCGGCCATGTCCTCGCCCTCTGCTGTCGTGAACCACACCGAGCCGCCGATGCCGATGCGGTTGGTCATCATCCAGAACGCATTGAGCGGCAGCGTTTCCAGAACGGCGCCGACGTTGATGGCCTGGCCGCCGCGGCGGAGACAGAACAGCGCGCGCAGGATGGCAGTCGCCGGCGCGCCGGGCGGCAGGCAGTCGAGCATGGCATCGACGCCGTAGCCGTCGCTTTCCTTCTTCGCCCAGGCGACGAGAGGATCGGTCGGACCCGGTTTCGACTCCGGTACTGAAAAGACCTCGATGCGCTCGGGCGCGAGTTTCTTGACGCGCTCAAGCAGCGCGACGTTGCGGCCGGTGCCGAGAATTTTTGTTGCGCCCATGGCGAGCGCCAGCAGCGCCGCATTGAGCCCGAGCTGGCCGCTGATGCCGTTGATCAACAAGATGCGGCCGGGGCCGGCGCCAAGCTTGCGCAGCGCCGAATACGCCGTGCCGAAATAACCGAGCCGCGCTGCCGCCTCGAAGCTCACACTGTCGGGAAGCTTCACCAGCGACGTAACCGGCGCGGTGATGAACTGCGCCAGGCCGCCATACGGATAGGCGCGCATGATGTCTTGCGAGCGGCCGAAATAGCCCTGCAGGGTAAAGCTCGGACAATCCAGCGGCGCACCGCTGCGGCACATCCGGCACGAACCGCACGAACGCGCCGGATTGACATAGACGCGGTCGCCCGGGCGGATGTTCAGAACCTGCTCGCCGACCTTCGCCACCACCCCAGCCGGATCGAGCCCGAAGATCGCCGGCAGCGGCGGCATCATCTTGTTGTCGGGCGTGAGCGTGCCGAAGAAATTGCTGACCACGCGCGCGAGATTGGGCACCACCCCGCACGCCTTGACTTCGACCAGCACGTCGGTCGGCCGCGGCTCCGGCACGTCGATGCGGTCGAGCGTCATCGGCTGCCCGTAGGCATGCAGCCGCGCCGCGATCATGGTGGCCATGGCAATTCCCCTCCCCTCGCCGCGTTATGCGCGGGCTTGATCCGCGCATCCATGCGGCGGCCAAGCGACGCCAAAGTCTATCGATCACTTCACGTCAGCATGGATTGCCGGGTCAAGCCCGGCAATGACGAGGTGGGTTGGTCGCGCGTCTAACCCCTGAGGGCGGCAAGCTCCACAGCGCCATCAAAAAATGTACCAAGCCGTTTCAGCACCGCAGTCGCGCGCTCTTTGCTCCAGCCGCCATGCAGAACGTTGAGCAGAAATTTTTCCTCGATGTCCGCGCGGCTCAAGGGCTCGTGCGCGCCGCCGCGCATGTGCGGCTGCCGCTCTTCAACGACCGTGCCGTCGCGCAAGGTGGCGCGGATGTGGCCCGTGAAATTTTTCGGATACGGATTTTGCGGATCGATGCGGTAGCGCACCTTTTCGGCGAGCGCGACGACGCGCGGGTCTTTGACGGCAGCATCACTGAAATCGCCCAAGCCGACATTGCCGCGCACGAAACCGGCGGCGATGCAGTACGGCGTGGAGAATTTGCCGGCGTAGCCGTTGGCCGGCCGCTGCTTGGCGGCGAGCGGCTCCCACAGCCGGTGCACCGTGCCTTCGCCGACATCGCAGACCATGTCGGCGATATCGTCGGCCTTGATGCCGCGCGCGGCGAGCCGGCGCGCGCAATCGATGTAGGGATGCGTCATGGTCCCGCACGGATAGGCCTTGAAGGCGAGCGTCTGGGTGACCCAGCGCTCGTCGAAAGCGTCGATCAGCGCGCCGTAATCGCCCTCGGTGGTGTGTGCGAAAGCGTGAAAGAAACCATGTACGCCTTCGAACACGGTGCGCGGCCCCAAGAATCCGGCGCGGCCGAGCAGCGCCGCCTTGATGCCCGATTGCGCTGCCCAGCCGGCATGCAGCCGCTTGGTCCAGGCGCCCTCGGCCAGATACTCGATGATGCCCGACGCCATCGATGCCGCGGTGCCGAGCGCGTCGACCATTTGGCGCGGCGCAAGTTTCAGCGCGGCGCCGACGCCGGCCGTCGCCCCCATGGCGCCGAACACCGCGGTCGGATGAAAGCCGGCCTTGTGGGTCAAGGTCGGCGCGACCAGGCTGAGCCGACACATGGTCTCGACGCCGACCGCGATGCCGACGAGCGCCGCAGCGCCGTCGAGCCGATGGCGCTCGCACACCGCCAGCACCGCCGGCACGATCACCGCGCCGGCATGGACCGGCCCGCCCTCGAACGTGTCGTCGAAATCTTCGCCGTGCACGGCGGTGCCGTTGATCAGCGCCGCATCTGCCGCGGTCAGCGTGCGCGCGTGACCGATCGCCGTGCACGGTCCGTCGTCTTCACAGGCCGCCAGCGCGCTCTTTACGTAATCTTCGTTGCGCGCGGTGACGGCGAGCCCAACGACGTCGACCAACAAATCCTCGCACTTGCGCCGCACCGCATCGGGCAGGCGCGTCGCATCGAGTGCAGAAATTTTTTGCGCCAGATGCTCCGCGATGGCGGTTTTTGGAAGCTCGTGGGCTGACATGCACGCCCTGCTTTGTTTCTCGGGCGTGATGGACGCGGTCTAATACCTGTTCGCGATCGGCAATTCTTCGGCGGGGAACTGCGTGATCACCCGGTGCCCCTTGTCGGTGACGACGACTTCCTCCTCGATGCGTGCGGCGGAGTAGCCGTCCTTGGCGGGGCAGTAGGTTTCGAGCGCGAACACCATGCCTTCCTTGATCTCGGTCGGGTGCGTCAGCGACACCACGCGCGAGATGATCGGCCGCTCGTGCAGGGCAAGCCCGAGGCCGTGACCGAACTGCAGGCCGAACGCCGACATCTCGTCGGGGAAGCCGAAATCCTGCGCCTTCGGCCAGACGCTGCACACCTTGTCGGTCGAGACGCCGGGCTTGATCAGGTCGATCGCCTTGTCGAGCCACTCGCGGCATTTCTTGTAGGCGTCGTGCTGCACCGGCGTGGCGCGGCCGACATTGAAGGTGCGGTAGTAGCAGGTGCGGTAGCCCATGAATGACTGCAGAATGTCGAAGAACGCCTGGTCGCCGGGGCGCAGCATGCGGTCGGTGAAATTGTGCGGGTGCGGATTGCAGCGCTCGCCCGAGATGGCGTTGACCGCCTCGACGTCGTCGGAGCCGTGGCGATAGAGAAACTCGTTGACCTTGGCGACCACGTCATTCTCGCGGACGCCGGGTTTGAGCTCCTCGTGGATCATGTGATAGGCGCCGTCCACCATGGCGGCGGCGCGGTTCAGCAGCGCGATTTCGTCGATGTTCTTGACCTCGCGCGCCTCCAGCATCACCTGCTGGCCGTCCTCGACCTTCAGCCCGGCTTTCTGCAGCTCGAACATCATCGGCGGCTCGATGATGTCGACGCCGACCGGCAGCTTGTCGCAGCCGGCTTCCTTGATCAGCGCGGCGATCTCCTTGGCGTGGCGCTCCATCAGGCCGAACGCCGGATTGACGGTGCCGCGCAGCCCGATCAGTCCGGCCTTGCAGTTCTCCGGCTTGAGCCACGGCGTGTAGAGCTTGTGGTGCACGGCGGCGGAGCCGAAGTCCCACAGGATCGGATCGGGGCTGGAGCGGGTGATGAGCGCCCAGCGGCACAGCTTGTCGCGCTCCCATTCGCCGATCTTGGTCGAGGTGATGTAGCGGATGTTGTTGACGTCGAAGACGAGCAGCGCGCCGAGCTCGGACTTTTCCAGCGCGCTCCGGACCCGGCCGAGCCGGTAGCGGTGCAGCCGCCGGTAATCGACCCGTTCCTCAAAATCGACCCCCATGGTGCCGAGCGCCGGCAAGGCGCGGCCCCAATTGTAGCGCGGGTTGATGTCCTCGGCGCGGATCGTCGTCGGCTCGCGGGTTATGTCGTCCATCGGCGGCGGCTCCTTACTGATTTGCCCCTACTATAAGCATTTCCACGGCGCAGCGCAGCGTTGTTGGCCGCGGGCATTAAAACGGCGGGACCTTACGAGCAGTTCCGGCGCCGCGGCCATCGGGCGCCGGCACGGCGGCGAGGAGCCCATCGACGATGCCGTGAAATGTCTCCCACGGCGCTTCGCGGTCGCTCTGGTTGCGCACGATGATCGCATTCCCGGCATAGAATTTTTCGTACAGCATGTGTCGGCCGGCGAACTCGGAGCCGATCAGGTCCCAGACCAGCTTATAGAGCTTGTAGCGCGCCATGGCGGGCATGCTGGCGGTGCCCCACCAGCGCTCGAAGCGATCCTTGAGCTCCCGATCGGCGAACAGATCGACGCTGGCCGGCATTTGCAGCGGCGCGGCACCGGCCAGCGTGCGCAGCGCGTCGATGATCTCGGTGTGGTGCTCCTGACACCAGTTGAGCGCCGCATAGACCATGCGGCGGTTGGGCGTGACAAAACCGTCCGGCCAGTTCTCGCAGGCCTCGATCTGGCCGGCGACGAGCCCAGCGATGGTGGCTTCGAGCGCGGCGAGCCGGCCGAGCGTCTCGCGTACCGCCGGTACCTTGTCGACACCATTGGCCTGGCACATGCGACTCGCCAGACCGACCACGAGCCCCATCTTGGCCCAGAAGCGGATATTGGACTGCTGGTTCTGATAGACGTTGGCGGGCGTCTCGATATAGATGCGGCGCGACCAGGCGCCGTTGTTGTGCAGAAACACCCGCTCCCACGGAATCTTGACACGGTCGCAGACCAGCACGGCGTCGTTTTCGTCGAAGCGGTAGCTCAGCGGATAGTCGGCCTCTTCGCGGGCGTGGCGCTCGTACGGTTCGCGCGCCCAGAACGACACGCCGGGCGCATTGTTGGGAATTGCCGCGGTGATGCTTTCGTTCTGCCGCTTGTCGTCGATGGCGGTGAGATTGCCGATGTAGACTTCGTCGCCGAAGATGGCGCCGGTGGCGAGCATCTTCATGCCCGAGACGGTCACGCCGGAATCGTCTTCGGCCACGACCTGCAGGGTCGGATCGTCGCGTACCACGCCGGTGTAGATCTCGCGGTCGCGGATGCCGGACGGCGGCGTGACGGCGAACGACAAATAGAGATCGTTCTTGCGGGCGCGGTCGTAGAAACGAATGAGATTGTCGCCGAAGCCCGAGTGCAGCTCGTTGAGCAATTCCGGCCGCATCGCCAAGCCGGTGATCAGGCCGGCGACGTGATCGGGCGAACGGCCAATCAGACCGTAAGTGGCGTCGGCCATCGCCTTCATGGCGCGCATGCGGCGGGCCAAGTCGTCGCGCGTGCGGCAGCGCAGCCACTGCAGGCCGATGCGCTCGCCGTCGTCCTCGTAGGTGAACAGATCGCGCTTGGCGGGATCGGCTTTCAGATCATACAGCGCCGCGATGGTACGGGCGCCGTTGCGGAAGGCGGGATGCGCGGTGACGTCGTCGACCCGCTCGGCGCCGATATAGACCACGCGGCCGTCGCGCATGCGCTGGAGACGCTCTTTGCCGCTCGCCAGCATGGCAGCCATACCCCTAATGATCATTGCCCGCCAACGGGCCCACGCCGATATAACCGCCTCGCGCCGGCGTGTCGCCTCCGCCCACCAGTCGTTGGCCGCTGCGTCAGAACAGGCTGTGGACTTGCCCATGGGACCATCTGCTTTGGCCACGGCGCTTGCCCGCCGCAACATCCACTACGGCTGGGTGATCGTCGGCGTCACGCTCATAACGACCGTCGTGACGGCGGCGGCCATGAGCACGCCCGGCGTGCTGATCGTGCCGCTGGAGCAGGAGTTCGGCTGGGCCAACGATCAAATATCCTCGGCGTTGGCGCTCCGGCTCATGCTGTTCGGCCTGTTCGGCCCGTTCGCCGCGGCGTTCATGAACCGCTACGGCGTGCGCGCCGTGATGGTGAGCGCGGTCATCCTGATTTCGGCGGGCTTTCTGACGTCGCTCATGATGACCCACGTGTGGCAGCTCGTTCTGCTGTGGGGCATCGTGGTCGGCGTCGGCACCGGGCTGACCGCCATGGTGCTGGCCGTTACGGTTGCGACGCGCTGGTTCAACGCGCGGCGCGGCCTGGTTATGGGCATCTTTGCCGCCAGCAATGCGACCGGACAATTGCTGTTTCTACCGCTGATCGCCCAGGTGGCGACGACCTACGGCTGGCGCATGGCGCTGGTCATGGTGTGCTGCATGCTGGCGCTGGCCGGCTGCGTGGCGCTCCTTTTGATGCGCGACCGGCCGAGCGACGTCGGGCAGCCGCTCTATGGCGAGACGACCGTGGCGCCGCCGCCGGCCACGGGCGCCGGCCTGGTGTCGCTCTTGCTGTCGCCGCTCGTCGTGCTCAAGGACGTCGCCCGCGTTCCGGTATTCTGGATCCTGTTCGGCACGTTCTTCGTCTGCGGCTGCAGCACCAACGGCCTGATCCAGACGCACTTCGTCACGCTGTGCCACGACTACGGCTTGCCGGCGGTCACGGCGGCGAGCGTGCTCGCCATGATGGGCATTTTCGATTTCTTCGGCACCATCGGCTCCGGCTGGTTGTCCGACCGGTTCGATCCGCGCTGGCTGTTGTTCTGGTATTACGGGCTGCGCGGGCTGTCGCTGCTCTATCTGCCGTTCACCGATTTCACGTTCTACGGCCTGTCGCTGTTTGCGGTGTTCTACGGTCTCGACTGGATCGCGACCGTGCCGCCGACTGTGAAAATCACCGCCGACCGCTTCGGCCGCGAGAAGGCCGGCATCGTATTCGGCTGGGTATTCGCCGGCCATCAGATCGGCGCCGCCAGCGCGGCGTTCGGCGCCGGCCTGGTGCGCACCGATTTAGGCACCTATCTGCCGGCGTTCTTTGCCGCCGGGGCGCTCTGCATCATTGCGGCGCTGGCGATCGTCACGGTTCGCAAATCGTCATCGGGCGCCGGCATCGCGGTTCCGGCGCCCGCGCCGGCGCGCGCTTGAAGCAAGCGGCTACGCGCGCTTCGCCTCGATCTTGTCCCAGATCAGAGCCGCGATGTCGGGGCCGCCGAAATTCTTCACGCTGCGGATTCCGGTCGGCGAAGTGACGTTGATCTCGGTCAGATAATTGCCGATCACGTCGATGCCGACGAACAGCAGGCCGCGCTCGCGCAGGGCCGGCCCGAGGCGCTCGCAGATGTGGCGTTCGCGGTCGGTGAGCTCGGTCTCCTTCGGCACGCCGCCGCGCACCATGTTGGAGCGCAGATCGTCGGGCGCCGGTACGCGGTTGACGGCGCCGGCGAATTCGCCGTCGACCAGGATGATGCGCTTGTCGCCGTCGCGCACCTCGGGGAGGAATTTCTGCACCACCCACGGCTCGTGAAACATCGTGGCGAACAAATCGTACAGCGAGCCGAAATTCAGATCCTCGCGCGCCAAGCGAAACACCGCCTCGCCGCCCTTGCCGTACAGCGGCTTCATGACAATGTCGCCGTGCTCGGCGCGGAACGCCTTGATGGCGTCGAGGCTGCGGGTGATCAGCGTCGGCGGCATCAAGTCGGGAAATTCGGTGACAAAAACTTTTTCCGGCGCGTTGCGCACGTGGGCCGGATCGTTGACCACCAGCGTCTTGGGCTGAATGCGCTCCAGCATGTGGGTGGTCGAGATGTAGGCGAGGTCGAACGGCGGGTCCTGCCGCAAGAGCACGACGTCGAACGAGGTCAAATCCACGTGGCGCGGCTCGCCGAGCGTGAAATGGTCGCCGGCGACATCGCGCACCACCAACGGCCGCACCGTCGCCGACACTTTGCCGTCGCGCAGCACCAGCTGGTCGGGCGTGTAATAGGACACCGCATAGGCTCGGTTCTGCGCCTCGAGCAGCAGCGCGAACGTCGAATCGCCGCGGATATTGATCCGCTCGATCGGATCCATTTGCACGGCAACGTTCAGGCGCATGGGCGAGCCGTTTTGCGGGTTGTCGACCGCAGGGGAAGGAAGGAGCTGCAGCGAACCGGCGCACAGAGCGGCGGCCGGTCCGAACAAGGTAAACCTGGAGTTAACATCTTAGCGCCAGATTACCGCCGACGACAAAGGACCGGTACAGTCATGAATTTGGCGAACCTGTCGATCGCCGCCAAGCTCTACGTGATCTTTGCGCTGTTGGCCACCGTGACGCTGGCGCTCGCCGGATTGGCGCTGTTCAATGCCAACCGGCACGTGGCGCTCACCAAGGAGTTCGAATCGTCCTTTGTGGGCGCCGAGAATGTCGACCGCATCAACAGCCTCGTCTATGCGGTGGTGATGGAATCGCGCGGCATCTACATGTCGCCGGATACCGCCAAGGCCAAGCAATTCGCGACGGGCCTGACCCGCTTCAACGACAAGATCAGCGGCGTCATGGAGCAGTGGCAGAAATCGGTACGGCCCGAAGATGCCGAAGTCTTTGCCGCCTTTGCGGCGCGGGTGAAGCAGTTTCAGGATTTCCGCCGCGAGCTGGTGCGCCGCGGCACCGAGATCAGTCCGGCTGCCGGCAGCGAATGGGGCAACAACGACGCCAACCGGACGGTCCGCACCGCGCTGACGAACGATCTCGACAAGCTGGGCCAGATTTACGCCGATCGCTCGCGCAACATCTACTCCCGCATCGAGCACGGCATCGACGCCGCCGCGCTCGAGACGGCTTTGCTCGGCGCCGTCGCGCTCGTCCTGGCCATGTTCGGGGCGCTCGTCATTCACCGCTCGATAGCGCGTCCGCTGGTGCAGGTCGCCCGCGTCACCGAGGCCGTCGCCGGCGGCGACGTGGCGCGCGCCGTGCCGTACGGCGACCGCCGCGACGAAGTCGGCGCCGTCGCCCGTTCGATCGCGGTCTTTCAGGACGCGATGCGCCGCAATGTCGAGCTGAACCAGAAGGTGCAGTCCGACGCAGAAGCGAAGGCGCAGCGCCAGGAACGGATTGCGGCGGAAATTGCCCGCTTCGGCACGGAGATCGAGGCAAGCCTGTCCGAGCTCGGCCGGTTGTTCGAGCACATGCTCGCGGCAGCGGCGCAGTTGACCGAGGCGGCCGATCTGGCTTCGACCAAGACGGCCGGTGCCGCCCGGGCGTCCGGTGAGGCCTCGACCAATGTGCGCGAAATCGCCTCCGCGGCCGACGAACTGGCAGCCTCGGTATCCGAGATCGACCGCCAGGTCGCGCAGTCGAATGCGATCGCCACCAAGGCGGTGAGCGAGGCGACCCGCACCAACGATGCGGTCAAGGAGCTCGACGAAGCGGCGCGTCGCATCGGCGATGTGATCAAGCTCATCAACGATATCGCCGAACAGACCAACCTGCTGGCCCTCAACGCCACCATCGAGGCGGCGCGTGCCGGCGAAGCCGGCCGCGGATTCGCCGTCGTCGCCGGCGAGGTGAAAGCGCTGTCGTCGCAGACCGCCAAAGCCACCGAGGAGATCGGCGCCCAGATCACCGCCATGCAGGGCGCGACCGCGCGTTCGATCCAAGCCATCGCCGGCATCGAGCGGACCATTCGCGAGATCGGTGAGATCTCAAGCGCGATCGCGACGGCCGTAACCGAACAGGGCGCCGCGACCACGGAAATCGCCCGCAGCGTCGAAGTCGCGGCGTGCCGCACCACCGATACGGTCGACGAGGTGGTCAGCGTCGGCGAGGCGACCGAGAACACCCGTACCAGCGCCACCTCGGTCAAGACCGTTGCAGACGATCTCGCGGCGGCCGCTGGAAAAATTCGCGCCCAGGTCGATCAGTTCTTCGGCAAGCTGCGGGCAGCGTGAATAGCCAAGTCAGCGGCTCGCATCGAAAGCATTGACGATGTGGCGCGGCATCTTGCCGGGCACCACCAGGATCGCGTCGAAACGGATATTGCACTGCGCGTCCCGCGGCCGATGGGCGAGCCACATTTCGGCCGCCGCAACGATGCGCCGCCGGCTGCGCTCGGTCACCGATTCGGCCGCGTCGTCAAGGCTGTCGCGCGCCTTGACCTCGACGAACACCAGATCGTTGCGGCGGCGCGCCACGATGTCGATTTCGCCGAACGGCGTTTTCCAGCGCCGCGCCACAATCCGATAGGCTTTGGCGATCAGCAAAAACGCGGCGCGGCTTTCGGCCGAAAGGCCGAGCCGGAATGCCGCCACGCGTTCCGGGCGCGGCGACGGCTTGAGCGGCGCAGGCGGCTTAGCGGGGCGTTGCATCCGGTTTTTCGCTTTCGCTTTCGCCGACGTCTTTTTCGAGCGACAGCGCGCGTTGATAAATCTGCCGGCGCGGCAAGCCAGTCGTCGCCGCAACCTCAGCGACGGCCGCTTTGAGCGACGTTCGCGCCAGGGCGTTGCGCAAAAGTGCGTCGGCATCTTCGGCGCTCAGTTGCTCTGCCGCCGCCGGCGGACCGACGACAAGGACAATTTCGCCGCGCGGCTCCTCGCCGGCATAGCGTGCGGCGAGCGTCGCCAGATCGCCGCGGCGGATTTCTTCGTGCAGCTTGGTCAGCTCGCGGCATAGCGCGGCATCGCGTTCCCTGCCGAGCCCGTCGGCGAGATCGGCGAGAGTTGCTGCAATACGTGGACCGGTCTCGAACAAAACCAGCGTTGCGGGAACGCGGGCGAGCTCGGCAATGCGGGCGCGGCGCGCGCCGGCTTTGGGCGGCAAAAAACCGGCGAACAAAAATTGGTCGGTCGGCAGGCCCGCGACCGCCAGCGCGGCCAGCACCGCGGACGCGCCGGGCAAGGCGGTAACGCTGTGGCCGGCGTCCTGCGCGGCGCGCACCAGCTTGTAGCCGGGGTCGGAGACGAGCGGCGTGCCGGCATCGGAGACCAGCACAAGCGCCGTGCCGTCTGCGAGCCGGCGCAGCAATTTGGGCCGCGCCTCTGCGGCGTTGTGGTCGTGATACGGCGTGAGCGGCGTACGGATGCCGTAGCGGTCAAGCAGCTTGCGGGTGACGCGGGTGTCCTCGCAGGCGATCAGGTCGGCGCCCGCCAGCGCGGCCAGCGCCCGCAATGTCACGTCGCCGAGGTTGCCGATCGGCGTGGCGACGATATGCAGGCCGGGCTTGAGGCGTTCGACCGGAACAATTTGTCCGCCAACGACGTAGGACCGCTCGGCGCGGTCGGAAGGCGCGGGTGTGGCGGTATGCGGCCGGTTCATGCCGCAAATGTAGCCGCTTTGCCGGCGCCGCGGCAGCGTCGCAAGGAAAACATTATCCTTTCCATTCAGTTAACGACTCGCCCCCAATATGACGAATTGGTATAGACCTATGCGATTACGCAGGCCGAGGTCGGGGAGAACTGTTTTGTCCGCGGAATTGCAGGTCCGGGCGGCCGCGGCCATGCTGTCGCGGCGCCGTTGGCTTGCCGGCTTGCTGGCCGGCACGGCCGGGCTGCTCGGCGACTGCTCGAGCAATTCGAGCATTTTCTCCAATTCCAACTTCTTCTCATCGAGCCCAGCACCCGCCGCGGGCCCGCCGCCGGAGGCCGGAACCACAATCGGCACCGGGCAGGTCAAAGTGGCACTGATCCTGCCGCTGTCGGCCGGCGGCAACGCCGGTCTTGCCGGCCAGGCCATGCGCAACGCCGCCGAGATGGCGCTTGGCGAATTCAACGCGCCCAATGTCCAGCTCCTGGTGAAGGACGATGCCGGCAATCCCGATGCGGCGCGCGCCGGGGCGCAGCAGGCGCTCGACGAAGGCGCCGCGATCGTGCTCGGCCCGTTGTTCGCGCAGTCGGTGAGTCTCGTCGGCCAGGTGACCCGTGCCCGCAACGTGCCGGTGATCGCGTTCTCGACCGACACCAATGTCGCGTCGGCCGGCATTTATCTGCTCAGCTTTCTGCCCGAGTCGGACGTCCAGCGCATCGTGCAATACGCGACCGCCAACGGAAAGCGCTCGTATGCGGCGCTGGTGCCGGAAAATCCCTACGGCGCCGTGGTCGAAGCAGCGTTCCGCCAGGATGTCGCCCGCCGCGGCGGCCAAGTGGTCGTGCTCGAACACTATCCGCACGACAAGGCCGGCATGACCAATCCGGTGCGCACGGTGGCGCAATCGGCCTCGCGCGCCGAGGCGCTGTTCATTCCGGACGGCGGCGATGCGGTACCCGACGTGGTGCAGACGCTGGTCGCGGCCGGCGTCAACACCAAGCGCATTCAGCTGCTCGGCACCGGGCTGTGGGACGATCCGCGCATTTTTTCCACGGCGGGGCTCGATGGCGGCTGGTACGCGGCACCGGACGGCGCCGGCTACCGGGCGTTTTCGGCACGCTACCGCACGCGCTATCACCAGGATCCGGTGCGCACCGCGACGCTCGCCTACGATGCGGTCGCGCTGGTGGCGGCGCTGGTGAAGACGCAGCCCGATCCGGCACAGCGGTTTTCGCCGCAGGTGCTGACCAATCCGTCAGGCTTCACTGGCATCGACGGCCTGTTCCGCTTTCGCGCCGACGGCACCAACGAACGCGGGCTCGCGGTGCTGCGCGTGACCGGATCAGGTCCGCAAGTCATTTCGCCGGCGCCGCGCAGCTTTGGCGCGTCGGGGATTTGATCGCGGCGAGATCGAGCTGATCCGCACCGGCTTCGAGCCGCCGCGGCTAGCCATTCACGCGGCATGGCAGGCGGCGCGGGGTCTTGCCCCTGGGCATGCAATTATTCATCGCCTTTCTGGCGGCGCAGCGGACGCTGCAACGCCTCTAACGCGACTCGTCAAGGCGTCGACCGCCAGAGCTTCGTTTTGGTGATGCCCTTCTTCGCGGCGCGCCGCTTGGCGCGTTCGGCGTGTGACTTAGCGAACGCCGCGTCGTCCAGCTTCTGTTCGGGCTTGCCAGTGGCAGTGGCACCGCCGGGCACCGCCGCAGGCACCGCGACATGCTTCGGCGCTGTATCGGGGTAGCCGACGACGAACGGATTTGGGGTGAACACGCCGTTCGGGTCAACCGTTTTCTTGACCTTCAAGCATCTGTCGTAATCCTCCTTCGAGTAGTAGAATGGCCACACCTTGCTCATGTCGATGTCGCCGTGGCTAAAACAGAACCACCGGTGATCCGCTGTCGAGAGCTTGCCGTTCTGCCCAATCCCCTCAGCGATGTTGATGCTCTGCCATTTCTCAATGATCCCCAGGGCGTTTTCCACGTCGGCATTGTAGAAGGCGTCGAGGCAGTAGCCGACGGTCGTATCTCGCCACGCATAAGCAGTTTGTTTTCTTGCGCCGTTCTTCGTCATCGCAGAGTTCTTGCCACCGAAGTTCTCGCACTGGGTAACGACCATGAGACCTTCGTCACTGCGTCCGATCAGCTCATCAATCCGAGCCGCGACCCATTCAGGCCAGTGTTCGGGGTCCGCAACCTTGTCGGTTAATTGGGTGTTCTTCACGAAAGGGAAGTTGAACTCGCGCGTCCCCCCGTAGGTCCACAGCTGCGTGACACATTCCGAGATTGGCGTAGTGACGCTGTCGTCCTTCAGATTCACAAAATAATTGATCAGCTCCTGCTCAACCAGCTGCTCTAATCGCTCCCATGGACCGACGCCCTGGTTTGCAGTGCCGAGGATCGTCTTGATCTTGTTGCACCACGAAGGGTCGTATGTGTTGGGCTTATTATCGAGGTTCGAGTATTGAAAGTAGACACTCAGGAAGCTGAAGAACGATGAGCCGTTCTTGCCTCCGAAAAATTTGACCATGGCGTCATCGTACGAAGCGGCCCCAATCTGGTTCGCGAGAAAGTCGTCCTCGCCTGACGCCACGGTGAAAGAGAAATCATAGTCGCCCGGCGCGTTTTCCCACTCCTGGACGAGATTGAACAGCTGCGCCAGAACTTTGTGGTCGAACTTTGGATCGTACGGAATCACCTGCTTGAACGCGCGCGAGTATTGGTGGTCCGCGTCCTTCAGGGGCCGGACCGTGACATGGGTCATGATGCCGTAGTTGCCCGGACCACCGCCGAGAACTGCAAAGAAAAGGTCCTTGTCAGCTGGCGTAACAGTCTTTTTCGTGCCATCCGCAAGGAATATCTCGAAGGACACGATTTGGTCGCTGAAGAGACCGAAAGCGCGAGTCAGTTGACCGTAACCGCCCGTCTGGACGTGACCGCCGACATGGACGTTGTAGCATTGGCCGGTCGGCATAAACATGCCCGCATTCGCCAGCTTCGTGTTGAACTCCAGCAGCGAATAGCTCACCCCAAAACGCAGCGTGCCCTTCGCCGCGTCATAATCCCAATCGTCGTACGCGTTGCTCAGATCAAGCTGGATGTTGTCGCTGGTGGTCGAAGACGTGCCGGAGTAGGCGTGGCCACCGGTCCGGACAGCAATGGCGATGTGGTTGGCTGCGGCGTATTGGATAGCCAACTTAACGTCGGCGTCAGCGTTGGGGTGTTGCGGATAAATGATGGCCCCGGGAGACATACTCGCCGCAGGGTTCGACGTCGTGGCGTATTGGTAGCGATACCTCCAGTAGAACCAATCATCCACCTCATGAACAGGGCACGAAAACTTCGGGAGTGGTGGCAGCACGGAAAACCTCCCTCGCTTATTGTTAGTTGCCAGGAGTTGATGCCCCTCACGAGGGCATGGCGACGACTAGGCGTTAGGCTCGTGAGCGATGTTGGCCGGAGTTGTCCGGTCCGCGACCCCGCCTCCAGCCTAAGGTTGCATGTCTTCGCAGAACCTGCAAGGCGACAGTCGGCGATGCATAAATATTTGAAAAGCTACGCCGCGAGATCGGCAACCACGGCATCCAATACCGGAAAGCCCGGCAAGGTGACGCGTAGCCGGCCCTGCGGCGTGGTTTCGATCAGGCCATGCTCATGCAGCGTCGCGATACGCACCGGATCGAGCGCGCGGCCGGCAAGCTCGGCGTAACGCGCAAGATCGATGCCTTCGGCGAGCCGCAGGCCCATCAACAAAAACTCGTCGCAGCGTTCCTGGCGCGTGAGCACGTCGTCGCTGACGAGACCATGGCCGCGCGCCTCGACCCGCATCAGCCAACTTTCAGGACGCTTTTCGGTGGCGGTGGCGTGGCGCTCGCCGTCGACGTCGAGGCGGCCGTGCGCGCCCGGTCCGACGCCGGCATATTCGTGGGCGCGCCAATAGATCAGATTGTGCCGGCATTCGCCGCCGGCCCGCGCATGGTTGGAAATTTCGTACGCCGGCAAACCGTGCGCGGCACAAACGTCTTGCGTCGTGTCGTAAAGCGCGCGCGCGATATCCTCGTCGGGCGTTTTCAGCTTGCCGGCAGCGTACAGCGCCGCAAACGGCGTGTCGGGCTCGATGGTCAGCTGATAGAGCGAGAGATGCTCGCCGGCTTCAGCGAGCGCGCGCGCAAGCTCGCTGGCCCATTGCTGCGGCGTCTGGCCGGGACGCGCGTAGATGAGATCGAACGAATAACGGCCGAATACCGATCGCGCCACAGCGACCGCGTCGAGCGCCTCGCGCGCGGAATGCAGGCGGCCGAGTTCGGCCAGTGCGCGGTCGTCGAGCGCCTGCACGCCGAGCGACACGCGATTGACGCCGGCTGTGCGATAGCCGCGAAACCGCGTGGCTTCGACGCTGGTCGGATTGGCTTCGAGCGTCACCTCGGCATCGTCAGCAACGCTCCAGTGCTGCGCGATTGCATCGAGCACAGTGGCGATGGTCGACGGCTGCATCAGCGACGGCGTGCCGCCGCCGAAGAAGATCGACGACACGGTGCGTCCCGGCACGCGTGCCGCGGTCGTGGCGATCTCAGCCGCGAACGCGCGTGCAAACCGCGCCTCGTCGACACCGGCGTGGCGCACGTGACTGTTGAAATCGCAATACGGACACTTCGACAGGCAGAACGGCCAATGAATGTAGACGCCGAATTTTTCGTCTTCAGCGCCGCTCAAGACACGCCTCCGCGAGTTTGACGAAAGCGCGGGCACGGTGCGACAGGCCTTTTCCGCGCGGCGGCAGGCCGTGTTTTTCTTCGCTGTCCATTTCGCCGAAGGTGCGCGCGTGGCCGTCGGGCAGGAACATCGGATCGTAGCCGAATCCCTTGTCGCCGCGCGGCGGCCAGACCAGCGTGCCGTCGACGCGGGCTTCAAAATCCTCGACGTGGCCGTCCGGCCAGGCGACGCACAGCGCCGAGACGAAATGGGCGCGGCGCTGCGCGGGTGCAGCGGCGCCGTGCTCATGCAGTTTTTGTTCGATCGATTCCATGGCGCGGGCGAAATTCTTGTCCGGCCCGGCCCAGCGCGCCGAATGGATGCCGGGCGCGCCGCCGAGTGCATCGACCGCCAAGCCGGAATCGTCCGCGAAGGCTGGCAGGCCGCTGGCTCTGGCCGCGGATTCGGCCTTGATGCGCGCGTTGTCGCGGAACGTCATTCCGGTCTCTTCCGGCTCGCCAAGTCCCAGTTCGCCCGCTGAGATGGCGTCGATTCCATACGGCGCAAGCAGCTCCCGCATCTCGACGAGCTTGCCGGGATTATGCGTGGCGATCACCAGACGACAGACACCGGACGACGGATCGCAAACTTTGCGGTGCGTGCGCAGTGACCGGGATTCATTCATCTGTTCGCCGGCCCGCTCACATCACCGCCATCTTCTGCAAATCGATCAGCTTGTTCACCCCCTTGCGGGCGAGCGCGAGCAGTGCGGTCAGCTGCTCCTCGGAGAACGGAATCTTCTCCGCCGTGGCCTGCACCTCGACGATATTGCCGGAGCCGGTGAGAACGAAATTGGCGTCGGTCTCGGCCTGCGAATCCTCAGCGTAATCGAGATCGAGCACCGCCACGCCGCCGCAGACGCCGCAGGAGATCGCCGCGATGTGGTCGCGCAGCACCTCCATTTCGACCATCTGCCGCGCCTTCATCCAGGCCAAGCAATCGTAGAGCGCGATCCAGGCGCCGGTGATCGAGGCGGTGCGGGTACCGCCGTCGGCCTGGATGACATCGCAGTCGATGGTGATCTGGCGCTCGCCGAGCGCTTTGAGATCGACCACCGAGCGCAGGCTGCGGCCGATCAGGCGCTGGATCTCCACGGTGCGGCCGCTCTGCTTGCCGGCCGAGGCCTCGCGGCGCGTGCGCTCCAGGGTGGCGCGCGGCAGCATGCCGTACTCGGCGGTGATCCAGCCGCCGCCCCGGCCCTTGAGCCACGGCGGCAGGCGATCCTCCAAGGTGGCGGTGACCAGCACATGGGTCTCGCCGAACTTCACGAAGCACGAACCCTCGGCGTATTTCACCACGCCGCGCTCCAGCGACACGGGGCGCAATTCGTCGGGCTGACGGCGGCTCGGCCGCATATGGGTCTCCTTGCTGCACCGCCTTCGCCTATGGACAAGCCGGGGCGCACGCTTTTAGGCGTTTCGACAGGGTTGCCACAAGGGCGCGCCAAAGCAAGGCCGCAGCATGGTTCACGGTCGATGGCGTTGGCAGCGGCGTTGTCAGCGTCGGCGGCTCTCCGCTACCCTCATCCGGCGCCAAATTCCGGCACCACGGGAGGACAGCATGGCAGCAGACAGCGCATCGGCGGAAGCGACGCAAAGGCTGGCAAGCTTTGCCGCCGACCTGCGCTATGACGACATTCCGCCGCGTGTCCGTGAGCATTGCAAAAATCTGCTACTGGATGCGCTCGCGTGCGCGGTCGCCGGGCGGCTGGGTGAGGAAACCGGGCAGGTCGCCGCGCTCGCAGGTGCGCTGGCGCAGTCGCGCGAGGCGAGCGTGATCGGCGCCGAGCCGCTGTCGCTCGCCGGCGCCACGTTGCTCAACGCCTACCTCGTCACCGCCGTCACCATGTGCGACGTGCATCGCGCGACGCTGACCCATGTGACACCCGAAGTCGTACCGCCGGCACTTGCCATCGCCGAGCGCGACGGTCTCTCCGGCCGCGCTCTGCTTACTGCGCTGGCTGCCGGGTGCGAGGTCACGACGCGTGTCGGACTCGGCCTCGACTATCCGAAATTTCGCGGCCGCGGCTGGCACGGCCCGGGCGTCATCGGCCCGTTCGGCGCGGCGGCCGCGGTCGGATCGCTGCTGGGGTTCGACGCCGACACCATGGCGCGTGCCTTCGGCCTTGCCGGCAGCCAGGCCGCCGGAACGTTTGCCGCCTGGGGCACGCCGACGGTGAAATTCCACCAATGCCGCGGCGCGCTATCGGGCCTGCTCGCGGCGCTGCTGGCACAACAACAATTCGTCGCCACGAGCGAGTTTCTCACCGCCAAAGACGGCGGCCTCTACAACACCTATGCGGAGGGCGGCAAAATCGAACTCGCCGTCGCCGATCTCGGCCGGCGCTGGGAGCTCACGCAGATCGCGCTACGGCTGTGGCCGTCGGCAACGCTGATCCAGGGCATGGTGACGGCTTTGTTCGACATTCTCGGCCGGCAGCCGATCGATTTCGCCGGTGTCCGCAAGGTCCGCATTGGGCTGAGCGAAAACGCGTTCAAGATGCACGGCGGCTTCGGCACCTACAAAGCCAAATTCGAGGCGCTATTGTCGGCGCATTACACCGCGGCGGCGATCCTGCACGACAAGGCGCTGACCTTGGCGCAGTTCGAGCCCAACCGTTACGATGATCAACAACTGCGGCGCTTTGCGGCCGAGCGCGTCGAGGTTCGCGCCGACGCGGCGGTGAGCGGCTCGCAGGCCGATGTGGAAGTCGAAACCGAAAGCGCGACTTATTCGGCGCGCTGCGAGCATCCGCTCGGCTCGTACGAAAACCCGCTGGCGCGGGCGCAGATCGAGAGCAAATTCGCCACCTATGCGAAGGGCGTGCTGCCCGATGGCGCAATTGCCGACGTGATCGGCGCGGTCAAGGGTCTTGAACACGTGGCTTCGATCAAAACCTTGATGGCACATCTGTGCGGCGCGCCACGGGCCATCGCAGCGGAGTGATAAAGTGCGGCGCGCCCGGCGTCCTCCGAGCGACTTGAAACCGGCCGGGCAAAGGGACAAGTCTTGTCCAGCACAGGGGAGTGAGCGTTGGCCAGCCACGACTTGCCGCTTGCGGCGAACCAGCTCGGCCTTGCGCAGCTGAACGAGCGCTCGCGCGAGATTTTCCGCCGCATCGTCGAGAGCTATCTGGCGACCGGCGAGCCGGTCGGCTCGCGCAACCTGTCGCGCATTCTGCCGATGACATTGTCGCCGGCCTCGGTGCGCAACGTCATGTCCGATCTCGAGCAGCTCGGGCTCATTTATGCGCCGCATACCTCGGCCGGCCGGCTGCCGACCGAAATCGGCCTGCGGTTCTTCGTCGATGCGCTGATGCAGATCGGCGACCTGACCGAGCAGGACCGCAAGGCGATCGAGGCCCAGGTCGCGGCGTCCGGCCAATCGAAATCGGTCGAGGCGGTGTTGACCGAAGCATCGGGCCTGTTGTCGGGCCTCAGTCGTGCCGCCGGCGTCGTGGTGGCAGCGAAGGCCAATCCGCGGCTCAAGCATATCGAATTCGTGCCGCTCGAGCCGGAGCGCGCCCTCATGGTGCTGGTCGGCGAAGACGGCCAAGTCGAAAACCGGGTGCTCAACATCCCGCTCGGCCTGCCCAGCTCGGCGTTGACCGAGGCGGCCAATTTCGTCAACGCGCGCATTCGCGGCCGCACGTTGGACGAGGTCAAGATCGAGATCGAGGCCAAGCTGAAGGAGGGCCAGGCCGAGCTCGATCAGTTGACCCAGAAAATCGTCGCCGCCGGCCTGGCGAGCTGGTCGGGCGGCGAGACCGACGAACGCAAGCTCATCATCCGCGGCCAGGCGCATCTGCTCGACGACCTCAAGGCGCTGGCCGACCTCGAACGCGTGCGCCTGTTGTTCGACGATCTGGAAACCCGCCGCGAGGTGATCGACCTGCTCGGCCGCGCCCAGGAGGCCGACGGCGTGCGGGTATTCATCGGCTCGGAAAACAAGCTGTTCTCGCTGTCCGGCTCCTCGACCATCGTGGCGCCGTATCACGACGCAACGGGGCATATCGTCGGCGTCCTTGGCGTCATCGGCCCGACCCGGCTCAATTACGCCCGCATTGTCCCGATGGTGGATTACACCGCCAAGGTGGTCAGCAAATTGCTGGGCGGCTGACGCCCCCGCCACCACCGCATCCCGCCAACGCTTGATTTTTTGCGGCTGCGCCCTGATATGCGGGGCGAATTAGGGGAACAATCATGACCGAAAAGACCGCTCGCGCTGAGGACGAAGCGGCGCGTACCGCAGAGAATGCCGAGCCCGGGCCCGAGCAGGGGCCGGCGGCTGATGCCGCACAACCGGCGGCGGAACCGGATGCGACAGCCGTGGCGGCGGACCTGAGAGACAAGCTGCTGCGCACGCTCGCCGAGATGGAGAATCTGCGCCGGCGCACCGCACGCGAAGTGGCCGACGCCGAGCTGCGCGGCATTACGGCGTTTGCCCGCGACATGATCGGCGTCGCCGACAACATGCGGCGCGCGCTCGATACCGTCACGCCCGAGGTCCGCGACAACGCCGATGCCGCCGTGAAGGCGCTCATCGAAGGCGTCGAGCTGACCGAGCGCGAACTGTTGAAGGCGCTGGAGAAGAACAAGGTGCGCCAGTTCAATCCGCAGCGCGAGAAATTCGACCCGCATTTGCATCAGGCAATCTTCGAAGTGCCGGATGCCTCGGTGCCGGCCGGCAGCGTCGTGCAAGTGGTGCAGCCCGGCTACATGCTGGGCGAGCGCGTATTGCGGCCCGCCATGGTGGGTGTGTCGAAGGGCGGCCCCAAGGCCGCACCGGCCCAAGCCGCTACGAACGATAACGCCAAGGCGCCGGCGCAGGACTCGTAAGCGTCACTGCTTGCGTTTTTTTGCTACGTCTCACTTCGGCTCGATACTCGCCCGCATGGCGCGCAGCCGCGACAGCTCATCCTGCCAAATCGCCGCGCGGGAGATGCCGACCATCTGCAGGAAGCTGCCGTGGCCGAAGCGCAGCCACTGCACCACCATCAGATCGGCGCCGGTGGCGGCGTCCTTGGCGTGAGCGACGGTCTCGAAGCCGTCTTGATGTTCGAGCCGCACCGGCTCGGCCATGGTGAGCTGCACGTCTTTGATGCCGCCGATCGACCCGAATGCCGCCCGCGCGAAATTCGCCCGCGATTCCTTGTCGCTCGGGCCGCCCGGCACCGCCACGATGGAACATCGCGCGTCGTAAAGGTAATCGGGCATATCCTGGGTCACCACCATGTGCGGGTACTCGGGCCTGTCGATCAACAAGAGCGCGCGGCCGGGAATGACGTTGGCGACACGGAAGCCGGCCAGATCGCCGACCCTGAACGGCAGCATCGTCAGCATTTCGGTGTCCGGCACCTTGTCGCGCAGCGCCAGCGTATTGAGCGCTGCGCGCACGGTGGCGTCCGAATAGACTTGGCTCTGTTCGGGCACCTGCACGCTGACCACCACCGTCAATTCGTGCGCCGCGCCGAGCAGCAGCCATTTGCGATACGTGGTCTTATCGGGCGCGACCTGCGTGCCGGTGATCAGAATCGCGCTGCCGACGGCGACCTGCAGCATTTCGCGCTTATCATCGGTGATGCCCTGTTTCTTCAGCGCATCGGGCGTGAGCGTCTTTTCCATCTCGGCGTAGGCGCCGGCGGGCAGCGCCGAGATCAGAATGGCGGCTTTGTTGTCGCTATCGATGAACCCGGGAAATGTCTTGGACACAGTCATGCCGGGCGGCGGAACGAGACCGACGCGCGAACCGGCGGGAAATACCGGCTCGTCCGCATAGGCAGGAAAGGCGAAGAGGGCCAGGACGAGGCTCGCAGCCAGCGCCGCTACTGCGGTGATGAGATCGGTTTTTTTGTTGCGCATACTGTCTTTTCTTTGATCAGTCTGAATGGTCCGCATGTTCCCGATCCGGCTGCGACGTGTCTCTGCTGGGCCGGGTAACGCGGCGCAGCGTCAGGTTGAGCCGGCCACCTTCCGGAAGCAGCGTTGAGGTTCCCGGCACAATGCGGTCGACACCGTGAAAAGCAAGCCGCGCGCTGCCGCCCAAAACCAGAGCGTCGCCGGAATGAAGCCGAAACGAGCGCGTCGGGTCGCCGCGTTTACGGCCGCCGATGCGAAACAAACAGGAATCGCCGAGCGACAGCGAAACGACGGGCGCGTCGAAATCGTCCTCGTCGCGGTCCTGATGCAAGCCCATTTTGGCCGTCGGACCGTAGAAGTTGATCAGGCACGCTTCCGGCGCATGCGGATAGCCGCCGAGTTCATTCCAGGCCGAAAGCAGGATCGCAGGAATCGGCGGCCAAGGCTGCGCGGTCTCCGGATGGGCCGTCGCGTACCGATAGCCGCTCGTATCCGAGACCCAACCCAGCGGTCCGCAGTTCGACATCCGCACCGTAAACGGCCGCCCGGACATCGGCATGCGCGGCGTGAACAGCGGCGCTGCCGCAAGCACCTCGCGCAGCGCGGCGAGTAGCTCGATCTGGCGGCCGCGATCCAAATAGCCCGGATAGAGGCGAAGCCCGCTCGCTGTATCGCCGACGGCGAGCGGCGCTGCGGCCTGGTCCTGCCGGAGGTTGAGCTTCATCGGATCTTTGCCACCGCACGAGACGTCCCGGCGTGTCTGTGCGCTCCATGCAAGACCGGATTGTGGCGCAAACCGGCGCTGCGGACAAAATGGCCGTGAGGGAGCGTTATGGGCGGCTTTACGCCAAAGTGACGCCCGGTCACGCCGCGCGCGTGACCTTCTCCGGGACCAGGCGCACGCTGTCGAGCGCTTCGCGGATGCCGGACTCGCCGGCTTCGTGATATTCGGCGTCCTCATTGACGTTCCAGACGTCGTAGAGTTTGGCGCTCGCCAAAATATTGCGCGCCGCCAGCATGCCGGTCATCATCGCATGATCCTGGTTGTTGTAGCGATGCATGCCGTTGCGGCCGACCACGTGCAGGGTCGGATAGCTCGTGTCGAGATCGAGGCGAATGGCGGCGAGATTGTCGCGATAGTCTTCATCGTAGACCGGGTAGGCCTTGGCCTGACGCACCACGCAGGCATCGACCACGTCTTCGGCGAGGACGAGCCCGATCTGTGCCACCTCGCGTTTGGCAAGCGCGATCAACTCGCTGTCCGGCGCATTCCACAGTCCGTCGCCCTCGAAGCAAAAATATTCGAGGCCGAGGCAGCTCATGCCGTCCGGCACCATTTCGGGCGACCAGGAGCGGAAATTCTGCACGCGTCCGACCTTCACGCTCGGATCGTGGATGTAAATCCAATTGTCCGGGAACAGCTCGTCCTTGCGCACCATCAGCGCCACGGTGAGGAAATCCCGGTAGCGTAGCGCGCGGGCGTGCAGGAGCGAGATCGGAGTCGGCTTGAGCCGGCTCATCAGCTCGCGCAACGGCGCGGAGCTGACGACGTGGCGCGCCGTGTAGGTTTCGCGCTCACCCTCTGCGGTCGCAACGTCGATGCGCCACATGTTGTGCGTCTCGTCGAATTCGAGCCCGACGAGTTCGCGGCCCATCAGGATGCGGCCGCCCTGAGCGGCGATCTTGCGGGCCGCCTCCTCCCACATCATGCCCGGCCCCTTGCGGGGATATTGAAAGCTTTCGATCAGGGTCTTGACCGGCTCGCCGCCACTGCTGCCGGCTCTACGGGTCAGACGCAGCGACCGTTTCAATCCGTTCAGCACGGCCGTGGTGAGATCGAGGCCCTTGATGCGCTGCGCCGCCCAATCGGCCGAAATCTCGTCGCACGACATGCCCCAGACCTTCTCGGTGTAGGTCTTGAAGAAAATCTGGAACAGCCGTTCGCCGAACTGGTTGCGCACCCACTCGTGCAAGCTGCGCGCCGGCTTGATCGGAAACAGCCGGGCATACGCGTACGACGCCATGCAGGCCGCGCTGGTGAACAAGCCGAGCTTTTGCAGCGCCTCGAACGCTTTGAGCGGATACGAGAAAAATTTGCCGTCGTAGTAGATGCGCGACAGCCGTGGCCGTTCGATGAAATCGTCGGGCAGGATTTCCCGCCACAGCGCCACGACCTCCCTGGCTTTGGAGAAGAAGCGGTGGCCACCGATGTCGAAGTGGAAGTCCTTGTAGCGCACGGTGCGGCTGATGCCGCCCACATAAGTCGGGTCGCGCTCGATGACGATGACGGAGCGCCGTTCCTTGCTGAGGCAATAGGCTGCGGTCAGTCCGGCCGGCCCCGCGCCGATGACCAACACCTCGACGTCGGTCATGGCAGCACGCGACCGCCAGGCTCCGGATCATGCGCGACGGGCGGCGATGCCGCCGCGGCGAAGCAATACGTACGAGCCGCCATATGTGTCCCCTGGCGTCCGGCCGTGCGGCAAGCTCCGCCGCTTGGCGGCTTTGCCGGCGCCGTTCGCCCGGGTGATCCGTGGCAGGATTTTCTTAATCGAGGGCTAGCGCCGCAGCGGCCGCGGCAAGGCTCCGTGCGACACCGTTAAGAGAGCCTCAATGGCGCGGCCCCACGCCCGGGCGTCGCCGTATCGCTTTCGCTTGCAGCACGATCCGCTCTGGACCATTCGGCGCTAAGAGCGGCTGTCCATGGGCATTTCTGTCTTGCAGGCGGTTAGGGCCCTCCTATATGAGCCAAGGGAAGTCGCCCGGATACACTGGGCAAGTGAGGCTATGCGGGGGTCGGTTTTCAAGGGCGCCTTTGGGGCCTGCCCGACCTGCCGAGAAAGAGAGGATTTAAACCATGGCCAAGGTCATCGGCATTGATCTCGGGACCACGAATTCGTGCGTCGCCGTTATGGAAGGCAAGACGCCGAAGGTTATCGAGAACGCGGAGGGCATGCGGACGACGCCGTCGATCGTTGCTTTCACGGACGAGGGCGAGCGGCTCGTCGGACAGCCGGCAAAACGCCAGGCGGTCACCAATCCGGAACGTACGATTTTCGCCGTAAAACGCCTGATCGGGCGGCGCTACGACGACCCGATGGTGGAGAAGGACAAGGGCCTCGTCCCCTACAAGATCACGCGCGCCTCTAACGGCGACGCCTGGGTCGAGGTCGAGGGCAAGAGCTATTCGCCGTCGCAGATTTCGGCCTTCGTCCTGCAGAAGATGAAGGAGACCGCAGAGGCCTATCTCGGCTCCAAGGTCGAGCAGGCGGTCATCACCGTGCCGGCCTACTTCAACGACGCCCAGCGCCAGGCCACCAAGGACGCCGGCAAGATCGCCGGGCTCGAAGTCCTGCGCATCATCAACGAGCCGACCGCAGCCGCTCTCGCCTACGGGCTCGACAAGCAGAAGACCGGCACGATCGCGGTCTACGACCTCGGCGGCGGCACGTTCGATATTTCGATCCTCGAGATCGGCGACGGCGTCTTCGAGGTGAAGTCGACCAACGGCGACACCTTCCTGGGCGGCGAAGATTTCGACATGCGGCTGGTCAACTATCTGGCCGACGAGTTCCAGAAAGAGCAGGGCATCGATCTGCGCCGCGACAAGCTCGCTTTGCAGCGGCTGAAAGAGTCCGCCGAGAAAGCCAAGATCGAGCTGTCGTCGACGACCCAGACCGAAATCAATCTGCCGTTCATCACCGCAGATGCTTCGGGACCGAAGCATCTGACCATGAAGCTCACCCGCGCCAAGTTCGAGGCGCTGGTCGACGATCTCGTTCGCAAGACCATCGATCCGTGCCGGCAGGCGCTCAAAGACGCCGGCGTGACGGCGGCCGAGATCAACGAGGTCGTCCTGGTCGGCGGCATGACGCGCATGCCGAAGGTGCAGGAGACGGTGAAGCAGCTGTTCGGCAAGGAGCCGCATAAGGGCGTCAATCCGGACGAAGTGGTTGCGGTCGGTGCCGCGATCCAGGCCGGCGTGCTGCAGGGCGACGTCAAGGACGTGCTGCTGCTCGACGTGACCCCGCTGTCGCTCGGCATCGAGACCCTGGGCGGCGTGTTCACCCGGCTGATCGATCGCAACACCACAATCCCGACCAAGAAGAGCCAGGTGTTCTCCACCGCCGAGGACGGCCAGACCGCGGTGACGATCCGCGTGTTCCAGGGCGAGCGCGAGATGGCGGCCGACAACAAGATGCTCGGCCAGTTCGACCTGATCGGCATTCCGCCGGCGCCGCGCGGCGTGCCGCAGATCGAGGTCACCTTCGACATCGACGCCAACGGCATCGTCAACGTGTCCGCCAAGGACAAAGGCACCGGCAAGGAGCAGCAGATCCGCATCCAGGCGTCCGGCGGTCTCTCCGAGGCGGACATCGACAAGATGGTGCGCGACGCCGAAGCGCACGCCGAAGAGGACAAGAAGCGCAAGGCCGAGGTCGAGGCGAAGAACCACGCCGAGGCCCTGGTCCACTCGACCGAGAAGGCGCTGGCCGAACATGGCTCGAAGGTCGGCGAGACTGAGCGCCGCGCCATCGAGAACGCCATGGCCGACCTCAAGGAGGCGCTCAAAGGCACCGATGCGTCCGCCATCACGGCCAAGACCAACGCGCTGCAGCAGGCTTCCATGAAGCTCGGTGAGGCCATGTACAAGCAGGCTGCCGAGCAGCCGACCGGCGGCGCCGATGCCGATGCGGGCGCTGAAACCAAGAAAGACGACGTCGTCGACGCCGAATTCACCGAAGTCGATGACGACAAGAAGAACAAAAAGTCGGCCTGACGCGTACGCGCTGCTGATGCACAGGCCCTTCACACGGTTCGCTTCCCCCCGCGCGGGGGAGGCTGACCGCGCAGCTTTCGGGAGGGGGACGTGAAGCGCGCACTCTCAAAAAATCTGTCGTTGTCCTGTACCCTGATCGGCCTCGGAGCAGGGGCGGCGCTTTGCTGGCGCCCAATCGCTTCCCACATGTCTTACTCCTAGGGGACCGGCGATGGCCAAGCGCTGCTACTACGAAAGCCTCTCGGTCGAACGGACCGCGAGCGAGACCGAAATCAAGACGGCTTTCCGCAGACAGGCCATGGCCTGCCATCCCGATCGCCATCCGGGCGACAGCCAAGCCGAGCACCGCTTCAAGGAGATCAACGAAGCCTACGAGGTCCTCAAAGACCCCGACAAGCGCGCCGCCTACGACCGCTTCGGCCACGCCGCCTTCGAGCACGGTGCGGGCGGCGGCGCGGCAGGCTTTGGCGCCGATTTCGCCACCACCTTCTCCGACATATTCGACGATCTGTTCGGCATGGGCGGCCGGCGCGGCCGCGGCTCCGGACGCGAGCGCGGCGCCGATCTGCGCTACAACATGGAAATCTCGCTCCAGGAGGCCTACGGCGGCAAGGCCGCTCAGATCCGCATCCCGACCTCGGTCACCTGCGAAGCGTGCTCCGGCTCCGGCGCCAAGCCCGGCACCAAGCCAAAAGCCTGTCCGATGTGCGCCGGCCAGGGCAAGGTTCGCCACGCCCAAGGCTTCTTCACGCTCGAACGTACCTGCCCGAACTGCCAGGGCCGCGGCCAGGTCATCGACAGCCCGTGCGGCTCATGCAGCGGCTCCGGCCGCGTCACCCGCGAGCGCACGCTGTCGGTCAATATTCCGGCCGGCGTCGAGGACGGCACCCGCATTCGGCTTGCCGGCGAGGGCGAGGCCGGCGTCCGCGGCGGGCCGCCCGGCGACCTCTATATTTTTCTCTCGATGGCGAGCCATCCATTCTTCCAGCGCGACGGCGCCGATCTGCATTGCCGCGTGCCGGTCTCCATGGTGACCGCCGCGGTCGGCGGCGAATTCGAGGTGCCCACCATCGACGGGGGCAAGACGCGCGTAAAGGTCCCGGAAGGCACGCAATCAGGCCAACGCTTCCGCCTGCAGGGCAAAGGCATGCCGGTGCTGCGCGCCCGCCAGAGCGGCGACATGTACGTCCAGATCGTGGTTGAGACGCCGCAAAGCCTCACCAAGAAGCAGCGCGAGCTGTTGATGGAATTCGACAAGCTATCGTCAACCGTGACGCAACCGGAATCCTCCGGTTTTTTCGGTAAGATGAAGGAGTTTCTGGGCGGCCGCCCCGGCTCCGCCTGAGGCCGGCTGGTCTTTAGGTCGCGGATGTTCTAAAAACGGCGATATTTCGCGTATGGGATGCAATGCCTCTGCCCGCGCTACAAAAATTCGAACGGCAGATCGAGCGGCAGCTTCGCCTCCTTGAAGCAAGAAAATATCTGATCGAGCGCAAGATCGAACGGCAAATTCGCCTGTTCGAGCGAAAGCGCGACGACATCGGCAAAAAAATCGAAGATCAGTTCCGCCAGTTCGAGCGCAAGAAAGGCATTCGGCTCGACGACGAAGTGCGCTTCATCCGCTCCTGGATCGAGCGGCCGCTCTCGATCGGCGCGGTCACGCCGTCGGGACGGCTGCTGGCGCGCGCCATGGCGCGCTATGTCGATCCGGCGAGCGACGGACCGATCGTCGAATTGGGTCCCGGCACCGGGCCGGTGACCGAAGCGCTGGTCGAAGCCGGCGTGGCGCCGTCGCGCCTGGTGTTGGTCGAATTCAATTCGGCTTTTTGCCGGCTCTTGCACGCGCGCTACCCCGAAGCCACGCTGGTGCAGGGCGATGCCTATAGCCTGCGCCGGCTCCTCGACACCCTGCTGCTGCAGCCGGCCGCCGCGGTGGTGTCCGGTCTGCCGCTGATCACCAAGCCGATCCGCCAGCGCCTGCACCTGCTGCGCGACGCGTTCGATGTCATGCTGCCCGGCGCGCCGTTCGTGCAGTTCACCTACTCGATGGCGGCGCCGTTGCCGAAACGGCTTGGCGGCTTTTCGGTGGAAGCATCGGAACGCATCTGGATGAATATCCCGCCGGCGCGGGTGTGGGTGTATCGCCGGGATGATGAAGCTTCGGAAATCAGAATCAGGAAATCGTAGCTGACAATCGCGACCGACTCTCGCTCTCTCTGCCGACCTCCGCTTCGCTTTCTGATTTCCGATCATCGCTCATGCGCACTCCCAAAATCCTTGTCATTCCGGGCTCGCTGCGCGTGGCCTCGCATAACGCACGCCTGGCTGCCCTTGCCGCCAAGGAATTGGCGCTGGCCGAAGCCGAGGTCACGCGCATTTCGCTGGCCGATTATCCGCTGCCGCTGTTCGATGCCGAGATGACGGCCGAGATCGGCCCGCCGCAACATGCCGTGCAGCTGCAGCGCATGCTGGAGGCGCACCAAGGCGTGTTCATAACGAGCCCCGAATACAGCGCCTCGGTGACGCCACTCGTTAAAAACACCATCGACTGGCTGTCGCGCTCCCGCGGCCGCGGCGAGCCGACCTATGCGGCATTCCGCAATTGTGTCTTTGCTATCGGCGCCGCCTCGAGCGGCCCGGGCGGCGGCATGCGGTCGCTCATGGCGCTGCGGCAAATTCTCGAGCTCGGCTGCGGTGCGCTGGTGATCCCGGAGCAGATTGCGGTCGGCAATGCGGCCGAGGCGTTTGACGAGATGGACAATCTGAAGGACCAAAGCGCTGGCGCCGCCTTGAAGGCCATGGCGCGCCGGCTGGTCGAGCTGGCGCGGGCGGCGGCGTGAGGAGATGACGGCGATGCAGCTCAAGCCGCGCGACCGCCTGATCGTCGCGCTCGACCTGCCGTCGGTCGACGCCGCCCGATCGATCGTGGCGCAGCTCGGCGATGCGGTGTCGTTCTACAAGATCGGCTATCAGCTTGCTTACGCCGGCGGACTGGCTTATGCACCGTTGCTGGCCGATGCCGGCAAGCGCGTCTTTGTCGATCTCAAGCTGCACGACATCGGCAGCACGGTAGCCGAAGGCGTGCGCAGCGTGGCGCGGCTCGGCGCAACCTTTTTGACCGTGCACGCCTATCCGCAGACCATGAGAGCCGCCGTCGAGGCGCGCGAGCGCGGCCTGCAGATTTTGGCCGTTACGGTGCTCACCTCCTATGACGATGCCGATCTCGCCGCGGCCGGCTATGCCGGCACCGTCGCCGCATTGGTCGCCAAACGCGCCGCGCAGGCGCGCGACCTCGGCGTCGACGGCCTGGTCTGCTCGGCCGCCGAGGCCGCCACAGTGCGCGGCATCGTCGGGACCAAGCTCAAGCTGGTGACGCCCGGCATCCGCCCGGCCGGCGCCGATGCGGGCGACCAGAAGCGCATCATGACGCCCGCGGCAGGCATCGCTGCGGGCGCCGATTATCTCGTCGTCGGACGGCCGGTTACGGCAGCGCCCGATCCGAAGGCCGCCGCAGAGGCCATCGTCGAGGAAATATCGCAAGTCAGGAATTGAGAGGAGAACAAAAATGGCAAAAGGCTATTGGATCGCCCGCGTCGACGTCAGCAACGAGCCGGGCTTCAAGCCCTACGCGGACGCCAATGCGGCGATCTTCAAAAAATTCGGCGGCCGTTATGTGGTGCGCGGCGGCAAGTACGACGGCAAGGAAGGCTCGGCGCGCTCGCGCAACGTGGTGATCGAATTTCCCGACTACGCCACCGCACTCGCCTGCTACCATTCGCCGGAGTATCAGGAGAATATCCAGCGCCGGCTGCCGCATTCCACGGTCGATCTGATCGTGATCGAAGGCTACGACGGCCCGCAGCCGTAACGCCGGCTAAGCGAGGAGCCGCCAATGCCGAAAGGCTATTGGATACCCCACATCGATGTGCGCGATCCGGAAGGCTACAAGGCCTACACGGCGGCGACGCCCGGAGCGCACGAGAAATATCACGGCGTCGCGCTGGTGCGCGGCGGCCAATGCGAAGTGGTCGAAGGAAGCGGCCGCGCCCGCAATGTGCTGCGCGAGTTTCCCGATTACGCGGCGGCGCTCGCCTGCTATCGCTCCGACGAATACCAGCGCGCGCGGCCGCTCCGCCTGCAGAACGCCGACAGCGATTTCATTATCGCCGAGGGTTACGACGGCGCGCAGCCGGCGCGCTCGCCGTCGGCGCCGCCGGAATCCGCCCGCAAGGGTTATTGGATCGGCCATATCGATGTGTTCGATCCCGAGGGCTACAAGCCATACCTGGCTGCCAACCAGACGTGCTTTTCCAGCTTCGGCGCGCGCTATCTGGTGCGTGGCGGCGCCACCGAGGTGCCGGAGGGCAAGGCGCGCGCCCGCACCGTGGTGATCGAATTTCCGAGCTACCAGGCCGCGCTGGCCTGCTATCGCTCGGACGACTATCAGGCGGCCAAGAAGCTGCGCGAGGGCAAAGGGCAGACCGATCTCGTGATCGTCGAGGGCTACGAGGACGCCAAGTTTTAGTTCGGCTTCGCCTTGCAAGATTGCCGGTTCGTCGGCGCCTCGCTATACCCGCGACTGGAGAAAGCCTATGGCAGAAATGCGCGTCATCGTCGCCGGCGCTGGTGGCCGCATGGGCCGCACGCTCATTCACGCCGTTGCCGCCAACAAGGATTTGACGCTGGTCGGCGCCGTCGAAGCCGCGGGCTCGGCCGTGATCGGCCGCGATGCGGGCGAACTCGCCGGCCTCGGCCCGAACGGCATCAAGGTGGCCAGCGACGCCGCGTCGCTTCTTAAAAATGCCGACGGCCTGATCGAGTTCACCATCCCGGCCGCGACGCTCGCCTTTGCCGAGATGACCGCCGCCGCCGGCCTCGTCCATGTGATCGGCACCACCGGTCATTCGGCCGAGGAGGAGAAGGTGATCGCCGCGGCGGCGAACCGCGCCCGCATCGTCAAATCCGGCAACATGAGTCTCGGCGTCAATCTGCTCGCGGCCCTGGTCAAGCGCGTCGCCAAGACGCTCGACGAGGCCTACGACATCGAAATTCTCGAAATGCACCACAACAAAAAGATCGATGCGCCGTCCGGCACCGCGCTGATGCTCGGCCGCGCCGCGGCGGCCGGCCGCGGCATCGATCTTGACCAGCATTCGGCGCGCGGCCGCGACGGCATGACCGGCGCACGCTGCGCCGGCGATATCGGCTTTGCGTCGCTGCGTGGCGGCACCGTGGTGGGCGATCACACCGTGACGTTCGCGGGTCCCGCCGAGCGTCTCGAACTCACCCACCGCGCCGAGGACCGCATGATCTTCGCCCGCGGCGCGCTGCACGCCGCGCTCTGGGCGCGCGGCCAGAAGCCGGGGCTTTATTCGATGGCGGATGTGTTGGGGCTGAGCGACGTTTAGGAGCGGATGCTCAATCCGCTCGCAGCAGCGACGCGCCGGTCATTTCCTTCGGCTTCGGCAATTCCATCAGCTCCAGCAAGGTCGGCGCGATGTCAGCGAGGCGGCCTTCGCCGTTGAGCGCGCGGTTGCGCGCGCCGACCAGCAGCACCGGCACCGGGTTGGTGGTGTGGGCGGTGTGGGGTCCGCCGGTCTGCGGATCGCGCATCATCTCGCAATTGCCGTGGTCGGCGGTGACGACCAGCGCGCCGCCGGATTTTTCGATCGCGTCGGCGATCCGGCCCAAGCCCGCGTCGACCGTCTCCACCGCCTTGATGGCGGCCGGCAGGCTGCCGGTGTGACCGACCATGTCGGGATTGGCGTAGTTGAGCACGATCAAATCGTACTTGCCGGAATCGATGGCGCCCACCGCCTTGTCGGTGAGCTCGGGCGCCGACATTTCGGGCTGCAGATCGTAGGTCGCGACCTTCGGCGACGGCACCAGGATGCGATCCTCGCCGCTAAACGGCTCCTCGCGGCCGCCGTTGAGAAAATAAGTAACGTGGGCGTATTTCTCGGTCTCGGCCATGCGCAGCTGCTTGCGGCCGGCCTCCGCCACCACCTCGCCGAGGATATGCTCCAAGGTCTGCTGCGGAAATATCGCCTGCAGGAGCTTGTTCAGCTCGTCCGAGTACTCGGTCATACCGACCGCAGCAGCGAAGTGCACGTTACGCTTGCGCGCAAATCCGGAAAAATCCGCATCGAGCAGCGCCGCGAGAATTTCGCGCACGCGGTCGGCGCGGAAGTTGAAGCACAGCACGCCGTCGCCGTCCTTCATGCCGCGATAGTCGCCGACCACCGCCGGCACGACGAACTCGTCGAATTTTTTGTTGGCATAAGCGTCCGCGATCACCGCGGACGCATCGGCAAAACGCGGCGCGTCGGCTTCCGCAATCGCCTTGTAGGCTTTCTCGACCCGATCCCAGCGCTTGTCGCGATCCATCGCGTAGTAGCGGCCGCTCACCGTGGCGATTGCAACCGACTTCGGCAGTGCCGCGATCAGGCGCTTGATGTCATCGCCGGCCGATTGCGGCGGCGTATCGCGGCCGTCGGTGAAGGCATGCACGAGCGTCGGCACGCCGGCGGCGTCGAGAATTTTCGCCAACGCCGCTGCATGGTTCTGATGCGAATGCACGCCGCCGGGCGACACCAGGCCGAGCAGATGGCAGGTGCCGCCGCTTTCCTTGAGCTTCTTGATCAATTCGACCAGCGCCGGCGCGCGCTCGATCTCGCCGGCGGCAATCGCCTGGTCGATGCGCGGCAGGTCCTGCAGCACCACGCGGCCGGCGCCGATGTTCAGATGCCCGACTTCGGAATTCCCCATCTGACCGTCGGGCAGGCCGACGTCCTTGCCCGAGGTGCGCAAGAAACCGTGCGGCCCGCCCTGCCAGAGCCGGTCGAAGCTCGGCGTCTTGGCTTGCCGCACGGCATTGTCGGCGCGCTCCTCGCGCCAGCCCCAGCCGTCCAGAATGACCAGCATCACGGGCCGGCGTCGCTGCATGTCCGCATCCTTCTTTCGGCACTAACGCGAAAGCGGTATTGCGGATCGCTGCCCGAGCGTCAATGCGGCGAGCGTCGGCCGACCTACGCGGCCGCGACCTGGCCGGCTTCCCAGCCCAGCATGGCGCGTTTGCGGGTAACGCCCCAGTGGTAACCGGTCAGATCGCCGCTTTTGCCGATGACGCGGTGACACGGCACCACGAAGGAGATCGGATTTTTGCCGACCGCGGCGCCGACCGCGCGGGCCGCAGTTGGCGCGCACAGCTTTTCGGCCAGGCCCGAATAGGTGCGGGCTCGGCCCATCGGGATTTGCAGCAGCGCGTCCCAGACCCGCACTTCCCAATCGGTGCCGATCAGCACGACGCGCAGCGGCTGCTCATGCTGCCATTGCGACGGATCGAAAATCCGCTTGGCGAGTGCCGCGGTGCGGGCGCTGTCTTCCACATACGTCGCCTTTGGCCAGCGCGCCTTCATATCGGCGAGTGTGACCGCTTCCTCGCCGTGATCCGCAAAGGCGAGGCCGGCAAGACCGCGATCCGTCGCCATCACCAACGCGCTGCCGAACGGCGAAGGATGAAAGCCGAATTGGACGACGAGGCCCTCGCCGCCGGCCTTCCACTCGCCGGGCGACATCGCCTCGTGGGTGACGAACAGATCGTGCAGCCGCCCGGGGCCGGACAGGCCGACCTCATAGGTGGCATCGAGCACGCTTGCCGAATCGCGCAACAGCTTGCGCGCGCCGTCGAGGGTGAGCGCCTGCAAGAACGCTTTCGGTGTCAGCCCGGCCCAGCGGCGAAAGAGATGGTGCAATTCGGTGGGCGTGACACCGGCGGCCTCGGCAATGGCCTCGATCTCCGGCTGTTCGCGCCAGTGGCCGCGAATGTGGCCAATGGCGCGGCGCACGACCTCATAGTCGGCGGCGGCTGCCGCAAGCGGCATCGGGTGAGCAAGACGATCGGGAGAGAGCATGGTTGCCTCCATCAGTTGATCCCGATCTAAAGCGCCGCCGCTCCCGCCACCACCCGATTTCTGGATTGCGCTGTTCAAACAACGGTCCGTGTCGGACCGCGCTTGGCTTCACCCAAGGCGTTCGACAGCGCCCGCGCAAAGCTCGCTTTCTCGTCCGGCCCGAGCGCGCTGGCGATTGTCAGTCGCCGGCCCTGGGAGACCAGAAACAGTCGCTCGATGCCGAACTCTTCGTGGACGATGCGCTCGAGCCGCACCCAGAGCGGATTGAGCGTCCATTCCCGGGCGAGGCCGCGCGCATTGACCTTACGCACGGTGAGCTCCGAGGCGGTCACGGTCACCACCTCATAGGCGCGCGCGGCGCGAAAGTTGGCACGAAACGCGATGTAAACCAGGAGCACGTCGAGGCCGAAGAAACCAAACACCGGCCAGGCGCCGCGCAGCACGAAGGCGATGCCGGAGGCGAAGCTCAGGCCGCCGAGACAGAGCATGAGGATCAAAAAGCCGCGCGGCGTCAGCGAGCGATGCGGCGTGATGACAGCCGAGAAAATCTGCGGGTCGGCAAAAGTGTCGTTGTCGTTGCTCATCGCGCTCAGTATACGGGAACCATGCCGCGCAAGACTACTACCCGGAAGAAGACGACCCGGAACAAGACCACCGGGAAGACCACGAGGCGGAGCCTGCAGGCCGCCCGCAAGGGCAAGGCGGCCCGGGTCAAGGGCGCTAAGGCCCGGATCAAGGCCGATGCCAAGGCCGTGCACGGCGCCCTGCCGCAATGGACAAAAGCCGAGATCGAGGAAGCGTTCCGCCGCCTGGCCGCCGCCAGCCCCGATCCGCGCACCGAATTGCAGCATGTCGATCCATTCACGCTGCTGGTCGCCGTCGTGCTGTCTGCTCAGGCGACCGATGCGGGCGTCAACAAAGCGACCCCGGCGCTGTTCAAGCTCGCCGACACGCCGGCGAAGATGGTCAAGCTCGGCGAAGCGCGCGTGCGCGACCTGATCAAGACCATCGGGTTGTTTCGCACCAAGGCCAAGAACGTGATCGCGCTGTCGCGCCAGTTGATCGAACAGCATGGCGGCGTGGTGCCGCGCGACCGCGCCGCGCTCGAGGCGCTACCCGGCGTCGGCCGCAAGACCGCCAACGTGGTCCTCAACGTCGCGTTCGGCGAGCCGACCATCGCGGTCGACACCCACATTTTCCGGGTCGGCAATCGCACCGGGCTTGCGGTCGGCAAGACGCCGTTCGACGTCGAAACCAAGCTCAATGAGGTGGTGCCCGAGCACTACCGGCTGCACGCCCATCATTGGCTCATCCTGCACGGCCGCTATGTGTGCGTGGCCCGCCGGCCGCTGTGCGAAAAGTGCGTGATCGCCGATCTGTGCAAATGGCCGGGCAAGACCGTCAATGCGCCGGCTTCTCGCCCGGAGCACGGCACGGTAGCGGCTGCACCGTAAAGGCGGGCGTCACGTCCTCCAGCAAAAGTTTGCTACGCGCTTGCCCGCGCGAATTCGGTAAATTCAGCAACGACGCGGTCGTAAACCGGGCGCTTGAACGGCACGACCAGCTCGGGGACGTTTTCCAGTTTCTCCCAGCGCCACGCCGAGAACTCCGGCTCATGCGCACCGCCCGGATGCGCGATGTCGATCTCGCTCTCCGCGCCGGCGAAGCGGACGGCGAACCATTTTTGCGTCTGGCCGCGATAGCGGCCGTTCCAGGCCTGGCCGATCAGGTCGCGCGGAATGTCGTAGCTGAGCCATTCGGCAATTTCGCCGAGACGTTCGACCGAGCGGATATTTGTTTCTTCGTGCAGCTCGCGCAACGCCGCCGGCCACGGCTCTTCGCCGTCATCGATGCCGCCCTGCGGCATCTGCCAAGCGTGGGTGAGATCCACATGCTCGGGCCCGTCGATGCGGCGGCCGATGAAGGCAAGGCCGGCGCGGTTGAACACGACGAGGCCGACGCAGGGGCGATAAGGCAGGGATTCGAACGACATATTGAACAGGAATCGGTGACCGCTGGTCAGTCATCAGATAACGGCAGAAGGGTCTATCTGATTACCGATTGCTCGTCACCGTTTCGGGTTTCTTCGCCACCGCCGTGATCGGCACCAGGATGACGCCGCGGCTCTCGGCGGCCTTGGCCCACTTGGCGATCTGGTCGATCGATGCCGGCAGGGCGGAGGCGATGCCAACCGCGACATGATGCTCGCGTGCCGCGGTTTCGAGGCGGCCCAGCGCGCGATCGATCTCGACCGGCGTAGGCACCGCATCGACGGCGATCTCCGCCTTGGCGAACGGCAGGTTGTCGGCGCCGGCGACGCGGCCGGCGACGCTGCGCGGATTGGCGCCGTCGTCGACGAAAATCAGGCCGCGCTTGGCGATCTCCTGCAGGATCGGCGCAAACGACTGCTCGGATGCGGTGAAGCGCGCCCCCATCATGTTGATGATGCCGACGTAACCCTGGAACCGGCTCATCACCCAGTGAAGCCGGTCGAGATTTTGCTGCGGCGTCAGCGCGGTCAACAGGGTCTGCGGGCCAGAATCGTTCTCCGGGTAGCTGAACGGCTCCATGGGCGCTTCGAGCAGGACTTCGTGGCCGCGGGCGCGCGCCCGGCCGACCAGCGCGGCGTCGGTGCCATACGGCACGAAGGCAAGCGTAATCGCGCCCGGCAGCCGCGTGATGACCTCCGCGGTCGTCTTCGCACTCACCCCAAGCCCGCTGACGATGAGCGCGATCCGCGGCGCGTCCGGCTTGGCGGCCAAGGCTTTCGAGGGTTGGGCGAACGCGTCCGCCGGCCGCACGCCGTCGGTCGCGATCTTCGGCACCGGGCCGTGAGGCGTCATTTCGAGAAACTTGGCGTCGCTCGGCAGCACACCCACGACAGGTTTGGTGTCATTGCCCGCTGCAGCGGCGTCCGGGATGGTCACCTCCTGACGCGCACCGGTTGCCCCGTTGATGATGTTGACGGTCCTGGTCCCGTTCGCCGATTCAGGCGTGCCGTGCTCCACTTTGGGGAGCGGGTCGGGCGGCGCAGCTCGGTCCGGACCGTCGTAGCGTCCCACGCTGCCATTGGGTTCGCCGCCCGGATGACCCGCTGCCGGATTCGCCACAGGTCCACTCGGCAGATGGGCCGCCGCCACCGCCATAGGCTCGCCGCCCAGCGGATTGTCCCCGATCGCCGCCCAGGCGACGAAAATGCCGAGAAAGAGCGCCAACGCGCCGACGACGACATACGGCAGCGGGATGATGCGGATGGCGCGCCGGCGTGCAGTCGGCCGTTGGCCGAGTGGCGCGGTTAGGTCATCCACGCTCATGGGCCATCGTCGCCTTGAGGATCACGTGCGCGCGAATCATTCCCGGCAGTCTAGCACGGTAGGCAAAGCCTGCCGGGCGGTCTCGCACGGCTCGCCGAGCGGCCGCATCCATGGTCGCTCGCGCGCTGCCCTGCATTGTGGGCCAACCACGCAAAAAAAATCGGGGCGGCGCTAAGCACCGCCCCGAACGCTCGGTTCGCGAATTTCGCTGCGTCTAGTTCGGCACCGCCGCCTTGCCGTTGGGCGGGAAGGCTGCATTGCTGGTGGCGCCGCGCAGAAGATCGACCGCTTCTTTGAGCGCCTTGTCGTTCTTCTCGTCCGGCGGCACGTAGGACTGCGAGCCGGACTTTTCGGCGCCCTCGGCCTTCAGGTGGCCGGGCAGCGACGCTTCGCCCTTGGAGTCGGTCCGCGCTTTGAGCTCGTCCGGCACGTCCTGCAGCACCTCGATATCGGGCACGATGCCCTTGGCCTGGATGGAACGGCCGGACGGTGTGAAGTAGCGCGCCGTGGTCAGCCGCAGCGCGCCGTTGCCGGCGCCGAGCGGGATGATGGTCTGCACCGAGCCCTTGCCGAACGAGCGGGTGCCGACCAGCGTGGCGCGCTTGTGGTCTTGCAGCGCGCCGGCGACGATTTCGGACGCCGAGGCCGAGCCGCCGTTGACCAGCACGATCAGCGGCTTGCCGCCGCTGAGATCGCCATTCGGTCGGGCATTGAAGCGCTGCGTCTCGTCGGAACTACGCCCGCGGGTCGAGACGATCTCGCCCTTGTTGAGGAACGCATTGGACACCGAGATG
>DASRET010000112.1:0-40083 GCA_035651875.1 Xanthobacteraceae bacterium
TGGGCGGGCTGATGATGGTGGTCGGCGCCTTCAACCAGGTGCAATCGTCGCTGCGCTGGTTCGTCGATCAGTTTCCCTCGATTGCCGATTGGCGCGCCACGCTGCATCGCGTCAGCGCGTTCAAGGCGGCGATCGAAAAGCTCGACGAGATCGACAAGGGCGTCGACACGATCAGCCTCGTCGCGCATCCCGAGAGGATGCTGGCGTTCGAAAGCGTCAGCGTTCTCACCGCCGACGGCCGGGTGGTGATTGCCGAAGCGACCGTTGACATCGAGCGGGGCGAGCGCGTGCTGATCGTCGGCGAATCCGGCATTGGCAAAAGCACGCTGTTCCGCGCCGTCGCCGGGCTGTGGCCCTGGGGCAGCGGCACCATTCGGCTGCCCAACCGCAACGACGTGATGTTCATGCCGCAGCGGCCGTATCTGCCGCTCGGAACCATGCGGGCCGCGATCACCTATCCGGATCCGCCCGATGCTTACACCACGGCCGAGGTGGCCGCGGTGATGCGGCGGGTCGGGCTGAAGGAATTCGTGTCGGTGCTCGACCGGCAAGCGCGGCTCGACAAGATATTGTCGCTCGGTCAGCAGCAGCTCATCGGCTTTGCGCGGCTCATGCTGCACCGGCCGACCTGGGTGTTTCTCGACGAGGCCACCTCCGCGCTCGACGAGCTCAGCCAGCGCCGCGTCATGTCGATCTTCGACCACGAATTGCGCAGCGCGAGCCTGCTGAGCATCGGCCATCGGCCGGGGCTCGAAGCATTCCACACCCGCACCCTGCATCTCGTCCGTACCCCGGCAGGAGCCAAGCTCTACCACGACAGCCGATGCGAACCGGTCGAAGCCGACGAGCAACCGCAGACGCCGCTTAACGCGAAAACGCTGGCGCCGGTGTAGCCTTTGCCATCATTGCGAGGAGCCCCCGAAGGGGCGACGAAGCAATCCAGGGCCGGGTACGCCGACTCTGGATTGCTTCGCTTCGCTCGCAATGACGGATGCAAGGCGCTCTACGGCCGGCACTGCGCCTTCGGAAAATATTGATAGAGCCAGGTTTCGGTTAGCGTCTTGCCGTCGAGCCGCAGATAGCAGCGCAATTGGATCGGCTCGTTGCCGGGCGCGGCGAGATCGAACAGCGCGCGCCACGTTTCGGTGCCGACCACCTTGATCACGTAGCCATGGCTGATCTTGCCGCGTGATACTGTCACGACCGGCTCGACGTCGTACCGCGGCGCTATTTTGGCTAACGGGCCGCCGGCGAAATCGATGACGAACTTGCGTTTGTCCTTGTCGTCCGGCGCCGGCTGGCCGGGCACGCCGCCGCGGCCGACTCGGGTCGCCACCACCGAGGCGACGTCGGTCGGCGGAAACGGGCCGTCGTTTTGCCAATGGAGCCGATAGTTGAGCTCGAGCTGATTGCCGGCCTTGACCGACGTCTTCGGCGTCCAAAACGCGACGATGTTGTCGTGGATTTCGTCGTCGGTCGGGATTTCCACGAGCTGTACGGCGCCGGCGTCCCAACCACCGATCGGCTCGACCCAGATGCTTGGCCGCCGATTGTAGAACGCGCTGTCGTCCTGGTAATCGGCGAAGTCGCGGTCGCGCTGTAGCAGGCCAAACCCCTTGGGATTTTGGTCGACGAACGAATTGGTCTGGACCGAAGGCGGATCGATCAGCGGCCGCCAGATGCGCTCACCGGAACCGGTCCAAAGCGCCAAGCCGTCGCTGTCGTGGATTTGCGGGCGCCAATCGGGTGTGCACGGGTGCTCGTTCTGGCCGTACCAGTACATGCTGGTCATCGGTGCGATGCCGAGCCGCGCGATGTCGTTGCGTATGAAGAGCTTGGCCGCCACTTCGGTGATGACGCCGGTCGCCTTCTTGGCTGCGACGCGGTAGGCGCCGGTGAGGCTTGGGCCGTCGAGCAGCGCGTAGATGGTGATCGATGACGCCGCGGCCGGCTGGTCCAGCCAAAATTCGGCGAAGTGGGGAAACTCCTCCTTGCTCGACAGCGCCGTGTCGACCGCGATGCCGCGCGCCGAGGCGCCGTACTGGTTCTCCTGTCCGGAACTGCGGAAGTAGCTGGCGCCCTGAAAGGCGAGCCAGTCGGTTTCCACCTTCGGCCCGTTCATCACCCGAAAGCCCGAGAAGCCGAGGTCGGGCGGCAGCTTGGCCGCCAAGTCCGTGCCGTCGTAGTCGAAATCGTCGGCCGAGTAGATGATTTGGCGTGCGATGGCGCCATCGACGAGGTTGATGCGCACCGGCAGCGCGTTGAACTTGTCGAGGTGAAACAGTCGTACCGGAAACGGTCGTGCGCCGTCGCCCCAGATCGTGCGATCGGCGCGGAACTTGATCTTCTGCACCGCGTCGAAATCGATCTTGTTGACGATGTCGGCTGCCGGCGGCTGCACCGCGGCGTACGGCTTCTTGGCCAATGCGGCCGCTTGCTGCGTCAGCCGGTCGAAATCAAACGGCTGCGGCGGACCGTAGCGTTGGTCGTTTGCAGCGGCGCGCGCGTGCGGCGTGCCGATGCCGCTCAACGCAAACGCCATCGGGGCGCTCGCAGCAAGGAAGCGTCGGCGGCTGAAGGGGCTCATAGTCTCAATGCGGGTTGGTCTGCGGCATAAGTGCCGTCGTCTCGCGAAACTTGCTGTGTGCAGCGTTGGTGATTCGCTTTTGTTCCGTCTCGCAGCAGCAACGCAAGTATCGCGGAAACAAACGAGGCGGCCACGCGTTCCATAAGGAGGCTGCGGCGAGGCGAGTGCTTTTGCCGTCGTCGTACAAACGCGGCGCGGCACCCGATGAACGAACATTCACAGACGACAACAAAGGACAGCGCGGAACGGAGCGCGCTTGCGATCGAGCAGGCGGCGCCGCCGCCTCGTCCGAGCCCGATGCCGACCCAGGTGATCGAATTCTGGACGCCGCGTTTGCTGGTGGTGGCGCTGCTGTACTGGATCGGCCGCGCGCTTCGACGCGCCTCCCGGGGCGCCATATTCTCGGCGGCGGATTCCCATGAACCACGATGAAGCTGCCACGCAACGGTGGCTAGTGCTGGGCCTGGTATTGGCCACGACGGCCGTCGCCACCTCGAAGCTGTTCGCAATCTTCCGGGTCGACGGGCTGTTGGCCGAGGAATGGCTGTTGCTCGCCGTTTTCGCCGTGCTGTTTTCCTGGATCGCAGCGTCGTTTTGGCTTGCCTGTGTCGGCGCCTACGAATTGTGGAGGGAACCGCGCCGCCGCCTGATCACCAAGGGCTTCGGACCGCCTGGCCCTTCACGCTCGCGCACCGTGCTCGCGGTGCCGATTTACAATGAAGATAGCGCGAGCGTATTTGCCGCCATCGAGACCATGCAGGATTCGTTGCGCGAGCTTGGCGCGCTCGACCGTTTCGACTTTTTCGTGCTGAGCGACACACGCGACCCGCAGTGTGTCGCCGACGAGGAGAACGCTTGGCGTCGGCTGCGCGCCGCTCACCCGGATGCGCGCATCTACTACCGGCACCGCAGCCGCAATGTGGGCCGCAAGAGCGGCAATATCGCCGATTTCTGCATGCAGTGGGGCGCACTCTACGACTACATGGTCGTGCTCGACGCCGACAGCCTGATGAGCGGGCGCACCCTGGTCAAGCTCGCCGGCCTGATGGATCGGAACCCGCGGGCCGGACTCATCCAGGTCGCGCCGCTGCTCATTGGCGGCGAAACGCTGTTCGCGCGCATGCAGCAGTTTGCGTCGTGGGTCTACGGCCCGATCTACGTCAACGGTCTTGCCAGGCTGCAAGGCGCCGATGGCAATTACTGGGGTCACAACGCCATCATCCGGGTGCGGGCATTCATGCAGTCGTGCGGCCTGCCGCGTCTGCCCGGGCCGCCCCCGCTCGGCGGCGAAATCCTCAGCCACGATTTCGTCGAGGCCGCACTGCTGCGCCGCGCCGGCTGGGACGTCTGGCTCCTGCCGACGTTGGGCGGCAGCTACGAGGCGACGCCGCCCAACCTGATCGACCACCTCAAGCGCGATCAGCGCTGGTGCCAGGGCAACCTGCAGCACGTTCTGTTGCTGTTTGCTCGCGGCTTTCGCCTGCAGAGCCGGGTGCACATGGCGTTCGGTGCCATCAGCTATTTGTCGTCGCCGCTCTGGCTCATCCTGATCGTGTTGTTCTCGGCCGATGCGGCGCGGCTGCAAGCCGCGGCGCCGGTGACGTTCTTCGGCCGCTATCCGATCCTGAGCTGGCCGGTGTCCCATGCGGCAGCTTTTCTCAGCCTGATCGCCGCCACCGCGGTGCTGCTGTACGGACCAAAACTCCTTTCGGTGGCGCTGTTGCTGCGCCACGATGATGCGCGGCTCTATGGCGGCGCACGCGCGCTGATCGTCAGCGTGCTTGCCGAAATCCTGGTGTCCACATTGCTGGCGCCGATCCTGATGATCTCGCACAGCTGGTTCGTCGCCAATATCCTGGCCGGCCGCGCCGTGGAGTGGGGCAAGCAACGGCGCGGCGGCGGCGCACTCGACTTCGCGGCATGCGCTGCCGCGTTTGTTCCGCATACGCTGATCGCGGTCATTGGTGGCGCGTTGGCGTGGTACTTCATCCCCGGCAGTATTTGGTGGTTTCTGCCGCTGCTGGCCGGCTTGGGGTGCGCCATATGGCTGTGCCAGCTTACCAGCGATCCGCAATGGGGCAGGGCGGCGCGGCGACGCGGCATTTTTGTGGTGCCGAGCGAAACCGCGCCGACGCCGCTGCTCGTGCGCCTCGATGCTCGTCTGAACAAGCCTACACGCCCTGGCGAGATGGATCGCAGCGGCGACTCATTGCAGGCAGCGTAACCCGCATTCTTGTTCTGCGTCCATGCGCGACCAAGTTGACGCATTGCTGCAACGCATGAGTCTGGCCGAGAAGATCGGCCAGCTCAATCATCCCAACCTTGCCGGTGCCGACACGACCGGTGCCGGCAGCGCCGTCACCGACATCGAGGCGCGGGTCCGGCGTGGCGAGGTCGGCTTCATTTCCACCGGCCTCGATCCGCAACGCGCCGATGCGTTGCAAAGAATTGCCGTCGAAGAATCGCCGCACGGTATTCCGCTCCTGTTCACGCTCGACGTCATTCACGGCCATCGCACCATTTTTCCGCTGCCGCTGGCGCTCGCCTGCTCGTGGGACATGGACTTGGTGCGCCGCACTGCGCGCGTCGCCGCTGTGGAAGCCGCGGCCGAGGGCATCGCACTCGCCTGGGCGCCGATGCTGGACGTGACACGCGATGCCCGTTGGGGCCGCTGTGCCGAAAGTCCCGGCGAGGATCCGTTGCTCGGCGCGGCATTCGGCGTCGCCATGATCGAAGGTTTTCAAGGCGACGACCTGCGCCGGCCCGATGCCGTGATGGCAACGGCCAAGCATTTTGCCGGCTACGGCTTTGTCGAGGCCGGGAGGGATTACAATGCGGTCGATATCAGCGCCTACCGCATGCACAACGCGGTGCTGCCGCCGTTTCGCGCCGCGGTCGCGGCCGGCGTCGGCGCCATCATGGTGGGCTTTCACGATCTCGCCGGCATGCCCTGCACCGCGCACCGGGCGCTGCTTCGCGATCTCTTGCGCGAGCGCTGGGGTTTTGAAGGCCTGATCGTATCCGACTACACCGCGATTTTGGAACTGGTACACCATGGCGTGGCGGCCGATCTGAAGGAGGCGACCTTTCTGGCGTTTGCGGCGGGCGTCGATGTCGATCTGATCAGCGAGGCTTATGTGAGGCATTTGCCGGAGCTGATCGGCGAAGGCCGCATCGCTGCGACAGACGTCGACGCGGCGTGCGGCCGCGTGCTGCGCGCCAAGGCGCGGCTTGGCCTGTTCAAGTCACCGCATCGCGGCCGCGAGCGATCGCGCGAGCCGGCGATTGCGCCGGCGCCGGAAAGCCGACGTTTGGCCCGCGAGGCTGCGGCGAAATCATGCGTGCTGCTCAAGAACGATGGCGTTCTGCCGCTCGCGCGCGGCCGCACGATTGCGGTCGTCGGGCCGCTCGCTGACAGCCGTGCCAATATGCAGGGCACTTGGGCTGTGGCGGCGCGGCCGGCCGACAGCGTCACGCTCATCGACGGCATCCGTGCTGCTGCCGATCGCGGCCGCATTCTGCACGCGCAAGGCGCCAACATCGTCGACGATCCGAGTCTCGCGGCGCGGCTCAACGTATTCGGTGAAACGTTCGCCATCGATCCCCGGCCTGCAAACGAGATGATCGCCGAGGCGGTCGAGATTGCTGCCGCGGCCGACGCCGTCGTGGCCTGCGTCGGCGAGGCCAAGGAGCATTCCGGCGAATCCGCGACGCGGAGCGATCTCGGCCTGCCCGGCAGCCAGTCGCGGCTGTTGCAGGCGCTACACCGAACCGGCAGGCCGCTGGTCGTCGTGGTGCTGAGCGGTCGGCCGTTGGCGCTGGAATGGGAAGACCGGCACGCCAACGCCATCCTGCAGACCTGGTTCGGCGGCAGCGAAGCCGGCAATGCGATCGCCGACATTTTGTTTGGCGCCGTCAATCCGTCGGGCAAGCTCGCGATGAGCTTTCCGCGGCACGCGGGCCAGTGTCCGATTGGCTACGCCGAGGTGCCGACGGGCCGGCCGATCGGCCGCATCGGTATCGATGTGGCCGGCGATGCCGAACGTGACCTCCACGGCCGCCGCGTGTTCCGGAAGTTCACCACCGCCTGCCGCCTCGAAGGGCCGCACACGCCGCTTTACCCGTTCGGCCACGGCTTGAGCTACGCGCGTTTCGAATATGGCCCGCTGCAGCTCGATCGCACGGTACTGTCCGGCGAGCGCGACGCGCTCAATGCGGGCCTGAAAGTCCGCAATACCGGTGCGGTCGCCGGCGAGGAGATCGTGCAATTGTACATCGGCGATCCGGTCGCCAGCCGCTCGCGGCCGGTGCGTGAGCTGAAAGGTTTTGCGAAAATCGCGTTGCAGCCCGGGGAAGAGCGCTTCGTCAGCTTCCGGATCGCCGCGGACGATTTGCGGTTCTTCCGCGCCGAGACGTTGACCGCCGCCGAGCATGTCTTCGAGCCCGGCGTGTTCGTGATCCAGATCGGTCCGAGCTCCGACATTGGGTCGTCGGCGACCATCGAATGGAAGGCGGACGGATGAGCGCGACGCCGCGATCGGCAAGCGCCGTGCACCCATCGGACCATGAGCTGCTCGATCTGGTACAGCGGCATACGCTGAACTACTTCTGGGATTTCGCCCATCCGGCGAGCGCCATGGCGCGCGAGCGCAGCAACCCGGTGCCGGGCTACGATTATCTCGATACCGTGTGCAGCGGCGGCAGCGGGTTCGGCATCATGGCCCTGATCGCCGGCACGGCGCGTGGATTCTTGCCGCGCGCCGGCGTGCTCGAACACATCGGCCAGATCGTCGAATTTTTGGGGCGCGCCGAACGCTTTCACGGCGCCTTTCCGCATTTCCTGCATGGGGCAACCGGCGCGGCTGTTCCGTTTTCCGAAAACGACGACGGCGGCGATCTGGTCGAAACGTCGTTTCTCATCGCCGGACTTTTATGCGCGCGGCAATATTTCTCGGCCGCTACTCCGCTTGAGAAAAGCCTGCGTGAGGCGATCGATCGCTTATGGCTCGGCGTCGCGTGGGATTTTTACGCGCGCGGCGGCGAGCGCCTGTACTGGCATTGGAGCCCGCGCCATGGCTGGGCCATGAACCATGCTGTTGCCGGCTGGAACGAGTGTCTCATCACGTATCTGCTGGCATGCGCGTCGCCCACGCACGCGGTGGCGCCGGCCGCCTACCATCGAGGCTGGACCGATAGCCCGGTTTTCCGCAATGGCCGCACCTATCACGAGATCGCGCTGCCGCTCGGACCGCCGTTCGGCGGCCCATTGTTCTTTTCGCATTATTCGTTTCTCGGGCTCGACCCCCGCGGCTTGCGCGATCGTTATGCCGATTATTGGCAGCAAAACCGCGCCCATACGTTGATCAACCGCGCGCACTGCATCGCCAACCCGCATGGCCACGCCGGTTACGGCCCGGATTGCTGGGGTCTCACCGCATGCGACGGCGATGCCGGCTACAGCGCCTTCTGTCCGCAAAACGATCGCGGCGTCATTGCACCCACCGCGGCGCTGTCGGCGATGCCCTACACGCCGGCCGAGTCGCTGCGTGCGTTGCGGCACTTCCACGAAGCGTTGGGCAGCACGCTCTGGGGCCGCTACGGCTTCCGCGATTCCTTCAACCGCTCGCGCAACTGGATCGCCGAAGGCCATCTCGCCATCGATCAAGGGCCCATCGTCGTGATGATCGAGAATTATCGGTCGGGACTGATGTGGACGCTTTTCATGTCGTGTCCCGAGGTTCAGGCCGCGTTGGAGCGGCTTGAGTTCACTGTCGACCGGCGCCCGTCTTAACCAATAATTTCGAAAGGATGCGCGGTGGTGAAGAAATATGGTATAGTTTGTTTGTTAGCGGCGATCAGTCACTGAGAGTGATTGAGGCCCACTCTCAAAGTCTGACTTACCGAGCAAATCTTTCACGAGCGCTCGCGGGGCCGCTGCGGGCGCTCGACCATGTGGCAGTGGCACAAAAGCCACACACAACGGATTTCGCAGGGCGAAATTTAGGCAGCCTCAGTCACGTCATATTGCCGGACTGCCCGAGGATTCGAGCGCATAACTCGCCCCAATCGGCGCAGAAATTCACCACGCTTGAATGGTCTAGTTCTCAAGCCGCGTGCTTCGCACGCGGCGCATACGTCTCGCCCCACTTGGCGTCGGCGCGTGTAGCGTGATTGCGCCGAACCGTCGACGCCTCCTTTCTCTTGCTTAGCCGCTATTCCAATCTGTCAACGTTTCAAACGCGAGGACACCGCCATGAGTGAGTATCCTTCCGTTGGCCAGCTCAGCGTCAAATGGGACGTTTTCTTGATTTACAGCGTCGGCCTTGTGTTGATCATCCTCGTTCTGCTGCTGATGCTGGCTTGAATCAAAAGGTCGCACCGTGGTGCGGGCGGCCGCTCGCCTGTGCGCGTCTCGATAGTCCAGGTCGGCGGCGAAAGGTCCCTAGTGAAACAATGAGTGACAACGTCATACCATTCCGGCCGAAACCTGCCGATCCACGTATCCAACGCCGGGATGCGCTGAGCAAAATTATCCAATGGTCAGGCGAGATGCTGAAGGCGGGACACATGCCGCACGAGGTGCGAACCGCCTTTGCAACGTTCTTCGGTAAAGACGAATCCGGCCCCGCTCCTCGTCCACCTTGCGGGTGACGAGCTTTCAAGCCGCCTTGGCCGGCCTCGAAATGTCGGCAAGCGTCGTGCCGCTCACCTCACGGTGATCACCAGGCCGTTGAGGTCGGCGCTGACGATGGCGCCGACCGAACTGCCGGTAAGCCGCAGCACCGCGCCTTTCTGATTGGTGAGCACAATCGCCTGCACGCCGCGTCCGACCGCCGCGCCGACGTTGCCGGCGGCATAGACGCCCGAGACGTCCGACGGGCGGCGGATGTTGCTCACGGTGCCGCTAAAGCGCGTTTCCGAGGCGCCGAACGTGAACCCATAGCTGACGCCGCCGATCCCGAGCGGGTACCGCGCGCCGTGAAAGACGAGGACGCCCGAGCCGGCCGAGCCGCCGATGACCAAGCCCGCCTTGACGACGCGGAAGCTGATGCCGCCGCCGTCGGCGTAGGCAGCCGGCACCAAGGCTGTGCCGGCGATGACAAGCAATGCGATCACGCAGGCACGAAAGGCGGACAGAGTGCGCATGGGTTCGCTCCAAAAAACGTATGCGGGCGCGAATCAGTTGTGACGCCCGGAACATACTGCGCGGGCGGCACGCCGAAGCCAATGTCGTTTGCTTGAGGGCGGCGCGCCCGGCCTGCGGCCGCCCGCCCTGCCTTTCAATCCCCACGGCCTCCTGCCAAAGTGCGGTTCGCGATTTTGGGAGAGTGCATCGATGTCCACGACGACGGTCGAGGTGACGCTGGCGTGCGGCGATTACGAAATCATGCGCGCGCTTAAGGAAGGCACGGTGAGGCCAGACGGGATCGAGCTGAAGGTCGTCACCGCCATGGACTCTCCGACCCGTCACTGGCGCTTCCTGCGCGGCCACGAGTTCGACATCGCCGAAGTCTCCTGTTCCTCCTACATCGCCGCGCGCGACAACGGCCATCCGTTCCGCGCGATTCCGGTCTTTCCCCACCGCCGCTTTCGCCACGGCTTCGCGTTCGTCAATACCCGCAGCGGCATCAAGCAGCCGAAGGATTTGATCGGCAAAAAGGTCGGGGTGAAATTCTTCCTCAACAGCGCGGCACTGTGGCTGCGCGGCATCCTCCAGCACGAATACGACGTCCCGTTCAAATCGATCGACTGGTACACCGAGCTCGATGAGGACATCGACGAGGCGTCCTTCCCGAAAGACCTGCGGCTGTCCAAGGTGCCGCCGTCGAAATCGATCGTCGGCATGCTGGTCGAGGGCGAACTCGACGCCGTGCTGCATCCGGACATCATCAAGCCGTTGCGCGAGAAGGATCCGCGCGTCGGCCGGCTGTTCCCGAACTACAAGGCCGACGAGGCGGCGTATTTCAAGAAGACCGGCATCTATCCGATCATGCACGTCGTCGGCATCAAGAAGGAGATCGTCGACAAATATCCCTGGGTCCCCGTCAACCTCTATCGGGCGTTCACCGAGGCGAAGGCGATCGCCATGAAGCGCATGGAGAACCCGCGCATCGCGCCAATCGTCTGGTACCGCGAAGCCTGGGAGGAGCAGGAAGAGGTGTTTCAATCCGACCCATGGGAGTACGGCCTCACCGACCGGAATCGCCATAATCTGGAAACGCTGGTGAGCTATTCCTTCGAGCAAGGCCTGATCAAGCGCAAGATGCCGCTCGACGAACTATTCCTCGACGTGTCGCAAGGCAGCCGGCGCGGCGAAGAGTTTACGTTTTAGGGCAGCGCTTGTTATCGCGGCGTTCGCACCGGCCCGGGCAAAAGACATCAGCACGGACTTGATCTGGTCGGAGCGGGGAGATTTGAACTCCCGACCCCCAGTCCCCCAGACTGGTGCGCTAACCGGGCTGCGCTACGCTCCGAACTCGCGGCGGACTATAGTTATCCGGTCCCGGCGGCGCAACACGGTGCCGGAGTCTGGCGCGCGTATGCGGCGGTAGGCGCGGAGGCGTCGAGCCCAACGATCCGCCGGCGGCTGGCGTTGATGGTGGCGGCGGTGAGGCCCCAGATCAGCCCGAGCAGCAGGAAGAAGTGGCGCCAGTGATCGGTGTCGACGATGAAGCCTTCGACAGCTTCGCCGACGAAGGCGGCGTACGCGGCGATCAGATACGGTTGCCAGGGCGTGGCGATGATTGCCGCGCGGATGCCGATTACAAGGGTGACCAGGACGAGCGTCGCATAGGCCGCGCCGCCGAGCCAGCCGTAGACCAGAAAACCCTGCATGTAGACGTCGTGCTGCTGGGTGCCGAAGATGCGGCCGAACTCGAACGGCCCCATGCCGTTCGGATGCTCGAGAATTTGACCGAGCGCCAGGCGCTGCTCCCAGAACCGGCCGCCGGGCCCGATGTCGTAGGGCTGAATCGCCTTGGCGCGCTCGAGAAAAAGGTCGTGCACCGAACCGATCGAGATCAGCGCGGCGACGAGCAGCGCCACCGCCACGGTTGCGCCGATGCCGAGCAGCACGATGCGGGCGCGCATGCGCGGGTCGGGCGTGACCGCGAACGACAGCGCGATGGCGACGAACGCCGACACGGCGAAATGCATCCAGGCACCGCGCGAAAAGCTCAAGAACAAACCGCCGAGCAGGATCATGGCGAGGATCAGAGCGCCGAGCCGGATGCCGCGGGTCATGAAACCGACGATCAACAGCAGCAGCGGAAAGATCAGGAACGGGCCGAACACGTTGGGATCTTTGAAGGTGGCGCTGACCCGGTCGTTGTCGAGGAAAATCTGGTAGTGCGGGACGAGATGGAAGAAGCCGGCGAAGCCGGCCGCGGCGGCGATCACGGCGGCGAGCAGATAGCCGCGGCGCATGATCTTCAGCCGCACCATGTCGCCGTCGCAGACCAGGCAGGCGAACAGGATGGCGGCGATGGCGAGATAGATCGAGGTGCCGTCGTACTGGATGGTATTCCTTTGATCAGGGACCTGAGTGAGCGACAACAGGCCGCCGATCAGCCAGACGATCAGCAATACCAGGAGCGGCACCAGCTTTCGGTCGAACGGTACCCGCGCCGCCACGCACGCGCCGAGAAGCACGATCATCATGCCGTCGTGCGGCGACGGTTCGATGAAGGCGATCGCACTGAACGCCACCGTGACGAACAGGATGATGTTGAGCAGGCGCCGGCCGAGCGCCGGACTGGCGGCGTGAGCCTCGCCAGAATAGTGCGCAGCGGCAATGTCGCTCAATACGCGCTCTCCAGATTGAGCAGCGCGAATGGCGTGCGCGCCAGAATGTAGACGTCGAACAGGATCGACCAGTTTTCGATGTAGTAGAGGTCGTGCTCGACGCGGCGCTGGATCTTTTCCTGGCTGTCGGTCTCGCCGCGCCAACCGTTGATCTGGGCCCAGCCGGTAATGCCCGGTTTGACGCGGTGGCGGGCGAAGTAGCCGTCCACCGCCTCGTCATAGATGCGGTTCTCGGCCTTGGCGTGCACCGCATGCGGCCGCGGCCCGACCAGCGACAGATTGCCGGCGAACACCACGTTGAACAGCTGCGGCAACTCGTCGAGGCTGGTCTTGCGAATAAAGCGGCCGACGCGGGTCACCCGCGGATCGTCCTTGGTGACCAGGCGCGCCGCATTGGCGTCGCTCTGCTCCACGTACATCGAGCGGAACTTGTAGACCTCGATCAGTTCGTTATTGAAACCGTAGCGGCGCTGCTTGAACAGCACCGGCCCCCGGCTGTCGAGCTTGATGGCGAGCGCCACCAGCGCCATCACTGGCGCGACGGCGAGCAGCGCCAGCGCGCCGACGATTTTATCGAACAGCCATTTCATCACCACGTCCCAGTCGGCGATCGGCTTGTCGAAAATGTCGATCACCGGGACGTTGCCGATGTACGAATAGGAGCGTGGGCGGAAGCGCAGCTTGTTGGTATGCGCCGAGAGCCGGATGTCGACCGGCAGCACCCACAGCTTCTTGAGCATCTGCAGGATGCGCGCCTCGGCCGAGATCGGCAGCGAGAAGATCACGAGGTCGACGCGGGTGCGGCGGGCGAATTCGACCAGATCGTCGACGGTGCCGAGTTTTTGCACGCCTTCGCAGCTTGCCGGGCTGCGCGCCTCGCCGCGATCGTCGAACACGCCGATGACGCGGACGTCGGAATCGCGCTGTGCGCCGAGCGAGCCGATGAGCGACTCGCCGTTCTTGTCGGCGCCGACCACCACGGTGCGGCGGTCGAGCCGGCCGTCGCGGGTCCAGCGGCGCACCAGAAGAAACAGCGCGCGGCGGAAGCCGATCAGCGTCAACAGGCCGAACACATAGAAGCTGCCAAGCCAGACGCGCGAGAACTGATCGCCGGTCTTGGCGAAGAACGAGACGCCGATGGCGATGAGAAATACCACCGACCACGCCGAAGCGAGCCGCATGTATTGCTTCTCGTGACCGCGGAAGGCCTGGACCTGATAGATGTCGGCGGCCTGGAAGGCGAATAACGCAAGCAGCGCAATGCCGGCGATGGCCCCGACATAGCGCCAGGCAAAGCCTTCGATCGGGACCACATAAGCGCAGTAGATCGCAAAGCCGACCAGCGCGACCAATGCGACCTCGATCAGCCGCACGGTGCCGGCAACCACGATTGGCGAATAGGCGAGGCGGAACGGCTGTGCCGCGGCTTTGAGCGCCGGGGCGGACAGGCGAGGGGCAACTGCTGCGCGCGGCGGCGCACCGTTCCGGGCGACCGCCGATTCGAACAGCATGCTGCGCTCGGGACTCGACATCTTTTACGCAACTCTTTGACGCAACTGCGGGACCGCAGGCCAACACGCCAAGCCCACGCCCACGCGGCAAGATAGTGAATAAAGTTCAAAAATTAGTTAGGCGAATTGCCGGGCTTGTGGCTTTGCCAGCGCGTCGCGATAGGCGGCAAGGCCGCCGTCCACCATGGCGTCGACAGTGAAATGGCTACGGACCCGCCCCTGGATGATGGCGGCGGCGCGTTTGAGTTCCGCCGGATGGGCCAACGCGACGCCGATCGCCGCGGCAAGCGCAGCGGCATTGCCGGGCGGTACCAGCCGGGAATTCTGTGGGCCGAAAACGTCCGGCACGCCGCCGACGCGCGTGGCGATCATCGGCATGCCCGCGGCGGCGGCTTCGAGGATCACGTAGGGCAGCGATTCCGCCCGCGACGGCATCACCATGATGCGGCCCATGGCGAACGCCTCGCGCGCCGGCAGGTGGCCGGCGAAGTGAATTTGATTCGTCAGGCCAAGACGCTCGGCTAAGGCCTTGAGCTCGCCTGCATCCGGCCCATCGCCGGCGAGGATGGCGCGGACCGCGCGGCCGGAGCGTTTGAGCAGCGCCAGCGCCTCGAACAACACGTCGTAACCCTTGATCGTGCGCAATTCGCCGAGGCAGACGATGTCGGCAGCGTCGGGCCGAGTCGCGATCGGCATGAACTCGGCGTCGCCAACGCCATTGCAGGCGATCCGCACCAGCCCGCCCGGACGGCCGACGGTGCGGGTAAATTCGGCGGCGGCGAAATTGCTTTCGAAGAGAAAGAGATCGGTGCGCCGGCTGAGAAGGCGCTCGAGCGCGCGGTAGAAGCCGCCGGCGAGCGTGCCGGGCCGGTAAACCAGGGTGCCCCCGTGCGGCGTGCAGACACGGATCGTGCCACTGCGGCGCGGCGCCAGACGCACCAAAGCCGCTCCCTTGGCGCCGTGACCATGCAGCACGTCGGGCGCGACCGCCGCGATGCGCCGCGCCACCCGGCGGATCGCGGCAAAGTCGCGTGGGCTGAGCTGGCGGGGAATGGCGGTCCGCTCGATGCCCAAGGCGAGGAGCGGCGCGAGCCCGGCCAGCGCCGCTTCGGCGCGCGCGCCGCCGGTCAGGCTGTCGACGATCAGGCCGACGCGGTGGCCGCGCGCGGCCTGGCCGTGGGCGACGTCGAGCACATGACGAAACAAGCCGCCGACCGGCGCGCGAAAAACGTGAAGGATTTTCAGGCTTTCAGAACAAACGTCGGCGCGCGTCGGCATGGCCGCCGGGCGCTGAAGCGTGTCTGTGTGCTGCTCCGGCACCAAACCCGGCGCTGCTACCGGCCGCTGATCCAAAACCTCGGCCGGAAGATCGGACATGACGGCGATCCGTAAATTGCGAGCAAAACGTTAAACCGGATTGAGACCGAGTGCGGTTAAGAAATCCTCACCTTGGCACCGGCAATTCGGTCGCGGGTGTCAAAACAATGCTGTTGAAGCAGCGCAATAGGGCCCCTCTTAACCGGCTGGCAACCTTAATGGATTGTAATCAGGGTGGCTGTTTCTGTCGGTGCTTGGGAGTGAGCAAATGAGCGTGGCGTCGTCGTCGCGGGCTTCGAGCCCTTTCATCGACGCAGAGTTCGATCTCCCGGCGCTCGGTGCGGCGCTGTGGCGCAGCAAATGGAAGATCCTGCGGCCGACGCTGTTTATCGCGCTGGCGACCCTTGCCGTGGTGCAGGTGATCCCGCCCAAATATCAGTCCGAGGCGCGCGTCCTGGTCGAGGGCCGTGACAATGTCTTTCTGCGCCCGGATGCCGACAAGGACGTGATCGACAGGAATGCGGTCGACGAAGTCGCGGTGACGAGTCAGGCGCAGCTCGTGCTGTCGCGCGACCTGGCGCAAGACGTGATCGCGAAACTGAGGCTAGGCGAGCGGCCGGAATTCGATCCGGCGCTCAAAGGCGTGTCGTCGTTCAAGGCCGTGCTTGGCAGGCTAGGCCTGATCAAAGACCCGCTGCGGATGACTCCGCAGGAGCGGGTTCTCGAGGCCTATTACGACCGGCTCACCGTTTATCCGGTGGAAAAGTCGCGCGTCATCGTCATCCAGTTTCTGTCCGAGGATCCGAAGCTCGCCGCCGCCGTCGCCAACGCCATCGCCGAGGCCTATCTGGTGCGCCAGCGCGCCGCCAAGCAGGATCAGGCGCGCGCCGCCGTGCAATGGCTGTCCGGCGAGATCGCCAACATGCAGAAAAAGGTCGCGGACGCGGAAGCCAAGGTCGCGGCGTTCCGCGCCGATACAAATCTGCTCGAAGGCCCCAACAACACCACGCTGTCGGCGCAGCAGCTCGGCGATTACAGCGCCCAGCTCGCCGCCGCGCGCGCCCAAAAAGTCGATGCCGAAGCCAAGGCCAAGATCATCCACGAGATGCTGCACTCCAAGCAGCCGATCGAGGCGTCCGACATCATCAATTCCGAACTGATGCGCCGCCTGTCCGAGCAGCGCGTGACGTTGCGCGCCCAGCTTGCCGAGCAGTCGTCGTCGCTGATGGACGGCCATCCGCGCATCAAGGAATTAAAGGCGCAGATCGCCGATCTCGACGGCCAGCTGCGGGCCGAGGCCGAGCGAGTCGCCCGTTCGTTCGAGAACGACGCCAAGATCGCCGCGGCGCGCGTCGACTCGCTGATGACGAATTTCGATCAGGTCAAGAACCAGGCGGCGAACACCAACGAGCGCGACGTGCAATTGCGCGCGCTGCAGCGCGACGCCAAGTCGCAGCGCGATTTGTTGGAATCTTACCTGGCCAAATACAGCGAAGCGACCGCCCGCGAAACGCTCAATTCATCGCCGGCCGACGCGCGGGTGATCTCGCGCGCCACGGTGTCGAACGTGCCGGCCTATCCGAAAAAGCTGCCGAGCGTGCTGATCGCCACGGTAGCGACGCTGATGCTGGCCTGCGGTTTCGTGCTGACCAAGGAACTCTTGAGCGCGCCGGGCACGGCAGCCGCGGTCATGCCGGCGCCGCGCGTCGTTCCGGCCGCTGCGGCCTCACAGCCAGACGCTGCCGAAGCGCCGAGCGAAGACCGCCTCCGCTTCGTCACCGGCGCGCCGCGCGACGGCGTCGCCGACGTAGCGCAACGCTTGCGCGGGGAGGGCAACGGCCGCATCGCCGTGCTCGCGGCCAATGCTGCGCTGGACACCGGCGAGGCCGCCGTCAAGCTGGCGCGGGCGCTCGGTAAAAACGCGCGTGTCGTGCTGGCCGGGCTCGATCCGACCGATGCGGCGCTCAAGGCCGTGTCCGGCGATCCGGCCGCTCCCGGCCTTGCCGAACTCGCCGACGGTTCGGCGTCGTTTCGCGACATTATCGGCAAGGACAGGTTATCGTCGGTTCATGTCATTTCGTGCGGCGGCGAGCCGACCCAGCGCATCGCGCTATTGTCGTCGCCGCGGCTTGCGCCCAGCATCGAGGCCTTGGCGCGCAGCTACGATTACGTCGTCCTCGATGCCGGGCTTGCCGAGGGCGCCGACCTCGAGGCGATCGCGGAGATCGCGCCCCGTGCGGTTCTGCTCGCCGACGATATGGGCCATGAGGCGGCCGAAGCCGCACGCGAGCGGCTGGTGGCTGCCGAGTTCGCCGACGTGATCGAGCTGGCAAGCGGCGCCCGCATGGTGAGCGCCGAGGCGGCTTAGATCCCTTAAGGGCCGGAGAGGCGGTCACGCTAGGGGCAAAATAGCCGGGGCGAGGGCAAACAATTGTCAACCTCGCCTCCCAATAATCGGCGGGCACAATAAAGGGCGTCCATCGTGGGGGCACTCAAACCGGCAATCATCCGTGGCGGGCTGGAATCGCTCTATTTCAGCGGCGCGCATCGCGTGCTCAAGCCGCTGCTCGGCGGCGTCGGCGCCATTTTGACCTTGCATCATGTGCGGCCGCCGCGGCCTGGCCGCTTTCAGCCCAACCGCCTGCTCGAAATCACACCGCGCTTTTTCGGCCGGGTCATCGCCGACCTGCGCCGCGCCAAGCTCGACATCGTCAGTCTCGACGAGATGCACCGGCGGCTGGTCGAGCGCGATTTTACCCGGCGCTTCGTCTGCCTCACCTTCGACGATGGCTATCGTGACACGTTGCAGGTCGCCTATCCGATGCTCAAGGCGGAAGGCGTGCCGTTCGCCGTCTATGTGGCCACGAGCTTTCCCGACCGGCTGGGCGAGCTGTGGTGGCTCGCGCTCGAGGCGGTGATCGCCCGCAGCCAGCGCATCGGGCTGAATATCGAGGGACGCAACCAGACCTTCGATTGCGGCACGGTCGGCGAAAAGCGAGCGCTCTACGACGAGCTCTATTGGTGGCTGCGCGGCCGGCCGACCGAGACCGAGTTGCGCGACGTGGTCCGCAACCTCGCCGGCTGCTACGGCGTCGACCTCGCGGCGTTCTGCAAGGACCTGTGCATGGGCTGGGAGGAGCTGGCGGAGCTCGCCGCCGATCCGCTGGTGACCATCGGCGCCCACACCGTGACCCATCCGATGCTCGCCAAGCTGCCGGACAAAGCGGTGCGCTCGGAGATGGACTTGAGTCGCTCGGTGATCGAGGCGGGGCTCGCCAAGCGGCCCGAACATTTGTCGTTTCCGGTCGGCGACCGCACCTCGGCCGGGCCGCGCGAGTTCAAGATGGCCGCGGAACTCGGCTTCAAGACCGCAGTGACCACGCGACCGGGCGTGCTGTTCCCGCAGCATGCCGAGCGGCTGACCGCGCTGCCGCGCATCTCATTGAACGGCGAATACCAGCGCCTGCGCTACGTGCGTGTCCTGCTGTCCGGTTCCGCTACCGCCATGTGGAACGGATTTAGGCGCGGCGAGGCGGCTTGAACTCGCGCGTTCTGATTCCTGATTACCGATCCCTGATCCCTGGTCTTCCCATCCACGCCACGATCGGCATGGCCGGCAACACCCAGCCGAGGCCGACAATCACGTAATAGGCGACCGAGAGGAGCGCGCTGTCGTGAATGGCGGGCGCCTGCGCCAGCGCCATGGCGACCAGCGCCCAGACGGTGACGAGAACAATGAGCGCGATGGTGCCTAGAAATTTTCGCAGGCGGATCGGCATGGGTCGCGGGGCGAAGCTCTTCGCAAACGTGCGGCAGATGGCGGTTCGGCTGCGACGTTCTGAACTGTTCGGTCGCGCCGGTTCTCGCAATGACGTTATTGCGAGGCGAGAACGAGCCCTATATGGTCGGCGCGTCCCAGACAAGCGAACGAGACGATGGCGGCACGTTCAACCGGCGTTTCTTTGGCTGACGCGCATCGGCGCGCGATCCGGCTGTGGCTGTTGGCCGTTGCCGCGCTGGTATTCGCCATGGTGTTGGTCGGCGGCGCGACCCGGCTCACCGAATCCGGTCTGTCGATCACCGAATGGAAGCCGGTCATGGGCGTGGTGCCGCCGCTCAGCGCCGCCCAATGGCAAACCGAGTTCCAGCACTATCAGGAAATTCCGCAATACCGCGCCCTCAACAACGGCATGAGCCTTGACGCGTTCAAGTCGATCTATTGGTGGGAGTGGACGCACCGGCTGCTCGGCCGCCTGATCGGAGTGGCGTTTCTGCTGCCGTTCCTCTGGTTCCTGTGGCGCGGCTCCATCGGACCCGGGCTGCGCGGCCGGCTGTGGCTGATCTTCGCTCTCGGCGGGCTACAGGGCGCGGTCGGCTGGTGGATGGTGGCGTCGGGATTGGCGAAACGCGTCGAGGTTTCGCAGTATCGGCTTGCCACGCACTTGGTTCTAGCGTGCGTCATTTACATCGCCATGCTGTGGACCGCGGCGCAACTCGGCAACGGCAAAGGCAAGGCCGCGATCGCCGAGCGCCGGAGGTCAGACGAGAAGGTGCCGGCGCGGTTGCGCGTGAGCGCCGTCGTGCTGCTCGTTCTGGTGCTGGGGCAGATCTATCTCGGCGCCTTAGTGGCCGGATTGCGCGCCGGCTACATCTACAATACCTGGCCGCTGATTGACGGCGGGTTGGTGCCGCAAGCGGCGCGGTTGTTCTCGGCTTCGCCAGCGTGGCGGAATTTTTTCGAAAATACGCTGACCGTGCAGTTCGACCACCGCATGCTGGCCTACACGATCTGGATCTGCGCGCTGCTGCACCTGTTCGATGCGGCGCGGACGGCGCGGAAGAGCAGGGCGCTCCCCGGCGCCATCGCGCTGGCGACGGCGGTGACGTTGCAGGCCTCGCTCGGCATCTGGACCCTGCTCGAAGTGGCGCCGCTGTCGCTGTCACTTGCGCATCAGGCGATGGCCATGGTGGTGTTGACGGTCGCTACCTTGCATGCTGCGCGCGTTGCCGAACCGGCGCCGCGCGAGGTGATCGCCCTCAGTCCCGCGCTTTCCCAGAGGTAACGGCCGCATTCGAGATCGTCGAAGCTGACAGGGCCATGGTGCTGTGACCGCGCGACGCATCTATCTCGATTACAACGCGAGCACACCGATCGATCCTGCGGTCGCGGCGGCAATGCGGCCGTTTCTCGATGGCCGCTACGGCAACCCGTCGAGCGGACATTGGGCATCCATCGAGGCCAAGGCCGCCCTCGAAAAGGCGCGCGGTCAAGTCGCGGCGTCGCTCCAGTGCGCGGACGACGAGATCGTTTTCACCAGCGGCGGCAGCGAGGCGAACAATCTGGCGCTGAAGGGCGTGTTCTTCGCGCTGCGCGACAAGGGCGACCACATCATCACCACCGCGATCGAGCATCCGGCAATCATCGAGCCGTGCCGGTTTGTCGAACGCTTGGGCGCGCAGGTGACTTATCTGCCGGTCGACGACACCGGCCGCGTCGATCCCACCGATCTGCGCCGCGCCATCACGCCGCGCACGATCCTCGTCACCATCATGCATGCCAACAACGAGGTCGGCACCATCGAGCCGATCGCAGAGTGCGCGCGCATTGCGCGTGAGCGTGGCGTTCTGTTTCACACCGATGCGGCGCAATCCGTCGGCAAGATCTCGACCGACGTGACCGAGCTCGGCGTCGATCTCCTCTCCATCGCCGGCCACAAGGTCTACGCACCGAAAGGCGTCGGCGCGCTGTTCGTGCGCCGCGGCGTCCGCCTGGAGCCGCTGATCCATGGTGCCGGGCACGAAGCCGGCCGGCGCGCAGGTACGGAGAGCGCGTTGCTCGCCGTCGCTCTCGGCACAGCGTGTGAGCGGGCGCGCGACCTGGCGCCGATGGATCGCGTGCGCACATTGCGCGACCACTTCTGGCAGGAATTGCAGAAGAGCTTCGGCAATCGCATCGCGCTGAACGGTCATCCGACGCATCGCCTGCCCAACACGCTCAACATTTCGTTCATCGGCCGCATCGGCGCCGAGATTTTGGCGCGGCTCGACGGCGTTGCGGCTTCGACGGGCTCAGCCTGTCACGCCGGCCGCATCGAACTGTCGCCGGTGCTGCAAGCCATGGGCGTCACGCCCGAGATCGGCATGGGCGCCATTCGCTTCAGCCTCGGCCGCGCCACGACGCGCGAGGAGATCGACGAGGCCGTCGAACGTCTCACAGAAATATTCGCCAAGGCCGAGTAGCGGGCGACGCCCGGCCGAAGCAGCCGGCGACCACTCAACCCGCCAGCGCTTGCTCCAGGTCCGCGATGATGTCCTCGACGTCCTCGATGCCGATCGACAGCCGCACCACGTCGGGGCCGGCGCCGGCTTGGGTCTTCTGCGCGTCGGTGAGCTGGCGGTGCGTGGTCGAGGCTGGGTGGATGATCAGCGAGCGGGTGTCGCCGATATTGGCGAGGTGCGAGAACAGCTGCACGTTGGTGACGAGCTTGACGCCGGCGTCGTAGCCGCCCTTGAGCCCGAAGGTGAACACCGCGCCGGCGCCGTTCGGGCAGTATTGCTTTGCCAGATTGTGATAGCGGTCGCCCGGCAATCCCGGATAGCTTACCCACGCGATTTGCGGCTGCTTCGCCATCCATTCGGCGACGGCCTGCGTGTTGTCGCAATGCTTGCGCATGCGCAGCGGCAGGGTCTCGATACCGGTAAGGATCAAAAACGCGTTGAACGGCGACAGCGCCGAGCCGATGTCGCGCAGCGCCAGCATGCGGCACGCCATGGCGAAGCCGAAATTGCCGAACGTCTCGTGCATCACCACGCCGTGGTATTCGGGCCGCGGCTCCGAGAGCATCGGATAGCGTTTCTCGCGCGACCAGTTGAAGGTACCGCCATCGACGATAGCGCCGCCGATCGAGTTGCCGTGGCCGCCCAGAAATTTGGTCAGCGAATGCACCACGATGTCGGCGCCGTGCTCGAACGGCCGGCACAGGTAGGGCGTGGCGAGCGTATTGTCGACGATGTAGGGCACGCCGGCGCGCTTGGCGATCTGCGCCACGGCGCCCATGTCGGTGATGACGCCGCCTGGATTGGCGATGGATTCGGTGAAGATCGCTTTTGTCTTGGGCGAGATGGCGCGCTCGAACGATGAAATGTCCTCGGGGTCGGCCCATACGACGCGCCAGTCGAAATTCTTGAACGCGTGGTTGAACTGATTGATCGAGCCGCCGTAGAGCTTTTTCGACGCCACGAATTCGTCGCCGGGCTGCATCAGGCAGTGAAACACCAGCACCTGCGCGGCGTGGCCGGATGCCACGGCGAGCGCGGCGGTGCCGCCTTCGAGCGCGGCGACGCGTTCTTCGAGCACCGCGTTGGTCGGATTGCCGATGCGCGAATAGATGTTGCCGAAGGTCTGCAGGCCGAACAGCGAGGCGGCGTGATCGACGCTTTCGAACACGTAGGACGTGGTCTGATAGATCGGCGTCGCCCGTGCGCCGGTGGTCGGATCGGGCTGCGCGCCGGCATGCACCGCAAGCGTCGAAAAGCCCGGAATGCGTTCGGTCATGACGTGCCTCGGCGCTGTCCTAAACGGGAGAGGGAAGCGAATGCTGCCGGTTTATAGGAGCCGCCGTGCGCGTCAAGGCACGCGGGCGCGGTGAAGCTTGAGCGAGCTAACGAGCGTTTTAGTGCCCGGTCTCTTCGCGCTGGGCGCGATCGGCCGCCGAGGTGGCGCCGCCCTGGGCGGTGGAGCGGTTGAGCGTCATGCGCTGCATGCCGCCGATCTTCGCCTTCTTGGAGCTGATGGTGCGGGTGTTGACGCCGAGCCAGGCGATCTCCGACGACAGCCGGCCGTATTCGATCTTCGGGCAGCGGTTCATCACCACTTTCATGCCGTTTGCTTCGGCGAGCGCCGCGGCTTCATCGTTGCGGATGCCGAGCTGCATCCAGATCACCTGCGGCCGCGGTTTTAACGTCAGCGCCTCCTGCACGATCGGCAGCGCGTATTGCGAGGCGCGAAAAATATCGACCATGTCGATCGGCTCGGGAATGTCGGATAGCCGCGCGTAAACATGCTGGCCCAGCATGGTGTCGCCGGCGTGGCCAGGATTGACCGGAATCATCTTGTAGCCGCGCTCGAGCAGATATTTGAAGGCGAAATAGCTCGGCCGCACGTCCTTCTCCGAGGCGCCCACCATGGCGATGGTCTTCACCGTGTTGAGGATGCCGCGGATGTAGGTGTCGGAATAGGAATTGTGGTCCATCGTCTCTGCCAACTTTGCAATCGCGATTGCAGGCGCGCTCAGCGATCCTGCCATTTCGGCTCACGTTTTTCGATGAAGGCGCTGATGCCTTCCTCGGCGTCGCGCGCCAGCATGTTTTCGACCATCACTTCGGACGCATACTTGTAGGCGTCGGCGAGCGGCATTTCGAGTTGGCGATAGAACGCCTCTTTGCCGATCTTGAGCGTCAGTGCCGATTTGGCGGTGATTTTGCGCGCGAGCTTGAGCGCCTCCTCGCGCTCGCTGCCCGGCTCGACCACGTGATTGACGAGGCCGATGCGCGCGGCGTCTTCGGCGGCGATCAATTCGCCGGTCAGCAGCATTTCCATCGCATGCTTACGCGGCACGTTGCGCGACAGCGCCACCATCGGGGTCGAGCAGAACAGGCCGATGTTGACGCCCGGCGTTGCGAACTTGGCGGCGCGCGAGGCCACGGCAAGATCGCAGCTTGCCACGAGCTGACAGCCGGCGGCGGTCGCGGTCGCCTGCACGGCGGCGATCACCGGCTGCGGCAGCATGACGATCTGCTGCATCACCGTGCTGCACAGGGTCATAATGTGCTTGAAATAGGCGCGGCCGCGGTCCTGGTCGGCGCGCCGCGCATTGAGCTCCTTCAGGTCGTGGCCGGCGGAAAAGGCCGGACCGTTGGCGGCGAGCACCACGGCGCGGACATTGCGATCATGCGCAATCGCGGTCAGCGCTTCGCCGAGAGCCTGCAGCATGGCTTCCGACAGGCTGTTGCGGGCAGGTGACCGGTTGAGCGTCAGCACGGCGATGCCGGCGATATCCTCACGCAGCAGGATCGGCTCGGAGACAGGGGCTGCGGCTTTGGCGGCTTGCGGGCTCATCGATCTTGCCTGGACTTTCCTTGGGCGTTGCAGACGCGCTTTGGCTTTTCGCTCGCGCCCATTGTATCCGATCCGTCAGGCCAGAGGAGGAGAGGCGATGACAGGGCAGGGCACCGGTGCGCCGGCTGGCGCTGGCGTGGGGACTGACATGGCCGCTCCCAAACTGCCGCGCAAGGAGCTCGAGGCGCGGCTCACCGCCGAATTCCCCGAAATGTTCAGCCCGGACAGCGGGTATGCGATCGAGGATTTATGGCATGGCGGCGCCATCGTACGGCGGCACTATCATCCGCGTTCGCTGCGCCCCGGCGGCACGGTATCCGGACCGAGCATCATGGCGCTGGCCGATTTCACCATGTACGTCGCGGTGCTTTCGGCGATCGGTTGGGTGCCGCTTGCGGTGACCACGAACTTCAACATCAATTTTCTGCGCAAGCCCGCGCCGTGCGATCTTCTGGCCGAGGCGCGCCTGATCAAGCTCGGCAAGCGCCTGGCGGTTGGTGACATCGCGATCCGGTCGGACGGCGCCGGCCCGGATCTGGTGGCGCACGCCACCGCGACCTATTCCCTTCCGGACTGATGGTATTATAATACCGTTAGCCTAAGTTGCTGGCGAATTTGCAAGAAAATGCGGCAGCGCAATTGACGATGCCGGCACTCACGGTTACAAGCTGGCGCGCGGCGGCTCATGCAGCCGGTGCGTTTCCAAACGGATGTGCAAAATGAAAACCTTTTCGGCCAAGCCCGCCGAGGTCGACAAGAAGTGGGTGCTGATCGATGCCGACGGCCTTATCGTCGGCCGGCTTGCGTCGCTCGTAGCGCTCCGCCTGCGCGGCAAGCACAAGCCAACCTTCACCCCCCATGTCGACTGCGGCGACAACGTCATCGTCATCAACGCCGCCAAGGCAGTGCTCACTGGCCGCAAGGTCGAGCAGAAGGTCTACTATAAGCACACCGGCTATATCGGCGGCATCAAGGAGCGCACGGCCAAATCGATCCTGACCGGCCGTTTTCCGGAGCGCGTCGTCGAGAAGGCCGTGGAGCGCATGCTGCCGCATGGGCCGCTCGGGCGCCGGCAACTGGGGAATTTGCGGGTCTATCCGCACGCCGACCATCCGCATGCCGCCCAGCAGCCGGAAAAGATCGACATCGCGGCGATGAACCGCAAGAACAAGAGGACCGCCTGATGGCCGACACCATCCAGACGCTGGAAGATCTGTCCACGCTCAAGCCGGCCGCGGCGCCGGCGCCGCCCAAATACGTGCAGAAGCTCGACAAGCAGGGCCGCGCCTATGCGACCGGCAAGCGCAAGGATGCGGTGGCGCGGGTCTGGATCAAGATGGGCGCTGGCACCATCGTGGTGAACGAGCGGCCGGTCGAGACCTATTTCGCCCGCCCGGTCTTGCGCATGCTGATCCAGCAGCCGCTTGTCGCTTCAAACCGGCAGGGCCAATACGACGTGATCTGCACCGTCTCGGGCGGCGGCTTGTCCGGCCAGGCCGGCGCCGTGCGCCACGGCCTGTCAAAGGCGTTGACGCGCTACGAGCCGGACCTGCGCTCGGTGCTCAAGCGCGGCGGCTTCCTGACCCGCGACCCGCGCGTGGTCGAGCGCAAGAAGTACGGCAAGGCCAAGGCGCGCCGCAGCTTCCAGTTCTCGAAGCGCTAGTCTCTGGCATTTTCTGCTCGTCCCCGCGAAAGCGAGGCCCCAGCTTGTACAGCCTGTCTGGATTCCCGCTTTCGCGGGAATGAGCGGACGGGAGCAGGCTCATCAGAAAAATGCGAAAGCGCGGATTTCGATGCTTTCGCGCGGGCGCGCATTCGGTGGCGTGTTCGGATCTTCGAAGGCGGTGTGCGCGGTCCAGCGGGCGCGGCCATCCTTCATCGACTCGTAGGTCTTGAACACCAGCGCTTCGTCGCGCCGCATGAGCGGAAACCAGTACCACTTGTGCGCGGGATTGTAGGTGATGGCATAGGTCTGGCCGACGCGCTCTGCGGCGCGCCGCTCCGAGATCACAAGATTCTGCGGCGATAAGGAGCGCGCATCGGCGATCGCCAGCGGATACGTCTCGACCGGATAGCGGATCGGACGCCACACCTGGATGATGGCGAAGCGCCGTTTGAGCAACTCTTCTGCCTCGTTCGGCAACAGATCGCGCACGCGCTGCGGGCCGGACCATTCGGTGTAGTCGTTGTGCACGCGACGGACCACCTCGCGGATCTTTTTCGCTTCGCGCGTCTCGTCGTCGGCGGTACGCAGCGTGTGGTCGAACACATGCACGCGCGCCGCGCCGCTTTCGGTTTTGATCAGCGCTTCCATCTCCGGATAGTAGACGCGCCTGATCTCGTCCTCGTCGTAGAAGTCGGCCATCTTGGTGTCGTGCCGGATGAAGCGAAAGCCGTCGCGCTCCAGCGCGAACTCTTTGGCGTGCGGGCGGCCGTTGTGGATGACGACGCGGCGCGGATCGGGCGTGGCGCCCGAGCGCGTGTCGCGGCTCCCTGGGGTCGCGACAATGGTAAAGACTTTCGCGCCGTCATCGATGATGTACTGGACCGTCGCCTCGATCGTATCGGGGGCGACGTCGAGTTCTGCGGTGTCTGCCATGGTCCGGCTCCCTTGGTATTTGCCACAATCTAGGCGGTGCCGCTCCACAAGTGAAGACTGCGCGGCGATTGATTAAAATTGTGCGGCGCGCATTGACCTTGCGCCAATCCTGTTGGCGACCGGCAACAACCCAGTAACCGCTGCGGAACGTTTGGCCCGCTAGCGTGGCGGCCTTACGTGCCGGCAGCCGGGCTCATGCATCTCGACGTCCAAACGCTTTCCGTGGTGACGGTGTTCATCACCGCGCTGCTTGGCGCGTTGCTGGTTTTCGCCGGCCTGCAGAACCGCAGCATCCGCGCACCAATGTGGTGGGGCGCGGCGCACATCGTCAACGCCACCGGACTCGGCTTGTTGACGTCCCACGGCGCGGCGCCCGATTTCGTCACCGTCGACCTCGCCAACGCGCTGGTGCTGCTCGGGTACGGTCTGACTTGGAGTGGGGCGCGGCTGTTCGACGGCCGCGGCATTCGGCCGTATCTGCTGCTGCTCGCCCCGGCCGCATGGCTGCTGCTGTGCCGTATCCCGGGATTTGCGGCCGGCGGCGATCTCGGCACGGCCGTTGTCTCCACCGCATTGGCGGTGCTCGCGCTCTTGACGGCCGAAGAGTTTTGGCGCGGCCGCGACGAGCCGCTGATGTCGCGCTGGCCGTCGGTGATCGTGCTGCTCGCCTATGCGGCGGTGCTGTTGGCGCGCGTGCCGGCGACGCTCTTGAGCCCGCTTTTCGCCGCGGATTCGCTGCTCGGCGGACTGTCGTTTGCGCTTCTTGCCTTCGGCACGCTGTTGTTCACGGTGGTCATGGCGTTCCTGCAGCTCAACATGACCAAGGAGCGCACCGAGCTCAAACACAAGATCAATTCGCTGGTCGATCCGTTGAGCGGCGTCGCCAACCGGCGCGCTTTTCTCGACGGCGCCGCGGCGCTGTTGTCGCGCCAGGAGGGCGACGGCGAGCCGCTGGCGGTGATGCTGTTCGATCTCGATCACTTCAAACAGATCAACGACCGTTTCGGCCATGCAGTGGGCGACTCGGTGCTGCAGGCTTTTGCCGCGACGGCGACCGGCACGCTCGGCGCCGACGTGCTGTTCGCCCGCATCGGCGGCGAGGAATTCGCCTCGTGCCTGCCGGTCGGCGATCTGGACGAGGCGTTCGCCATCGCCGACCGCGTGCGCCGCAACTTTGCCGCCGGCGCGGCCCGCTTCGGCGCCAACGAGTTGCTGCCCACCGTGAGCGGCGGTGTGACGCTCGGCTGCGATCCGCACGCTACGGTTACCGATTTGCTAGCGATCGTCGATCGGGCGCTCTATCGCGCCAAGGAGCACGGCCGCAATCGCGTCGAAACCGAAACGTCGCAACAGCAGGCGATCGGCGCCCCGTCGATCGTGCCGATCATCGGCCGGGAGCGAGCGGGCGTTACCGGCGCGGCGGTCCGGCGCTGGCGGACGGCGTCGTAGCCGACGCGCGTCCGGCGCTGGGATACGTTACCGGACGCGCAGCTTTCATCTTACAATTTTCAATAATGCAATTTGCGCGGTTTTTTGACACAAAGGCGCGCGGCGCTTCGAATATTTGGCAAAGCCTGAACGGCGAATACTGAGCAGCCTGCAAACAATGGTGCTAGGGTCCTCGGCAGAATAACAGGCTGGAGCGCCCGACTATGCTGCCGCGTCTCATCGAAGCGTTGAGCTCGCTCGATATCGGAACGCTGTTCGTCATTGCAAGCTGCGTCACGTCATTGCTCGGGTTGTTCTTGCTGTTCGCCTATGTGCAGGACCGCATCCCCGCACTGGCCTTGTGGGGCGCGGCCTATCTGCTGGGTGGCTTTTCGGGTGCGATCTGGCGGCTGGGCGATCAGATCACGCCGCCGCTGCCGGCTTCTACGCCGAACGTCTTGCTGTTCATCGCGGTCGGCATGATCTGGAGTGCGGCGCGTTTGTTTCACGGCCGGCCGATCTCGTGGGGCGGCATGTTCGTCGGCGCCGGCCTGTGGATGGCGAGCTACAGCGTGCCGCTGTTTGCCAATTCGTCGGCGCTGCGCGTTCTGGTCAGCGCGCTGATCGTGGCGGTGTACACTTTCCTGATCGCTGCCGAACTGTGGCGCGAGCGGCGCAAGCCGCTGATCCGCCGTTGGCCGGCGATCTTCGTGCCGATGTTGCACGGCGCCATCTTCCTGTTCCCGATGGCGATGGCGAGCTTCGACGGCGAGGTCGGCAGCGGCTGGGTCGGGATGTTCGCCATCGAGGTCGTGCTCTATGTGGTCGGCGCCGCCTTCATCGTGCTGGTGCTGGCGAAGGACCGCGCGGTGCGCGCCTACAAGGCCGCTGCCGCGACCGATGCGCTGACCGGCCTTCTCAACCGCCGCGGCTTCTTCGAGGCAGCTGCCGCGATGATGGGTGCCCACGGCGCGACCATGACGCCGGTGAGCGTGCTGGCGTTCGACATCGACCATTTCAAGAAGATCAACGACACGTTCGGCCACGGCGCGGGCGACCAGATGCTGCAGTTGTTCGCGACGGTGGTGCGCAAAACCATGCGCGGCGGCGACATCATCGGCCGGGTCGGCGGCGAGGAGTTCGTCGCGCTGCTCTCCGGCACCATGGCCGAAACGGCGGTCGCCGCCGAGCGCATTCGCAACGCGTTTGCCGCGGCAACGACCGGGCCGGACGGTCACGGTATCCCGGCGACGGTCAGCGTTGGCGTGGCCTGCGGCTCGCCCCATGCGGCGATCGACATGCTGATCGCCCGCGCCGATACCGCGCTCTACCGGGCCAAGGCCAACGGGCGAAACCGCGTCGAGCTGTCCGACGAAGCGGTCGCGGCGCCCGGGCGCGCCGCATCCGTGGTGCCGTTGCGGACACTGCAGCCGCAGCTTGCGGAAGCGCCCGCCGGTCAGGCCGGTCCTATGATGCGGCGCCGCAGCGTACAATAATTTTGTTGCGGCCGATAAAAAGCGGGGCGCCGCAGGGCGCCCCGTAACTTTTGCATCCGTTGACGCAATGCAGGGAGAATAGGCCGAACGGCTACGCCGAGTAATACATCTCGAATTCGACCGGATGCGGCGTGTGCTCGAAGCGAATGATCTCCTGCATCTTCAGCTCGATATAGCTGTCGATGAAATCGTCGTCGAACACGCCGCCGGCTTTGAGGAACTCGCGGTCCTTGTCGAGATTACTCAACGCCTCGCGCAGGCTGCCGCACACGGTCGGGATCTTCTTCAACTCGCGCGGCGGCAGATCGTAGAGATCCTTGTCCATCGGCTCGCCCGGATTGAGCTTGTTCTTGATGCCGTCGAGGCCGGCGAGCAGCATGGCGGCAAAGCCCAGATACGGATTGCACAGCGGATCGGGATAACGCACCTCGACGCGCTTGGCCTTCGGCGACGAGGCCAGCGGAATACGGCAGCTGGCCGAACGATTGCGCACCGAATAGGCGAGCAGCACCGGCGCTTCGAAGCCCGGCACCAGCCGTTTGTACGAGTTCGTGGTCGGGTTGGTGAAGGCGTTGATGGCGCGGGCGTGCTTGAGGATGCCGGCGATGTATTGCAGGCAGGTATCCGACAGGTCGGCGTATTTGTTGCCGGCGAACAGCGGCTTGTCGCCTTTCCAGATCGACTGATGGCAATGCATGCCCGAGCCGTTATCGCCGTAGATCGGCTTCGGCATGAAGGTTGCCGTCTTGCCGTAGACCTGCGCGACCTGATGGATGCAATACTTGTAGATCTGCATCTGGTCGGCCATGCGCACCATGGGCGAGAATTTCATGCCGAGCTCGTGCTGCGCCGAGCCGACTTCGTGGTGATGCTTCTCGACCTTGACGCCCATGCGCGCCATGGCGGCGAGCATTTCCGAGCGCATATCCTGGGCGGTGTCGAGCGGCGGCACCGGGAAGTAGCCCTTCTTGAAGCCGATATGGTGGCCGAGATTGCCGCCTTCGTATTCGGTGTCGGAATTGGTCGGGAATTCGATGGAGTCGACCTTGTAGCCGACGCTGTAGGGCGTCGCCGAATACTTCACGTCGTCGAAGATGAAGAACTCGGCTTCGGGTCCGAAGAACACGGTATCGCCGATGCCCATGGCCTTGACCAGGCCGGCGGCCTTCTTGGCGATCGAACGCGGGTCGCGGTTGTACGGCTCGCCCGTGAGCGGCTCGAGCGTATCGCAGATCAGCACCAGCGTGGTCTCGGCGAAGAACGGATCGATGCAGGCGCTTTCCGGATCCGGCATCAGCTGCATGTCCGACTCGTGGATCGCCTTCCAGCCGGCGATCGAGGAGCCGTCGAACATGATGCCTTCGGCGAAGGTGTCCTCATCGACGACCGTTACGTCGCAGGTCACGTGTTGCCATTTGCCGCGCGGATCGGTGAAGCGGAAGTCGACGTATTTGACGTCATTGTCTTTGATCAACTTCATGACGTTCTTCGGCGTAGTCATGGCAGGCGTACCTTTCGTGGTGCTGGTGGAAAGCCAAACGTGTGTCGCCGCGACGCCGCGTGGTGCGGTCCGGCAAGTTCAGATCGGCGATTCAGATGGCGTCAATTCCGGATTCCCCGGTCCTGATGCGGATCGCCTCCTCGATATTCGAAACGAAGATCTTGCCGTCGCCGATCCGGCCGGTCTGCGCAGCGCGGCGGATCGCATCGACGGCTTTTTCGACCATGTCGTCGCCGAGCACAACCTCGATCTTCACCTTGGGGAGAAAATCGACCACATACTCGGCGCCGCGATAAAGCTCGGTATGGCCTTTCTGGCGGCCGAACCCCTTGGCCTCGGTGACGGTGATGCCTTGCAATCCGACTTCCTGCAGTGCCTCCTTCACCTCATCGAGCTTGAACGGCTTGATGATCGCCTCGATCTTCTTCATCGCATTCATTCTCCCGGCTCCGAGGCAGGCGCGGAACCATCGCGTCGGTTTAGCAGGTCTCGTGCCAGGGTCGCCGCTGCGAAAATAATCAAGCCGGATCAGTACAGTACACGGCGCCTGGGGCCGATTTTGCGGTGCCCGGAAATGGCTTGCGCCGCAAAAGTAGGCACAGTGCCTATTCTCTCGTCAATAGCTGTCGCGGAAGACGAGGGGGTGCTCACCGATAGGCGCGGCCTGCCGCTTTCGTTATCTTCGGTGGCCGCATGATCGAGCTTCTGAACAATGCCGAAATGGCCGAGGCCGACCGCCTGACGATTGCGGGCGGAACGGCAGGCATCGACCTGATGGAGCAGGCGGGCGCCGCGGTTGCCGCCGCGGTGATGGAGGCACACGCGGCGGGTACCTGCGTGGTTGTCGTCGCCGGCCCGGGCAACAACGGCGGCGATGGCTTTGTTGCCGCCCGGCTGCTCGCCGAGCGCGGCTACGAGGTGAATCTTCTGCTTCTTGGCGAACTGAGCCGGCTCAAGGGCGACGCCGCGCTTGCGGCCAAGCGCTCGGATGGCACCGTAGTCGCCGCCGATCCCGTGATGCTGGCCAGTGCCGACGTCGTGATCGATGCGCTATTTGGCGCCGGTCTGGACCGGCCGGCAGAGGGCGCCGCCCGGGGGTTGATCGAGGCGATGAACGAGCAGGCCGCGCCGGTCGTCGCGGTCGATCTGCCGAGCGGCATCAACGGCTCCTCGGGAGCGGTCATGGGCGTGGCCGTGAAGGCCGCGCGGACCGTGACCTTCTTTCGCAAGAAGCCTGGGCACGTCCTTTTGCCGGGCCGGCTTTATTGCGGTGCCATCCGGGTCGCCGATATCGGTATTCCCGATGCGGTTCTGCAGCGCATCGCTCCCAACACATGGGAAAATGTCCCGGCGCTGTGGCGCGACCGCTTCCCGGTGCCGCAGCTCAGCGGACACAAATACGACCGCGGCCACGCGGTGGTGGTGTCGGGACCGTCCTGGTCGACCGGTGCAGCGCGGCTCGCCGCCCGCGGGGCCCTGCGCGCTGGCGCCGGCCTCGTCACCATCGCCAGCCCGCGCGAGGCGCTGGCCGTCAATGCCGCCGCGAACCTCGCCATCATGGTGCGGCCGGTCGACGGGGCAGAGGCGCTGACGGGATTTTTGGCGGATCGGCGCCTGAATGCGGTGGCGCTTGGGCCGGGGCTGGGATTAGGCGAGCCGACCTGCGCCATGACCCTGGCCGCGCTGTCCTGCGACCGCGCCGTCGTGCTGGACGCCGACGCACTCACCAGCTTCGCGGGCAACCCGCAGCGGCTGGCGCAGGCGCTTCTAGCGCGGGGTGACAGGGCGACTGTTGTGACGCCCCACGAAGGCGAATTTGCGCGCACCTTCAACGCACTGGACGCCCGGACGAAAGCGGGCTCGAAACTCGACCGGGCCCGGCTCGCCGCCGCTTTGACCGGCGCGGTCGTGCTGCTCAAGGGCGGCGACACGGTGGTTGCCGCACCGGATGGCCGGGCTGCCATTGCGGGCAATGCCCCGGCTTACCTGGCGACCGCTGGTGCCGGCGACGTGCTCACCGGGATCACGGCGGGCCTGCTGGCCCAAAATATGCCGGCCTTCGAAGCCGCCTGCGCGGCGGTCTGGCTGCACGGCGAAGCCGCCTGCGCATTCGGTCCGGGCTTGATCGCCGAGGATTTGCCCGAGACGTTGCCGCGCGTTTACCCGGCCTTGCTCGCGTGACGCCCGGCGTCGTGCGGTCGCATACGCCAGCGCGCGTTGCCGGGGCGGCGGTGTGACGCCTATTTTTGTAGTGCCCCGTTCATTGCGCATGATATAAGCCGCGCCGCCGGGCCGCCGTGCGTGTCGCGGGCGTGGCGGAATTGGTAGACGCGCGGGATTTAGGTTCCCGTGACGCAAGTCGTGGGGGTTCGAGCCCCTCCGCCCGCACCATGGGCGGCTTACGGCAAAAACGGTTTGCAAGGCGCTGATCCGCGCGATGATAGAGTAGTTGCAATGCAGGTCACTGAAACGTCCGCCGCAGGCCTCAAGCGCGAATACCGCGTCGTGGTATCGGCCGCCGATCTCGAGGCTCGGGTCAACGAGCGGCTCGATGATCTCAAGGGCCGCGTGCAGCTGCGCGGGTTCCGGCCCGGCAAGGTGCCGGTCAACCATCTCAAGCGCATCTACGGCAAATCGACGATGGCCGAGGTGATCGAGGCCGCGGTCCGCGAAGCCAACCAGAAGATCGTCAGCGATAACGGGCTCAAGCTCGCCACCGAGCCCAAGGTGGTGCTGCCGCAGGAGGAGGGGGCGGTCGAGGGCATCATCGACGGCAAGGCCGACCTCGCCTATACGGTCGAGGTCGAAGTCGTGCCGCCGATCGAGCTGACCGACTTCAAGACCATGAAGCTGGAGCGGCAGACCGCCGAGGTGACCGACGCCGAAGTCGACCATGCGCTCAACGCCATCGCCGAACAAAACCGACCGTTCATCGCCAAGACCGAACCGGCGCAGACGGGCGACCGGGTCACGATCTCGTTCCAGGGCACCATGGACGGCCAGCCCTTCGAGGGCGGCTCCGCCGAGGATGTGCCGATGCTGCTCGGCTCCGACCGTTTCATTCCAGGCTTTGAGGATAACCTGATCGGCAAGAAGGCCGGGGAGAGCCAGACCTTCGATCTGAAGTTCCCGGACGACTACCAAGCGACACATCTGGCCGGCAAAACGGGTACCTTTGCGGTGACGGTGAAGACCGTCGAGGCGCCTGGCGAGGTCGCCCTGAACGACGATTTTGCCAAGTCGCTCGGCCTGGACTCGCTCACCAAGCTGCGCGACGCGTTGCGCGAGCGCTTGCAGCGCGAGCACACCTCGGCCTCGCGGCAAAAGGTCAAGCGGGGGCTGCTCGATCAGCTCGACGCACGGCACAAGTTCGAGCCGCCGCCGACCCTTGTCGAGCAGGAATTCAATAACGTCTGGTCGGCCATCGAGAACGATCTGAAGCAGCAGAATCGCACGTTTGCCGACGAAGGTACGACCGAGGAGAAGGCGCGCGAGGAGTACCGCACCATCGCCGAGCGGCGGGTACGGCTCGGTCTGGTCATTGCCGAGATCGGCGAGAAGAACAATATAACGGTGAGCGAAGACCAGTTGCGCGCGGCCGTGATGGAGCAGGTGCGCCAGATGCCCGGCCGCGAGCAGCAGGTCTGGGACTATTATCGCAACAATCCGGGCGCGCTGGCCGCTTTGCGGGCGCCGCTATTCGAGGACAAGGTCGTCGACTTTGTGCTTGAGCTGGCGGACGTGACCGACAAGCCGGTGTCGCGCGAAGAGCTGTTCAAGGAAACCGAGGCGTGAACGCATTGGCAGGATGGCGCGGCGTGCCGACTGCGCTCGCCAAGGCCCGGACTTGGTCGCGAACTTGGCCGCTGTCCGGCCGCCACGCCGACAATGTCGCGCGTCTTGTCGCTGGAAATTCCGCACATATCTGCGATAGCTGCGTAGTCGAATGTGTTGCGGTTCTCGAACAGCAGGGCGGCTTCGACAGACCCGGCCCGACTCGGCCACATTGAGCGGGCAGATTCCTTAGCCGAGCCGGTAAACATCCCGCACAGGTGATCCATGCGCGATCCAAAAGACACCTACATGAACTACCTCGTCCCCATGGTGGTCGAGCAGACCAACCGCGGCGAACGGGCCTACGACATCTATTCGCGCCTGTTGAAGGAGCGGATCATCTTCATCACCGGGCCGATCGAGGACGGCATGGCGTCGCTCGTCGTCGCCCAGCTTCTGTTCCTCGAGGCGGAGAACCCGAAGAAAGAAGTGTCGATGTACATCAACTCGCCGGGCGGCATCGTGACCTCGGGCCTGGCGATCTACGACACCATGCAGTTCATCCGGCCGGCGGTATCGACGCTGTGCACCGGACAGGCGGCCTCGATGGGGTCGCTGCTCCTTGCCGCAGGCGCCAAGGATTTGCGCTTTGCGCTGCCGAACGCCCGCATCATGGTCCACCAGCCTTCAGGCGGCTTCCAGGGGCAGGCCACCGACATCATGCTACATGCCCAAGAAATTCTGAACCTGAAGCGGCGGCTCAACGAGATCTATGTCAAGCATACCGGCCAGCCGTTGAAGAAGATCGAGGACGCGCTGGAGCGCGACATGTTCCTCACCTCCGAAATGGCCAAGGATTTCGGCTTGATCGACAAGGTCATCGAGAAGCGCCCGGAGGAGCCCTCCCTCAAGTCGGCCGAGGTCGCGACCCTCAAGGGGTGACCGAACCCACGAAGCGGCCGGCATGGGGCTGCGGTGCCACGAAAAAGACCGATTCGACGCAGGGCAGGGCAGCTCCAGACCTTGCGTCAAGCGTTTTATCGCGGTGTGATGCGGAAAACACAGAGGCGCGAACTTGCGTTATCGTTAATGGATTCTTGAGTCGCGGGCAGTTAGCATGGCAGCTTGTGCGGGATAGGAGCGTATAGGCACTGTGCCGGAGGCGCGTTGATCAGAGCTACGGAATGTTAGCGCGCCGCTTCGTAAGGTAGGGCGCAGCGCTGGCGGTCAAGACCTCGACGGGCGAGATCGAGCATCGCGACGTCGAGGATCGCGACTTAGGATCGGTACGGAGACTGGAATGAGCAAGGTTGGCGGCGGCGACTCCAAGAATACGCTTTACTGCTCGTTCTGCGGCAAGAGCCAGCATGAGGTGCGTAAGCTCATCGCCGGTCCGACCGTGTTCATCTGCGACGAATGCGTCGAGCTGTGCATGGACATCATCCGCGAGGAGAACAAGTCCTCGCTGGTGAAGTCGCGCGACGGCATTCCGACGCCGCGCGAAATCCGCAAGGTTTTGGACGATTACGTCATCGGTCAGGACTACGCCAAGAAGGTGCTCTCGGTCGCAGTCCACAACCACTACAAACGGCTCAATCATCAGAGCAAGCACAACGACGTCGAGCTGGCGAAATCCAACATCCTGCTGATCGGGCCCACCGGCTCCGGCAAGACGCTGTTGGCGCAGACGCTGGCGCGTATCCTCGACGTGCCGTTCACCATGGCGGATGCCACCACGCTCACCGAAGCGGGCTATGTCGGCGAGGACGTCGAGAACATTATCCTGAAGCTGCTGCAGTCCGCGGACTATAATGTCGAGCGCGCGCAACGCGGCATCGTCTACATCGACGAGATCGACAAGATTTCGCGCAAGTCCGACAATCCGTCGATCACCCGCGACGTGTCCGGCGAAGGCGTGCAGCAGGCGCTGCTCAAGATCATGGAGGGCACGATCGCGAGCGTGCCGCCGCAGGGCGGCCGTAAGCATCCGCAGCAGGAGTTCCTCCAGGTCGACACCACGAACATCCTGTTCGTCTGCGGCGGCGCGTTTGCCGGGCTGGAAAAGATCATCTCGGCGCGCGGCCGCTCCACCTCGATCGGCTTCGGCGCCAAGGTGATGGCGCCTGAGGATCGCAAGCAAGGCGAAATCTTCCGCGAGGTCGAGCCGGAGGATTTGCTCAAATACGGGCTCATCCCCGAATTCGTCGGCCGTCTGCCGGTCGTGGCGACGCTCGAGGACCTCGACGAGGCTTCGCTCAAGCGCATCCTCACCGAGCCGAAGAACGCGCTGGTCAAGCAATATCAGCGCATGTTCGAGATGGAGACAGTCGATCTCAAGCTCACCGACGAGGCGTTGTCGGCGATCGCCCGCAAGGCGATCGACCGCAAGACCGGCGCGCGCGGCTTGCGCTCGATCATGGAAAGCATCCTGCTCGACACCATGTTCGACCTGCCGAGCCTCGAAGGCGTGGTGCGGGTGGAGATCTTCCGCGAAGTGGTCGACGGCTCGAAGCGGCCGCTTTACATCTACGCCGATCGCTCGGATCGGGCGAGCGACGCCGGCGGCGCGAGCGCCTGACATGGAATCGGCCCCGCCTGGGCGGGCCGATTCGGTGCCCGAATCGCACCGACCGGGCTGGAATTTGCCGCAAAATCCGGGCTTTCTTGACAGGGCCCTTGCGCAACGCCACGTATAGCGTTGCGATGAGTAGAGCGTACCAAAACTCGCGTAAGATTGCCGGGCCGAGCCTCGTGCGCGCCCTCTTACGGCTCCTCCCGGCTCACCGGCAGTTCGCCTCGACAGCGCATCCTGCGGGTCACGGCGAATGTGCACAACAATAAGGGAATTGGGGCCATGACAAGCGCCGCCAAACCGAAGCCGACCCTGACCGCCGGCGAAAGCCGCGCCTACCCGGTGCTGCCGCTGCGCGACATCGTCGTTTTTCCGCACATGATCGTGCCGCTCTTTGTCGGCCGCGAGAAGTCGATCAAGGCGCTCGAAGAGGTCATGCGCTCGGACACGTTCATTCTATTGGCGACGCAGAAGAACGCCTCCGATGACGATCCGGCGCCGGACGCGATCTACACGGTCGGTACGTTGGCGAGCGTGCTGCAACTCCTCAAACTGCCGGACGGCACCGTGAAGGTGCTGGTCGAGGGCGCCGCGCGCGCCAAGGTGAAGGAGTACACAGGCCGCGAGGAGTATTTCGAAGCGGAAGCGGTCGTGCTCGCCGATTCCTCAGGCGATCAGGTCGAGGCCGAAGCGCTGGCGCGCTCGGTGGTCAACGAATTCGAAGGCTATGTGAAGCTCAACAAAAAGGTCTCGCCGGAGGTGATCGGCGTGGTCCAGCAGATCGAGGACTACGCTAAGCTCGCCGACGCGGTGGCTTCGCATCTCGCCGTCAAGATTCCCGACAAGCAGACGATTCTGGAGACGCCGAGCGTCACCGAGCGCCTGGAGAAGGTGCTCGGCCTGATGGAGAGCGAAATCTCCGTGCTGCAGGTCGAGAAGCGCATCCGCACGCGCGTCAAGCGCCAGATGGAGAAGACCCAGCGCGAGTATTACCTCAACGAACAGATGAAGGCGATCCAGAAGGAGCTGGGCGACGAGGACGGCAAGGACGAGGTTGCCGAGCTCGAAGAGAAGATCAAGACCACCAAGCTCTCGAAGGAAGCGCGCGAAAAGGCGCAGCACGAGCTGAAAAAGCTGCGGCAGATGTCGCCGATGTCGGCGGAAGCCACGGTGGTGCGCAACTATCTGGATTGGCTGTTGTCGATCCCGTGGAACAAGAAATCGAAGATCAAGAAGGACCTGCCGCTGGCACAGCAGATTCTCGACAACGACCATTACGGCCTCGAGAAGGTCAAGGAGCGCATCGTCGAGTATCTGGCGGTGCAGCAACGCGCCAATAAGCTGACCGGACCGATCCTGTGCCTGGTCGGCCCGCCCGGCGTCGGCAAGACCTCGCTCGGCAAGTCGATCGCGCGAGCGACCGGACGCGAGTTCGTGCGCGTGTCGCTCGGCGGCGTGCGCGACGAGGCGGAGATCCGCGGCCACCGGCGCACCTATATCGGCTCGATGCCCGGCAAGGTCATCCAGTCGATGCGCAAGGCCAAGAGCTCGAACCCGCTGTTCCTGCTCGACGAGGTCGACAAGATGGGCGCCGATTTCCGCGGCGATCCATCCTCCGCGCTGCTCGAGGTCTTGGATCCCGAGCAGAACCACGCCTTCAACGATCACTACCTGGAGGTCGATTACGATCTGTCCAACGTGATGTTCATCACCACGGCGAACACGCTCAATATTCCGCCGCCCCTGATGGACCGCATGGAGATCATCCGCATCGCCGGCTACACCGAAGACGAGAAGGTCGAGATCGCGCGCAAGCACTTGATCCCGCACGCCATCGTCAAGCACGGCCTCGACCCCAAGGAATGGTCGATCGACGACGAGGGATTGCTTTTGATCATCCGCCGCTATACGCGCGAGGCGGGCGTGCGCAATCTCGAACGCGAGCTGTCGACCCTGATCCGCAAGGCGGTGAAGGAGCTCACGATCAACAAGACCGAGTCGATTGCGGTCACCGACAAGAATCTGGCCGATTATCTCGGCGTGCCGAAATTCCGCTACGGCGAGGTCGAGGACGAGGATCAGGTCGGCGTCGTCACCGGTCTGGCGTGGACCGACGTCGGCGGCGAGCTGCTGACCATCGAGGCGGCCATGATGCCCGGCAAGGGCAAGATGACCGTCACCGGCAACCTGCGCGACGTGATGAAGGAGTCGATCTCGGCTGCGGCGTCTTACGTCCGCATGCGCGCGGTCGCCTTCGGCATCGAGCCGCCGTTGTTCGACAAGCGCGACATCCACGTCCACGTGCCGGAAGGCGCGACCCCGAAGGACGGTCCGTCCGCCGGTGTCGCCATGGTCACGGCCATCGTCTCGGTGATG
>DASRET010000113.1:0-7332 GCA_035651875.1 Xanthobacteraceae bacterium
CGAGGAGCTGCAGGACATCCGGGATCGCCTCATGGTGAAAATCCGCCGCATCGAAGGCGGCGCGGAAGGCGATCTCGAAACCCGCGTCAAGCTCTTCGCCGAGACCAAGCGCGAGCTGGAAGAGCGCGCCGCCGGGCTCGCCGACCAGTTCACCAAGCTCTCGACCATCCGCAAGGACATCGCCGGCCTGTTCGACAAGCTCTCGACCGCGGTCAACGGCGCGGCGACTTGAAGTCCCTTGCCGCCCGCCGGGCGCTGGGGCAAAATTTGATCGGGCGGTAACCGCGCGCGCCGGGTCCGAACGGCGCGGCACATCCGGGAGGCTTTCATGAAGCGCATTCTCTATTCGAGCGTGGCGGCGATCGCATTGGCCGCTGTTTTGTCCGCGGCCGCCGCCGCGCCGGCAAAGGATAAAGTGCAAAACGTTTCGATCTCCCGGCACGACATCGGCGGCGTCGTCACCGGCCCGAACGGGCCGGAGGCCGGCGTCTGGGTGATCGCCGAGACCCACGACCTGCCGACCCGCTACGCCAAGATGGTCGTCACCGACGACCAGGGCCGCTACGTGGTGCCCGATCTGCCCAACGGCAAATACCAGGTCTGGGTGCGCGGTTACGGCCTGGTCGATTCGCCCAAGGTCGACGCCACGCCCGGCAAGCAGCTCCACCTGACCGCCGTGGCGGCGCCGAACGATGCTGCCGCCGCCCAGTACTATCCGGCGATCTACTGGTTCTCCATGCTGAAAATTCCCGCCGCCGATCAGTTCGGCGGCAAGAGCGACATTCCCGAGAAGGTGACGCAGGAAGATTGGCTGACCACGATCAAGAACAAGGCCTGCGTCGGCTGCCATCAGCTCGGGGCGCTAGGCACGCGCACCATTCCGGCGGCGTTCGGCTCGTTCAAGACCGGCGAAGAAGCCTGGGCGCGCCGCATCCAGTCAGGCCAGGCTGCGCCGCTGATGATCAATCCGATCGCCGGCCAGCTCGGCAGCGTGCCGCTGAAATATTTCGGCGAATGGACCGACCGCGTCGCCGGCGGCGAGCTGCCGCCGGTCAAACCGCCGCGGCCACAGGGCATCGAGCGCAACGTCGTGGTCACGACCTGGGATTGGGGCACCGAGAAGCAGTACCTGCACGACCTGATCTCGTCGGACAAGCGCAACCCGACGGTCAATGCCTACGGCAAGCTCTACGGCTCGCCCGAATACGCCACCGACCAGCTGCCGGTGCTCGATCCGAAGAGCCACAAGGTCAGCTACATCGCGCCGCCGGAAGGCGCCGACGTGCCGGAAGCGCTCGGCCCCGGCCATGCGGCGATCGAAAAGCCGATGGCGGCGTCGGCCTATTGGGGCACCGAAAAAGTCTGGGACACCAAGTTCGACAATCACAACGACATGTTCGACTCTAAAGGCCGGGTCTGGATGACCGGCACCAACCATAAGCCCGGCACGCCGGCGTTCTGCCGCAAGGGATCGGAGAACTCGTACGCCAAGGCGTTCCCGATCGACAGCAACGAGCGCCAGCTCGCACTGTTCGATCCGAAGAGCAACAAGTTCACCTTCATCGATACGTGCTTCGGCACGCATCACCTGCAATTCGGCTTCGACAAGAACAACACGCTGTGGACCTCGGGCGGCGGGCCCGTAGTCGGCTGGCTCGACACAAAAGTGTTCGACGAAACCGGCAACGCCGAGAAGGCGCAAGGCTGGGCGCCGTTCGTGCTCGACACCAACGGCAACGGCAAGCTCGACGAGTACACCGAGCCCGGCAAGCCGGCCGATCCGAACAAGGACATGCGGGTCGCCGGCTCCGGCACCTACGCGGTGATGCCGAACCCGGCCGACGGCTCGGTCTGGTTCACCTGGGACGTGTTCGCCGGCAAGAGCGGCATCATCCGCTTCGATCCGAAGACCAAGCTGTCCGAGGTCTATAATATCCCGAAGCCGGGTTTCGGCCCGCGCGGCGGCGATATCGACTCAAAGGGCGTGGTCTGGGTGTCGCTCGCCAGCGGCCATATGGGCGCGTTCGACCGCAGCAAGTGCAAAGGCCCGCTCAACGGCCCGAAGGCGACCGGCGACCAGTGTCCGGAAGGCTGGACGTTCTACAAATATCCGGGCCCGGGCTTTGCCGGCCTCGGCGATAACAGCGCCGAAGCGAGCTACTACACCTGGGTCGACCAGCACGACGCGGTCGGTCTCGGCAAGGACGTGCCGATCTCGACCGGCAACGAGAACGACGGCTTCGACGCGTTGGTCGGCGGCAAGATGATCGTGCTGCGCGTGCCGTACCCGATGGGCTTCTACGCCAAGGGTCTGGACGCGCGCATCGACGATCCGAAAGCCGGCTGGAAGGGCAGGGGCCTGTGGTCGTCGGAAGGCGACCGCACGCCGTGGCTCAAGGAGGGCGGCAAGGGCAGTCTGCCGATGGCCGTGCACATCCAGATCAGGCCGAACCCGCTGGCTCACTGAGCCGGCGGTGAACGCCGCATGTCGCAGAGCCGCCCGGCGCCGCGCGCGCCGGGCGGCTTGTTGTTTGTGATTTCATCGCAGCGAAGGGGCGCACCATGACTCACGTCCGCGATCCTTTATTGACCACGGTCGCCATCGACGAATTGCGGCCGACGCAGATCACCGTCGGCATGATCGAGGTCAAGGCCAAGCGCAAACGCTGGCGCGAGATCCACGGCAAGGACACCGGCAAATTTCTCGGCAAGCACATGATCCCGGTGATCCTCGGCCCCAAGAAGTACCATTACGTGGTCGATCATCATCATCTGGCGCGTGCGCTGCACGATGAAGGCGTCAAGAACATCGCCGTCACCGTGCTCGCCAATTTGAGCAAGCTCGACGCCGATGCGTTCTGGATCGTGATGGACAATCGCAACTGGATGCATCCGTTCGATGCCGACGGACGGCGGCGGCACTACGAGGACATTCCCAAATCGATCACCAGGCTGGTCGACGATCCGTTCCGCTCGCTGGCCGGCGAACTGCGCCGCGCCGGCGGGTTCGCCAAGGACACGACGCCGTTCAGCGAATTTCTCTGGGCCGATTTCCTGCGCCGGCGCATCAAGCGCAAGCTGGTAGACCACGATTTCGCTCACGCCATGGAAAAGGCCATGCAATTGGCCAAAAGCCCGGACGCCAATTACCTGCCCGGCTGGTGCGGCGCCTCGCCGGACGAGTGAGTCTCGCGCCGCCGCCGCGCGCCATGCTATGCTCGGCCTACTGGCAAACGTGGTGAGGGGAGGATCCAATGAGATTCGATGGACGCATGTCACGCCGCGCGGCGCTTGGAGCGGCGGCGTCGGTCATTGCCGCGCCGGCACTGGCCGAGGAGTGCCACATCGGCCCGCCCGAGCATCCGCACGGCGCGAACGTCTGGATGAACATGGACCAGGTCGAGCTCGATGCCGCCTACGACCAATCGTTCTATGCGCCGCTCGCGCGCCAGATCCTCGCGCGCGTCGCCAGCGACAGCGAGCTGGCACGCCAGCGCCTCGGTCTGCCGCGCCGCGAGGCTTACGGTCCAAGCGAGGTCGAGAAGCTCGATATCTGGAAGACCAAGCACGCGAAGGCGCCGATTTTCCTTTTCATCCACGGCGGCGCCTGGCTCGCCGGCGAAGCCAAGAACTATGCCTATCCGGCCGAAATGTTCGTCAATGCCGGCGCGCATTTCGTGGTCCCGGACTTCATCCAGATCCGCGCCGCCAACGGCGATCTGCGCACCATGGCCGAGCAGGTGCGCCGCGCCATCGCCTGGACCTACAAGAACGCGGCGAGCTTCGACGGCGATCCGGAACGGCTCTATATCGGCGGCCATTCTTCCGGCGGCCATCTGTGCGGCGTGGCGCTGGTCACCGACTGGCAGAAGGAGTTCGGCCTGCCGCCGACCATCCTCAAAGGCGGCGCCTGCATGAGCGGCATGTACGATATGAAGCCGGTGCGGCTCTCCCAGCGCGGCAACTACATCCACTTCACCGACGAGATGGAGCAGGCGATGAGCTCGCAACGGCATCTCGACCTCATTCGCGCGCCGATCGTCGCGACCTACGGCACCAACGAGACGCCGGAGTTCCAGCGCCAGAACCGCGATTTCGCCGCCGCGCTCAAGGCGGCCGGCAAGCCGGTCGAGCTGATCGAGGGGAAGAACTACAATCACTTCGAGATGATGGAGTCGGTCGGCCATCCGTACGGCCCGAACGGTCGCGCCATTCTGGCGATGATGAAACTGTCCGCCGCGTGAGGCACGCGTGCGGTCCCGGCCGGACATGAGAGGACCTGCGACAGTCACGGCGTTGCTGCTGGCGGCGAGCGTGCTCGCCGCCTGCAGCGGCGGGCTGAGCGGGCTCGGCAGCTTCGGGTCGAAGCCCGCGCCCGCGGTCGTGGTCAATCCCGATCCCTATCCGGCGACCTACCGCCAGCAGGTCGCGACCTTGCTCGTCATGAACCTGCACGACCGCGCCGACTTCCGCGGCGCGATGATCGCGCCGCCGGCGCTCAAGCCGGTGGCCGGCGGCCAAAACCCGCACTACGTGGTCTGCGTCGCGCTCACCGGCCGTAACGACCGCCGCACCAAGGCCGTGGTCTATCTGGAAGGCAAGCCCAACGAGTACGTCGACGCCACGCCGCAGCAATGCGACGGCGCCGCCTATCAGCCGTTCACCGAATTGGCCTACGAGCAGCCGGACCGGAGCGATCGGCGCGAGGTCGGCTCGGGTGATCCGTCCCAACGCGACAGGCAGTAGCCGGATTTGCGATACGATCGGCCGCAAAAGACACGCGGCGTACTCAGCGGCACTTGCCTTCCAGGCACTTCGACGTAGTGCCCGCCCCGCCGGGCCAGCGCGCATGGGCTTGCTCGCGCGTCTGCACGTTCTCGGCGCAGCTGATAATGCGACACCGATGGCCGCCGATTTCCCTGCAAGACTGCAACGCGCCGTCACGCGCCTCTGCCTCGGTGGGTTCGAGCCAGGCGCGACCGATGGCGCCGCCGGACGAACGCGCCCCACACGCCCAAGACGCCCATGCCGGTGAAGCGCTAGCCGCTGCCAGAGCCAGAATGCTTGCTGAAATGATGAACAACTGGCGCATCGCCCCCATCCCCCGCTGGTTTCTTGTACGTCCTTATAACACGTCACCGGGAAAACAAACGAAAGGGTGCGTCCGCAACTCAGATCGTGTCGTGGTCGATTACGCCTTCGGCTGATCCGCCCTACGTGCTACGCTTGGCAAAAGGCCACCAGGGAGGAACGACATGCCGCTTTTGCAAAGTTTGCCGCTGTTGGCGGCGGCTGCCGCGAGCGCGATCCTGGCGTCGTCGGCGTTGCCGAATGGCGCGGCGCGCGCGCAACAACAACAAATCCAACAGCAAACTTATGTGATGAAGATTTCCACGCCGACCCTGCACGACATCCCCGACAAATGGGCAGCGAACCTGGCGGCGGCGCTGGAAAAGGATTCCGGCGGCCGCATCAAGGTCCAGCTCTATCCGGCAAGCCAGCTCGGTTCGATCCCGCGAACGATCGAGGGCACCCAGTTCGGCGCCATCCAGATGGACGTGGTGCCGCCCGAATTCATGGTCGGCCTCGATCCGCGTTTCGAGGTTTTGGCGGCGCCGGGCCTGCTCGATTCGCAGGCGCACGGCCAGCGTCTCGCCGCGGATCCGGAAGTGCTCAAATTGATGCTCGGTCTGGGCGCTACCAAGGGCCTGCATGGCGTGGCGCTGTTCATGGCCGAGCAGTCCGTGCTTGTGACGCGCATGGCGCTGCGCCATCTCGCCGATTTCAAGGGCAAGAAAATCCGGATTTTCGCCTCGCAGTTTCAGAGCGAAGCCTTCGGGCGGCTCGGCATCACGCCGGTGGCGATGACGCTCGGCGACGTGTTGCCGGGCATTCAGCAAGGCACCATCGACGGCGCCGTCACCGGAATCGGCCCGGTCGCCAATTTCCACATGGTCGACGCGGCGAAGTTCGTCACCCGCACCGGCCAGCCGGCGATCTTCCTGATCGCCGTGGTCAACAAGAAATGGTTCGAATCCCTGCCCAAGGATTTGCAGGAGATCCTGGAGCGCGATGCCGCCGCACAGGCGCTCGCCATCAATCCGTTCGCCGTCGAGGAGGTCAAGGAATCGGAGGCGGGTTTTGCGTCCAAGGGCGGCGAACTGATCGCGCTGCCGCCGGCCGAGCACGCCGAGATGATGAAAACCATTTCGAGCGTCGCTCCCGACGTGTCGGCCAAAAATGCGGCGCTCGCCGCCGCCTATAAGATCGTCGCCGAAGCCGCTGGCCGGACGCGGTAATCGCCCGGCCGCTGAGCAAGGCGAGGGCGCGCTCTTGCCGGCCACTCACGCGGCGCGGCCGTCAGATGATCCGGGCGCGCCGCCGATGTCTCAGCTTTCGACGAACGCCTTCGCCTTGCGGCCGACGTCGTCGTCGCGCAATTCCGCGGCCCAAAATCCCTTTGCCCAGATCTGGCGGCCTCGGTTCGACCAGCGTGGTTCGAACAGCAGCAATGCGGCGAGCCTGCTCTTGATGCGTCCGACCACCTGATGCAGGGTGTCGCGCTCGCAACGGAAAAGCATTTGCGCGTGCGTCGGCCCGAACGCAGCGGCCGATAGCGGGTGAGCGCCGGCAACGCGGTCGCCGCCGTCGCCGCCGCTCGTCAACTCCGTGAGCCATTCGCGAAGCTGCGTCGCGTCCGCATTGGCGAGCGCGATCGCGTTGCCGGACTGCTCCAGATATCGCGACGGCAGCGGGTGCGAGCTCACCACGGATCCGGCGGTGACCAGCGGCAGGTAGAATTCGGCAAGCGCCGTCCACCGGCCGCGTCGGTCGTGCGGCAGGAATTCGCCGAACGTGCTCCATGCGATGTGCCAGAGTTGCTGTTCCATATCGGCGCCTGGAGCTTGCGGCATTCGGGATCGCGCTTGGCGCAATCCGCCCTACGACTCGCGTCTCGTGTACGTCGCCGAATTGATGAGCACAATCAGCGGAGTAGCCCGTGACGTTGCGAATCAAGGCCGGAGTGACACGCGACATCTCGATTGCACAGTCGGCGCATAGGCTGAAAAAGGTACGTAGAATCAATGCTTATCACGCGACACATTGACAACGTTTTTGCGACTATGATTACAGAGCCGCACGCTCGCTCATCGAAGGGCACATTCCGGATGCGATCCTGAAGGTGGAGCGAGCTTGCGGCGCCTGCGCGCGGTTTCGCACACTGCGCCCGGGCGGCTTCGGACCCTGCCTCTCCGGCACAACGACCGGGGCGCGAGGAGCTCGCTAGTAAAAGGGGTTTGCGGTGGCGCAAGCTGCTGCAAGATCCCGGTA
>DASRET010000114.1:0-13901 GCA_035651875.1 Xanthobacteraceae bacterium
GAGGATCGCAATGGCGCCGCCGAGAAAAGCGAGATCGTCGTTGTTCACCGCGCCGGCGAGCGGCACCAGGACCGGAATGCAGGCGACGGGGATCGCGTACGCATAGAATTCGTAACGCGAAAGGCCCGCCGCCAAACCAAGGCCCAGCAAGGCGGCAAAGCCCAATCCTACGATCGCAATGTCGATCAGCCGCAGCGTCAACACCGCCTGCGGATGGCCTTCGACATCGGGTCCCAAGACCGCGAGCAGCGCATAGTAGATTGGCGGGTGATCGAGGTAGTTGACCAGGTCGGTGAAGGCGAAGGTTTTCGGATCGAGCATGCGCAGGCTGTCGAACGCCGGCCAGGCGTCGCCGGTGTGCTGGATCTGCGCCACATAGGAGACGTGGGCGACTTCGTCGAAGCCGCGCGTGATGTCCTTGCGTTCTGCGCTCAGCAACGCCGCGAGCACAAACAGACCGAACATGACGGCAGCGACAAAAAAATTTGCTCGCGCCGAAACGGCGGGCGCCGCCAGGGCAGGGGGGCCGGACGTCGTGCTCGACATTGTGTCGGACATGGGGGGCAAAAATGCGCGCGCAGGGGTTAAATATTCGCTAGGCAATGGGCTAGACTGGCGCCTTATTCGCCGCCGCGGATGCAACCATCACAAGGGCTTGTCATGATTGACGTGCATTACTGGACCACGCCGAACGGCCACAAAGTCACGATTTTCCTCGAAGAGGCCGGGCTCAAGTACAACGTCATCCCGATCAACATCGGCAAGGGCGAACAGTTCAAAGCCGATTTCCTCAACGTGTCGCCGAACAACCGCATCCCGGCCATCGTCGATCACGCGCCGGCCGACAGCGGCAAGCCGATCTCGGTATTCGAATCCGGCGCCATCCTGGTTTATCTCGCCGACAAGACCGGAAAATTCATCGGCAAGGACATCCGTAGCCGCAGCGAGGTGATGCAGTGGCTGTTCTGGCAGATGGGCGGACTGGGCCCGATGGCCGGACAAAACAATCATTTCGCCAACTATGCGGTGGACAAGATTCCGTACGCCATCGACCGCTATCGCAACGAGGTGAACCGGCTCTACGGCGTCATGAACAAACGGCTTGCCGACCGCGACTATCTGGCCGGCGACTATTCGATCGCCGACATGGCCTGCTATCCGTGGATCGTGCCGTGGGAGCGGCAGGGCCAGAAGCTCTCCGATTTCCCCAACCTGCAGCGCTGGTTCGAGGCGATCAAAGCGCGGCCGGCCGTGGTCAAGGCGTACGAATGGGCGCCGAAGATCAATCCCGGCCAGGGCGGCATCCGCACCGCCGAGGAGCGCGCCATCCTGTTCGGTCAGACCGCGCAGTCGGTCACCGCCGCCGCCACGGTGGCGCGGTAATGAACACCAATTGCGTCGCGCACGCACCGCGGCGCGTTGCGTGGGGTCAATAACAAACACGGACCGGACCAACCGGTCCGCGATGCAAAAGGGAGGATGCCATGCGCCATGGCTTTGTGCTTGCCGCTGCGCTCACCGCGCTGTTCGCATTGGCCGCGACACCCTCGGTGCGCGCCGACGATTATCCGACGCGGCCGGTGACATTGGTGGTGCCCTATACGCCGGGCGGCAGCACCGAGATCTTGGCGCGCATCATCGGTCAAAAACTCGGCGAGCGGCTCGGCCAGGCGGTGGTGGTCGAGATGAAGCCGGGCGCCGGCACGGTGATCGGCGCCACCGCGGTCGCGCAGGCGCCACCCGACGGCTATACGCTGCTGATGGCGACGCCGACGCCGCTCGCCATCAACGTCACCGTCCACAAGAAGCTGCCGTACGATCCGGCAAAAGATTTCATGCCGCTGGCGATGGTCGCCTCGGCGCCGTTCCTGCTTCTCGTCAATCCTGCCCTGCCGGTGCATTCGGTCAAGGAGCTGATCGCCTACGCCAAGGCCAATCCGGGCAAGCTGTCATACGGCTCCGGCGGCGTCGGCGCGCCGCATCATCTCTACATGGAGCTGTTCAAGAGCATGACCGGCACGCAGATGACCCACGTGCCGTACAAGGGCAGCCTGCCGGCGCTCACCGACACGGTCGGCGGCCACATTCAGCTGATGTTCTGCGATATCCCGCCGGCGGCCGGCATGATCTCGGCCGGCAAGGTGCGGGTGCTCGGCGTCTCCACCGCCGAGCGCGTGGCATCCTATCCGGACGTGCCGACTGTCGCCGAAGCTGGCGTGCCCGGCTTCGCGGTCGCCGGTTGGTTCATGATCGTGGCGCCGGCGCAGACGCCCGCGCCGATCGTCGACAAGCTGCACAAGCAGCTGATCGCGGTGATGAACGAGCCGGACGTGAAGGCGCGCATCGATCAGCTCAGCCTGGTGTCGCTGCCGACGCCGTCGGTCGCCGACATGCAGGCTTACGTCAAAAGCGAGATCGCGCGCTGGGGCAAGATCGTGCAGCAAGCGGGGATTGCGGGCACGGAGTAGGCGCCGCTGCTCTATCCGCTCGGCTCGTCCCCGCGAAAGCGGGGACCCAGTCTTTAGTTCAAGAGCGCAATCGCCACTGGATTCCCGCTTTCGCGGGAATGAACGGCAAAGAGAAATGCGAATGTGCGGCTACGGCCCCATGCCGCCGACATAGCCGGTGATTTTCCAGTTGCCGCTTTGTTTGGTGTAGCAGATCAGATCGTGGTCGAGCGTCACGATGGCTTGGCTCGCCACGAACGCGGTCTTGCCCGACGGCAGCGCCACGTGCATGAACGACGGTGCGCCGGACGCGGCCGGCGGGCTGTCCGGCAGCACGCGCACGAAATTCATGCCGAGCTTTTCCGTCACGGCGGCGTCCGGCTGCGCCGCGGCGCGCGCCTCGATGCCGTCGCGGGCGGGGTAGCCCCAATCGGTCGGATCGGTCTCGGTGTCCTGCAGCAGCGTGCCGAATGCCTGCGGCTCGAACCGCGGCGGCCCGGGCGAGCAGAAGATGCCGGGGTGCTGTGGCAGCTCGGCCGCGCTCGCATTCGCGGTGGCATCGGCCAGAACGGCCCAGCCGTCGCCGTTCGGGTTGTCGAGGTCGACCGCCTTGGCGAGGTTGTCGATGCCGGGCTTGCTGTCGTCGGCCAAATCGGTGTCGCGGACCCAGAAGAAGTCTTTGCCGACGATCAGCTTGGCCAGCGCGGCGCGATCCTTGCGGCCGACCGCGTCGACGAGGTTCTTACGGAAACTCTGAAAGCCCGCGTCGGCAAACGCCGCCGGCGGCGCCACTGCGACCGGTTTGTAAGGCTTGATCGGCGGGGGTGGTGCCGGGGGCGGCGGCTGGAACGGCCGCGCCGGCTCGGGCAACTCACCCTGCGCGTACGCAAGCTGTGGGCCGAGCGCCAGAAACAGGCAGCTCGCCAAGAGAGCGGGGGCTATGCAATGTCGGCGCATCGGCAATCTCCACCTTCCCATGCGGCCCCACTGCTAGCGTAAAATGCCGCGCGACGGAATTGGTTGCCGCCGCACGATTATCAAGGGCCTCAAGGACAACACATGCGCACCATCACGCTGGAAGAACACTTTGCCACGCCGGGCTTTTTCGACGGACCGGGCCGCGAGCTGAAAAACCGCGCCGAGAAGGTCGGCGGCCGCTACGCCAACCTGATCGCGCGGCTGTGCGACGTCGGCGCTAAACGCCTGGCCGAGATGGATGCCGCCGGCATCGACATGCAGGTGCTGTCGCTCACCGCGCCGGGCGTCGAGCAATTGGATGCCGCCGCAGCAGTACCGCTGGCGCGCGAGGCCAACGATTACATTGCCGATGCGGTGAAGCAACACCCGGCGCGCTTCGCGGCGTTTGCCGCGGTGGCGACGCCGGCGCCGGCGGAGGCTGCCGCCGAGCTCGAGCGGCGCGTGCGCGCCGGCTTCAAGGGCGCGGCGGTCAACGGCCACAATAGGGGGCGTTATCTCGACGACAAGTTCTACTGGCCGCTGCTCGAATGCGCGGAAGCGCTCAACGTGCCGGTCTATCTGCATCCGACGCCGCCGCCGCAGCCCGTGCTCGACACTTATTACGGCGGCTTTGCGCCGCTGCTGAGCGAGATGCTCGCCGGCGGCGCCTGGGGCTGGCACATCGAGACGGCCGTACACGTCATCCGCCTCATCTCCGGCGGCGTGTTCGATCGTTTCCCCAAGCTGCAGGTCGTCATCGGTCACATGGGCGAGGGTCTGCCGTTCATGTTCCAGCGCTTCGACATCATGCCGCCGGCGGTGACCGGGCTGAAGCGGCAGTACCGGGACTATCTGCGCGACAACGTGCATTACACGTTCTCGGGCTTCAATTTCCCGCCCGCGTTTCTCGATCTGCTGCTCGAGCTCGGCGGCGTCGACCGCATCATGTTCTCGGCCGATCATCCCTATCAGTCGATGCCGGCGGCGCGTGCGTTCCTGGAACAGATCCCGGTGTCGGCCGCCGACAAGGAGCGCATTGCGCACGGCAATGCGGAGAAGTTGTTGAAGCTGTAGCTCGGATGAGCGCAGCGACATCAGAGATTGATCGCGTTGCGCAGTTTGTGTTCGTATCGATCAGAGAAAGCCGTCGATCGCAATGGCTGGCGTGTGTTTCGAAAGGATTGTTTTGTCAAGGGTCTCCGACCGCCGAAGGCGGCGCTTCGCGCCCTTGACAAAACAATCCTTTCGAAACTTTTTGCTGTCCATTGCGATCGACGGCGCAACGCGACTGCGTGAAGAAAAGGTCACTGACCTTAATTACCTCAGCCGCTCGCCGATCGCATCGACTCCGGCCTTGGCGCAAGCTTCGTCGAGATTGCCGCCAGGCGCGCCGCCGACGCCGATCGCCGCGATGGCTTCGTCGCCGGCGCGGATCACCAGCCCGCCTTGCAACAGCAGAATGTGCGGCAGCTTGGCGAGGCCGCCGGCCGTGGCGTTGGCGCCGATCCGGCTGGCCACGGCGCCGCTCGAATTCTCGTTGCGCGGCGCGCCCAGCATCAACGCCGTGTAGGCCTTGTCGCGCGATGCATCGAGCGCCGTGATGGTGGCGCCGTCGCCGCGCAGCAGCGCCTGCTCGACGCCGTCGGCATCGACGATGGCGGCGGTGACCTTGTAGCCCTGCTTGGCGCAGGCCGCGACCGCCGCGGTCACCGCTTCGGAGGCGAGCGCCGCCGACAGCCGGTGTGTCGTCAGCACGTTCTGCGCGTCGGCGGGCGCGCCGAGGTCGACGATCGCAAAAGCGCAAAGCAATAGCGCGACGGCGAGATGGTTCTTCATGGCCCAAATCCTCCGTATGCTGTTACGCGACTAACACCGGCACACGCGACCTTCTTCCCGCGTCTGGAGGCTGTCATGACCGAACCCCAAACCGGCGGGCCTGTCCTGCTCGACATCGACCCGCGCGGCGTGGCGCACGTCGTCCTCAACCGGCCGGAGCGCAACAACGCCTATGACGGCGCGCTGATCCAGGCGCTGCTGGCGGCGCTCGACACGCTGGAACAAAGCCGCGGCTTGCGCGCCGTCGTCATCAGCGGTCGCGGCCGGCATTTCCAGGCTGGCGCCGACCTGCAATGGATCGACGCGGTGCGCACCGCCTCGCGCGACGACAACATCGCCGCCTCGCGCGCCACCGCGCAGGCGATCTGGCGGCTCAACGCCGCGCCGGTGCCGACCGTCGCACTGGTGCAGGGCGCCTGCTTCGGCGGCGGCACCGGGCTTGTCGCGGCGTGTGACGTGGTGATCGCCGCCGAGGACGCCGTGTTCTCGATCGCCGAAGTGCGCTGGGGCCTCACCGCGGCGATCATCGTTCCGCAGCTCAACGACGCCATCGGCTTGCGGCAGGTGCGCCGCTACGCGCTGACCGGCGAGCGCTTCTCCGTCGCCGAGGCGCGGCGCATCGGCCTCGTCCACGAGATCGTGCCGGCCGCCGCGCTGCAGGCCGCCGGCGCGCGCATCGTCGAGGCGGTGCTGCAGAACGGGCCGCAGGCGATCAGGCAGACCAAGGCGCTGACGCTGGAGTCGGCGTGGAGCCATCTCGGCGAGCCGGCTTTGACGCGGCTCATCGCGCTGCACGCGGACAAGCGGCAATCGGCCGAGGCTGCCGAAGGGCTCGCGTCGTTTGCAGAGAAACGCGCCGCGCGGTGGCGATGAAGAGGGACACGATCCCCGGGAAGCTTTTGGTTGCGCATAGCTGTGCTACAATTCCCTCACCGAGGGAGGGGCGAACCATGGCGGATATACCGGGCTGGTTTTACGATCGGGACGCAGAGCCTGATTTCAAGCCGATTGTTGAAAAGTCCCTTTCGCTGTTTGCGGTCTTCACCGGCGTGGTTTTCTCGTTTTACGTCAAGGATTTCGTATTCGGGCCGGACGATCCGAAGATCCTCCACAACTTTGCCGGCTTTTCGTTTTGCAGCAAGATCTTTGTAGCCGTCACGGTGACGACATTGCTGTTGCGCTACATCGTGGGCAGTGCGGCTCATCTCAACGCGCGCTACCTGCCCAAGACGACGCTGTGCCTCGAGGGCAGCGTGGCCACGGACCCAAACGGTGGGGTGTTCCAGGCCGGGCGCGATGTCTATCCGAGAAAAATGGCGCTGCGGGAAGACAAGGTCATCACGGAAAAGAGGCTCGGATGGCTGTACTTCGACATCGGCGTTTTAGTCGCCTTCGGCGGGCTGGCGATCTATCTGACCTTTGCTCCGAGTCTCGAAGACCTGATGCGGCGCTGCTTGTATTTCGTCGCCGCCGGATTTCTGTGGGGCGTGATCGCGCAGTTCCGGTGCGCGGACCGCTATCTTGCCAGGCGCTGGATCATTATTGACGGTGCGCAGTCGGCGGTCACCCTGCTTTTGATTTGGCAGCACGATGTCCTGGGCGTCCTCCCCACCACGGCGGTACTCGCTGCCGTCTATATGTTCTGCCTTTTTGTCGATTTCGCTGTGGTGTCGCGGCCGAAATATAAGGACGTCTGCGGAAAGAGGTGGTGTTGGTGACTGCGTTTGGCACGGGTTGCTTGCCCGCCTGACGTCCTTTATGTGCGCCGGCGTCCATGAACCAGCCGATCCGATCGCGCGACCAATGGCCGGCCGCTCTTGATCGGAGACAATTCCATGCGCGCTGCGCGGACGTTGAAACTGCTGCTTGCCAGCGCGTTGTGTCTCGCGGCCGCCACCGCTGCGGCGGAGGAGGCGGCGAACGCCCCGGCGGCGGGAAATCCTCCGCCCGCCGCTTCCGCCCCGGCGCCGAAACACTTGCCCGCCGCACCGAGCCACGACGATCTGCAGGCCTGCCTGCAGCAAACCGGCGACTACGTGACCCGCGGCCACACCGTGCTCTACGTCATCGGCCTCGCCAACGGCTGTGACAGGCGGCTGCGCTGCGAAATCTTCGCCAACGTCACCGGATCGCGCGGCTCCGCGCTCGGCCACACCATCATGACGCTGGGCGCCGCCGGCAGCGGCCGCGCCGCCAAGCAGACCTATTCGATGCGCGTGAAAACCGAGGGCGGTATCGCCCAGGTCTCGCGCGACTGCAAGGTGCTGTGAGGGCTACTCACGTTGCTTGACGCGAATGGTGGCCAAACCTAAATCAACGGCATGCCAAAGCAGCCAGTGATCACATCCGCGCGGGTAGCGCCCGCACAGGAGATGGTCACATGCGCAATCGAGCCTATCGTCGTCACCAAGCCGTGCGCCATATGCGGCGGCGGCTGAAGGAAGATCGTAATCAGCATTACGACGATCTGACGTGCCCGTGCTGGCGCGATCCAAGAGCAATGGCGAAATTCAAAGAACAGCCGAAACTCTGCAGCTGCTGGATGTGCTGCAATTTACGACCCGCAGAGGGTCCGACGCTGCAAGAAAGAAGGTTTTTCGCCGAACCGACCGACCAGGCCAAGCACGCGATCACGGCCGCAGCGCGGCCTGCTGTGCTGGCGGACATAACAGCGTGACGAAACGGTAGAGTATTCGCCGATGCCCACACTGCCGCGTCATTGCCGGACTTGATCCGGCAATCCATGCTGATATTGAGCGTGCACGAACGCGTCAGCTCGAGACCTGCCCATGAACGCCCCCCTCACCGCCCACCCGAGTCCCCCCTACAAGCACACCCCCCTCTTCCCGCTCGGCAAGGACATAACGCCGTACCGCAAGATCGCGGCCGAGGGGCTGCGCACCGAGCGTGTGCTGGGCGAGGACGTCGTCGTCGTGCCGCGCGAGGCGTTGCGGGTGCTGGCCGAGGCGGCGTTCAGCGATATCAATCATCTGCTTCGCCCCGCGCATCTCGCCAGCCTCAAGGCCATCGTCGAGGACGCGGAGGCGTCGGACAACGACAAATTCGTCGCCTACGATTTTCTCAAGAACGCCAACATCGCCGCTGGCGGCGTGCTGCCGATGTGCCAGGACACCGGCACCGCGATCATCATGGGCAAGAAGGGCCGGCTGGTATGGACCGGCGGCGACGACGAGGCGGCGCTCGCTGAGGGCGCGCGCGATGCGTATCTGAAACGCAATCTGCGTTACTCGCAACTGGCGCCGCTCTCCATGTTCGAGGAGAAGAACACGCGCTCCAACATGCCGGCGCAGGTCGAGATCTATGCGCAGGGCGCCGGCGACGCCGAAGACGCCTACAAGTTTTTGTTCATCGCCAAGGGCGGCGGCTCGGCCAACAAGGCGTTTCTGTTCCAGGCGACGCCGTCGATCCTCACCCGCGACCGCCTGCTGGCGTTTCTCAAGGAGAAGGTGCTCACGCTCGGCACCGCGGCGTGCCCGCCTTATCATCTCGCCATCGTCATCGGCGGCACTTCGGCCGAGCTGACCATGAAGACCGTCAAGCTCGCCTCGTGCAAATATTACGACGCGCTGCCGGACTGCGGCTCCGAGGACGGCCACGCCTTCCGCGATCGCGAGATGGAGGCGGAGATTCAAAAAATGACGCAGTCGCTCGGCGTAGGCGCGCAGTTCGGCGGCAAATATTTCTGCCACGACGTCCGCGTGATCCGGCTGCCGCGCCACGGCGCCTCGCTGCCGATCGGGCTCGGCGTGTCGTGCTCGGCCGACCGCCAGGCGCTGGGCAAGATCACACGCGACGGCGTATTCCTCGAAGAGCTGGAGCACAATCCGGCCAAGTATCTGCCGGAGGTGGACGCGGCGAAGCTGGGCGGCGACGTGGTCCGCATCGATCTCAACCGGCCGATGAAGGAAATTTTGGCGCAGCTCGGAAAGCATCCGATCAAGACGCGGCTGTCGCTCACCGGCCCGATGATCGTGGCGCGCGATCTCGCCCATGCCAAATTGCGCGAGCGGCTCGAGCGCGGCGAAGGCTTGCCGGATTATTTCAAGAATCATCCGGTCTACTACGCCGGCCCGGCCAAGACGCCGGAAGGCTACGCCTCCGGCGCGTTCGGGCCGACCACCGCCGGCCGCATGGATTCGTTCGTCGCCGATTTCCAGGCCGCCGGCGGCTCCATGGTGATGCTGGCCAAGGGCAACCGTTCGCCGGCGGTGCGCGAGGCCTGCCAGAAATACGGCGGCTTCTATCTGGCCTCGATCGGCGGCGCCGCCGCCAATTTGGCCGAGCATTGCATCAAGAAGGTCGAGACCGTCGAGTATCCCGAGCTCGGTATGGAAGCGATCTGGCGCATCGAAGTGGTCGACTTCCCGGCCTTTATTGTGGTCGACGACAAGGGCAACGATTTCTTCAAGGCGTTGAATCTGGGCTGAGAAACCGTACCGCAGGAAAACGAAAGCGGGGGACCCATGAATAAAGCTGTTGTATTGCTCGCCGTCGCCCTCTCGGCGGCGTTGCCGGCACGCGCTGTGGCGCAAACGCCTAACGCCGCGAGCGGAACGACCCTGATCACGCTCGGCACGCGCGGCGGGCCGCTGCCGACCAAGGATCGCGCGCAGTCGTCCAATCTCTTGATCGTCAACGGCACGCTTTATCTGATTGATGCCGGCGACGGCGTGACGCGCCGTATCGTCCAGACGGGTAACGATTTCCGCAAGGTCGGCAAAATCTTTATTACCCACCCGCACAGCGATCACGACAACGGGCTTGCCACGCTGCTCAACTCGGAATGGGAATATCAGCGCGCCGAGCCGATCGATATCTATGGCGGCGGCGTCGAAGCGCTGGTCAGGGGTGCGATTGATTACCTCACGCCGAATGCCGATATCCGCTGGAGCGAAGGTAAGAAACGGCCGATGGCAGACGTCTTCCATGGGCATGATGTGTCGCCCGGCGTGATCTATCAGGACGCCAATGTGAAAGTGACCGCGGTGGAGAACACGCACTTTCATTTTCAGCCGGGCGATCCGGCCTATGGCAAGTACCACTCGTATTCCTATCGCTTCGATACCCCCGACAAGGTGGTGTTCTTCACCGGCGATACCGGGCCATCCGACGCGGTCGTCGAACTGGCCAGAGGCGCCGATCTTTACGTGACAGAATGCACGTCGCCCGACGACGTGGTGGCGCTGTTCAAGAAGACCGGCGCCTGGCAGGCAAAAACGCCGGCGGAGCAGGAGGGCTTCCTTCGCCACATGCACGAAGAGCACGTCACGCCGGAGGATATCGGCAAGATGGCGGCCAAGGCCGGCGTCAAGGCCGTGGTGATGACGCATCTCGGCCCCACGCCGAATCCGAACGACGATTATCAGCGCTATGTCGACGGAGCGAAGAAGTACTATTCGGGGCCGATCATACTGGCGAAGGATTTGATGAAATTCTAGAAACTTCTCCCGCGGGGGAGAGGTGAGGACGAAGCGTCGTCGTCGATGACAAGAGCGACAACTCCTTAAGGCACTGAATTTGGGCTGACGTAGCCGGCTTGACGGTGCTCGGCATGCGGTCTATTTTGTAACCGCATGGTTACATTTAGCCGAAAGCGCCATGAGGCGGTGTTCAGGGCGATTGCCGATCCGACGCGGCGGCAAATCCTCGGGCTTCTCCGCGGCCGCGCCTATACGGTCAACGACATCGCCAAGAATTTCCGCTCGAGCCGGCCGGCGATCTCCAGGCATCTGCGGCTGTTGCGCACCGTCGGTCTCGTGGTCAGTGACCGCCGCGGCACGGCGCGCATTTGCCGTTTGAATCCAGAGCCGCTGCGCGTCGTGGACGCATGGCTGCGCGACTATCAGGCGCTTTGGCGCGAGAGTTTGCGGGGGCTTAAGCGTTATGTGGAGGACGACCGATGAGTTCGACGGGCACGATCGACGCAATCGTCGAGGAGATCACCATCAAGGCTTCCGCGGAACGGGTCTTTGCGGCGCTGACCGATCCGGAACAGCGCACGAAGTGGTGGGGCGCCAAGGGGCGCTTCGAGACCAAACACATGGAGTCCGATCTGCGGCCCGGCGGGCGTTGGCTGATGAGCGGCATCGGCATGGGCGGCAAGCCGTTTACGATCAGCGGCGTTTATCGAGTCGTCGAACGCCCGCGCGTGCTCGCCTTCACCTGGCTGCCGAGCTGGGACGAGGAGGCGACGGAGACGCTGGTGCGCTTCGAGCTCGACGAGCACGACGGCGTCACCACGGTGCGGCTCACTCATTCTGGCTTCGCCAGCGAAGGCGCGCGCACGCGCCATCAGGGCTGGCCGCAAATCCTGTCGTGGCTGAAGGGTCATGCGGAAAACTGACGGCGGCCGCACCCGCTCACTCGATGGACAAGGGTCACAGAGGGTCCGATAAGAATGTCATGCAACACCCCGCAGCCACAGGCGGCCCGCCAGTCTGGCGCGACCTCGACCAGAAGGCGCTCGACGACGCCTACGATCAGGATGTGTACGCGCCGAACCGGCCGCTGATCGTCACGCGCCGCATCGCCGCCAGCGCGCGCACCCGCGCCATCCTCGGCGAGCCGCAGCGCGTCGCCTACGGCCCGAGCGAACACGAACGCCTCGATATTTTTCGCGCCGCCGCGGCGCCTGCGCCGGTCAACGTGTTCATTCACGGCGGCGCCTGGCGGCGCAACAAAGGACCCGATTATCATCTGCAGGCCGAGCCGCTGGTGTGCGCCGGCGCGCACGCGGTCATCGTCGACTTCATCAACGTCGAGCAATCCGGCGGCGATCTGTTTCCGATGTACGAGCACGTGCGTCGCGCCATCGCCTGGACTTGGCGCAACGCCGAAAGCTTTGGTGGCGACCGCAAGCGCCTCTTCATCTCGGCGCATTCGTCCGGCTCACATCTGGCCGGATGCGTGCTCACGCGCGGCTGGCGCGAGGAAAACCTGCCGGACAATTTCTGCAAGGGCGCGCTCTTGTTGAGCGGCATGTACGATCTGGAGCCGGTGCGGCTGTCGAAGCGTTCGTCGTACGTGCGCTTTACCGACGCCATGGTGGAGCAACTCAGCGCCCAGCGTCATCTCGACGGCCTGCACACGCCGCTCATTCTCGCCTACGGCACGCAGGAGACGCCGGAGTTTGCGCGCCAGACCCGCGACTTCTTCGCCGCCGTACAAGCGGCCGGCAAGCCTGCGGAGCTGATCGTCGGCGAGGCCTACAATCATTTCGAATTTTTGGAGACCCTGGCGAACCCGTACGGTATCGCCGGCCGCGCCATGCTGCGGCAGATGGGGTTGGCATGATGGACAACGATGTCAGCGGCCGATAGCTTTCCGGCCCCACAACAAGACGGACCATCAATGCCCGAAGCTTCCCGCGCCGACATCTACGGCAGCCGCGCCCGCATCGGCTATACATCGCCGCCGCTCACCACCGAGGTGTTTCCGTACGAGTTCTACAAGATCGTGCCGGACGGCGTGACACTGGTGGTGACCTCGCTCGCCATCGTGGTGCGCTCAAAGGACGAGGTCGATCAGTCCTACGACATCAGCATGCGGGCGGCGCGCGAGATGGCGGCGGCCGGCTGCGACATCGTCGTGCTCGGCGGCGTGCCGATCAACCTGTCGCGCGGCGCAGCCAATGCCGAGCAGATCATCCGCGACCTCGAAGCCGAGTTGAAGGTGAAGGTCTCGACCTCGACTTCGGCCCAGGGCGCCGCCGCCAGGGCGCTCGGGTGCAAAAAGGTCGTGGTCTGCCAGCCCTACGAATTGACCGAGACCGACCGCATCGCCAGTTATGCCAAGCATTTCGGCTGTGAGGTGCTGGGTGCGACCGGCTGGGGCTCGGCCTTCAATCAGATCGGCCGTATTCCGCGGCACGCGGCGATCGAGATGGGACGCGCCATGATGAAAAAGCATCCCGACGCCGACTCGATCCTGTTTCCGTCGCCGCACTGGCCGACGGCCGGCGCGCTGGATGTGCTGGAACGTGAATTCGGTGTCAGTTGCATGTCGGCGCATCAGGCGATCGTTTGGGATGCGCTGCGGCGTTGCGGCATCGACGATCGCATCGACGGCTTCGGCCGGCTGTTCCGGGAATTCTAGCGGGAGTTAAGATGATGCCGACAAGACGCCAGTGCGTTAAAGCACTCGCTGCAATTCCCGGCCTGGCGGCCGCCTGGCCGGTGTTCGCGCAACAATCCGGCATGAGCGGGGCAGCGGTGCAGATCAAAGCAGGCATTTCCGATCCAGTGAATACCGTGCTCGCCTGGTACATGGCGCGCGCCGCAGGCCTTTATGCCGCGCAGGGGCTCAACGTCGACATCCTCGATATGAACGGCGGCAGCAAAGGCGCGGCGGAACTGCAGGCCGGCGGCATCGACGTGATGCATGTCGGGCTATCCTCGGTGATCCGCGTCAACCAGGCGGGCGGCGATCTGCGCACCATCGCCTCGCTGTCGAACGTGATCCGTTTCACTTTCTTTTCCGCGCCGGGCGTGAAGACCGCCGCCGATCTGAAAGGCGGCGTGGTCGGCGTCAGCACGTTCGGCTCGGAAAGCGATTCCACCGTGACGCTGGCGTTGCAAAGGCTCGGCCTGACGCGCGACGACGTCACAGTCAAGGAATACGGCGGCGGCATGAAGCGGCTCG
>DASRET010000115.1:0-19969 GCA_035651875.1 Xanthobacteraceae bacterium
GCCTTCGAGCACATAGCGCACGCCGAGTTCGCGCGCCGCCTGCATCACATCGGGGCTTTTGCCCTTGAGGGCAAAGCTCGAATTGCGCGCGACGACGAACAGCCAGGAGGAGCGCGCAATCGCGGTCGTGATCTCTTCGACCATGCCGTCGGCGAAATAATCCTGTTCGGGATCGCCGCTCAGGTTCTGGAACGGCAGCACGGCGATTGACGGCTTGTCGGGGAGCGCCCGGTCGGACAGTTGCGTGACCTCGCCGACGAAGCGGACGCCTTTGCGGCTGACGGTACGGATCAGGCGCTGCGCCGTGCCGTCGTCCCCAAGCGCGCGGCGGACGGCGTTGATCCGCGTGGTCAGCGCCGATTCCGAGACGATGCGACCGTGCCATATCGCTTCCAGCAGATCGTCCTTGCTGACTACGCGGTCGCGATGCTGAACGAGAAAGGCGAGCAGATCGAACGCCTTGGGTTCAAGGTCGATCAGCTCTGCGCCACGGCGCAATTCGCGGCGCTCGACGTCGAGTCGGTAGTGGCCAAACGCGAGAACCACGCGATCCCCCTGCCCTGCCCCGCGTTTGGTCGAAATCATAAGGCGGCCGTAAGGGAGAAGAAAGGCGGCCGTAAAGCATTTCCGCCGCCGCCGGGGCACCATGCGGACGGTCGGGCGCCATGAACAAGCTCGGCAGAACGTCCATGGGAGATCCTGATGAAGAGAATTGCCGTTCTCGGTTCGATCGCCGCTGTGCTGCTGTCGCTGATATCGATGGCGCGGGCCGACGAGTTAAAGGTGCTGAGCGCCGGGACCATGCACTTCGCGCTGGGCGACGTGGGCGGCAATTTCACCCGGAAGACCGGCACTAAGCTCGCGATCGCGTATGGTGGCGCTGGAGGCGTGAAGACTAAAATCGAAAAGGACGAGCCCGCCGATGTCGTAATCCTGCCGAAACCGGACATCGCCGCGCTCGCCAAGGCGGGCAAGATCGTCCCCGATTCGGTGCATGACATCGCGCGCACATCGTTGTCGATCGCAGTGCGCAAAGGCCTGCCGAAGCCGGATATCAGTACGCTCGCGGCCGTCAAGGAAGCCCTGCTCGCAGCCAAGACGATCGCGTATTTCGGTGCGGCATTCGGCGGTGCTGACGGTGTCCTGGCCGAGCGCGGCTTCGCCCGGCTCGGCATCGCCAATGACGTCGCCGCCAAAGCCAAGTTGTGGAAATCGGTCGAGGAGGTGATTGCCGAGAAGAGCGCCGATCTGATTGTCGGCTGGGAACCGCCTCTGCTGTCGAAGGCGACGGATTACGAGTTCGTCGGCCGTTTGCCCCCGGAACTGCAGGATCTCGAGCATTCCACCTGGACCGCCGGCGTGGCCACCAGATCCGTCGACATCGACAGGGCGAAGGACTTCACCCGGGCGCTCGCTTCGCCGGAGAGCCTCAGGGTCTACAAAGCCAAGGGGTATACCGCCCCTTGAGCTTGACCCGCATTCAACGTTTTTGCGAGCCTGCGCATCGCGGTCTGTGCCGATTGGCTTTGAGCGTACCCGGCCGCAGATTGCGGTCGGGGCAGAAGAAGCGCTTCGCCACAAGTGTCCTCATCGCTGACCAGCGGCTGCGACAACCGCAGGCGTGCGATAGCTGTGGCGGCGCATGGATGAGTCGACGCCCTAGGCCGTCGCCACGGCACCTGTCTTGGCGAAAAAGCCCTCGACTTCCGCCCGCGTCGGCATGCCGGCACCGCCGCCCATGCGGCTGCATTTGATGGCGGCGACGGCCGAGCCGAAACGCATCGCCTCGATTTCGCTTTTGCCCGTCGCGAGCCCCAGCACGAAGCCGCCGTGGAAGGCGTCGCCGGCGGCGAGCGTATCGACCGCCTCGATCTTGAACACCGGCAGGCGGGCCGCCTTGCCGCCTTGCAGAAACACGATGGCGTCGGGGCCGTTGCTCACCGCGAGAAACGCATCGGTGCGCTTGGCGATGCGCAGCAGGCCTTCGGCGAGATCGCTTGTGCCCGTGGTCTCGCGCAGGCACTCCGACGAAAAGATCAGGTGCGTCGCCATGGCGAACAGCGGATCGTCCTCGGTGGTCGGGCGATCGCCGTCGACCACGACCGGGATGCCGCGGCGGCGCGCCGCTGCGCAAATCGGCTCGACGAAGGCCGGATAGCGGTTGTCGGCCAGCAGGATGTCGGCCTTGCCGACCAGCGCATCCGGATCAGCCGGCTTGACCGCGGCGATGCGCTCGTCGCGGTAGGTGACGATGGTGCGGTCGCCGCGCGCATCGATGAAGATCGCCGACAGCGCCGTGGCATAACCCGGCACGCGCTGACAGGCCGTGCAATCGATGTGCTCGCGCGTCAACGCAGCGAGCACGCGGTCGCCGTTCTCGTCCGTGCCCGGCGGCCCGCCCATCGGACCGGCAAGCGCCGTGCGGCCGCCGAGCCGCGCGATCGCCACCGCCGCATTGGCGGCGCAGCCGCCGTTGACGACGAAATAGCCGTTCGCCTGGACCTTGCCGTCGGGCTTGGGAAACTCGTCGACGCGAAACACTTCGTCGAGCACGATGATGCCGGCGCACAGCACGCGCGGGCCCGCGGCCTCGTCAGCGGAGGACATCGGCACCTTCCTCGATGTAACGGCGGATGATGTGATGGGCGATGGCGTGCGGCAAGGTCGCGGTCAGGCCGTCCGGGTGCTTGCGCAGCAGCATCAGCGCCAGTTCCTCGCGCGTAAACCAGCGCGCATCTTCGAGCTCGGTGCGGTCGATGATGATAGTGTCCGATTCCGCTTGCGCATAACAGCCGATCATCAGCGACATCGGAAACGGCCACGGTTGCGCGGTGAAATAGACCACGCGTCCGCACGCGACTCCGACTTCCTCCAGCACTTCACGGCGCACCGCGTCCTCGAAGGTTTCGCCCGGCTCGACGAAACCGGCGAGACACGAAAACATGGTCGGCCCAAAGCGCGGCGAACGCCCGAGCACGCAGCGGTCGCCGTCGATCGGCAGCATGATGGCGACCGGATCGGTGCGCGGGAAATGCTGGACCTTGCAGGCCGGACAGTCGCGCCGCCAGCCGGCTTGGACCGGATGCGTCGGCAATCCGCAATTCGGGCAGAAGCGGTGCCGCGCGTGCCAGCCGAGCAGCGCCTTGGCTGCGGCGAGCGGCGGCAGATGCTCGGTCGCCACCATGTTGTGGATCGCGATGCTGCGCAGATCCGTGAGCTTCAGATCGCTGCGGGTCTTCAAGGGCTCGAGCGGCGCCGGATCGAGCCCGATGCCGAAACGCGGCGCCCCATCCATCAGGCCGAGGAACACGGTCTCGCGCACCCAGGGAAACGCCTGCGCCTCGCTGGCCGAGAACAGCGGATCGAGCGCGTCGCCGGATTTTTTCATCACCACGAGCTCGCCGCCGATCAGATAAAAACCGGCGCGGCGATCGGCGAACAGCTTGCCGATCGCGGCGTCATCGGTGCGCAACGCGGCGGCGCGGTCGATGCGGCCGCCGGTATAGCCGAGATACGGCGGCGGGCCGAGATCGGGACGCGGCGCCACGCCTTACTCGGCCGCTTCGCGCAAAGGTCGCGGATAAAACGAGTCGTAGAGCTCGGGCCGCTGCCATTGCGGGCCGAGCACGCCCTGCTTGGCGCCAAAATCTTGCGACGAACCGACCTGATCGCGCCCCGCCCGCATGGCGCGCACGCGCTCGAGATCGACGTCGACGATGCTCAATCCGGGCGCCGTGCTCTCGAACAAAATTTCTTCCGGCGCCGCCACCATGGCGAGCCCGCGCTCGCCCTGCCGGAACAGATTCTGCGTGGTGACCACCACCGCGAGATTCTCGATGGCGCGCGCCCAGATCAAGGTCCGCCAAGTCGCCCACAGCCGGCGCTTGTCGGTGCCGGCCGGCATGAAGATCAACTCGGCGCCGCGCAGCGCCAGCGCGCGGGCGACTTCCGGCACGTAGACCTCGCTGCACATGGCGAGGCCGACCTTGCCGTGCGCAGTGTCGAACACCGGAAAGTCGTTGGCGGCGACGTACTGGAATTCCCAATCCTTGCCGCCGGTATAGATCCACGGCCCGTTCGGATGGGTGCGCCGGTAGCGCGCCGGCGCGCGGCCGTCCGGATAGGCCATGACGATGAGATTGTGCGCGGTCGCCGCCTTGCGGTCGATCGGCTCGATGGTGCCGAACACCACGTGCACGCCGTGGGTCGCCGCCGCCTCGGCCATGGCGGGAACCGGATCGAACGTGGCCGGCATGCGCCACGGGCCCGGGTAGGTCTCGGGAAAACAGACGAAATCGGCGCCGTCATGGGCGGCGTGCTCGATGGCGCGCACGGCGTCGGCGATATTTTTCTCGTCCTCGCCCGGCGGGTGCGAAATCGGCTGCACGACGGCGATGCGGAAGGTCATGGAACGGACTCCTCGGCCTCCAATGCTCGGCCGGATTGAAGCCGCGCCCCGCCGCGAGGTCAAGGCAAGGGCCGAAGCGCGCCAGCGCCTTGATTAACGTTGCGAGGCCGGATGAACGCGCTAGGCTCGCAGCCGGTCGCGGAGGGAACACGGATGGCACGGGCGCCGCGCATCGCCATTGTGGGCGGCGGCATCGGCGGGCTGGCGGCGGCGCTGGCCTTGGAGCGCCACGGCGCCGAAGTCATCGTCGCCGAGCAATCGGCCGCGCTCAGCGAGATCGGCGCCGGGCTCAACCTGACGCCGAACGCCGTGAAGGCGCTGCGCGCGCTCGGCGTCGAGGACGCGGTCAACGCCATCGCCTCCGGCTCGGAGTTCTTGAACATCCGCTCGTGGAAGAGCGGCCGCTACATTTCGCGCATGCGCCGCGGCGATTTCAGACAACGATTCGGCGCGCCGAATCTTTCCGTGCACCGCGCCGACCTGCTCGACGTGCTGGCCGGTGCGTTGCGCACCACCGACGTGCGCCTCGGTTTGCGCGCCGTCGCGGTCGAGCCGGCCGAGAAGAGCGCCGCGATCCGCTTTGCCGACGGCAGCGCGCTCGAAGCCGACATCGTGGTCGGCGCCGACGGCATCCATTCGGCGGCCCGCACGTCGCTGTTCGGTGCCGACGCGCCGCGCTTCACCGGCTGCATCTGCTGGCGCGGCATGGCGGAGGTTTCCGCCGTGCCGCGCGACATCGACGTCACCGACGGCGCCATGTGGATGGGGCCGCACGGCCATGTCGTGCATTACCCGGTGCGCCGCGGCGAGCTCCTCAACATCGTGGCGCATTGCGACAGCGACGCCTGGACGCAGGAATCGTGGACGCACCAATGCGACGTGACGGAAGTGATGAACACGTACGCGCGCTGGCATCCGGCGCTCACGAGCCTCTATCCGTGCAGCACGCGCTGGTACAAATGGGCGCTGTACGACCGCGATCCGCTGACGACATGGAGCCGCGGCCGCGCCACGCTCCTCGGCGACTCGGCGCACGCCATGCTGCCTTATCTCGGCCAGGGCGCCGCCATGGCGATCGAAGACGCCTGCGTGCTCGCCGCCATGGTGGCGCGCCACGCCGACGATCTGTCGGCGGCGCTCGTCGCCTACCAGCAGATCCGCGCGCCGCGCGCCCGCGCCGCGGTGATGGGCTCGCGCGAGCGCGCCCGCGAAAACCACCTCGCCTCGCCCTGGGCGCGCCTTGCGCGCGACATGAAGTTCGCGCTGCGCCAACACCTGGGCGGCAGCGGCAAGAAACACGACAACACCGCGTTCCAGGTCGGCTGGCTGTACGAGTACGACGTGGCGAACGAGGCAAGCGAGAACTGGTCCAAGATGGACAACCTAACAGCGAGCGCGTAGCCTGAAAGGCGTAGCTGGAAGGCGACTTTCAGCATCAAAACCTGGAGGGCGACAATGGCTAACGCTATCAAGCCGTGGCTGGATCAGGCGGGCAAATTCCCCGTCAGCCATATCGGCGGAATTCCTCACTTCAACGATTCCGTGCTGCTCGACTCTCCGCGAACCGGGGTGTTGCACACGACCGAAGGCGGCTGGGCGGGCAGTCTGGCGATCTTCAAGCAGCACTTTGCGCCGCATTTCATGCTCGGCTTCGACGCCGACGCGCAGAAGGTTCGTATCGCCCAGCTCGTTCAGATCGGCACGATCGGCGCGGCGCTCAAGGCGCACAACAATCGAGCGATCGTGCAGATCGAGATGATCGGCTTCTCCAAAGAAAAGCCGTGGCTGCCCGACGACGACACCGTCGGCGCGCTGGCGTCCCTGATGGCGGTGTGCGCCGACGAGTACGGCATCCCGCTCGATCGGGCGTGGCAGGATGGCGATTTCGGCAAGGCCGGCAAGAATCCGCATCGCGACTCCGGCAACTATGGCAAAGTCGCGGGCTGGTACGGTCACGGTGACTGCCCCGATCCCGACACGCACTGGGATCCCGGCAATCTCAAATGGAGCACCGTCATGGCCATGGCGAAGCAGATCAGGGAGAACAACGCCACGTCGCCGATTGCGAGCGCGGGACCTGCCGCAATGGCTAGCGGCTAAAAGTGACCGCAACGAGCGCGCGTTGAGCGCAGCGAGACCCGTTTTCTGATCCGCGGCTGGCGATGGGTTTCGCCGGCGCTCAACCGACGTTGCGGGCGATGTGCCGCCGCAACAGCATGCGTTACGTCATGCCTGGTATCAGTAATTGTCCATGCGCCAGGCGTTCGGGTGGCGCAGCTTGATGTTGGCGGCGTCGGCGACCGAGCGTGCGCCGACGTGCAGGAGCTCGGTCTTGATCTCGTCGAAGAACAAGTCGGCGACGTGCGGCGCGCCGGCTTCGCCGAGCGCGCCGAGCCCGTAGGCGAAGCAGCGTCCGGTGAAGCAGAATTTCGCGCCGAGCGCGAGCGCGCGCACCACGTCCAGGCCGCCGCGGATGCCGCTATCGATCATCACGGCCGCGCGCGCGCCGACCGCCGACACGATGGCCGGCAACACGTCGACCGCCGCCGGCGCGCCGTCGAAATGCCGGCCGCCGTGGTTCGATACCCAGATGCCGTCGGCGCCCAGCGCCACCGCACGCTCGGCATCCTGCGGGTGCAAAATGCCCTTGACCAGGAATGGCCGCTTCCAGCGATCGCGCAGACGTTTCAGTTCCTCCCAGGTGTGGCTGCCGCCTGAGCGCACCTGCATCACTTCGGCGGTCGCGTTCTGGCTGGCGTTCTTGGCGTAAGGCACGAGGTTCGCGGTGATCGGCATGCCGTTGCGCAGCAGCTGCATGGTCCAGGCCGGCGAAGTCAGCACCTGCCACGTGGTCCACGGATTGATCGGGAACGGCACCCGGCAGCCGTTCCTGATATCGCGCGGCCGTTTCGACTTGCCGGCGCTATCGACGGTCGGCACCAGCACGTGCGCGCCGGCTTCGTCGGCGCGGCGCACCAGGTCGAACGTGATGGCGTGATCGTTGTCGGGAAAACGGTAGAGCTGAAACCAGAACACGTCCGGCGCGATCGCGGCGATCTCCTCGATCGAGGCATTGCCGGGCGTCGCCAGCACGTAGGGAATGCGCCGACGCTGCGCTTCGGCGGCGAACAGCTTTTCCGCGCCCGGCCACATCAGGCCGGCCGAGCCCATCGGCGCGACGCCGATCGGCGCTGCGTATTGGCGGCCGAACAGTTCGGTCTCGGTCGTCACCTTGTCGTCGAGGCAGTAGTGCGGAAGGAGCTCGATCGCCTGGAACGCCGACGCATTGCGCGCGACGCAAACTTCCTCGTTGGCGCCGCCATCGACGAAATCAAAGCCGAAGCGCGGCACCCGCGCCCGCGCCCGCCGGCGCAGATCGTCGATGGTCGGAAAGCGTTGGCGCAGCCGCGCCGCCGCGCCGTTCTTGGCCTTCCCAGGCGCACCTCGTTCGACCATCGTTTCCTCCCCGAAGGCGTCGCACCGCCGCCTCACCGATAAACTTCGCGCCGACGGCCAACGGTCACCACCAGCACCACGAACCGCTCGTCCTCAATGGCGGCCACAATACGATAATCGTCAACCCGGTAGCGCCAAAGTCCCTTGCGGTCGCCGGTCAGAGCGTGACCGAAACGGCGCGGATCGTCGCTCCCGGCGATGCGCTCGCGCAAATAGCGCAGCACGCGCCGCTCGGCGTCGACGCCGAGCTTGCGCAAATCACGCACTGCGGCGCGATCGAACTCAATCCGCCAGGCTGGTGCAGACATCAGCCTTTCGTGCGCTTCTTGAGCTCGCGCTCCAGGCTCTCAAGCGTGACCCGCGCTCCGCCGCGTCCAAGCCGCCGGCGCGCCAAGTAATAGTCCTCAATATCCTCGATCTGGCGCAGGATCGCCTCACGCGCGTAATAACTCTTGCTGCGGCCGGTTTTCTTGGCGAGCGCATCAAGACGCTGCTCGATTTCAGGGGGCAAGCGAAGAGCGAGCATGTCGGAGCCTCCAGTATGCTATACATGTATAGCACGGTTCCGCCGAAACAACGGCCCCGCGACCCTCATCCCCAGACCAGCCGCGCGGTTTCGAGAATGCGCTCGAACTTGCGCCACTGATCCGCCTCAGGGATCGAGATGCTGTCGAGGCCGCCGAAGCCGCATTGCGGGCTCAGCGCCATCTGCTCGAGCGGCAGATAGCGCACCGCTTCGTCGATCCGCCGCCGCAGCAGATCGAGACTCTCGAGGTCGGCGCGCTTGGTGGTGACGAGGCCGAGCACCACGGTCTTGCCCTGCGGCACGTAACGCAGCGGCGCAAAGCTGCCGGAACGCTCGTCGTCGTATTCGAGCAGCAGCCGGTCATGCTTGAGCCCGGAAAACAGCCGCTCGGCGATGGCGTCGTAGTGCCCCTCGCGATGCCATTGCGGCATCACCTTGCCGGTGGCCGGATCGATGGTGCGCGGATTGCCCTTGCAGAGGTGGATGCCGAAGGTCACGCCGTCGAAGCCCGCGATGGTGGCGTTATCGGCGGCGATCGAGCGCGCCATGTTCTCGTCCGGGTCCTCGCCGCGGGCGCGCATGCGATCGAGCGACACCTTGTCGACGTAGGCGGTGTAGCCCGGCGCGTCGATCTGAATGTAGCGGCAGCCGGCCTCGACGAGACCGCTGATGATCTGGCGCGTGATCGCCACCACGTCGGCGAGGAACGCGTCCATGTCCGCATAGACGGTCTTCGATTGCTGCCAGTCGAAGCGCTGCGAGATGCGGTCGGGGCTCAGCACCGTCACCTTGACAGGCCGCGCCGCGAGCTTGCTGGAAAACTGATATTCGCCGAGTGGCACGTTGCGCTTAAGACGCAGCCGCTCGACCACCGGCCGCCGGGTCCTGATCGCGGGGCCGGGCGCGGCAAAATTCTGCTCGGCCCGCACCATCGGCGCCACGCTGACGCCTTCCATCGACTTGTCCTCGGCCGGGACATCGAAGCCGCTGACGGACTCGCTGAAACTTTCCTGGAAATTGCGGCGCCGCAGCTCGCCGTCGGTGAGGATCGGAAAGCCGATCGCTTCCTGTTTGGCGATGACGGCGCGGACCGCCTCGTCCTTGGCGCGTTCGAATTCGTCGACGCCGGCTTTGCCTGATTTCCAGGCCTCGAACACGCGGCGCAGACCGGCCGCCACGCCCAGCCCGCCAACCTGGTCGACGCGAAGCGTTTTCAAATTTTCAGCTGTCTCGACTGCCGGCATAGCTGCTCTTCCTCAACTCACTGGATCTTCAAGTTCAGCTTGCGCGCGAGGTCGCCATAGCGCGCGATCTCGCTTTTCAGGAGTGCGGCCCAGCTCGCGGTGCCGTGCTCCTCGGCGATCATGCCGAGCTGCTCCATGCGCGCCGCCATGGCCGGCTCGCGAACGATTTTCGCCGCTTCGGCTTGGAGCCGCGCCACGATCGCCGGCGACAATCCCGCCGGGCCGTAAAGCCCCATCACGGTGGCGATGTTGAAACCTTTGATGCCGAGCTCGTCGCACGTCGGGATGTCCGGCGTCGACGCCGAGCGGGCCAGCACGCTGATGCAATAGGCGCGCAACTGGCCGCCGGCGATGAGCTGCTGGACGTTGGGAATGCCGGACCAGCCGGCCTGGATTTCGCCGGTGAGTACACCGTTCACCATCGCGGTTCCGGCGCGATACGGCACGTGCAGCACGTCGATGCCGGTGCGGTCGGCAAACATTGCCATCGTCATGTGATGGATCGAGCCGACGCCGGGCGAGCCGTACAAGATTTTGCCCGGTTCGCTCTTCGCCAACGCGATGAACTCCGCGAGATTTTGCGCCGGCACCTTTGTGTTGGCGACCAGGATGGTCGGCAACGCCACCAGGCCGGTGACCGGCGTGAAATCCTTGATCGGATCGTAACCAATCTGCGGCTTGAGCAGCGGTTGGATCGCCATGATGCCGGTGTCGCCGAAAAACAGCGTGTAGCCGTCCGGCGCCGCTTTGGCCGCCGTATTTGCCGACAGCGCGCCGCCGGCGCCAGGGACGTTCTCGACCACGACCGCCTTGCCGAAGTCCGCGCCCATGCGCTCGGCCAGCAACCGCCCCATCACATCCGGATTGCCACCCGGCAGCGACGACACGATCAGCCGCACCGGTCGTGTCGGATATGTGTCGTCCTGCGCCAGCGCCGGTGAGAGGAGGCAGGCCGTCGCGGCCGATAGAACCGCCAAGAGGGCCAGCACGTTTATGGTTGTGCCGTTTCGTGTGCGCATGGCCTTCACCGCACGCCGCGGCGCTCCCCGATGCCTGGGTTGCCGCGACTATAGCGGTGGCGACTGAGTAAGACTAACCCGCCCTGCCCGCCCGTTCCGGCGCTACTGCGCCTCTAGGAACAAGAAGCTGTGGTCGGTGACCGTCTTCCTCTTGTTCGCCGCGGTGGCGTTGATGTGGCAGGCGAGGCAGCCGGTCGACGCCACGGTGCTCAGGGTCCGATGTCCCGGCTTCGGCTGCGGAAAGAAGCCGGCCGGAAAGGCGCTCGCCGCTTGCGGCTTCGACGTGGCGTTCTGCACATACGTCTCGATCACGATGTTGGCGACGTTCGGCGGCTCGCCCTGCAGCACGAGGCCGCTCTGCCACTGCGTGCTGACCAGGCGATAATTGGCGAACACCGACCCGGCCAGGAGCTGCTGGTAATAGGCGTTCAGCCCCGGGTTGGCGGCGATCTTGTGCAGCCGCTTGATCTGCACCGGCGCGTTGATCGGCTTGCCGTTCGGATCGAGCTCCGTGTAGGGCTTCCTGGCGGTCTGCTTGTTGTACGGTCCTGTCCTGTGCGGCTTGAAGAACGTCGTGTCGTTGTCGACCTGCTCGAACGTCGACCAGAAGAAGCCGCCCGGCCGCTCGGTCTTGTTGATGATGTGCAGGCCGACCAGGCCCAGCGTCACCGGATTGGCACCCGGACTCTTGGCGCCGTCCGGTGTGTTGTAGACGGTAGCCTGGGTCGTGTAGAAGCGGCCGCCGGCAATCTCGTCGGGGCTGAGGATTTTCCACGCCGATTTGAATTCGATCGAGGCGCTCGGCAGCGTGATCGATGGCAGCGTATCGAGCACGCTGAGCTGGTACCATTTCTGGCCGACGATCTGATCGTATTCGGTCTTGTTCATCAGCCGCTCGTACCGCAGCCAGCGCCCGGCCTGATCGGTCACCACGCCGCGCACGGCTTCGACGTCGGTCGGCTGCGAGATGACGCTCCGCAGGTTGTGCAGGCTTTGCGGCAGCGCCGCCGTCTGCGCCGTGTGCGCCAGATCGATCGGCTGCTTGGCGAACAGCGCCGCGAGCGATTTGCCGTTGCACCACGGCGCCGGCGTCTGGCCGGGCGCGACGAAGACGTCGTCGGACGTCATCTGCGTCTGCCACACCACCGGTCCCTCCTTGCCGGTCTTGATGTCGAGGATCGACTTCGTGGTGTCGGGCTCGCAGGCCTGCGTGGCCGGCCAGTTCAAGGCGATGAACTCGTTCCAGGAGAAGATGTCGACGCCGTTTTGGCTCTCGCCGCCCTGCGCCGGGCAGGCTTGCTCCGGCACCGTCGCCTGCGCGGCAGTGATGGAGGACAGACATGTCGAGCCGGCGCAGGGGACTTTTTCGCAGGCCGGAGGCTGCGGCGGCGCCGCGCCGGCGCTGTCGACGATGAAAAGCGCTGCGGCCAAACCAAGCCACAGCGCGATGCGACCCTTGATCATGTGAAAAATCCCCCGCGAGCTGCGCCGCTTTGCCCCCAAGCGGCCGGCAAGAAGCGCAATGCTAGCGGGTTCCGATAACGGTTGAAAGTGCAGCGGGTCAAACTTCAGGGCGACATCGTGCAGGAGTTGAACAAGCCGTCGCCCGCCCTGCCCTTCCCGGCCATGACGAGTCAAAAATTCCAGCACTTGGGATATGATTCATCCGAACCGCTTGTCCAGGAAACCGATAGGGAATGCTCCAATGCAAATCGTCGATCTCAATCGCCACCCGAAGGAAGAATGGCGGCCGGGCGTGCTGACGCAGATGTACGTCTCGGCACTCAACGGCGCGACCCAGCTCTGCGTGTTCGAGCAATGGTGCGAGCCGGGCCACGGCGCACCCACGCACCTGCACGCGGTCGAGGAAATCTTGCGCGTGTTCGAAGGCCAGGCCGACGTGTGGATCGGCGACACGCACGTCACGCTGACCCCGGGCCAGCTCGTCGTCGTGCCGGCCGGCCGCAAGCACGGTTTTGCCAACAACGGCACCACGACCTTGCGCATCCAGTCCACCCTCGCCGAGCCGGTGTTCGAAGCAGCCTACGACGACAAGCGCGAAACGCCGCGGCGCTGGTTGCCGAATTCGTAAGGTCGGTCAGGCGCCAACGGCTCCGCGCAGAGCGCACCGTTGATCCGCCCTGCGCGCTTCGCCACGCTCAGTACTTCTTTCCGGTGGGCTCGGTGAAGACATCGTCGCCGAAACTGTTGAGCCCCTTTTGTCCCGCGTAGCCGAGGTGCTCCAGACCGAAGAAGTCTTCGACGCTTCGCAACAGCGAATAGTGATTGTATGGCAGTCCCGACACGGTGCCCTCTCTGATGTAGCGCGACAGCAGCACCGCTCCGATGCGGCCGCCGCCCGGCACGAGGATACCCGGGCCGTTATCGACAGTGTCGTAGACCTTCCCCGAATGCGTATTCGGCCCGGGCGGTTCATTGCAACAGGCGCTGACGTCGCCGCTTACAAGCTTATTCTCGCGGATGTAGACGTCGGCTTCGTCAAACGTGACGATCAAAAGGCCATTGTGCTTGTAGGCCGGCGAATTCAAGATCTTCGGCACGATCTGCATCAGGAACTTGTCGGCTGAGATCAGGCCGCCCGGTTCGTTGTCGACGCACGGCGAGTCATGACCGTCGTGGCACAGATTGGGCGTGATGAAGACGTAATTCGCCGTGCTCTGTTCGTTTGAGAGATCGCGCTCGAGCGCGGCGAGATTGACGACATGGGCGTCGCAGCTCGGCCGGTCGTCGATCACGCTGTGAAAATACATGAAGGGATTGTGGCGCGTCGCGTATTGGTCGCCGGCAACAGCCCCCTGCGTATTGTCGTCGGCGCCGACGTTCGGATGCCCGCATGTGGCGGACTCGCGGCTGGGGACATTCCCCATATCCTCCATATAGGCCTTCCAGGTCAGGTGCGCGCTTTCCATCTGATCGGCGATGGTACGAACAGAAGGCGGATACACGCAGCCCTCGCCGACCGCCTGACCGTCGCCATCGAGCGGCGATTCGGGGTTCGGCTTCGACGGCTTGAAGTCCACAAAGTTTTCGCAGTCCGCCTGCGTGGCGGGGTTTGGCGCCTGGCCGCTGACCATGGCGATATAGTTGTCCAGGCTGTTGTGACCGATGCCGTAATAATTCTTGAGCAGCGCCCCGCTTCGCGCCAGCGCATTCAGATACAAGGCGGGAGAATTGGCCCCGAACGTCACATCGTATCCCTCGTTTTCCAACACGATGATGAAGACATGCTGGGGCTTCGGCAGGGGTTCGGCGCTGGCCGTTGTCGGGATGCGCGCCAGCATGCACGCCAGAACCGACAGTGCGCTCACGAGCGCAGCCAAATCCTTGACCCATCGCCCCGGTTTCCATTGGCGCTTCATGGCGTCCCCTCAAAGCTTCGCATCAGCGATGCTACCGGAAGTCTAATGAGTGGGAAATGCAGGCAGTCGGCAAGTTCAGCCGATGGGATAACGCAGCTTTCCGCCGACGCGCCCCGCATCTTCTCTGGGGGCGCGTATCACCCGCCGCCGTCAGGGTTGCCGGTCTTCCTTGGCGTCAACGGCAGCACGCCGATCCAGGACAAATAAGCGACGGCGGAGCCGGCCAGGATAAAGCAGGCGGCGAGGACGTAGGCGCCCGTCCCCGCGTAAGAGACGCCTATGCCAAGGAAGATGATGCCGTGCAGCGCGAGGGCGACCCCGATGATGACTCCACGCCGCTGCCGCCCGGTGAGACCGTCAGCCACCAGAAAGATCGCGAGCCATGCGACCACGTACGTGGCGAGAGCGACGGGGTATATCATGCGCCGGGCACCTCCGCGCATCCACAATAGTGATGCCCAAGCTATGTCCAACAAATAGCGTTCCCCAACCCAACCCGGCGCCGATTCACCCGGCGCGCTTACAAATGCGAAATATTGAACCAGTCCTCGAGCGTATCCATCATTTCGTCTTCACTGACCTCGCTCATATTCACCGCGAGATCGGCACCAAAACCGCCAGGACCGCTGCCGCCGCTCAATTTGAATTTCTCCATGGGAAGCACTGCAATCTTCAAAGCGCTTCCCCCTGCCTTTTTAGTCACCGTGACAGTCGAACCCTGCACCCCCGCGTCGAATTGGGCGGGAAACTTCGGTGCATAAAATACCTCGATGGATTTTCGCAGTATGCGCGCGTCTTCGTCGCGGTCGCCTGTCTCGGCCTGCGCGCTTTGCTGCGACGGCTGTTGCTCGCGCGCCCGTTCTGCGCTGCGTCTTGCAAGATCGAAAGCATGTCTGGGCATGTGAAGTTTCCTTTGGGCACCTTGTCCGTCACCCAGACGCTTCCATGAACTCAGTTGGACTAACGCCACTCATGGCATTGGGTTGCGCGGCAGACGCTTCGGCCGCGCCGCTCACCCTATCGAGAAGCGTAAGGAGCGCCAGCTTCGATTTGCGCGGCCAAGGCGCGCCAGTCCTTCGCCATGTCCAGCCATGCGGCCTTGATGCTCGGAACGTGCGCCCGTTCGGCTTCGCGCTCGCACTCTGCGGCTTTGTCCCGGCACTTGTCAGCCATGGTTTTGTAGTTCCCACTGTCCGGCGGCCCATCCATTCTTCTAGAACGCGGCCACCTAAAACTCGTTGCCGTGCACCGCGACAGACTACGGCACGGCGCGCCGACGCACCTGCACACCGTCGAGGAAATTCTGCGCGTGCTCGAAGGCCAGGCCGACGTGTGGATCGGCGAAGCCCACCTTCACGCTGACCCTCGGCAAGTTCGTCGTCGTCCCGGCCGGGAGGAAGCGCGGCTTCGCCAACTGCGGCACCACCGTGCTGCGCCTCCAGTCCACCTTCGCCGAGCCTGTGTTCGAGGCCGCCGACGACGACAAGCGCGAAATGCCGCGGCGGTGGTTGCCGGGGTAGTGCGTAGCCGGGCTTGAGCGCAGCGAAAGCCAGGAACGGACTAGAACGCCCGCTTTGCTCCTGCTCCTACAGCGTGATGTAGTTAAGGTACGCCAATCGGAACGTCAGCGCTTGCACACTGACCTTATATTTTTTTGCGAGCCTATCAAGAAAATTTCCGTCCCCGAGCAGATCACGTTCTTTCCCGTCTAGTTCCTCTCGCAAGAAATTTGCGGGCATGAGCAGTTCCGCTGCAAATAAATTCGCCTCTTTTTCATCGTTATCTTCGCCCCTCGCCGATTCAGAGTTACGCAAATTGACTCTCAATGCGCCGATGTTCTGATCTAAATGAACTATGTGACCTTCATGTAAGAGAAAATGGCCAAGTTCGTGGGCGATGGTAAATCGCCGTCTATGCTCATGATGCGATTTATTCGCGCCTATAATTGCCCGTTTGCTTTGCTTATCCCTAACGATAAAGCCCGATAGCTCATCATCGACTTTGTCCAATTTAATTTCTATTCCCAAAGAACGCACAATGGCCTCAACCGGTACTGCTCCATTCTTCACCTTGGTCCGCGCGAGAAGCGCCTCGACCATTTGGCGTATTTGCTTTCTGCGAACAGCCATATTGCCTCCTATCGTTTCAACTCTTTTGTAGAGCTCTTGATCCATTCAACGCCTTTTTGCGGCTTGTTACGGAGAGCAATTTCGAGGTCTTCGGTATTCGGAATAAGATCGGATACCGAGACTTGGAGCGCGCGGGAAATGTCAACAAGCGTGTGCAGTAGAATTTGCTGCCGACCTTTTTCGATATTTATTATTGAGGTCCGCGTGAGCGACGCCTTCCTAGCAAGCGCTTCCTGAGTGAGTCGCCCAGCACGGATACTCGCAATCTGACGGCCAACAGCTGCGTAGAAGCCTCGGTTCTCGTCGAAACGCGGCCGCGTCTGAGTTTCGAGGCCCTTGCCATCAAGCAGGAGAACGAAAATGGCAAAGCACAACGAATACTTTGTGGTGCCGCGCAAGGATGGCACGTGGGCAGTTGAACTGCCCCATGCCGAGCGAGCCAGCGCCGTAGAGGACAGCCAGAAGGCGGCGATCAAGATCGCTCAAAAATTTTCGCCGGAAGGTGTTGTTCACGTTAAGCAAACAAACGGCAAGTTTCGACATATCAAGGGATGAGCTACGACCGCGCTTGTTGGGGTGTCTCACAATGGACGATAGACGAGCCGGAAATCATGCCTTTGATGCGCGCGGTGGAACATGCACCAAATGCGGCATCACCTGGAGTGCATTTTGGGACCGTGACAGCAAACAACACGGGCGATTGTGCGCCGGGCAACAACCAGATGTACGTGAGCCTATGAGAATCGCGGACGACGATGAATAGGGTGAGGCAATCGGCGTATTCCACGGTAGGGATGGGAGACGAAAATTGATAGTCGAGATTTTTGACGTCGAGCACGGCGCCTGCGCGCTGATTACCACCAGTAACGGTAAGCGCGTCATGATCGACTGCGGCCACAACGCCGCGACCAATTGGCGGCCGGGGTCGCACCTCGCACGGTTCGGTATCACCTCGCTCGACCGACTTTACGTTACCAACTTCGATGAGGACCACGTTTCGGGGTTCCCGAACCTGACCGACTACGTCCACATTGGTGCCCTTTATCGTAATCCCACGGTGGCACCCTCGACGATTCGGTATCTCAAGACGAGGGACGGCATCGGTGTGGGAATCGATCGCCTTATCCGCTTCATGGAACATGTATTCACCGGCGGGCCGCCGCCTGCGTTTGAGTACTACGGCGACACGACCTTCTCGGTTTACTGGAATCAATATGGCGGGCTAGCTGGCTTCACCGACGAGAACAATTTGAGCTTGGTCGTGTTCGTCACCTGCGGCCAGCACAAATTCATCTTCCCGGGGGACATGGAAAAGGAGGGCTGGCGCCAGCTCCTGTGGAATCCCGCCTTCGTGGCCGAGCTGCGCGGCGTCAACGCCTTTATAGCATCGCATCACGGACGCGAGAACGGATACTGCGAAGAGGTATTGAATCTTTGTCCAGGTATCGAAGTTGTGGTGATCTCTGATAAGAAAATGGGGTACCAGTCACAAGAGACCGTCGATCGTTATCGGTCCTATGCCCGCGGCTTCAACTACAACGGCGAGATACGGCGAGTTCTCACTACGAGGCGTGACGGACGCATGTTGTTCTCGGTGCCGCAGAACGGCGCCGCCAACGTATTGCTGCGCGTGGCCGCGTGAACCGCACTTTCGATTTCTATGAATACGCCGGGTTCATTATTCCCGGCGCAGTCTTGACGCTCGGGCTGTTGCTGTTCTTCCCCGAAGGCCACGAGTTGTTCACTAAGGACGACGTCACGTTCGGGGAGCTTGGTATTTTCGTAGTGGTGGCCTATGCGGCCGGTCAACTCTTGCAGAGCATCGGCAACCTCGTCGAATCGGTCTGGTGGAAGCCATGGGGTGGCCTGCCCAGTAGGCGCCTGCTCGCGGGGCACTATCTGAGTGCCGAGCAGCGCAAGCGGCTCATAGAGGCGCTGAAGAAGGATCCGAAATTAAGCCGCGACCTTACAACCACCAACCGGACCGAATACGGTGGCATAGTGCGCGAGGTATACGCCATCGTTTCGGGCGCGGGGAAAGCCGCGCGCGTCGACACGTTCAACGGCAACTATGGGCTTCTCCGCGGCCTCGCCGCCGCCTTCGTTGCGCTCATCGTTGTCGCATGCGCTCTCGGTAAGGGGCCATACACCATTACCGTGTTGGCGATCTTGTTCTTGCTTTCCATCCAGCGCATGCACCGATTCGCAGTCCACTACGCCACCGAGCTTTTTACGCAGTATCTGCTTCTATCCAAATGATCTACCCACCCTACCCCCGCACCCGCTCCCGCATCGCCGCCACGAAACGCTCCAGCCCTGCGGCATCGTAGGCGCGCGGCGGCGCGGCGCCCCAGACCGGCTTCGGCCACAGCGCATCGCCGCGCGTTCGCGCGACGATGTGGATGTGCAGTTGCGGCACGACGTTGCCGATCGCGGCCACGTTGAGCTTGTCGCAGCGCGTCTCGTCCTTCAGCGCGCGCGAGACCAGCGCGATCTCGTCCGCAAGCGCCGCCTGCTCGGCGCCCAGATCGAACAGCTCGCCCGCGCCCGCCCGCCGCGGCACCAGGATGAGCCAGGGGAAATTGGCGTCGTTCATGGCAACGAGCCGCGACAGCGCCAGATCGCACACGAACGCCGTGTCGGCGCGCAATTGCGGGTGCAGGGACCAGCCGGTTTCGGACATGTCGGCCTCATGCTAGGAACGCAGTGCGCATGCGGTCAACGGAGGATACCGGGATGAAGCTTTGGCTGACAGCGTTGCTGGCCGCGCTGGCATCGCCAGCGGCGGCTCAGCAGCATCAACCTGGCCAAGCCCCTTATGCCGGGATGCAGACGCGCGCGATCAAAGCGCTGTCGGATCAGCAGATAGCCGATCTCAAGGCCGGGCGCGGAATGGGTTTGGCGCTTCCTGCCGAGCTCAACGGCTATCCGGGACCGGCGCACGTCCTTGAGCTTGCCGATCGGCTCGGGCTTACCGCCGGTCAGAAGGCGCGCATTCAAGACCTTTTCGACTCCATGAAGGCCGAAGCCGTGCCCCTCGGGGCGAAGCTGCTGGACCAGGAAGCGGCGCTGGATCGGCAATTCGCCACGCATGCGATCACGCCAGAGACCTTGAAGTCCGAAACCGCGCAGATCGGCATGATACAAGCCGAACTACGCAATACGCATCTCAAGTATCATCTGCAAACGGCTCAAATTCTTACACCTGATCAAATGCAGCTTTATTCCGCGCTCCGCGGTTATGGCTCAATGGGGCCAATGCACAATGATCATCAGCATCACATGCAGTGAAATCTGCAGGCACGGTGAGCGGACCCGATAATCCACCCGTACCAATTCTGCGCATTCGGCACCGGGCACGCGCGCCGCGCTGATCCAAAAAGTGCTGGAGAGTCAGCGCGTTGCTTTCTCACAGCGATATTCCTTGACACCGTCGGCGCGGCCACTAGAAGCCGGCGCCGTCTCGCTTCCGCAAGGACACCGGCCGGTCACTCCGGCTGGCGGAGCGAGAGCGGTGCCTGCGGGCAGGGGCTCGTCACCTCCGCTCCCGGGCGGCTTCGGGAAAACGCCCGGCCGGCATTACGACCGGCCTGCGATTGGATCGCTGGACTGGGACAGGCGGGGGCGGATAACCACCGTCTCTTAGCTAGGTCCCAGGAAGCGCGTCTGGAGCTGAGTGGCGGCGTTGGTTCGCTGCCACGAGAGCCGCGGTGGAACGCCGGTAGGCGCAGCGCGCCCCGCAGGGCGCGCGCCGCACCCGATGGTGCGGATTGGTGGGGTGGCGTCTGCCGGCGTTCCGCCTGCCTT
>DASRET010000116.1:0-28810 GCA_035651875.1 Xanthobacteraceae bacterium
CATCAAAACCGAAGATCCAAAATCCATGTAAGGGTGGCGCCAATGCGTCGGCTAACAGCGAAGAGGCTGAAAGCCACTCCGCGGGGGGCGGAGACGCCAATCCTGATTCTACCGGCAAACAGTCTGAAGCCCACTCCGCAGCGGACGATGATGATGAAATCCGCCGACTCGCAAAGCTGAGCGTGATTGAATACGAGCGCGAGCGCAAAAGCGCGGCGGAGCGCTTGAATGTGCGCGCTGCCATTCTCGACCGTCTGGTCGGTGCCGAACGCGACAAGCTCAACGACGATGGAAAACAAGGCCACGCTCTGACGTTGCCCGAACCGGAGCCATGGCCCGAGTCTGTCAACGGGGCCGAATTGCTTACCGCGCTCGCGACGAGCATTCGCCGGCACGTCGTCATGTTCGATCACGCGGCCGACACGGCCGCGCTTTGGGTTGTGCATACCCAGTTGCTCGATTGCTCTGGCATCTCGCCGCGGCTTGCCATCACGTCGCCGGAAAAGGGCTGCGGCAAGACTACGGCGCTTGATGTCGTATCGCGCCTTGTGCGCCGGCCGCTATCGACAGCCAACGCAAGCGCGGCTGCTATCTTCCGCGTTGTCGAATTGCAACGGCCGACGTTGCTGATTGACGAAGCCGATACGTTCCTTCCTGAAAACGAGGAATTGCGCGGTATACTCAATTCCGGCCACCGGCAAGGTGGTTCGGTCATTCGAACGGTTGGCGAGGAATTTGAGCCGCGTTCCTTTTCGACCTACTCGGCTTGCGCCATCGCGCTCATCGGCAGGTTACCGGCGACGTTGGCCGACCGTTCGGTACCAATCGAGTTGCGGAGACGCCGGGCGGATGAAGCGATCGAGCCGTTCCGGTTTGACCGCACTGAGCATCTTGACCAGCTCGCCCGCAAGGCCGTGCGGTGGGCTGCTGATAATTCGGATCGCATTCGGGCCGCGGACCCGGACATGCCCGCCGGCGTGTTCAACCGCGTTGCCGACAACTGGCGCCCGCTGCTGGCCATCGCCGATGCAGCCGGTGGCGAGTGGCCGGCTCGCGCTCGCCGGTCGGTTCAATGCTCCGGGGCCACCGCGACCGGCGATGACCAATCCGCACGCGTGCTGCTGCTAACCGACCTTCGCGCGATCTTTGCTGAGCGTCACTTGGACCGCCTATCTTCCGTCGAGATGGTTGCCGCTTTGATCGCAATCGAGGGACGCCCGTGGGCCGAATGGAGAGGTGGCAAGCCGCTTAGCGCTAATAGCCTCGCCCGCATGCTGGCGCCGTTCGGGATCGCACCGGAGACAATCCGAACAACCACAGGAACGCCGAAGGGCTATTATCTCGCGCATTTCGATGACGCCTTTGCCCGCTACCTGCCGGGCGATGAGTTTTGAACCGCCACACCGCCACAACACCGATGGCCCAAGGGTTTCTAGGGAATTCGCAACCGCCACAAATGAACGCATGTTGCGCTTTGAAAAGTGCTAGAAACCCGCATGGCATGGGCGTTGTGGCGTTGTGGCGGATCGAAAGCGAGCATGCGCCGCGAAGGGGAAAAGAGAGGGCGGCTCGTGCGCGTGCTTTTTTGTGGCGCGAACAGCGCAACCACCTTCTTTCTGCAGTAAACTGGGATGCATTCCGTTGGGGGCCGCATGTCTGCTAGCGTGATCCGCCGCGCCGCTATTGTTCTCAACCCTGACCGCCCGATCATGGTACTTGCCGGGCTTGCGCGCTCGCGACCCTCGACTAGTAAGAGAGGGCGCCGCTCGACAGCCAAGAGCTGGGCCACTGGGCACCGCCGGGCGCCGATCGCAGCGCTCAAAGTTCTTCTTGATTTGCTCAAGGATCGTCGGAACACCCTCTACCAGCTAATTCCCGAACTCGAATACGTCATAACCCTGCGCGAGCGCGAGCCGCCGCGCCGCACCGGTTTTAATGAAATTCGGGAGCGCGATGGGCCGGGAAGCATGCCGCGCGACGGTCGTAACCGGAACGGGCGCCCCCGACGTAAAGCTTTCCAGGCCAAGGCGTACTGATAGGGGCAGGAGGGCGAATATCTATGATTGCGAAGATTTTTGGCGCTGCCTTTTTGATGATTCTTGGCGGCCTCGGCGGCTACGTGTTGGCATCAAACCCGCAACTAAGCGCCTATTTGCACTGGCAACAGCCGATAGCACAGCCGACTGAAATGCAGTCTCGTATCGACCCTGAAATGAAATATAGGTTGCAAGAACGATGTGCTGATCGTGCAAAGAAATTCTACGAAGAGGAATATGAACAGCTTGAAGAGGAAGCCAACAAGAGTAGAAAAACGGGCGACCCTATCCTGCACACCGTTTATCTGAATCATTATAACGAGCACCTCAACAAATGCTTTATATTCGCACAAACAAAGGTTTTGCTATCGCATGATCCGAGAGATGCCAACAAATATATGTTCACGGTCCAAGACGTTAATACGCGGCAACAGTATGCCTACTATTCTGGGTATGATATCTCGCAATGTAAAGTGCGTGGCTCTTCCTGCAATTCCGAATTGGAATGGTGGCAATTGGTCAAGCCCTATATCGAAGAACTCGCGTCTTTTTAGCCCCTCACGCCGCCTCTTGGCATCGGTCGTTAGTTGGCGGTTTTAGAAAGAAGGCAGCAATGGTCGCTCGGCTGGGCGAAGTTTTATACTGGTTCGGCTGCGGCTTGGCTGGCTTGCTCATCCTTATTGGCCTAAGTGGCTTGGTATTCGGCAGCGGCCCGGCGCATGGGACAGGATTGGCGTTCTTGTTTACTGCATCATTGTAGCGTTGCTGTTTTGGCTCGCTGGGCGCGCTTGCCTATACGTTCTATCTGGCCGCTAGCTCAGAGATTTTATGAAATTTTTTGGGGCGGCGGATGACAGTGCGTCCCCGATATTTCGAGTTGCCGCGTCCCGACGGCCCTGAACGATGGGCAATGCGACAAATGCCGTAATTGCGCGAGGGGCAGGAACGACTCCCGCCGCGTCGGTCGCTATTCTGGTGCGATGCTCAATCCACCTAGGAGCGGACCCTATGAGCGGCAAAACTTGGAGCGAAATGTCTGCCGATGAAAAGGCAGACGACTTGCGCGTGAGATTTGAGTCATACCTTGAGCACGACACGGCGAACTTGAATGCGCGCGAGCAGTGGCGCCAAAAGATCGAAAAGCGCCTCACCGCCATCGAGGAAACTTTGTCACGAATGGAGTCTCGATTGGCGCGGTTGGAGGGCCGAAACGACGTTTAGTCGCCCGCGTTTTGCGAGCGATGCCAGATTTAGGCTTGGACCTACGTTTGCGTTGTTTTCGAGGGACAATCATGTCGCCGAGCGCCGGCTCGCTGCTAGGGCATCCGCTAGGGCAGTAAAGCACTGTCGATAAAAATACTCAATGAAATTAATATGTTAACGCGGCAATATGGCGGAGAGGGAGGGATTCGAACCCCCGATACGGTTGCCCGTATGCCGCATTTCGAGTGCGGTGCATTCAACAACTCTGCCACCTCTCCGAAGCGAAAATCTCTGGGGGCGAGTCGTCGCGAGGACGTATTTAGCCGCCGTATCGCCGCTAAACAAGGCGTTTCGGGATGCAGGGCTTCAGCGCGTTCGGAACAGGAGGCCGCCCGCTACAGCTCCCAGCCGATCTTGCGGTCGAGCGAGTAGGGACCGCCGCCGCGTAGCGCCACCGCGAAGAACAACAGGCCCCACAGCAGCGGATATTCGAAGCCGCCGCTCGGCCGGGTCCAGCCGTAGCCGTGCGGCAGGAACACCAGGAACGTGATCACCGCCATCTCGATGGCGATCGAGGCGGCGAAGAAACGGGTGAACAGGCCGAGGATGACGCAGGCCGCGCCGATCGTCTCATTGATGAACACGATGTAGGCGAACAGCATGGCGGGCTCCAGGCCGCGCTTGGCCATGCTCTGCTGGGCAAATGCCGCGATTGGCGGCCCCATCAGCTTGACGATGCCGTGGACCAGCAGCGTGCCGCCGATGGTGGCGCGGATCAGTGGATACGAGGCGTCGCGCGCGAAGCTATAGAACGGCGTCAGCGCCGGAATGATCGGCCGCGGCTCCGCGGCGCCGGCTTTGTCCGAAGTCATTGTTGTCATGGCACTCCTCCCAACCCCCCGTCGTCGCCTGAGGCCGATGCCGCTCCGCATCAGCACCGGCGAGCAAACGAAATTGCTAAAGCTCGGTCCCGATCTTGCGGTCGAGCGAATAGGGTCCGCCGCCGCGCAACGCAATGGCGAAGCAGATCCAGCCCCACAGCATGCTGTATTCGTAGCCGCGCTGCAGCCAGGAAAAGCCGCTCTTCCAGTAGATCGTGGTGATGACCAGCATCTCGATCGCCGCAGCGGCGGCAAAGAAGCGCGTGAACAGGCCGAGGATCAGCGCGACGCCGGCAAGTCCCTCCGTGAGCATAGCCGCCCAGTACCAGAACTCGGGATGCGCGAAGCCGATGTCGGCGAAGCCCTTGAGCACCCGCGGCGCCGGCCCCGCGAGAATCTTGCCCCAGCTGTGCACCGCCAGGTTCCAGCCGACCGCGGCGCGAACGACGAACCACGACAACGGAATGACGGCGTCGTAAAACGGCTGCAGGAACGGCAGCAGCAGTTTCGGCTTCGCGGCAGCTTCGGCCATCGATCCCCTCCCCGGATATTTTGCGGAGCCTACGTCGGACTGTGCGCGATGACTAGCTGGCAGAGAGGCGTGCGGCGCCATGCGCTCAGGTCTGGGTTTGCTTGCGTCTCGCATTGTTGCTGCGGCGGCCCCATGAGGCCATACTCTCCGTAGCCAACTGTAGGGCCCAAGCACGGCGGGAGAGTGAGCGAATGGCGGAATGGTTCGTGGCCAAGGCGGCCGATTTGCCGGACGGCGACCGGCGCATCGTCGTCGCCGGCAAGGACGAGATCGGCGTGTTCCATCACGGCGGCGCCTATTACGCCTACAGCAATTACTGCGTCCATTCCGGCGGCCCGGCCTGCGAGGGCATCCTGATCAACAAGGTGGTCGATCTGATCGGCGCCGACCGCACCTATCAGGGCCAGACGTTTTCCGACGACGTGCACTTCGTCTGCCCGTGGCACGGCTACGAGTACGAACTGACCACCGGCCGCTGCGTCGGCGACCAGCGGCTCAAGCTGAAGAAATACCAGGTCGTCCGCCGCGGCGACGACATCTACGTCGTGACCTAAAGGGAGACAGCGCCATGGATACGGTGCCGAGCGAGGTCCGCAAGCTCAATTTCGACGATTACTCTACGGCAAAGCATCTCGAGCACGCAGCCGAGCAGGCGCGCGCCCGCAACTTCCAGGATTTTCTGATCGTCGATGTCGACGCGCATCACTACGAGAATGAATCCTACAAGGAAGTCTTCCAGTACATCGAAAGCCCGGTGATCCGCCACGACGTGATCGATTCGTCGCTGCGACCCGGCCGCTCGGCCATGCTCAACTCGTCGGTCGGCAACCAGAACCTCGGCGGCCGCATCACCCGCTCCAACCTGCGCCGGCTGCAGAAGGTGCCGGCCGACGGCCGCCATCGCGACATCGCCATGACGTTGGAGTGGATGGACGCGATGGGCGTCGACTACGCCTGCATGTTCCCGACGCCGATGCTGTTCCTCGGGCTCCATCCCCAGGTCGAGATCGAGGTCGCGCTGTGCCGCGCCTATAACCGCTGGCTGTGCGAGCGCATCTTGGCCGTCGAGCCGCGGCTCGTCTCCATGCTGTACATTCCCTTCAACGATCCGGAGGCGGCCTACAAGACCGTGAAGGATTTCGGCGACCAGAAGGGCGTCGTCGGCTTCATGGTGACGTCGCCGCGCTACAAGCCGGTGCACGACAACGCCTACATGAAGACCTACGCGCTCCTTGAGGAGATGGGCAAGCCGATCTCGTTCCACGCCGCCTATTCGTGGGAGGACCGCGCGCTGCAGATGACCAACCGCTTCATCTCGGTGCACTCGCTCGGCTTCATGTGGTTCAACATGATCCACATGACCAACTGGGTGGTGAACGGTCTGTCCGAGCGGTTCCCGAAGCTGAAGGTGCTGTGGATCGAGAGCGGGATCACGTGGGCCTATTCGCTGATGCAGCGGCTCGACCACTCCTACATGATGCGCACGTCGGACTGCCCGTCGCTCAAGCGCAAGCCGAGCGAATACATGCGCGAAATGTATTTCTCGTCGCAACCGATGGAGAAGCCGGACGATCCGTCGATCCTCGAAGCCACCTTCAAGATGATCAACGCCGAGACACAGCTTTTATGGTCGTCCGACTACCCGCACTGGGATTTCGACCTGCCCGGCGTGATCTACGACCTGCCGTTCCTGAGCGAAAAGGCCAAGCGCAACATCCTCGGCGCCAACGCCGCGCGCGTCTTCGGGCTGGACACGAAGGTGGTGAAGCGGGTTCCGTAGCTCCGTGCTACGGCGCCTCACGTCCCGGTAAACACCGGCTTGCGTTTTTCCATGAACGCGCTGCGGCCTTCGTTGTAGTCGCGGCTGACGAAGCAGGCTTCGACCAGCTCGGTGGTGCGCGCGACGTTGCGCTTGCCCTCGTCCTTGAGGATTTCGCCGACCGTGACCTTCACCGCCTTGATGGTGAGCGGGGCGTTGGCGCAGATCATGTCGGTGATGGCTTTCACCGCATTCTCCAGCTCGGCCGACGGCACCGCGCGGTTGATCAGGCCCATCGCCAGCGCCTCCTGGGCGTCGAACTGGCGCGCTGTGTAGAAAATCTCCTTGGCGAACGACGGCCCGACGATATCGACCAGGCGCTTCAATCCCACATAGCCGTAGCCGATGCCGAGCTTGGCGGCCGGCACCGCGAAGCGCGAATTGTCGGAAGCGATGCGCAGGTCGCAGCAGGTGGCGAGGCCGAGCCCGCCGCCGATGCAATAGCCGCGGATCATCGCAATGGTCGGCTTGGGAAATTCGTGAATGCTCGCATAAGCGGCTTCCGACTTGGCGCTGTAGGCGCGCGCCGCCTCGAGATTGGCGCGTTCCTTTTCGAACCGCGAAATGTCGGCGCCCGACACGAACGCCTTGCCGCCGGCGCCGGTCAGTACCACGACGCGGATCGCCGGATCGCCGGCAAAATCGTCGAGGATGCGTTTGGTCGCTTCCCACATGTCGAGCGACACTGCGTTGTGCCGCTCCGGATTGTTGAAGATCACGGTGCCGACGCCGCCGTCTTTGCGCGCCAGCATTTTGTCGGTTTGCGACATTGTGTTGCCTCTTTGCTTCCAGCGATGACGACCTAAACCGCCTTCGCCTCGTGCAGCTTTTTGATATCGCGCGCCGAGAAGCCGAACTCCTTGAGCACCGCGTCGGTATGCTCGCCGAGCTCCGGCGGCCGCGCCACCAGGCGCGAGGGCGTACGCGACAGCATCACGCCCTGGCCGACGAGCCGCATCTTGCTCTTGTCCTTCCTGGTCACCGCCTGCGCGATGCCGAGATGCTGCACCTGCGGATCGGCGAACAGCTCGTCGACCCGGTAGATCGGCCCGCACTGCACGCCGGCCTTATTCAAGATCTCGACCCATTCGGCGCTGGTGCGGTCGACGAGATAGCGGTCGATCGCGGCATTGAGCTGATCGCGATGCTTTGAGCGCGTCGCGCCGGTGGCGTAGTCCGGGTTGTCGAACAAATCCTTGGCGCCGAGCGCCTGGCAGAACCGCTTCCAGATCGTTTGCCCGGCCGAGGCGATGTTGATGTGGCCGTCCTTGGTCTTGAACACGCCGGTCGGGATGCTGGTCGGATGATTGTTGCCGGCCTGGCCCGGCACTTCGCCCTGCACCAGATAGCGCGCGGCCTGGAAGTCGAGCATGAAGATCTGCGCCTGCAGGAGCGAGCTCGAGACCTGCTGGCCCTTCTTGGATTTCTCGCGCTCCAACAGCGCGACCAGGATGCCGTGCGCCGTCAGAAGCCCGGCGCTGAGATCGGCGATCGGAATGCCGACCCGCACCGGCCCCTGACCCGGCAGGCCGGTGACCGACATCAGCCCGCCCATGCCCTGGGCGATCTGATCGAAGCCCGGCCGATTGGCGTAGGGGCCGTCCTGGCCGAAGCCGGAGATGCTGGCATAGACGAGGCGCGGATTGATCTTCGCCAGCGCCTTGTAGTCGATGCCGAGGCGCTTCTTCACGTCGGGGCGGAAATTCTCCACCACCACGTCGGCCTTCTTCACCATGCGCTTGAACGCCGCCAGCCCTTCGGGGGTTTTCAGGTTCAAGGTCATGCTGCGCTTGTTGCGGTGCAGGTTCTGAAAATCGCCGCCTTCGCGCGGGCCGCCGAGCGGCTCTTCGACGCCGGGCGGCATCTCGATCTTGATGACGTTGGCGCCCCAATCGGCGAGCTGGCGCACGCAGGTTGGGCCCGACCGCACCCGAGTGAGGTCGAGTACGGTGAAACGCGCAAGGGCTTTTGACGCACGGGGGGACGGCATTGTTTCGGGCGCCTCCAACGCCAAGGCAACGGCGGCGAAACTTTGCCCATCCGGCCGCACTTGTCTACCGGCTCGCCGAACCGCCGCTCGTTCCGGCGCTGCCGGTCGGCTAAAATGGCACCCGGCCATCTTTCCGGCACTTTCAGGAGGCGATCATGAACGAAGAGGCCCTGAACGGCAGCGTGCGCAAGTTTCTGAAAAAAGTCGGCGTCACGTCGCAGCGCGAAATCGAGCAGGCGGTGCGTGGCGCCGTCAGCGGCGGCAAGCTGAAAGGCGACGAGACGCTGCCGGCGAAAGCGACAGTGACGATCGACGGGCTCGGCCTTTCATTCGAGGTCGAAGGCGCCGTCGAGCTGGAATGATGCCGAGGCCGACGGCGACTGCCGTAATGGCGAATGTAGTTAGGACTTGGGTTAGGATGATGCTCCGTACGTTTCGTGATTTTGGCTCTCGTTTTATTCTGGCGTTACTCATCGCTGGGTTCGCCGCGGTTGCGGTCGCGCAGGAGCATCCCGGCCGGCCGGGCGGCGGCGGCGAACGCCGCGCCGAGCAGGGCCAGCAGGGTGGCCAGGGTGGCGGCCAAGGGCGGCCGAACCAAAGCGGGCCGGGCGTGCTGTCGCTCTTGCCGGCCGATTCCGTCACCCAGCACAGCATCGCAACGCCTGGCGGCAAGCTCGACTACACTGCGACGGCCGGCACGTTCTCGCTGTTCGACCAATCCGGCGAGCGCTCCGCGGCGGTGTTCTATACGGCCTTCGTGTTGAAAGGGGCGCCGGCCAATCGGCCGGTGACGTTCGTGTTCAATGGCGGGCCGGGCGCCGCTTCGGCGTTTCTCAATCTCGGCCTGGTCGGCCCGCGCATCGCCGAATTCGGCGACGGCGGCCGTGACGGCTCCAGCGTCCATCTCATCGACAACCCGGACACCTGGCTCGCCTTTACCGATCTGGTGTTCATCGATCCGGTCGGCACCGGCTGGAGCCGGGCCGCCAAGCACGACGGCGGCGAGGCGTTCTGGAACGTCGACGCCGACGCCGAATCCATGGCCAAGGTGATCGCGCTCTACGTCGCCAAGAACAGCCGCGTCAGGTCACCGAAATTCATTCTTGGTGAAAGCTACGGCGGCTTCCGCGCCGCCAAGGTGGCGCGTGCGCTGCCACACGCGCAGGGCATATCGGTCAACGGCATCCTGATGGTGTCGCCGATGCTCGAAGGTGCCTTTCAGTTCGGCGGTACGCGCTTTGCGCTCGGCGCCGCGCTGCAGCTGCCGTCGCTTGCCGCGGCCGAGCTCGAGCGCAAAGGCGCCTTCACCCGAGAAGCGCTGGCCGAGGCCGAGCATTTCGCCTTGACGGATTATCTCACCACGCTCGCCGGCCCGCCGCTGCAGGGCGACGCGGCGCAGAAATTTTATGCGCGCGTCGCGGCGCTGACCGGCTTGCCGCAGGACGTGATAGCGCGGCAGCGCGGCTTCATCGGCGACGCCTACGTCAAGGACCTGCACCGCGACGAGCAGAAAATCGTCAGCCACTACGACGCGACCTTTGTGAGCGACGATCCGAATCCGGAAACCGCGGCGGCGCGCGGCCCCGATCCGATCCTCGACGGACTGGTTCGATCCTATGGCAGCGCATTCGTCGCCTATGCGCGCGACGAGCTCGGCTTCAAGACCGAGATGACCTACAACCTCTTGGCCGGCGACATTTCCGGCAAATGGAAGTGGGGCTCGAGCCGCCGGCAACCGAGCGTCAACGACGACCTGCGCGTGCTGCTGGCGCTCACCCCGTCGTTCCGGCTGATGATCGCCAACGGCTATAGCGACATGGTCACGCCGTTCGCGGTGTCGCGCTATGTGCTCGATCATCTGCCGACGGCGAACGGCGAGGGCCGCACCGCGCTGAAACTCTATCGCGGCGGCCACATGTTCTATCTCGATCCGGACTCGCGCAAAGCATTTTCCGCCGACGCCCGCACCATGTACGCTGCACCCTGACGGGGCGGCGGCCGAACGGAAGCAAGCATGGTGTCATGAGGAAAGTCGCGCGTCAGGCCGCGCCCGATGGGGTCGATCAGTATCTTCGCGTGCACAAGGCCGACATCGTCGCGGCCCTGCTGAACGGTGGCGTCTTGGCCGAAGCGGCGGCGCGCGAAAAATTCCGCTGCATTTGCGCGACCCTCGCCGCGATCCTGCACTGCGATTATTTCGCGCTGCTCGATCGGCTGCGCCGCGATTACTATTACTTTGCTCCCGAAATCGCGCCGCATGCCGCCATGGACCGCGACGGCATCGAGCGCGCCTACGCCGATCTCCTGCAATCGGTCGATACGGTGCTCAAAGACGCCAATTTCGTCGAGCTGCCGCACGACGAAATTGCCGACGCGCATGCGCGCCGTACCTTGCTGCGGGTCGAGGTCGCGGCGCCGCTCGAGGACTTCCGCGACGTCCGCTTTTATCGCCGCGGCCGCCACTTCGAGGCGTTCGAGCAACGCCGGTGGTTCGGCTTGCGCCGCCGCAAGATCGAGGCCGAAGTCTATGACGATGTCGTGCTCCTCGTCGCCACAAAATCGACCGACGAGATCGGCTCGAGACGGAAGCTGCGCGCGCTGGAGCGCAGGAAAATCCGGCCCGGCTCGGTGCTGCTCAAATATTTTCGCAACGTCGCGGTGGCCGATCTCAAGGCGTTGTTTCCCAATGTCCGCGTGGTGATGAGCAGCGCGGACAAGCTGATGCTCGGCGTCCCGGCGCTGGCCGGCGGCATTCCGATCCTGCTCAATCTCTACGCCACCATCACGGTGCTGTTCGTCGTGATCGGCTTTTATCTGGGCGTGAGCGCGGCGGTCGAAGACAAGGACATGAAGACGGCGCTGGCGGCGCTGAGCGGGCTCGTGGCGCTTGGATCGTTCATCGTCCAGCAGTGGATCAAGTATCAGCGCCAATCCCTGAAATACCGCACCGAGCTCACCGACAACGTCTATTTCCGCAACGTCAACAACAATGCGGGCATCTTCGATTATCTGGTCGGTGCGGCCGAGCAGCAGGAATGCAAGGAGGTCGTTCTGGCCTACTATTTCCTGCTCGCGGCGCCGTCACCTGGTCCCGCCGAGCTCGAGTCGCGCATCGAGTCGTGGCTGCGCGAAACCTTCGGCGCGGCGCCGGCCTTCAAGGTCGGCGAGGCGTTGGCCACGCTCGACCGCATCGGGCTCATCAGGCGCGACGGTGAGCGGGTCTCGGCGCTGCCGCTCGACGCCGCATGCACGCAATTGCGCGGCGTTTGGGAACGCTTGGTTCCTCTGGACAGCCGCAAACCCAGTTAACGCTTCACGTCGCTTTGTTAGGATCGAGCCCGTACTTCTCGCACATGCCGCGAACGAGCCGTGCGTCCTTGCCGCCGGCGATCAGGCCCAGGGTGGCCGCGGTCACGTAGCCGCCGGTCAGCTGGATCTCGACGATGTAAGCCTGCCGGCCGTTGTAGGCTGCGTATGGGCTCTTGGCGTCCACGATGGCGCAGTAACTCGGCGATATCTCGCTCGGCATGGTCGGAAATTTGGCCCAATGATATTTGGCCGCGCCGGCATCGCGCAGCGACGGCGCGACGGCGTCCGCGATGATCTTCTTTTCCGCGGGCGTGAGGTCGCGCTGCGGACCGGCTGCTGCAGCGGGTGCGCCGTCGGCGGCCGCCGGCACGGCGCCGGGAGCGGCCGTGTTGTTTGAAGCCGCAGCCGGGCCGCCGGCGGAATGCAGCGCTCCCGCGCAGCCCGACAGCGCCGCACCCACTACCAAAACCATCATCACCGTCGAGCCGCGAGCTTGCACGTCAGTTCATTCCCCTGCTGAATTCTGCCGACCAACTCGCCCGCGCCGGTCGCACCATGCATCGCGCGCCGTAACTGCACGGCGCGCCTGAACACGGTCAATCCCTTTATGCTTTGGGAATCGAGCGCTTTTCGGTCATGGAACTCGGTCGGCGCAATTTCATCTCCACTGTGGCTTTTCAGCACTAGAGGATCGGATGCGGCCTGCTATGGTTTGCGCCGTCATGGACGGGGGAATCCTGCGATGAAGAAACTTGCTCTTGCGATCATCGCCGTACTTGCGGTCGCGAGCGTCGCCGGTTGTGCCACGCCGCCGCCGCCGGTGGTGACGAAGGGCTGAGAAAACAGGCAGGCTGGAACGGGGGAGGGGCCGGCACGGGGGTGCCGGCCCTTTTTTTCATTTCCTGGGCCGCATTCAAACAAAAATAAACCTCATCCTGAGGTGCCCGCGCGAAGCGCGGGCCTCGAAGGATGCAGGCCGAGGCGCTCGGGCCTCGCCCTTCGAGGCTCGGCGCTTTCGCGCCGAGCACCTCAGGGTGAGGAATTAGGTGGGAAAGCGATTCGCGACGTCACTTCTCGTTCGGCATGATCGCCTTGATGGTCGCAACCAGTGCCGGCGGCGTCTGATAGAGCTTGGCGACCAGCGCTTCGAGGTGCTCGGGCGGCGTGTACGACATGTCGAGCTTCATGCTGGCGGCTTCGGCCAGCAGCTGCGGATCGCGCACCGCGTCGGCCATCGCCTTGCGGATGAGCTCGACGCGCTCCGCCGGCACGCCGGGCGGCAGCACATAGGGCCGGCCGAACTCGGTCGAGGAAAACACGAACTGCATGAGCTGGCGCTGCTCGTCGGTCTTGGCGTAGTCGAAGATCGACGGCACGTCGGGAATGGCGGCGATCGGCGCTTCTTCGGCGCGCAGCAGAAAAACGAACTTGCCGTCCTTGATCAACTGCTCGGCGATGCGGAACTGCGCGTACGAGGCGCACACGCCCTGGGTCTCGCCGCGCTGCACCGCCAGCATGGCGTCGCCCATGCCCTGGTAGCCTTCGACGATGCGAAATTTGGTGCCGAGCACCTTGTTGAGCACGGTCGGCACGATGGCGAGCGACGAGGTGGCGCCGGCGGCGCCGACGATGAACTCGTGGTCAAACAAATCGGCCGGCGTCTTCACCGGCGCGGTGGAGGAGCGCACGCACACGCGTGCCGGATGCGAGGTGGCGCCGAGCCAGATAAAACGCCGCGGATCGGCGGTGACATGCGATTCGCCGGTCAGCGCATCGTTGACGATGTTGCGTGAGAACGAGCCGATCACGGTGCCGTCGCGCGGCGCCTGGGCATAGAGATAATTGGCCGCAGCGACGCTCGCCGCCTGCGGCATGTTCTGCACGATGATGGTCGGCTTGCCCGGAATGTATTTGGGCAGATATTTGGCCAGGAGCCGCGCGCCGAGATCGTAGTCGTTGCCGGCCGGGAAGCCGGCGATCAGCCGAATCTCCTTGCCCTGATAAAAGTCTGCTGCGCCGGCGCCAACCACGCCGGCGCCGAGCGCCAGCACAAGCGCGATGCCGGCGCGGAGAGCCTTGTGCAAAGCCATGGCGATCGCGCCTACTCGGCCGCGCGCTTCTGCGCCAGCGCGGCGGCGGCTTTGTCGTAATTTTCCTCGCGGGTCAGCATCGCCTTCAGGCCGACCAGCTCGTAATAGTCGTCGAGCGGCAACAGGTGATCGAACGTCGCGGTCAGCGAGTTCTCGCGCTTGAGGATGCGCAGCACATTGCGCACCGCGTGGGCGGCGGCGAATAGCGCGATCGACGGGAAGGTCGCGGCGACCACGCCGGCGGCTTCGAGCTCCTCCAGGCTGCGTTTCTTCAACCCCGCGGCCTGCGACAGCGTCGCCATGTGCGGGCCGCCGATTTCCCGCATCGCCCGCTTGATCTCGTCGATGGTGTCGACACCCATGGGCTTGGCCATGTCGGCGCCGGCCTCCATGAACAATTGCGAGCGCGCGATCGCGGCATTGATGCCTTCGACGGCGGCGGCGTCGGTGCGAGCGGCGATGAAGAAATCCGGATCGCGCCGCGCGTCGAGCGCGGCTTTCAGTTTCGCCAGCATCTGCTCGACCGGAATGACCTGCTTGCCCGGCAGGTAGCCGCAGCGGTTCGGGAACACCTGGTCGCTGATGAACACGCCGGCGACGCCCGCCGCCTCGAAGGCGCGCACCATCTGCCGCACGTTGTTGACGCCGCCGAACCCGGTGTCGGCATCGACATAGACCGGAATCTCCACGGCCGCGGCGACGCGCGCGTAGTGGTCGGTGTAGTCGCGCATGTTGGACTGGCCCATGTCGGGCTGCGCCAGCATCGAGCCGATCGCCGCATAGCCGCCGGCGCAGATCGCCTCGAAGCCCTCGGCCTCGATGATGCGGGCCGACAGTGCGTCATAGGCGCCGGGCATCAGCACCAGCTTCTTGCCGTTCATGATGGCGCGGAATTTTTTGCGGACGCTCACGACGCGTTCTCCCTGTTTGTCATCTCGGGCCGGACCCCGGAATCCATAGCTGCTGTCGCTCAAGAAGGAAACTCTACGTCTTTTCGAACGCCTCCGCGAACGCGAAGCGTCCCGTGAGTGCCTTCTGGATGAACGGCTACGTCCTCGCGGTCGCGGCTACGATCATGCGATCGTCGCGCCGGGACGGGCCGCCGGCAACGATTTGCACCACGCCGGCGGCGAAGCCGATCAGCGTGCCGATCTGCCAGGCGTGGTCATAGGAGCCGAACAGGTCGAAGATCACGCCGCCGCCCCAGGCGCCGAGCGACGAGCCCAGCTGGTGCACCACGAACGACACGCCCAGCAGGGTCGCCATGTAGCGCGTGCCGAAAATCTCGGCGACCAGGCCGCCGATCAGCGGCGCAAGGCCGGGCCACCACAACAGCCCCATGGCGGCGGCGAACACCAGCGTGCTGGTCGGCGTCGGCGGCATCACGAAGTAAGCGGCGATCATCAGCGAACGCAGGATGTAGAGCAGCCCGAGCAAAATGTGTTTTGGGAATCGCCCGCCCAGCCACCCCGTCAGCAACGAGCCGATGGCGCTGACGCCGCCGATCACCGCCAGCGCCTCGGCGCTCAGCATCGGATCCTGGCCGCAGATCGCCAGATACGCCGGCAGGTGCGTGGTCAGAAACACCAGATTGAGACCGCAGACGAAATAAGCGACCGACATGATGAGAAAGGGCCGGTTGCGCATGGCCTCGCCGAGCACGCCGCGCATCGACGTGGTGGCGGTCGCGCTGTGGCCCGGAATGCGGTCGGCGCCGCCCGCCAGGAACGCCGCCGGCAGCATGGCGAGCGCCATCAGCGCAAACGCCAAAATCCCGATCTGCCATGGCTGCCGCGCCAGCAAGGCCTGGGTGCCGAGCGGCACCACCAGCGTGCCGAGCGATCCGGCGGCCGAGACAACGCCCAGCATGGTGCTCCGTCGCGCCGGCGAAACCGCGCGCACACAGGCCGTCATCGCCAACGAGGTCGCTGTGCAGGATAACGCCACGCCGATCAATCCGCCGGAGACGATCAGCGCCAGCACGCCTCCGGCGGCCGCCATGATGCCGAGCCCGACCACGTAGATCGCCGCGCCCGCCATCATCATGATGCGCAGACCGAAACGATCGGCGAGCGCGCCGACCACGGCCTGCGACAGGCCCCAGACGACATTCTGAATCGCCAGCGCCAAGGTGAAATCGGCCGCGGTCACGCCGAGGTCGCGGGTCACGGGCGTCAGAAACAGCCCGAAACTCTGCCGTATTCCCATCCCGAGGGTGAGCAGCAGCGCGATGCCGATCAGAATCAACCGGGCTTGGCTGGGGGTTGGCGTCGTCGCTGGTGACATTCGGAGGCGGTTCCCGGCCGCGGCGTGAAGGCCGCTAGTATTATCCGACGACGCGGGCGCGAACCAAATGCGGATCGGTATGTCTGCCCTGCTCTTTGCTTCGGCGACCGGGCCGCGGTCAGCGCCCGTCGCGCGTGGTCTGCAGCCAGGGCTGCGCCGCGGCGGCGCGCTGCTCCCAGTTCACGATCTCGGCCATGTGCTTGAGCGTGAGCCCGATGTCGTCGAGGCCCTCGAGGAGCCGCATGCGATCGGCGGACGCAATCTCGAACGCGATGTCGCCGCCGCCCGGCCCACTGATGCGCTGGCTTTCCAGATCGACCGTGAACGGCGCCGCGCCGTCGGCGGCGATGACGCGCGCGGCGAACGCATCGGCCGCGTCCGGCGCCAGCACGATCGGCAGCAGGCCGTTCTGCAGACAGTTTTCCCGGTAGATGTCGGCAAAGCTGCGCGCCACGATGACGCGGATGTCGTTCGCCAGCATGCTCCACACCGCGGATTCGCGCGAGGAGCCGGCGCCGAAATTATTGCCGGTCACCAGAATCCCGGCGTTGCGGAATTGCGGCTTGTTGAGCACAAAGTCCGGGTTCTCGCTGCCGTCGTCGCGCCGGCGCGCGCGATGAAACAGCGTGACGCGATAATCTTCCTTCAGGCCGCGGCCATGCAGCACCGGCGCGATCTGGTCGGTGTTGATATCGTCCTGGATCAGCGGCGCGGCGATCGCGGTATGGCGGGTGAACGGCTGCATCAGATTGCTCCCGCCAAAACCTGCCGCACGTCGGCGATACGGCCGGTGATCGCGCACGCCGCGGCGGTCGCCGGCGACGCCAAGTGGGTACGCACTTTCGGTCCCTGGCGATTTTCGAAATTGCGATTGGTGGTGGAGACGCAGCGCTCGCCCGGCGCGCCGCGGTCGCCGTTGCCGCCGGCGCACATGGAGCAGCCGGATTCGCCCCAGAAGAAGCCGGCGTCGCGGAACACGCGGTCGAGGCCGGCCGCCTCGGCGTCGCGTTTGACGCTGCTCGAGCCCGGCACCACCATGGCGGTGACACCGGGCGCCACGCGCCGGCCGCGCACGATGGCGGCGGCGACTTCAAGATCGGGCAGGCGGCTGTTGGTGCACGAGCCGATGAACACCCGCGCGATTGGCAGCCCGGCAAGCGGCGTCCCGGGCGTCAGGCCCATATAGGCGAACGCGCTCTCGGCGGCGCCGCGCCGGCTGGCATCGAACTGCGCCGGATCGGGCACGCGGCCCAAAATGCCGACCACCTGGCTCGGGTCGGTGCCCCAGGTGATTTGCGGCTCGAGCGTGCTGCAATCGAGCGAGACGTCGCGGTCGAATTCCGCGTCGTCGTCGCTCTTGAGCGTGCGCCAATAGCCGAGCGCCTGATCCCATAGCGCGCCTTTGGGCGCATAGGGCCGGCCCGCAAGCCACGCGAAGGTCTGGTCGTCCGGCGCCACGAAACCCGAGCGGCCGCCCATCTCGATATTGAGATTGCACAAGGTCATGCGCTGCTCGATCGGCATCGCCGCAATCGCGCTGCCGGCATATTCGACGGCGTAGCCGCGCGCGCCGGCAACGCCGAGCTCGGCAATGAGCCGCAGCGCCACGTCCTTGGCGCTGACATGTTCGCCGAGCCGGCCGTCGAGCCGGGCGCGCAAGCGCTTCGGCCGCTTGAGCGCTATCACTTGCGTCGCCAGGATGTGGGTCATTTCGCTGGTGCCGCAACCGAACGCCAGCGCGCCGAGGCCGCCGACCGTGCTGGCGTGGCTGTCCGGCACCGCGTGCGTCGCGCCCGGCAGCACGATGCCGAGTTCCGGCGCCACCACGTGCGAGATGCCCTGTTCGGGATCGCCGAGGTCGAACAGCTTTATGCCGTTCCGCCGCGTGCCTTCGCGCATCGCCTGGAGGAATGCGGTGCCGGACGGATTGGTGTCGTCGTTGCGGCCCGGCTTGGTGGCGACGGTGTGGTCCTGCACCGCGAAGGTCAGGTCCGGCCGATGCACCGGCCGCTGATGCTTCTGCAGATGCGCAAAACCGTGATGGGCGTGCAGCTCGTGCAGCACGTGGCGGTCGATGTAGAGCAGCTCGCGGCCGTCGGCGCGCTCGCCAACCCGATGAAAGTCCCAGATTTTGTCGAACAAGGTTTTCGGCACGGCGTTACTCTCTGTCGCTCGGTCTGCTATTTTGGGAGCGTAAGCCGCTCAAGGCAAGCGTGGCGAATAGCGAATAGCGAATAGCGAGTGGCGAATAGAAGCTGAAGAGCACGAGATCGAAAACCGCTATTCGCCATTCGCATTCCACGCCGCATCGGAGACCTACATGCCTCGCGTCGCCGGCATCGACCATCTGGTCTTGAGCGTCGGCGATTTCGACCGCTCCAAGGCGTTCTACGACAAGGTGCTCGGTTTTCTCGGCTTCAAGCGCAAATACGACTACGCCGACATGGCCGGCTGGAGCAACGGCAAGACGCTGTTCTGGATCGCCGCCGCCGACGAGCAGGGCCGCAAGCGCAAATACCGCAAGGGCGACATCGGCTTTCACCACTACGCGTTCGAGTTGGCGAGCCGCAAGGATATCGATGCGCTCGGCGCGTTCCTGCAACAGAACGGCATGACCGTGCTCGATCCGCCCGGCGAATATTACGGCGACAAATACTACGCCGTGTACTTCGCCGATCCGGACGGCATGAAGCTCGAAGCCATGGTCTGGGCGTCGCCCGCGAAGAAACGCAAGCCGGCGGTGCGGAAGAAATAAAACTCAGCGTCCGGTCGTTTGTTAGGCTGTTCTCCGGATCAGAGAAAGCCGTCGATCGCAATGGCCGTCGCGTGTTTCAAAAGGATTTTGTTGTCAAGGGTCTCCGACCGCCGTAGGCGGCGCTTTGCGCCCTTGACAACAAAATCCTTTTGAAACTTTTGCTGGCCGTTGCGATCGACGGCGACGTGCGACCAACATCAGGTCAGGGCGAGACTCTCACGACGCCATGCTGAACAGCAGCGGAGCGTGCGCCACCACGGTGTTGCGTCCGCCGCGCTTGGCGGCGTAGAGCGCGGTGTCGGCGGCCTCGACCAGTTCGGCGGCGGGCCGGCCGCGCTCTGGCACCAGGGCCTCGACGCCGATGCTGATGGTGACCAGGCCGCTCGGCGATTGAGCGTGATTGATCATCAGGTCCTCGATCGCCTTGCGCGCCTCCTCGGCGAGTGCCGCGGCGCGCGCCAGATCGAGGCCGGGAAGGAGCAGCGCGAATTCCTCGCCGCCGTAGCGCGCCACCAGCACCGCCTCTTCGAGCGTGACCAGCGACAACGTCTCGCCGACGGCGCGCAGGCAGGTGTCGCCGGCGACGTGGCCGTAGCGGTCGTTGTAGAGCTTGAAGTGATCGATATCGATCATCATCAACGCCATCGGCTCGCGCCGCTCGGCGGCGCGTTCCCAGGCGAGCCGCAGCTCGCGGTCGAAGCCGCGGCGATTGGCAAGTCCGGTCAGGCCGTCGAGGCTGGCCAATTCTTCAAGGTGCTGGTTGGCGATGCGCAGCTCTTCCTCGCGGCTGGCGAGCTTGTCGGCCATGTCGTCGAAGGCGGCGGCGAGCGGCTCGAATTCTGCCACCCAGCGCTCCTCATGGGCGCGCACCTGCAGATCGCCGCGGCCGAACCGCGCCACGGTACGCACCAGCGAACGGATCGGCCGCACGATCAGGTGTTCGCCGCCGAACCAGACGACCATGAGCACCAGCGCGCCGATCAGCGCCAGCTGCAGATAACCGATGCCGATCTCGCGGTTGATGCCGGCCTGTACGGCTTCCTGGTCGAGCCCGACCGCGAGCCGCGCATTGGTCCACGGCACCCGCACATAGGCGAAGATGCGCTGCACGCCGTCGAGCCCGGCGGTGGTCAGCGTGCCTTCGTCGTGCGCCAGCATGTCCCGCACCAGCGCGGTGTCGGCAAAGCGCTTGCCGACGGCATTTGCCAGATTGGCCGACGCGGCGGTCAGCGTGCCGCCGCCGTCGACCAGCAGAACCGATGCACCGGAGCGCTCCGTCGCCGACGCCGCAAGCTCGCTGATCCATTCCAGATGGATTGACGCCAACACCACGCCGGCGACCGCGCCGTCGTCCTTGATCGCCGGGAGCGTGGCAATGATCGTCGGCGGCTGGTTCATCCGGCTGATCACGTAGTCGCTGAGCGCGAATTCGCGGGACTGCAGCGCGTGCTGAAAGTGCGGCCGGTCGCTGACGTTCAGGCCGATCGCCTGCGCGCCGGTCGAGCAGCGGATGCGGCCGTCGGTGTCGGCCACCGAAAGGGTGCGGATCCACGGAAGGTTGCCGGCGAGGCTCGCCAGATAGTGATTGCAGTCGCCCGCATCGAGCGGCGTGCGGGCATAGACCCGCGCCACGATCTGCAGCAACGCGCGCACCGACAGGATGATCTCGTGCTGCGCCTCGGCGCCGCGCCGGGCGAGGTCGATGACCTGGGCATGGGCGCGCGCGGTATGCTCGCCGCGCGCTTCTTCGATGGAGTGGATGCGCTCGAACATCAGCGGTGCGACGGCGAGCAGCGCCAGCACGATGAGACGCGCACGGATGCTCAGCAGCGGCTTGCCGCCGCGCGGCGGTTGGCGCGACGTGCTGCGAAACCCCGTGTCCAGCTTGTTGCTGGACCTGACCCCGTCGTCCGCCATTCGACACCCTCGACCCGGTTTCGCAACCTAGCCGACATGGGTAAAAATGCCCTTTGCCGGTTCCGGGCAATTTGAAGCAAACGCAGCGGGGCGTTCACCCGATGGAAACCATGAATCGGTCCGCCGGCCTCGCCGCCGTGCGCCGCGACATCGACGCCGCCTGCCGCGAGGCCGGCCGCGATCCGGCCGGCGTGACCTTGGTTGCCATTTCGAAAACGTTCGACGCCGAGGCGATCGCGCCGGTGATCGAAGCGGGCCAGCGCGTGTTCGGCGAGAACCGCGTGCAGGAGGCCAAGGCCAAATGGCCGCCGCTGCTGACGCGCCATGACGGCATCGCGCTGCACCTGGTCGGGCCGCTGCAATCCAACAAGGCGCGCGACGCCGTCGCCCTGTTCGACGCCATCCATTCGCTCGACCGCGACAGCCTTGCCGCGGCGCTCGCCAAGGAAATGGCGCGGCAACAGCGCCGCCCGGCGTTGTTCGTCGAGATCAATACCGGCGCCGAGCCCCAAAAAGCCGGCGTTAAGCCGCAGGAGGCCGACGGCTTCATCGCCGCCTGCCGCGAGCGTCACGGCCTAGCGATCGCCGGCCTGATGTGCATTCCGCCGTTCGATGACGCACCGGCGCCGCATTTCGCGCTGACCGCGCAGATCGCCCGCCGCAACGGGCTCGCGCTGCTGTCGATGGGCATGAGCGCCGACTTCAAGATCGCCATCGCCTTCGGCGCCACCCACGTGCGCGTCGGCACCGCGATTTTCGGCGCGCGGACGGTGAGGTAACCCGCTCCCCGGGCGCAGCGCACCACTTCGTGCTGCACCGCTTCCGGGAAACACACGCTTATTCTTATTGTTTCTCTCCCACGCGCTCCCTTGCCATGCGCGCGAGCGCGGTGCGGTCGAGCTTGTTGGTCGAGGCGAGCGGCAGCTCGTCGACGAACCAGACGTGGCGCGGATGCTGGTAGGCCGGCGCGTGTTCGAGCGCGAAACGCTTGACCGCGTCGGCATCGAGCGCGCGGCCGGCTTTTAGGATCACGAACGCGACGGGCTTCTGCCATTTGATCTCGTCGTCGATCGGCACCACCGCCGCCTGCGCCACGTCGGGATGCCGCTCCAGCATGCGCTCGACGTCGGCCGGATAAATGTTCTCGCCGCCGGAGACGAACATGTCGTCGGTGCGGCCGACGAAATAATAAAAGCCGTCGGCGTCGCGGCGAAACACGTCGCCGGTAATATAAAATCCATCCGGCGTGATCGGCGGCGCGATTTCCGGACGGTTGTGGTAGCCGAGCATCAGCGCCGGACACCTCATCTCCAGCACGCCCTGATCGGCATTGCGGTTGTCACCGTCGACGAGGCGCACGCGTACTTGCGGATGCGGATAGCCGAGCGATTGTTCGGGCTGCGGCAGGCCTTTGGGATGCGGGCCGAATACCACCGGCCCCGCCTCGGTGGTGCCATAGGCGTTGGTCACCGCGGCATGCGGCAGCGCCGCGCGCAACGCCGCCATCAGCGCGCCGCTGACCGGCGCCGAGCCCATACGCACGAACGCGACGCTGGACAGATCGGTGCGCGCCAGCACATCGCGCTCGCGCAGCATCATGGCGATCATCGGCGGCACGGCGGTGAGCCGCGTGCAGCGATAGCGCCCGATCGCCTCGATATAGGCGCGCGCCGAGAACTGCGGCAGCAGCACGATGGCGGCGTAGGCGGCGCAGGCCAGTTTGGCCAGCGCCAGCGCGTTCATGTGATAGAGTGGCGCCGCGATCAGATAAACGTCGCGGTCGAGCCCGGGAACGAGCCGCGTCTCCACCACCCAGATATGGCTCTGGTGCGACAGCACGACGCCCTTTGGCGTACCGGTCGAGCCCGAGGTGTAGAGAAACATCGCCGGCTCGTCCGCGGCCGGTACGACGGCGTCGAACGGGCCGGGATCGAGAAATGCCTCGAATTCGGCGCCGAAGGTCACACGCTCTACATCGTCCGGACAGTCCGGCGCCCGCGCGGCGTCGCAAAACATGAACCTGGCACCGGCATCGCGAATGATGAAATGGATCGTCTCGCGCGGAAACTTGAAGTTCACCGGCACGGCGACGAGCCCGGCGCGCATGATGCCGTAATAGGCCGCGACATATTCGGCGCGGTTCGCCGACAGGATGGCGATGCGGTCGCCGCGGCGCAAGCCGCGCTGGCCGAGCGCGCGCGCCACGCCGTTCGCCATGGCGTCGATCTGCGCAAAGCTGAAGTGCCGCGGCGCTTGCTCGCCGCCGAGATCGATGACGGCGATCTTATCGAGATCGCGGCCGCGCGGGATCAGATCGCCGAGATTTTGGAAGTGCGGCATGTGGCGTTGGCAGCCCGTCCGGCTCGCCTGTGGTCGCGTGACGGCTCTCTCTGATCGAGAAGAAATTTCAAAACGCGCTTGTACAGAACTCGCATCTGCTTATTTCGGCGACGCCGTGAAGTACGTGCCGCGGCCGCTGGCCAGCAGCTTGCCCTCGGCGTCGAACACCTGCGCCTCGGCGGTGGCGAACTGGCTGCCGCTGCGGATCACCTTGCCGCGCGCGATAAGATCGCCGCGCAATGCGGGGCGGTGATAGTCGACGCGCAGGTCGATGGTCGGCACGCCGCGTCCGGTCTGTTTCACCATGGCCCAGTCGGCGGCAAGGTCGATCAGGGCCGCCAGCACGCCGCCATGGGCGTAACCGCGTTCAGTATTCACCAGCCACTCGTCGCGCCATTTCGCTTTCAGCTCTATGCCGTCGTCGTGCACGGCCGTCACCGTGAGGCCGAGCCATTGATGAAACGGCGCGCGTGTAACCAGCGCCTGCACGTCGTCGCGGGTCAGATCGTTTGGCACAAAGTTCGCTCCCAATTACGGTCCGTCACCCTGAGGTGCGAGCGAGGCGAGCCTCGAAGGGCGACGGCCGAGGTGCCCGGGCCGCATCCTTCGAGGGCCGCTTCGCGGCCGCCTCAGGATGACGGATTACAGGTCAAGGCGTCACCACCACTTTGCCGATCACCTCGCGGCTCTCGATCAGACGCAAACCCTCGCGCGCTTGGTCGAGCGGCAGCACCTTGTCGATCACCGGATTCATCTTGCCGGCGCTGATCAGCTGCATCAATGCGGCGAGATTGTCGTCGTAAAAGCTGTTGGAGCCGATGATCTTCAGCTCGAAGCTCCAGACGTAGCGCAGATCCTCCTTGGGATCGTAGCCGGCGGTGGCGCCGCACACCAATAGCTTGCCGCCGCGCTTGAGGCAGCGCAGCGACGGCACCCAGGTGTCGCCGCCGGTGAAATTGACCACCACGTCGACGCCGCCCTCGTTGGAGCGCCGCTGCGGCTTGCCGTATTTCTCGATCGCCCATTTCGACCAGTCCGTGTCGCGGTAGTTGACCACGTGGTCGGCGCCGAGCGCTTTCAGCCGCTCCAGCTTTTCGGCGCTCGACGCGCAGGCGATCACTTCGGCGCCGAGCAGCTTCGCTAAAATCACGCAGCCGGTGCCGACGCCGCCGGCGGCGCCGAGCACCAGCACCCGCTCGCCGGCCTCCACGGTCTTGTGCGTGATCAGCATGCGGTGCGCGGTGCCGTAGGCGACCGGCAGCGCGGCGGCATCCGGAAAGCTCACGCCGTCCGGCATGGCGACCAGCTGGTCGGCGGCGACCAGGCAATATTCGGCCATGCCGCCGTCGAGCATCTCGCCCATCAGGCCCTTTCTCTTGTTGAGCGGATTGACCAGCACGCGGTCGCCCGGTTTCCAGCCGGCGACGCCGGCGCCGACCTCGGCGATCTCGCCCGCCATATCGAGCCCGATGACGACCGGCAGCGGTACCTTGATGCCCGGCATGCCGCGCACCGTGAACACGTCGTGATAATTGAACGACGCGGCGCGCACGCGAATGACGACATGGCCTTCCGTGGCCTTGGGCGTCGGGTGGTCGTCGACGACCGCGAGGTCATCGAGGGTACCGTGGCGGCGGAGAACGAGAGCGCGCATGACTGTTCTGAATTCCTGCATTAGGGCCGGCAAAAGGGGATTCCGCCTTATATTGCATGGATGACCGCAGCGCAGATAGAAATTGAAGTCAAGGATGCCTTCGGCACCGCCGTAGGCGGCGGCGCTTTGCGCCGTCCTTGAGTTCAATTTCTATCTGCGCTCTAATTCCCCCAGGCAATTTAAGGACCAGTGTCGCTAGCGCGCGGCAACTCCGATATGCCAAGACAGCAGCTGGTTGTCTGTGTGAACAATGAGTCCTATTCGGCGTCGCTTGAGAAGCGGAAGATTTATCTTGTGCTCCGCGACACGATTGCTGAAAAGCGAGGCCTTGTGCGGGTGGTCGATGAATCGGGAGATGATTACCTCTATCCAAAGACACTCTTCCGCTACATAACCCTGCCTCAAGCCACCAAGAAGGCCGTATTGGCCGCTGCGTGACATCAATGCAAGAAAACTTCCGTCAATTCCTCGATCGCCTGCGCCAGGTCGGCGAACTGGTCGACCTGCATCAGCCGGTGGACATCCGCCACATCGCCACCTTGGTCGACCAAGCCAAGACCGCGCTCTATTTCCATAACGTCATCGGCTACGACATGCCGGTGGTGTCCGGCATCATCCGCTCGCGCGAGCGCGCCGTGATGTCGCTCGGCTGCGAAAATTTCGCCGAGATCGAGCAGAAGCTGTCGCAGGCCATCGCCAAGCCGATTCCGCCCAAGCATGTCAAAACCTCGCCGGCCCGCGAGGTGACCCTCGTCGGCGACGACGTCGATCTGTTCCGGCTGCCGATCCCGATGTCGTCGATCTACGACGGCGGCCCGATGATCACCGCCGGCGTCGTCATCGCCCGCGATCCCGAGCTCGGGCTCAATTCCGGCATCTACCGCTTCATCGTCAAGGAGAAGGCGCTGACCGGCATCGATCTGGTCACGCCCAACAACATGCGGCTGTTCGTGCAGCGCGCGCTCGCCCGCAACGAGCCGCTGCCGATCTCGATCTCGATCGGCACCCATCCGATCGAGATCGCCGGCTCCGGCTATCGCGCGCCGCTCGGCGTCGACGAGATGGCGATCGCCGGCGGCATCCGCGGCGTGCCGGTCGAGCTCGCGCCCTGCGCCACCATCGACATGCCCTACATCGCCGACGCCGAGATCGTGCTCGAGGCCGAGGTGCTGCCGACCGGCTGGACCTGGCCCGAAGGCCGCTTCGGCGAATTCACCCGGCTGATGGGCGGGCTGCACTGGAACCCTTTGGTGCGCATCAAGGCGATCTCGATGCGCAAGGACGCGATCTACTACAATCTGCACATGCCGTGGGAGAACACCTGGCTGGCGGCGCCGACCCGCTATGCGGCGATCCGCTCGGCGCTGCGCACTGCCGGCGTGCAGGTCAAGGACATCAACGTCACGCTCGGCGGCTGCGCGTTCTGGCACGCGGTGATCTCGATCAAGAAGCAGCCGGGCGAGGGCAAGAACGCGCTCCTTGCCGCGCTCTCGGTGATGGATCTGAAACACGTCGTCGTGGTCGACGACGATATCGACGTCAACGATCCGGCCGAGGTCGAATGGGCCATTGCCACCCGCGTGCAGGGCGACCGCGACGTGATGATCGTCTCCAACGCGCGGGCAAAGCCGCTCGACCCCAGCCTGCCGCAGGGTTTTGGCGTGGTGCCGACCGGCGCCAAGGTCGGCATCGACGCCACCATTCCGGAAAACATCCCGCGCGAATATTACGAGCGCATCACCTACGCCTACGCCGAGCGCGCCAAGATCGACGACTACGTCAACGGCAAGCGCGATGCGGCAGGTGAGGCTGGCGACGAGCGCGTGGTCGAGGACGTGGCGGCAAAAATTTTCGACACCATCGCCAGGGAGCCGCTCTACTACACCGACGTGGCGGAAAAATTTTCGACCTACGATTTCCGCACCGTCGCCCGCGCCATCGGTCACCTGCACGCGACCGAAAAGCTCTGGCAGGATACGCGCGGCCGGCTCTGCGCGCGCGGCTCGCAATTCGCGGCGAAGCCGCCCGGGAAATAGGGCGGGTTCGCAGATTCCTCGGGCAAATTGACGCGCACGATCTCGCTTCCGCTATTTCCGCGTGCGGTGCCGACCGTAATCCCTTAAACGTCCGATTCCGGCCCCCGCCCAAAAAGCAGGGAGTTCCGTCACCCGGAAGCATCCCGGCGTAACGCCGAATGAATATCGCCGAAATCGAGATGCAGCTTCCCGCCCGTTTGCGACGCTTTCGTCAGGTGGCCAGGACCGGCTACTGGATGATGACGCCGCACAAGAATCCGGCAAGGATCGCCTTCATCCGGCAATTGGCCGCGAACAATGAGCAGCTATTGGGCCTCAATGCCGAGCTTGCCGCCAAGACGGAGCAACTGAATCAACAAAATGCCGCGCTTGCGGCCAAGACCGAGCAGCTGAGCCAGCACAATGCCGAGCTTGCCGCCACGACCGAGCAACTCGGTCAACATAATGCCGCGCTTGCCGCCAAGACCGAGCAACTGAATCAACAAAATGCCGCGCTTGCCGCCAAGGCCGAGCAATTGAGCGAACAAAATGCCGGGCTTGCCGCCAAGGTCGAGCAACTCGGTCAACACAATGCCGAGTTTGCCGCCAAGGCCGAGCGGCTCAACGAGCAAAACGCCGAGCGTGTCGCCAGGATCGAGCAACTGAGCAAACACTGCGGCCTGGATCGTCCCTTGGCGTTCATGCACGTCCCGAAGACCGCGGGCGCTGCGCTGACGCACAGCCTGATCGAAGCCCTGCCCGCCACCGTCTGCGTCAACTGTTACGACCGTGGCTTCTTCGGTGCGCTCGGTTCGTGCGAAATCATCTTGCCTCCAGCCGATCATGCGGTCTTTGACGCGCTTCCCGCCGCAGACGAAGTCATCGACTTTGTTGCCGGCCACATTACCTATTCCACCCTTGTCCAGGGCCGGCCTGCAGCTCGCCTCATGACGGTGCTGCGGGAACCGCGCTCGCGCATTCTCTCGCTGTGGACCTTCTACCGGTCGCAGTCGGACGAGACTGTGTCACGCCTTGCTGGATTTGGCAGGGTCGTGCGCTTGGCCCGGCGGCCGCTGATCGAATTTCTCAATCACCCGGAAGCGGCCTGCCACACCGACAACAAATACGTTCGCATGCTGCTATGGCCGCACCCCCTCATTCCCGATGACGGCTTTATCGACGAGGCGTCGGACGAGCGCCTCGTCTGTGAAGCCGCCGCGCGGCTGAGGGCGTTCGAGTTTGCCGACGTCATTGAGAACCCGCGGCTCGAGGACAACGTGCGGGCCTTCCTCGTCCGTCCTTTCGTGTACCGGCGCGAGAACGAGAGCCCGCGCTTGCCAGCGGAGCTTCGGGTTGCTCCGGAGCAGGAGTTCACCGGCGAAGCCCTGCACCTCGTCGCGCATCGTTCGCGCCTCGACCGCGAGCTCTGGCGGACCTTGGCGGCAGAGCGCATCGCCGATGCGGACCCGGCAGCGCTCGGCGACGATACGTTCGGCCGCACGCTCACACGGCACGCGGCGCTCATGCGTCCTGAATGACCGATTGCCCCAACCGCGAAACGCTTTTAACCAACTCGCGCTCGCATCGGCAACGCGACGTAGATATGGAGCAAGCGTAGCCCGGATGAGCGGATGACATCCGGGAGCTGAGTTGCGGTCTAAACCCGCATATCGCTGCACGTATGTGCTGCTGCAACTGCGAAGCCGCCGGCGAAATGAACTCGCGCAAGCCGGGAGCCTTTTAGACTTTCAACTCTCGTCGAAAGCGTTTATAATGTTATTTCAGTTCCGGAGGTCAGTCATGATGCTCCGGCGGCCAGCCCTACGTCTTAGGCGTCGCATTCTAGGGTCTGTACTCAATAAGGATTCCAGTGCGAACAGAGTTGTGATTCAAGGCTTCCGAATCGGGGGAGGCCTTGATGAGGAAGCAACTGTATTGGCTGAGCAATGAGGAGTGGCGGCGGATCGAACCGTTGTTGCCACG
>DASRET010000117.1:0-36223 GCA_035651875.1 Xanthobacteraceae bacterium
CACCTCGATCTGCTGGATGTGGACGCGGAACAGATAATCCAGCCAGACCACGATCGGCGCCGGGATGACCTCCGCGCCTTCGGCTTCGAGCCAGCGATGAATGTTGTAGTTGGGGTCGCCCTCGACCGTCTGCAGATAAAACTCGCCCGTAAGCTTGACCAGCGGCTTGGGCTGCAGCGTGTCGACTTCGATGGCCGCGAATTTGCGCATCACGTTGCGCAGCGCGCGCACGAAGTACGGTGTCGACAAATGCCAGAGCAGCGAGCCCATTTTTCGCCCGCGTTGCGGCCGGCGGCGAAACACGTCGGCCAGTTCGTCGAAGCTCTCGCGCACGACGCGGTCGGTCTCGCCCTTGTTCACCTCGTAGGGCCTGGTACGGAACTCGAGGCCCTGCACCGCGTCGGCGCACAGTATTGCCCAGACGATGCCGAGCGAGAACGGCAGGTTGATCTCGATGCCGCCGCCGGCGAAGGCGCCCTGGTCCAGTTTGTTCTGCTCCAGGAGAAACAGGCGGAACGATTCCAGGCCTATATTGCGCAGCGCCAGTTCGTAGCTCTGGTGGTATTGGCCGAACCGACAGGCGCCGCAGGCGCCCGCGGTCAGGTAAACGTATTTTTCGGCAACCTTGTCGGGCCCTATGCGCTTCGATTCGTCGGCCAGAAATCGCGCCAGATTGCCGGTCGTGAAACTGGTCGAGCAGCATTGGCCGACGTCGGCGAGCTCGCGGCCGAGCAGGAGATCGTCCCGCGTGGCATTCGGCAGCGTCCGCGTACGATAGCCGCAATTTTCGAACGCGGATTTGATCAACTTTTCGGCGCGCCAACCCAGGCCGCCGAACAGAATCTCGACGCGGTCGCGTTCCTCGCGTTTGAAGGGACGCGGCGAATAAGCCCGATATGGCCGCTGCGGTGCGTTCATCTCCGGCTCCTCGATTGTGCCCGTCACGCCGCCTTGCCGACGGCCTACCAGGTCCAGGCCACACCCATTCCGATCAGCCCGACCAAGGCCAGCGCCACGGACGTCAGCTGGATGATGCCCGTGTCGCGTACGATCGCGTCGTCGCGCAGCTGCTGCAGGAAGTAGCGGCCGATGCCGTAGGCGAGCAGCACGGAGCACAGTATCGCGCCATCGAACGGCGCGTGTCCGCGCAACAGCAATGCCGCGGTCAGCAGCACCGTCGCCAACGCGGCTTCCAGCAACTGGGTCGGCCATCGGCGTCGTCGAATGCCGCGATAATCGGGGAGATTGAGGGCGAGCCAGGACGTGGACGCACGGCCCGCGCAGCAACCGTTCAGAAGGCAGCCGAACCGGGTGAAGATCATGCCGGTCAGCATGTTGAACGTCGCCGCGTCCCAGAATTTGGCGAACGGCAGGCCCATCACGTGTAGCAGCGGAATCGACAGCGGCACGGCCGCCAGCAAGCCGCCGTACATCGCCATGCCGCCTTCGGAGCGCCGCCAGATCCGTGCGCGATCGTTGCGATACAGATCCCAGTGGCTCGCTACGAAAAACAGCCGGGCTCCGATCAGGGCCGGTATCGACAAGATCACGGACGCCAGGACGAAGCGGTCCGGGTCAAGCCCGGACAATCCGGCGATGAAGGCGGCGACAAAAATACCGCAGACCATGCCCACATAGAGCATGGTCGGATAGCTGTAGAGATTCCATCCGCGCCAGCTGACCAGGATCTTACGCATTTTCGTCCACGAACAGGGAAGTCGTGTTCAACGGTAAGTCGAACCCCGAGCTTGTAAGGTTCATCCTGTCGGCTAATCTACCTGCTCGTTGACGTCGTTTCCAGTATATTGGCACGGAGCGGCGCAAAACGCGGCGACCGGTTAAAGAGAAGCTGATGTTGATTGTCATTGTCGCCGCTGTGATCGTGATCGCCGCCGATCAGGCCAGCAAAGCGTTCGTGCTGTCGCGGCCGTGGACGGTCGCTTCGAATACGGGATTTTTATCCGTCCGCAGGCAGTTGACCCGGCGCGGCCCGCTGATGTGCGCGCTGGCAAAGCCGCTTCTGGTGGGGCTTTGGCTGGCCTCGATCGCAATCGCCGTGGCGCTGCTGCAAGCTGGAGTGATCGCCGACAATGCCCTGAATGCCGCTTGCATCGGCGCCGCGCTCGGCGGCGCCGGCAGCAACGTTGCCGATCGCTTGCGGCATGAAGGGATTGTGGATTTTATTGCCATCGGCCCATGGCCGCCGTTCAATTTGGCCGATGCGGCCATCGTGGTCGGTGTCGCATCGCTGTTTTTCTCGTTCGTGAAAACGTAGCGCTTCCGCTTCGGTGCGGTCGCGTCGTTGACACGCTATGCTTGCAATGGTACGCCCAACCTGAGATTTTAACAGCCACAAATCGTCTTGCTGAAGCCGTGCCGGGGGGCACACGGAAGCATGAGCGCTACGCTTTCCTGTTTGGTCCCGATCGGCTCAGGCCGGGCGGCGCCTCCTGCGCCCCGCTGTTTCCGTTCGCATGCCGGATTGAGGTCCGTCGCGCTGTGCGGCACGGCCTTCAAGATCAAAACTATCCAATCGCATTTTCAAAACGGAATTACGACTTCGGTCGTTTGAACCGTGCGCGCAGCTGCCGCGACCAAATCTCGCTGCAATATCGATCGGGGCGGCAATAACACCGCAGGCCGTCCCCGGAGCCATATGGGGTTCATAGCATGAGCGCGACGCTGTTGTTTTTGCTTCCGATCGGCCTGGTGGCCGTTGTCTGGTCGTTGTGCTTCGTCGGCGCCTGTTTCCCGACCAGCGGACTCCCGGGCTCCTCAACTCCCTACAGCGATCTCGTTCTCAACGAGTCGGGCATTCTCGCCTATTGGCCGCTCAGCGAACCGCAAGGCGCGACGCAGGCAAAAGATATCACGGGCAACGGCCATGACGGCACGTATACGATTCCGCCGGACTACGCGGCGACGCCCGTAAATTCGCGGCCATTGAACCCGCCAGCGGCAAATCTGGGGCAGGGCTCGATCGTGCCCGGCGATACCGGCAGCGCCAAGAATCCCAACCCGGCCAGCGTCGATTTCGAAGGCGGTTACGTCAGCATTCCGTGGAATACGGCGACGTCGACTTCGCCGGATTTGCCGCAGTTCACCTTGGAAGCCTGGATCGCGCCCGGATGGAGCGACTCGAAGTTTCTGGCGGCCGTATTTGGTGCAGCCAGCCCCGCCGCCAGCCCCAACAGTAACTTTGTCGTCTTTATCAATGAGCAGAATCAACTACAGGTCACGATCGGAAACGGCTCGATGCTGACGGTCATTCCGCCAAACCCGACCGTGACGATCGATCCTAGTGTGCCGACGTATATCGCGGTGAGCGGCGACTCCAGCAGCGGCACGATCATCCTATTCGCAAACGCGCAGGACGGTTCGGCCATGAGCCAGACCATTCAGGCTACGGGGTTCGTCGGAATCGACAAGACTCAACTGGCGACGTTCTTCATCGCCGCCGGCGACAATACCGACACTCTGCGATCGGCGCCGAAGGGCGCGGGCGCCCCGCAGTTTCCGTTCCAGGGGCAGATTCAGTCGGTGGCGTTGTACGGCGCCGCGCTCAACACCAACCAGATGCAAGGGCATTTCTCAAACGGATCCGGAGGCTAGTGCGCTTCAGTTGCCGTGCGCAGCGCTGCGGCCAAATCTTGCCTGCAATCCTGATCGAATCGACAAAAACAACGCATACGGTGCCGCGGGGCACGGGGAGTCGATGACATGAGCACTGCACTGTTCTTTTCGCTCCCAATCGGCATGCTCGCCGTCGTCTGGTCGCTGTACTTTGTCGGCTGTTCCTTGCCGGTCAGCGGACTGCGGGATCCCTACAGCGATCTCATTCTCGGCGAAGCAGGAACGGGCCTTCTCGCCTATTGGCCGCTGAACGATTTGCTCGGGACGAGCAAGACGCCCGGTCAGGTGGGCCAGGCCCGCGATCTTTCCGGGAATCATCGAATTGGCAATTATACAAATCCGCCGGCCTATCCGAGCGGCATGCAGGCGATACCAAAGTCGAAGGTGCTCAATCCGCCAACGCTTGCACGCGGAACGTCGATCGTGGTCGGCGACGCCGGCAGCAGCACCAATGCCTTGCCGGCGAGCACCGATTTCGAAGGCGGTGTCGTCAACATTCCGTGGAGCACGGAGAGCTGGCCGCCTTTGAACGAATTCACGATCGAGGCCTGGATCCAGCCCAAGTGGAGCGGGTCGGGATTTATCTGGGTCGTGTTCAGTGCAGCCACCGACACCGCAGGATTTGCGCTCTTTATTGACGACACGAACCAATGGGGCGTCACGTTCGGAAACGGCATGATGCTGACGACGGCGACTCCTCCGACGAACGTGACGATCGATCCCAGCTCGACCACTCCAACCTACGTGGCGCTGACCTTCAAGGGCGGCATCTTCAGTCTTTGGGTCAATCCGGGCAGCGATACATCAACGCCGCCGCCGGCGAACTGGACCTCCGATCCAGCGAGTTACATCGCAGCCGATCCAACCCAGTTGCTGCAGTGTTTCATCGGCGCCGGCGCCAACAATCAGCCGCCGCGGGCGCAGGATGGCGGAACCGGCTCTCCGCTGTTTCCGTTCCAGGGCCTGGTTCAGTCGGTCGCGGTGTACCAAACGGCGCTCGGCGGCGACGAGGTCCTAAAGCATTTCCAAGCGGGAGTTACGACCTAGTTCGCTTGAACCGTGTGCCCGGCTGGCGCGACCAAATCCTGCAATATCGATCGGGCTACCGAACACGCCGCAGATCGCCCCGCAGGGTACACGAGCAAATAACATGAGCACCCCGCTGTTCTTTTTGGTCCTGCTTGGCCTCTTGGCCGTCGCCTGGTCGCTTCCAGCCACCGCGCCCGGAGAGCGCACACAGGAAACGATAGCATGAGCACGATGCTGTTCTTTTTGATCCCGCTCGGCCTGCTGGCCGTCATCTGGCCGCTTTGCTTCGTCGGCTGCGGATACCCGACCTTCACATTCGATTCCTACAGCGACGACGTCCTGGGCGAACAAAGCCTTCTCGCCTATTGGCCGCTGAACGATTTGGTGCCCAACCAGACGATCACGACACCGGGCCAGGATGGCAAGGCAACCGATCTTTCCAAAAAAGGTCATGACGGCACCTACACGATTCCGCCGGCCTATCCGAGCGGCACGCAGATGGTTGCACTGACGCTTGGACTCCCATCGTGCCCGGCGACACCAGCAGCGGCAGCAATCCATTGGCGGCGAGCGCCGATTTCGAAGGAGGTTACGTCAGCATTCCGTGGAGCACGCAGGATTGGCCGTTTTTGAATGAATTCACATTGGAAGCCTGGATCCAACCCAAATGGAAGGGAGCGGGATCCATTTGGACGGTATTCAGCGCAGCCACCGACACCGCGGGCTTCGCACTCTATGTCGATGGCACGATGAATGGCACGAACCAGTGGGGGCTCACCATCGGAGACGGTATGGCACTCACGACGCTCGGTCCCACAAACGTGCCGGTCGTGCCTGCTTCCGCTATGGCGGCGCCGCTCGTCTATGTGGCGCTGACCTGCAAGAACGGCGTCTTCAATCTCTGGGTCAACCCGCAGAGCCAGGGCGATACGTCGAACCCGCCGCCGCCGCCAGCGAACTGGACTTCTCCGACAACAAATTACGCCGCGGCCGATCCGACCCAGTTGCTGCACGCCTTCATCGGCGCCGGCGCCAACAATCAGGCGCTGCGAATGACCGATGGCGGCACTGGCTCGCCGCTGGGTCCCTTCCAGGGTCTGATTCAGTCGGTCGCGCTGTACCAGACCGCGCTCGATCCCGGCACGATCTTGTCGCATTTCATGAGTGGAGCCGGCTAGGCGCTCTAAGTGCTGCACCAAACGGTCACAGGGGCAATGGCATGAGCACGACACTGCTTTTTTTGATCCCGATCGCTTTGTTGGCCGTCGCTTGGCCGTTGTGCTTCGTCGGCTGCGTTTTGCATAGCCACGGACAGGGCGAACCCACTCCGTACAGCGATACCGTTGTCGACGAACCGGGCCTTCTGGCCTATTGGCCGCTGAACGATTTGCTCAATCCGGTCACGACGCCGGGACCCGATGGCCAGGCACGCGATCTTTCCGGAAACGCGCGGCATGGCACTCTTACCATCCCGCTCGACTATCCGAGCGGCGCGCAGGCCGTTGCCGAGTCGAAGGTGCTTAATCCGCCGACACTTGCGCGCGGCAATTCGATCGTGCCCGGCGATACCGGCAGCCTCGTGAATGCGTTGCCGGCGAGCACCGATTTCGAAGGCGGCATTGTCAGCATTCCGTGGAGCACGCAGAGCTGGCCGCCTTTGAGCGAATTCACGGTCGAAGCCTGGATCCAGCCCAAGTGGACCGGAGCGGGATTTTTCTGGGTCGTGTTCAGTGCGGCCAGCGATGGGGCGGGCTTTACGATCTTCATCGACGACAATAGCCTGTGGGGATTAACGATCGGAGACGGTACGATGCTTACGGCGCTTCCTCCGACGAACGTGAAGCTCGATCCTGCTTCCCCTGATCCGACCTATGTCGCGGTGACTTGCAAGAACGGCGTCTTCAATCTTTTTGTAAACCCGCCGGCCGAACCGGTGCCGCCGCCGCCGACCTGGACCTCCGGTCCAACAAATTACGTCGCCGCCGATCCGAGCCAGTTGCTGCAGTGCTTCATCGGCGCCGGCGCCAATAATCAGCCGACGCGCTCGGCGACAAATCCCAGTGGCGCTCCGCTGTATCCGTTCCAGGGCCTCATACAATCGGTCGCGGTTTACAGCACAGCGCTCGACCCCACCGTGATCCAGTCGCATTTCGCAATCGGCACCGCGGGTTAACGCGCCCGGGTGCCGGCACTGTTGTTCTCTGGAGCCAGCACATCGAGGCCGCCGGCGCAGCAGCCGCATTGACAGTTTTTCATCGCGGGCTTACGCTCAACCCTTGATTTAACACTGTTGGTCGTCCTTGCTACAACCGTGCCGGGGGGCACACGGAGCATGAGCACCACGCTGTTCTTTCTGATCCCGATCGGCATGCTGGCCGTCGCCTGGTCGTTGTGCTTCGTCGGCTGCGTTTTGGACAGTAGCGGATTTGCAATCCCCTACAGCAACATCATTCTCGGGGAAACAGGCCTTGTCGCCTATTGGCCGCTGGGCGATCCGGAAGGTCCGACGGCACTCGATCTTACCGGAAATCATAGCGGCGCTTACATAACGCCGCCTGCCTATCCGGCCGTTCCCATGTCGGTGCAGATTGCCAACCCGGCGGTCAATGTGCATCAGGCATCGATCGTGCCCGGCGACGTCAGTACGTCCGACGAAGTGGACAAGAACCTATTCCCCGGCTGTGCCGATTTCGAGGGCGGTTACGTCAGCATTCCGTGGAGCACGCAGAATTCTCCGACGTTGACCGAATTCACGTTGGAAGCTTGGATCAAACCCAATTGGACCGGAACGGGATTCATTCGGGTCGTGTTCGGTGCCTTCGTCAACAACACCGGCATCGTGATCCACATCAATCAAAGCAACCAGTGGCAGTTCACCATTGGCACCGGCGTGGCAGCTTCGGTGGTCAACACAATGGTGCAGGTCGATTTGACGTCGACGACGTATGTCGCGGTGACCTGCGATAAGGCCAGCAATGTAAGCCTCTGGATCAACCCGCAGCCCCAGAGCGATTTGCCGAACCCGCCGCCGCCGACGCCGACTTGGCCGGCCTCGCCGACGCCGACGGCTTATGTGCCGGCGGATCCGACCCAGCTGCTGGCGATCTTCATCGGCGCCGGCGCGAACGATCAGGCCTTGCGAACGCAGGGTGGCGGCATGGGCGCTCCGCTGTTTCCGTTCCAGGGCCGCATTCAGGACGTCGCGCTGTACGACACGGTTCTCGACGGCACCAAGCTCATCAACCATTTCCAAAACGGCAGTACCCCCCCGGGTTAGCGTGCTGTTAGTGCCGACGGCCGTTTTGCTGATGCGGTCATGGTGACGGTAGCAAGGTTAGCTGTTACCGTCCTCGTCGAAGCAGGGCGTCAGCATTGTTCTTCAGAAGCGGTACTGTCGCGGTCGCCGGTGCGGCAGATTCATTGACAGATTTTCTACCCAGGCTTACGCTCAACCTTTAATTTCAGCGCTGTTGGTCGTCCTTGCTACAACTGTGCCGGGGGCACGCGGAGCATGAGCACCACACTGCACTTTCTCATCCCGATCGGTTTGCTGGCCGTCGCCTGGTCGTTGTGCTTCGTCGGCTGCGTCTTGAACACTAGCGGACAGGGAGTCCCCTACAGCAACCAGATTCTCGCGGAAGCAGGCCTCGTCGCCTATTGGCCGCTGGGCGATCCCGAAGGTTCGGCGGCACTCGATCTTACCGGGAATCACAGTGGCGGTTACGTTATTCCGCCCGCATATCCGGCCGTTCCCCAGTCGGTGCAGATTGCCAACCCGGCGCTTAATCTGCACCAGGCGTCGATCGTGCCCGGCGATATCAGTGTGTCGGGTGAGGTAGACAAGAACCTCTTCCCGGGCTGCGCCGATTTCGAGGGCGGTTACGTCAGCATTCCGTGGAGCACGCAGAATTCGCCGACATTGACCGAATTCACATTGGAAGCCTGGATCAAACCCAGTTGGACCGGAACGGGATTCCTTCGGGTCGTGTTCGGTGCGTTCGTCAACAACACCGGCATCGTGATCCACATCAATCAAAACAACCAGTGGCAATTCACCATCGGAACCGGCGCGGCAGCTCCGGTGGTCAACACCATGGTGCCGGTCGATCTGACGGCGACGACGTATGTGGCGGTGACCTGCGACAAGTTCAGCAATGTCAGCCTCTGGATCAATCCACAGAGCCAGAGCGATACGTCGAACCCGCCGCCGCCGCCGCCGACCTGGCCCGCCTCGCCGACGCCTACGGGTTATGTGGCAGCCGATCCGACCCAGCTGCTGGCGATCTTCATCGGCGCCGGCGCGAACGATCAAGCCTTGCGAACGCAGCCCGGCGGCACCGGCGCCCCGCTGTTTCCGTTCCAGGGCCGGATTCAGGATGTTGCGCTGTATAACGTCGTTCTCGACGGCAACAAGCTCGTAAGCCACTTCCAAAACGGCAGCACGCCTTAGCGCGCTCTTAGTGCCGATGGCGGTTTTGCTGATGCGGTCATGGTGACGGTAGCAAGGTTAGTTGTTACCGTCCTCGTCGAAGCAGGGCGTCAGCAGAAATGTCCGCAGTCGACACGCGGCCTACGATGGACATGCCGTCCTACGTGTATTGCCCGCCGGGGGAGGCGATCTCTCATCCACGCCCGGGTGACATCATCCTGGTGCGCCATAATCACTGGCTGAGCTGGCTGATCCGCAGCTTCGTGCGCATCCGCTGTCGCGCGCCCGAGGATCGTCCCTACGCGTATTGGAGCCACACCGCGCTCGTCCTCAACAACGCCGGCCATCTCTTGGAAGTCAATGCGCGTGGCGTGGTCGTCAGCCACATCCGGCACTACCGCGACTGCGAATACCACTATGTCAGGCTCGACCTGCCGGAAGCCGGGCGCAGGGCAGCCGTCCAATTCGCGCGATCCCACCTCAAGCAGAAATACAGCCTGCGCAATTTTCTACTGCTCGCCGCCTCCATTCCGCTCGGCGATCGCATCCCCATCCCCGACAGCGGCCACGGCTGCGTTTCGCTGGTCGCGCGAGCGTTGCAGGAGGCCGGCATCCGCTTCGACCGCAAGCCGAATGAGATGACGCCGGCCGATCTGGCCAAGCGTTTTGGCGTCACACCGTGACCCTTGGCGCGGCCCGGAACGGAGCCGCGACATAGAATAGCCCCGAAGCCGGCCCACATGCGGCAAACGAGGGTGCGTCCCGCCTGGCTCCTGGGCGGTCGGCGCCGGGTCGCGGCGGCGGCGCAGCGAGGGTGCAAAGCGCTGCAGGCTGGCTTAGATTCGGCCGAACGCACGCAGAGTTCGTACTGACAAAGGACGCTCGGAGACGCCGTGCAGACGACGCTGCTCGGACTGGCAATCGCGATCATTCTGGCGCTGGTCGCCGCGCTGGTGGCGCCGCTAGTCGTCGATTGGAATCATTACCGCGCCACGATCGAGAGCGAGGCAAGCCGGCTCACCGGGCTCGATGTGCGCGTCAACGGCGCCATCGATGCGCGGCTCTTGCCCTCGCCGGCGATCACGTTGCGCGACATTACCGTGGGCGAAGCCGGCGGCGCGCCGGCGCTCCGCGCCGGCACCCTCAAGCTCGAACTGGCGCTCGGCCCGCTGTTGCGCGGCAAGGTGCAAGCCTCCGAGGTGCGTCTGATCGCGCCGCAGCTCAGCGTTTCGCTCGACCGCTCCGGCGCGCTGCCTTTACCCAAAATCTCGCCGGCGTTTCGTCCGGAGGCGCTGTCGATCTCGCGCTTTGCCATCGAGGACGGACGCGCGGTTCTCAGCGACGCAGCGTCCGGCACGCGCGTCACGCTGGAGAAACTGTCCTTCAACGGCGATGTGCGCTCGTTCGCCGGCCCGTTCAGCGGCGACGGCGGCGTGGTGGTCGGCAACGCGTCGTACGGCTATCGCATCGTCGGCAGCGCCGCCGATGGCGGCGGCATCAAGCTGCGGCTCAACGTCGACCCGGCGGATCAGCCGCTGACCGCCGTGTTCGACGGCACGCTGACCTTGGAGGGCGGCGTCCCGCACTTCGACGGCACGACCGCTCTGACTCGCCCGGTCGGCGCCACGCTGGCCAACGGCCGCCGCGTGATCAGCGAGCCGTGGCGGGCTACGGCTGCGCTGCATGTCACGCCGGCGGCCGCATCCTTGCAGGACGTGGCGATCCATTACGGACCGGAGGAACGCGCGGTGGTGTTCGGCGGCAATGCCGATGCGGTATTCGGAGCGCATCCGCACCTGACCGCCGATGTGGCCGCCATGCAGGTCAACGTCGACCGTGCGCTGGCCGATCCCGATCTCACCAACCGGCCGCCGCTCGTCGCCGTGCGCAGCGTGCTGCAGACTTTTGCCGCCGAGGCCAAATTGCCGCTGCCGGCGCGCATCGGGTTTCGCGTCGGTGCGCTCACGATCGGCGCCGCCACGCTCGAATCGCTGCACGGCGCCGTCGATTTCGACCAGTCCGGCTGGAGCCTTGACGGCGTGCAGTTTCATGCGCCGGGCGTGACCGAGGTGAATCTGAGCGGGCGCCTGACCGGCACCGCGCAGCGCTTCGTGTTCCGCGGGCCCGCCGCGCTTACCTCGGGCGATGCCGGCACGCTGCTGGCGTGGCTCGACGGCCACAACACCGACAGCTCCGTCGGCGAAACAAAAGCACTGACCGCCAACGGCGACGTGACCATCGCCAGCGATCGGTTCGCGGTCGACAAGCTCGGCGCAACGCTCGATCGCGAGAAGGTCGCAGGCCGGTTCGCTTACGTCTGGCCGGCCGACAATCGGCCCGCCAAGCTCGATGTCGATTTGCGCGCGGCGGAGCTGAATTTTGATGCGATCCGCACGTTCGTCACGTCGGCGCTGGGCACCCAGGGATTCGCGCTGCCGCAGGAAGCCACGCTGGCGCTCGACATCGGCCGCGCCAGCTTTTCCGGCGTGCAGGCGAAATCGATCGTCACGCAGATCAAGCTCGATGCCGGAAAGCTGCAGATCGACCGCATGTCGGTCGGCGATCTGGGCGGCGCCACGCTCGCCATCGGCGGCCGCATCGACGAACTGTCGTCGCACCCGCGCGGCCAGGCGACATTTGATCTCGATGCCCGCGCCCTCGACGGCCTGAGCGACATCGCGGTGAAATTCGCGCCGCACGCGGCGGCGCCGCTGCGCCGGCTCGCCGACCGCCTGGCGCCCGCCAAGCTGCATGCGGTGCTCAACGTCGAGCATGCAGGCGGTGCCCGCAGCACCGTCGCGCTCGCGGTCAACGGCGATTTGGCGGCCATGCATCTCGGCATCAGCGGCAAGACGAGCGGCGAGCCGTCGCATCTCGGCGCCGCCGCGGTGCAGATCGACGGCCGGCTCAATGCCGACGACGGCAGCGCGCTCATTGGTTTGCTCGCTCTCGATCGCGTGGTGGCGGTCGATCAGCTGCCCGGCGAACTGACGTTTGCAGCGAAGGGCGCCCTGGATGGCGAACTCCGTGTCGACGGCAAAGTCGGCGCGAGCGGCCTGGACTCCGCGGTCAGCGGTACGGTTCGACTGAGCGGCGATAGTCATGGTCCGTGGGCGAAGCTGCACGTACAGGCGGCCGCCGGGGATTTGCGTCCATTGCACGAGATGCTGACCGGCGAGCCGGGTGTCGCCGTACCTGTCGCGGCGCAGGCGGCGCTCGCGATCGATGGCGACACGCTGTCGTTCACCGACATCGCCGGCACCGTGGCGAAAGCAAACGTGCACGGCCAGATCGCGGTCGGTCTGGACACGCCGATTGCGGTCAACGGACGTATCGCTGCCGATGCGGCCGACGTGCCGGAGCTGAGCGCCATGCTGCTCGGCCTGCCGCGCAATGCGCAAGGCAATTCCGGCACACGCGGCTCGCGTCAGGCAAGCGGTGCCGCTGCATTCGGCCCCCTGAATGGCGCCGTCGATTTCAAATTCGACCGCGCGGTCGTGACGCCGGCAATGACCGTGCGCGATCTCGCCGGCACGGTGCATTTCCAGCCCGCCGTGCTCAACGTCGATGACGTCGCGGGCAGCCTTGCCGGCGGACACCTCACCGCGTCGCTGGCATTTCGCCGCAACGCCGATGCGCTGGCCGGACACGTCAAGCTCGCCATCGCCGACGCCTCCGCCGCGACGCTCTTGGGACCCGCCATGAATGTCGCCGGCGGGCAGCTCGGCCTCACCCTCGAGGCTGACGGGCTGGGCCCAAACCTGAATGCGCTTATGGGCTCGCTGCACGGCAATGCCACGGCCAACATCAAGGATGTGCAGTTCGCCGGTCTCGACCCGGCGGCATTCGCCGCCGCCCTGCAGGCTGCCGGCCAAACCAGCCCGGTCGACATCAATAAAGTGCAAGCCGCGGTGAACGCGGCGTTGGCCAACGGGCGTGTCGGCGTGCCTGCGGGCAGCGCCGCACTGCCGATCACCGCCGGCGCCATCAATCTCAACCACGTCGTGCTGCACGCCGAACGCGGTGCCGAGCTGGCGCTCGACGGCAGCCTGCATGTCAGCGCCGCCGATATCGACGCGCGGCTGACGTTGTCGCAAGCGCCGCCGCCCAATGCGCTGATCGCCGCGCGGCCGGAATTGTCCGTCGCGGTCAAAGGGCCGCTCGGCGCGCCGACGCGTGCGGTCGACACCTCCGCGTTGGTGAGCTGGCTCACGTTGCGCGCGGCCGAGCTGCAAACCCGGCGCATCGAGGCGATCGAGGCCAATCGCCAACAAGGCGCGGTCGCTCAGGCGCCGCACCCCGAGCCGCCGGATCTGCGCATGCCGCTGTCCGGCGTCGTCGTCGAAACGGCCGCGCCTCCGAATGCATCAGCTGTGCCGGCGCCGGCACGAGCTCTGGAGCGGCTGCAGCCGCCGCCCGCGCCGTCGCCGCCGCTCGTTCCGGACAACAATCAGACGGGCTCCGGCAATGCCGCGCCGGCGCCGTTGCCGCCGAAGGACTCGCGTGCGGCGCCGCGTCCGGGCCAGAGCGCTGCGACGGCGGGTACGCCGGAGCCGAGCCAGCCCCCCGGAGTGCTGCAACTGTTACTGCCGAAAATCCTGGGGACCGAGTGAGGTGTTGCTGCGTTGCGACTCGCCGGCGCCGCCCGCGCGAAAATAATCGAGCACGAATAACCGGACCGCCGACGACAGATTACCGTGCTCTCGGCCGGCATCGATCGCGGCGACAAGTTCGGCGACCGTGGTGTCGCGGCGCGCGGCGATATCCTTGAGCGCCGTCCAGAATGCGTCTTCGATGCTGACGCTGGTCTTGTGGCCGGCGATCACGAGCGAGCGTTTGACGATCGGCGATTTCACGAATCGTCCTCGCCGTCGCGGCGGTGGCGGTCGAGTTCGCGTTCGGCCTTTTCGGTTTGCGCGCGCTGCAGGGCCGTGTCGGCCTTGCTGCGGCCGTGCTCCAGCCGGCGTTGCGCCGCGTCCTGTTCGGCTTGCCGCCGCTTGGCCTGCTTGCGGGCAAGGCGGAGGTTGACCACGTCCGCCATTCTTACTTCTCCGGCCGCGTCATCTTGGCTGGATCGACCAGCCGATCGAACTCGGCGCCCGACACATAGCCGCCCTTGAGCGCTTCGTCGCGCAGCGTGGTGCCGTTCTGGTGCGCCGCCTTGGCGATCTGTGCCGCCTTGTCGTAACCGATGTGCGGCGCCAGCGCGGTGACCAGCATCAGCGAGTTTTCCATCAGCTGCCGGATGCGCGCCTCGTTGGCGCGGATGCCAGTGACGCAATGATCGGTGAACGAATTCGCCGCGTCGGCGAGGAGCCGGATCGATTGCAGCATCGCATTGGCGATCACCGGCTTGAAGACGTTGAGCTCGAAATGGCCCTGGCTCGCCGCCACGCTGATCGTGGTGTTGTTGCCGAACACCTGGCAGCACACCATGGTCAGCGCCTCGCACTGGGTCGGATTGACCTTGCCGGGCATGATCGAGGAGCCGGGCTCGTTCTCGGGCAGGATCAGCTCGCCGAAGCCGGAGCGCGGGCCGGAGCCGAGAAAGCGGATGTCGTTGGCGATCTTGAACAGGTCGGCGGCGAGCGCATTGAGCGCGCCGTGCGCGAACAAGAGCGCGCCGTGCGAGGCGAGCGCTTCGAATTTGTTCGGGGCGCTGACGAACGGTAGGCCGGTCACTGCCGCGACCCGCTGCGCAAACAGCTTGGCGAAAGCGCGTTTGGAGTTGAGCCCGGTGCCGACCGCGGTGCCGCCCTGCGCCAGCGCAAACAGCTCGGCGCAGCCGGCTTTGACGCGGGCGATGCCGGATTTCACCTGCGCCGCATAGCCGGAGAACTCCTGCCCGAGCGTCAGCGGCGTGGCGTCCTGTGTGTGGGTGCGGCCGATCTTGACGATGCGCGCGAAGGCCTTGGTCTTGTCCTGCAACGCTGCATGCAGATGGTCGAGCGCCGGCAGCAGAAGCTGCGCGATCTCCTGGGCGGCCGCGATATGCATGGCGGTCGGAAAGCTGTCGTTGGACGACTGGCTCATGTTGACGTGATCGTTCGGATGCACCGGTGCCTTGGCGCCGCGCTCCCCGCCGAGCATTTCGTTGGCGCGGTTGGCGATCACCTCGTTGACGTTCATGTTGGTCTGGGTGCCCGAGCCGGTCTGCCACACGCTAAGCGGAAACTCGCCGTCGCGCTGGCCGTCGATGATCTCCTGGGCGGCGGCAACGATCGCCTTGACGCGGCGCGCGTCGAGCGAGCCGAGCGCCAAATTCGTTTCTGCGGCGGCGCGCTTGACGACGGCGAGCGCGGCGATCAGCGGCCGCGGCATGCGCTCGTCGCCGATGCGGAAATTCTGCCGCGACCGCTCGGTCTGTGCGCCCCAATAATGATCGGCAGGAACTTCGATCGGACCGAACGAGTCGGTTTCCGTGCGGGTACGAAGCGCGGCTGACGATTCGCGGCCGGCATTGGATGCGGAGTTCTGCCGGGCAGGCTTGGTCCGTGCTCGACCCTCGGTCTTCATTTTTTCCTGAAACGGTCGAGGCTCACGACTTCGCCGCCGCCGGCTTGCGGTTCTTTGCCCGGTTCTGGAGCCGGCGGTTCATTCTCCACCTTGGCGGGGAGCGCTGCAGCCTTGTCGGGCGCCTTCTCGTCGCCGCCGGCGCTTTCGGCTTCGGTCCCGATCGGCTCGAACTGAAAACCGAATTGCACCGCCGGATCGAAAAACGCCATGACGGCCGCAAACGGCACCGTCAGCTTCTCCGCAACGCCGCCGAACGACAAGCCGACGTCGAAAGCGTCGTCGCGCACAGCGAGGTCCCAGAACTGGTGCTGCAGCACGATGGTCATGGCTTGCGGATATTGCTGGCGCATCCGCTCCGACAGCGTCACGCCGGGCGCGCCGGTGGCAAACGTGATCTTGAAATGATGCTCGCCGGGCAAGCCGTTCTTGGCGGCGTCCGCCAGCACCGTGCGCACCACGCCGCGCAGCGCGGCTTGGGCGAGCAGGTCGTAGCGGATGTGGTCTTCAGCCATGGCCGGGGAGTCGGTAACCGGTAGTCAGTAATCAGATCGCGTATCCAAGCTAATGGGTGAGCCACGGAAGTCCAGCGGGCCAAGCCTTCTGATCACTGATTACTGACTTCTGATCCCTGGAAAGTGGAGGCTTCTGTTGCCAGGTGCCTCCGAACCCCGCCTGACGGAGCTTAACCCGTCAGGGCTTTAATCGGTCTTTCGGACTGCGTTACGCAGCCAGAGCAACCGGAGCATAGTTGTCATTGGCAACTATGAAAGTGGCCCGATAACGCCGGAACCATGCCGAGCAAAAGCGCGCCCTTTACGCCCTCGTCGATCCTATTTCGACCCCGTGATTGGTGGAGTCGCCGGGTACCGCCCCCGGGTCCGATAGGTTTATTACGACGGCCATTTATTGCCATAGTCGGCTTGCGCCGACACACGGAATATAGGCGCAAAAGGTTGCCGAAAAAAGAGCAGGGACATCGTGCGGCTGATCTCGGGCGGGCAGTCGGGGGTGGATCGGGCGGCGCTCGACGTGGCGCGGGCCAGCGGCATTCCGTACGGCGGCTGGTGCCCGAAGGGCGGCTGGGCCGAGGATTTTCCGGAGCCGCCGGGCCTTTTGGCCAAGTATTCGCACCTCGTCGAAACCCCGAGCGCCGATCCGGCGCAGCGCACCGAATGGAACGTGCGCGATGCCGATGCCTGCCTGATTGTCGCCGATGCGGACGGCCCGGAGGTTTCCGCCGGAACGATGCTCGCCGGCGAACTGGCGCATCGCTACCGCAAGCCGCTTTTCATCATGAAGCTCGGCAACGCCGATGCACTGCGCCAGGCGGCGCTCTGGTTGCGGGTCCAAGAGGCCAGACACGGCGAAGGCCTGAAGCTTGCCGTTGGCGGTCCGCGCGAAAGCGAAGCGCCGGGCATTTATCGGCGCGCGCACGCGTTCATCGCCGAACTCATGGACTTGATCGGCCTGCGCGGCCAAACTCCGCCCGGCTGAGCAAGGCGGCAAACGATGGCGACCAACGATCGGCTGAACGCAATGGCGCAATGGATGTGGGATGCGCGCCAGCGCCGGCTGTCCTACCAAAACCTGCCGGATGCGTTGCGGCCGAGCTCGATCGCCGAGGCCTACGCGGCCCAGGAAGCCTATTACCGCCTGGCCGAACCGTCCTATGGGCCGGTCGCCGGCGCCAAGATCGCCACCACCACCAAGGTGATGCAGCAGCTGATGGGCATCCGCCATCCCTGCGGCGGCGCGATCTTCGCGCAGACCATCCATCGCGCGCCGGCCAAGCTGCACGGCGCCGATTTCGTCAACCTGCGCATCGAGAGCGAGATCGCCTTGCAGCTTGGCGCCGATCTGCCGCCCTCGCGTGCGCCGTTCACGCGCGCCATGGTGGCGCCGACCATCGTGGCGGCGATGCCGGCGTTCGAGCTGATCGAGGACCGCAATGCCGATTATGCGCAGACCGAGGCTGCCTCCCTGATCGTGGAAAATTGCTGGAACGGCGGCGTGGTGCTCGGCGCGCCGAAGGCCGTGGCGGTCGAGAGCCTGGTCGGCATTGCCGGACGGCTCACCATCGACGGCAAGAGTGCGGGCGAGGGCAGGGCGGAAGACCCGGCTGCGACCTTGGCCTGGCTCGCCAATCATCTGGCCGAACGCGACCGCGGCCTTGCTGCCGGCATGGTCGTGATCACCGGCAGCCTCATTGCCACGGTATCGCTGACGCAAGGCCAGCGTGCGGTCTTCGCGGTCGAAGGGCTCGGCGAGACCGAGATGGAGGTGGTCTGAGCGGCCGCGGCTTTCCGTGACGCCGCCGCGGATCGGCCCATGAACCTTTGCGCGGTTCCGCAGTGTTGCGCACCGCTATTCACCGCGGCCTTGCGCCGGCTTCGTCGCGTACGCATTTGGCGTTAGAATCCTCGCGACTCGGCTGCGGATCACAATCGATGCGCCAATATCTCGACCTCATGCAGCGCGTGCTCGACGACGGTGTGGAAAAACGCGACCGTACCGGCGTCGGCACGTTGTCGATCTTCGGCCATCAGATGCGGTTCGATCTCGCCGCTGGCTTTCCGCTCGTCACCACCAAGAAGCTGCACGTCAAGTCGATCGTCTATGAGCTGCTGTGGTTCTTGCGCGGCGACACCAACGTCAAATATCTCAATGACCACGGCGTGCGCATCTGGGACGAATGGGCCGACGAGAACGGCGACCTCGGCCCGGTTTACGGCCGGCAATGGCGCTCGTGGCCGGCGCCGGACGGCCGCACCATCGATCAGATCGCCAACCTCGTTGCCGAAATCCGCCGCAATCCGAACTCGCGCCGGTTGATCGTCACTGCCTGGAATCCGGCCGAGATCGAGGCCATGGCGCTGCCGCCGTGCCACTGCCTGTTCCAGTTCAACGTCGCCGACGGCGCGCTGTCGTGCCAGCTCTACCAGCGCTCGGCCGACGTGTTTTTGGGCGTGCCGTTCAACATCGCCTCGTACGCGCTGCTGACGCTTGCGGTGGCGCAGGCGACGGGGCTCAAGCCCGGCACCTTCATCCACACCTTCGGTGACGCGCATCTTTATATGAATCACCTCGAACAGGCGCGGCTGCAGCTGACGAGGCAACCGCACCCGTTGCCCAAGCTGCACATTAATCCCGCCGCCAAGGATCTGTTCGCGTTGCGCTACGAGGATTTTGTGCTCGAAGGCTACGACGCGCATCCGCACATCAAAGCCGCGGTCGCGGTGTGAAGCCTATAGGGCGTCGGTTGCGAGGATCAGCGCTTCGCAGGCGTCGACCTGAGCAGGCAGAATAGCGCGCAGCGCGAACAGCGAATCGGGATCGGCGGCCGCGCGGCGGCATTGCAGCGCCTGTTCGATTGAGGAGAGGTCGAGCCCAGCCTGCGGCTGCTCTTGCAAAAACGCAACGGCATCGTCGTTCGAGCCCATGCGGCCGGTGATGTAGCCGTAACAAAAACGCGCCGGATAAAGCAGCGCGCGCAGGTACGGTTTACGGTCCTTGGGATCGAGCGCCGCGGCGTGCGCGAAAGCGCGGGCGCGCTCGGCCCAGTTGGCGAACGGCGCGCCGCGCAGGTAGGCGCGTATCTCTTCTAATGTCGGCCGTGCCGGCTGCACCCGCTCGCGCTCCCAGAGCACGACCGGCTGATCGAGATAATCGATGCGGTCGAGCGGCGGAAAGCGGCCGATGGCGAAGCGCCTGTCGGTCCAGAACACTGAGACTTTCGGCCCCCACTCGGGCGACAGCGCGGCGGCCTCGCTGCGCACGCGGTCGATGGTCTCGGCGCTCAGCCCGTTCTCGCTAATTACCGCCATGTCGACGTCGCTGTAGCGCCGGCTGAATCCACCATGCGCCAAGCTGCCGATGAGATAGACGCCGAGAAGTTCGGTCCCGAGCGCGGCCTGCCAGTTGGCCACGAGGCCTTTAGCGAAATCTGCGGCAGCCCTGCCGGCGGCTTCGTCGGGCGATGTCGGCGTGGTCATTGATTATCCCGGCAGAACAATTCGGCACTCTCTTGTATAGAGTGTCGCCGGAACGAAGAAGCCGCATCAGGTCGAACTCGCCAGCGCCCGTGTGACCGCATGGACATCGTGCTCATCGCCGCCATTGCCGACAACGGCGTCATCGGCCGCGCCAATGGCTTGCCGTGGCGGCTGAAGTCCGATCTGCAGCATTTTCGTGCGCTGACCATGGCCAGGCCGGTGATCATGGGGCGCAAGACCTTTGCTTCGATCGGCAAGCCGCTGCCGGGCCGCACCAATATCGTGGTGAGCCGCGACAAAAACTTCGCGGCACCCGGCATCGTGGTGGCGGCGAGCCTGGCGGCGGCACTCGCCGCCGCGCGCGGCGACGCGCTGCGCCGCGGAATAGATGAGATCGTCGTCGCCGGCGGGGCGGAGATCTATGCCCAGGCCATGCCGGGGGCCACGCGCCTTGCCATCACCGAGATTCATAAGTCGGTCGAGGGCGACGCGCGGTTTCCGGCCATCGACCACCATATCTGGCGTGAAACGATGCGTAGCGAGCAGCAGCCCGGCAGCGAGGACGAGGCCGCTTTTGCCTTCGTCAGCTACGGCCGCGCTGCGGCGCCGCGGCCTTAAATCGGACCCAAGTTCCTTTCGCCACATCGTTAATCCCGGCTGTTAGTGCGGCGCTCGCCCGGGCTTTGCGTTGCATCGGACCTCCCGCTCCCCTATATCCCCCGGAACCGGGGCGGCGCGGCGCCCGCCTGTCGGCGCTCAGGAGAGAATTGAATGCCGTGGAGCAATCAGCCCGGCGGCCCGTGGAGTTCGGGGCCGCGGGGCCCCTGGGGCTCGGGTCCGCAACAGCAAGGCCCGCGACCGCCCGATCTCGAAGAGTTTCTCCGCCGCAGCCAGGATAAGTTGCGCCGCGTGATGCCCGGCAATTTTGGCGGCCGCGGCGCGGTTTTGATCGCGCTCGCCGTCCTGGTGTTGTGGGGCTTTTCCGGCTTCTTCCGCGTCGAGCCCGACGAGCTTGGCGTTGTGCTGCGCTTCGGCAAGGCGGTGCGCGTGGTATCGCCCGGCCTCAACTATCATCTGCCCTATCCGATCGAGTCTGCGCTGCGGCCGCCGGCGTTGCGCGTCAACAAGACCGACGTCGGCATCCGCCTGTCGGAGGAGACCCGGCGCGGCAGCAGCCTGCGCGAGGTGCCCGAAGAAAGCCTGATGCTCACCGGCGACGAGAACATCGTCGACGTCGACTTCTCGGTGCTATGGAAGGTCAAGCCGAACGGCGTCGGCGATTATCTGTTTAACATCGATGATCCGAAAGGCACCGTCAAAGCGGTGGCGGAAGCCGCCATGCGCGAGGTCATCGGTCGCTCGAACGCCCAGCCGCTGCTCACCGGATTGCGGCAGACCGTCGAGCAGTCGGTGCAGGACCTGATGCAAAAGACGCTCGATGACTACCGCGCCGGCATCCTGGTCCAGAACGTCCAGCTGCAGAAGGTCGATCCGCCGGCCGAAGTCATCGACTCGTTCCGTGACGTGCAGGCGGCGCGCTCCGATCTCGAGCGGCTCGCCAACGAAGCCCAGACCTACGCCAACCGCGTGGTCCCGGAAGCGCGCGGCCGTGCCGCCAAGATCATCCAGGACGCCGAAGCCTATCGATCGCAGACCGTCGCCGACGCCAAGGGCCAGACCTCGCGCTTTCTGCAAGTCTACGATCAATACAAGAAGGCGCCCGACGTGACGCGGCAGCGCATGTATCTGGAAACGATGGAGCACATCCTTTCCAGCAACGAGAAGACCATCATCGATACCGGCAAGCAGGGGCCGGGCGTGGTGCCCTACCTGCCGCTTACCGAGCTCGGCAAATCGTCGAAGCTGCCGGAGTCCGGTGCCGCCGCGGGAGGCAAACAATGAGGCTGAGCCTGACCGGCGGCGCCCTTGCCGTCATTTTGGTGCTGGCCATCATCGTCGGCTACGGCACCTTCTTCACCGTCGATCAGACCAGCCAGGCGCTGGTGGTGCGGCTCGGCAAGCCGGTGCGCGTCATCACCGAGCCCGGGCTCAACATCAAAGTGCCGTTCATCGACAGCGTCATCTACGTCGACAAGCGCATCCTCGCCATCGAGTCCCAGGCGCAGGAAGTCAACGTGCAGAGCCAGGACAAGTCGGCCACCGCCGCCGAAGTCGGCGAGCGCTTGGTCGTCGACGCTTTCGCCCGCTATCGCATCACCGACGCTCTGAAATATTACCAGTCGGTCGGTCCGACCGGCGCCAACTCGCAGCTCGCGATCCTGTTGAACTCGGCGCTGCGCCGCGTGCTCGGCGACGCCACGCTGCCCGACGTGGTGCGCGACAAGCGCGAGGACCTGATGGCGCTGATGCGCAATCAGCTTGACCGCGACGCGCGCCAATTCGGCATCGAGGTCGTCGACGCGCGCATCCGCCGTGCCGACCTGCCGCTCAAGAACAGCGAGGCGGTCTATTCGCGCATGAAGACCGAGCGGCAGCGCGAAGCGGCCGAATTCCGCGCCCAGGGCAGCCAGAAGAGCCAGGAGATCCGCGCCAAAGCCGATCGCGACGTCACCGTGATCGTGGCCGATGCCAACCAGCAGTCCGAGCAGATCCGCGGCCAAGGCGACGGTGACCGCAACCGCATCTTTGCCGAGGCCTATAACCAGGATCCGGGCTTCTTTGCCTTCTACCGCTCCATGCAGGCCTACGAACGCAGCATGCAGAAGGGCGACACTAACCTGGTGCTTGGGCCGCAGTCCGACTTCTTCCGTTACTTCGGCGACCCGGCCGGGCGCGCCCCGGTGCAGGCCGGCGGCTCCGCGGGGCCGGGCAAGACCGACACGCAGGCGCACTCCCCGACGCTCGGCCAAGCCGATACGCGCGCCGCGGCGACCGCCCCCGGCAAGTAAACGCGACGTAAAATTTTGCTCCTTGCCGCGCCGCCGCCGAGGCTCCGTATTCGCAATGACCGATTTTCTTGCCGCGCTTGGCCTGTTCTTCGCGATCGAAGGCATCTGTCTCGCGGCGTTTCCGACCAGCGCTAAACGCGCCATGGCGGCGGCGCTCGCTACGCCTGAGGGTTCGCTGCGGATCGGCGGCATCGTCTCGGCGCTGGTCGGCGTGCTCATTGTCTGGTTTATCCGCGGCTGAGCACTCGAGCGGGCGTCTATCGCCAATAGCGATGCGCCACAGCGGCCGGCCTGGGTCGCTTTTCCGCCCTAATCCGGTTCCCTATTCGGGAATTGCCGGTTATTCCCTTGCGTCCCGCCAATGCCGGGCGCACTTATCGTGATGAGCCAGTTTCAGGAGCGCTGACAGCCATGTCTCGCTATCTCGACATTCGTCTCTTGCCACGACTGTTGCGTCATGAGGCGGCAATCGCCCTGGTTGCCGCCGCGGTTGCGGTACTGCCGATGCGGAGCGCCGCGGCGCGCGGGCCGGAGAATATCGCCGACGTCGCCGAGCAAGTCATCGATGCGGTCGTCAACGTCTCGACCTCGCAGAAGGTCGACGCCCACATCGGCAATCTGCCGGATCTGCCGCCCGGCTCGCCGATGGAAAAATTCTTCGAAGATTTTTTTAAGCGTCATCGCGGGCAGGGCGGACCGAACGGCCAAGGTGGCCAAGGCGGCCAGGGCGGACCAAACGGCCAAGGCGATCAGGACCAGGACGAGCCGCGCCGCGTCAACTCGCTCGGCTCGGGCTTCATCATCGATCCGTCCGGTCTGGTGGTAACCAACAACCACGTCATCGCCGACGCCGACGAGATCAGCGTCATTCTCAATGACGGCACCAAGCTCAAGGCCGAGCTGGTCGGCAAGGACACCAAGAGCGACATCGCGCTGTTGCGCGTGCACTCCGACAAGCCGTTGCACGCGGTGAAGTTCGGCGACTCCGACAATCTGCGGCTCGGTGAATGGGTGATCGCGATCGGCAACCCGTTCAGCCTGGGCGGCAGCGTGACCGCCGGCATCATCTCGGCGCGCCACCGCGACATCAATTCGGGTCCGTACGACAACTACATTCAGACCGACGCCGCCATCAATCGCGGCAACTCGGGCGGCCCGCTGTTCAACCTCAACGGCGAAGTGATCGGCATCAACACTGCCATCATCTCGCCGTCCGGCGGCTCGATCGGCATCGGCTTTGCGATTCCGTCCGACAGCGCCACCCCGATCATCGATCAGCTGCAGAAATACGGCGAGGCGCGGCGCGGCTGGCTTGGCGTGCGCATCCAGCAGGTGACCGACGAGCTGGCGGAAAGCCTCAGCCTCGGCAGCCCGCGCGGCGCACTGGTCGCCGGCGTCGACGACAAGGGACCGGCGAAGCCGGGCGGCCTCGAGCCCGGCGACGTCGTCGTCAAGTTCGACGGCCATGATATCAAGGAGATGCGCGATCTGCCGCGGATCGTCGCAGATACGGCGGTCGGCAAAGAGGTCGACGTCGTCGTCATCCGCAAGGGCAAGGAAGAGACCCATAAGGTCACCATCGGCCGCCTCAATGAGACCGTGAAGGTGGCCTCCGCCGATCCCAAGAAGGATGCGCCGCCTCCGGAGAAATCGGTGGTGCAGAAGACGCTCGGGCTCGAACTATCGAGCCTGACCGACGACCTGCGCCGGCGCTTCAAGATCCGCGACAACGTCAAGGGCGTCGTCATCACCGGTGTCGATCCGAACGCGGCGAATGCCGCGCCCGACAAGCACCTGGCGGCGGGCGACGTCATCGCCGAAGTGCAATATCAGGCGGTGAACACGCCGGCCGATCTGCAGAAGCGGGTCGACGAGCTCAAGCAGCAAGGCAAAAAGGTCGCGGTGCTGTTGGTCTCGAACGCCGACGGCGAGACGCGGTTCGTGGCGCTGAACTTGCAGTAGAGCAAATAGCGAATAGAAGAAAATCCATTCGCCATTCGCTACTTCGCCATTCGCGATTTCCCTTCGCTAATCCAGCACGTGGCTGACCATGCCGTCGGCGAGCTTCGGCTCGAACCAGGTCGACTTCGGCGGCATGATCGCGCCCGCATCGGCGACCGCCATCAGATCGTCCATCTGCGTCGGATAGAGCGCGAACGCCGCCGCCGCTGCGCCCGACGCGACCAGCCGTTCAAGTTCGCCAAGCCCGCGGCCGCCGCCGACGAAGTCGATGCGTTTGTCGGTGCGCGGATCGGTGATGCCGAAAATCGGCTCGATGACGTTGCGGGTCAGAAGCGTGATCGGCAGCCGCTCGATCGGATCGGGTGAGGGCGGCGCGTTGCGCAGCACGAGGCGGTACCAGCGTCCGCCGAGGACCATGCCGACTTCGCGCGCTTGCGACGGCCGCACGGCGCCGGCGCTCGGCTCGATTGTGTATGCATCGTGCAGCTCGGCGAGCAGCTTTTCGGGACTGTGTCCGTTGAGATTACGCAGCACGCGATTGTAGTCGAGGATGGTCATCTCCGCTTTGGGAAACACGACGCTGAGGAAATAACGGTGCGATCCGTCGCCGCCGCGCTTCTCTGCGACCCGCGATGCCGCCGCCGAGCGATGATGACCGTCGGCGATGTAGAGCGCCGGCAGGGCATCGACCGTGCGGGTCACGCCGGCGATGGCCGCGTCGCCATCGATCACCCAGAGCTGGTGCCGCACCCCGTCATCGGCGGTCATGTCCACGGCAGCGCTGCCGGATGCGGCCCGCGCCAGCATGGCGTCGAGCTGCGGCGCTTCCGGATAGCCCATCATCACCGGACCGGTCTGGGCGTTGACCGCCTCGATCTGGCGCACGCGGTCGTCTTCCTTGGCGGGCGTGGTCAGCTCGTGCTTGCGGATGCGGTTTGCCGCATAGGCTTCGAGCGAGGCGGCGGCGGCGAGGCCGGTCTGGGTGCGGCCGCGCCACGTCAGCCGGTAGACGTAGTAGCAGGGCTTGGCATCCCGCATCAGCACGCCGGCCGCGCTCATGGCGCGCAGGTTGTCGGCGGCCTTGGCATAGACCGCGGCATCGTACGGGTCGGTCGCCGGCGCGAGATCGATCTCCGCCTTGGAAACATGCAAAAAGTTCCACGGATTGCCGTTGGCACGCTCGCGCGCCTCGGCGCTCGAGAGCACGTCATAGGGCGGTGCCAACACTTCGGCGGCACGCCCTGGCGCCGGCCGCAGCGCGCGGAAGGGCTTTATCAGGGTCACGAAGCCTCGCTTGTCGAAATCATTTCGCTCGCGTGAGGTGATATGCTCGCACTCACGCGATGTTCTAATTCGCGCTTAAACGGATTACGTCAAGCCCGTGAGCGCCCCCGAGATCATTCTCATTGCCGGGCCGACGGCGAGCGGCAAATCGGCGCTGGCGATGACGCTGGCGGAAAAACGCGGCGGCGTCGTTATCAATGCAGATTCGATGCAGGTCTACCGCGACCTGCGCATCATCACGGCGCGGCCGAGCCTCGACGACGAGCGGCGCGTGCCGCACCGGCTGTACGGCCATGTCGACGCCGCGGAGAATTTTTCCGTGGGTCGCTGGTGCGAGGAGGCGGCCGCGGCGCTCGCGGTGGCGCAGCGCACCGATCGCACTGCGATTCTGGTCGGTGGCACCGGCCTCTACTTCAGCACGTTGACCCGCGGCCTTGCCGCGGTGCCGCCGATCCCGGCGGAGATCCGCGAGCAGGTTCGCGCGCGCCTGAACAGCGACGGCGTCGCCGCGCTGCATGCCGAGCTGAAATGGCGCGATCCGGCCGCCGCCGCGCGGCTCATGCCGGGCGACCGCGCCCGTATTACCCGCGCCCTCGAAGTGGTGCTGGCCACCGGCCGCTCGCTGCTCGATTGGCACGACGACAACAAGCCGCCGGGCCTGGATGCTGCGCAGGCGGCGAAAGTCTTTCTCATGCCCGATCGCGACGAGCTGCTGCGCCGCATCGACGCACGTTTCGACGCCATGATGGCGGCGGGCGCGCTCGATGAGGTGCGCGCGCTGGCAGCCCGCCAGCTCGATCCGGCGCTGCCGGCCATGAAGGCGCACGGCGTGCCGTGGCTCATTCGCCACCTCGCCGGCGAGATCACGCTCGAGCATGCGGTGGAAGAGGCGAAGCGCGACACGCGGCAATACACCAAGCGGCAGGCCACGTGGTTTCGCAACCAGCTGCCGGAATTCGCCTGGGCCGAGCCGGAGCGCGCGCTGGCCGCAATCGAGGGGCAGTTGCACAATCTGTCGAGCTGAGCGACCAAAGACGCCGCGGCGCTTCCCCGTGCGCGGCCAACTGGAGATCACAATGCAAGATCGCGGCTATCCCGACCTGCACGCCCATATCGCCGCGCTGGAGCGGCAGGGGCTTTTGGTGCGCGTGCAGCGTCCGATCAACAAGGATACCGAGATGCATCCGCTGGTGCGCTGGCAGTTCCGCGGCGGCATTCCGGAGGCGGAGCGCAAGGCGTTCCTGTTCGAGAACGTCGTCGACAGCAAAGGCCGCCGCTTCGACATTCCGGTCGCCGTCGGCATCCTCGCCTCCAATCGGGAAATCTACTCGGTCGGCATCGGCTGCAAGGTCGAGGACATCAAGGCCAAGTGGGATCAAGCCGAGCAGCATCCGCTCAAGCCCGAGCCGGTCGCCAACCCGCCGTGCCAGGAGGTCGTGATCGAGGGCGCCGCGCTCAACGAGCCGGGCCGCGGCGTCGACGCGCTGCCGATTCCGATCTCGACGCCGGGTTTCGACAACGCACCTTACGCGTCGTGCTCGATGTTCATCACCAAGGATCCCGATACCGGTCGCCAGAACATCGGCAACTATCGCGCCATGGTGAAGAGTCCGACCCGCGTCGGCATGAATCCGGAGATCGAGCTCAACCAGGGCATCCACGAGCACTGGCTCAAATACAAGGCGCGGGGCGAAAAAATGCCGGCTGTGCTGATGCTCGGCGCGCCGCCGGCCATCACGTTCGCGTCGGTGCACAAGCTGCCCAAGCACCTCGACGAGCTCGCCGTGGCCGGCGGTCTGGTCGGCGCGCCAATCCGGGTCTGCCGGGCCAAGACCGTCGATCTCATCGTGCCCGCCGAGGCCGAGATCGTCATCGAGGGTTATATCGATACCGAGTGGCTGGAGCCGGAGGGCAGCTTCGGCGAGTCGCACGGTTACATGAACCTGAAGGAATACAACGCCTTCATGGACGTCACCGCGATCACGCGGCGGCGCGACGCCGTGCTGGTCTCCATCATCAGCCAGGTGACGCCGAGCGAATCGAGCCTGATCAAGCGCGTCGCCTACGAGCCGGCGTTTCTGCATCATCTGCGCCACCATCTCAACATCAGCGGCGTCACCCGCGTGTTCATGCATGAGCCGCTGACCAATTTGCGCAAGCTGATCGTCATCCAGATGAAGTCGGACACGCTGGAGGCGGAGGTCTGGCGCGCGCTGTATGGCGCCTCGTCCTATTCGTCCTCGGTCGGCAAGATGACCATTGCGGTCAACGAGGACATCGATCCGGAAAACCTCGACATGGTGATGTGGGCGCTGGCCTACCGCATGCGCCCGCACGAGGACTTGCGCATCCTCGACCACAAGGACATGGGGCACGGGCCGCGCGCCGGCGCCGACGACAATCACTATGAGGCCAACGACTCGGCGATGCTGATCAACGCCATGCTGAAGCGGCCCTATCCGCCGATCTCGCTGCCGGCGCGCGAATACATGGAGAAAGCCAAGGAGATCTGGCAGGAACTCGGCCTGCCGCCGCTCAAGCCGGAGGCGCCGTGGTACGGCTATTCGCTCGGCCAGTGGCCGGAGGAGTTTCGTATCGAAGCCGAACGCGCCGCGCGCAGCGAATATTGGACCACCGGCGACGTCATCAAGCAGCGCCGGCGCAACGACAAGCGGCTGAACGATCCGTATCTGTCGCTATAGGTCCCGCGCCCGCCGATTTGCCGCGCACGTACGCGGGCGCCGGCGTTCACGACGCGCGGCGGCTGCGGTATGCGATCGCCTTGACGGCCATCTTCTCCGAAAAGCCGAAGCAGATGAGATCGCAGTATTTCAATCCGGTGCCGGATTCATGGACGTAGCCGCATTCGAGCTTGTCGGTACAACAGGCGCAAAAGAACGGCGCTTGCTTCGGCGTTCTGCCATTGACGATCACGAATTTGATCACGGTCGCCTCCGTCGGCTCGGTTTTGTCGCGCTGTCGCTGTGGCGCGGTCATACATTCCCGTTTGAGCCGTCGCGACCTAACGTCAGGTCGGGGTTCGGCCCTATGCTGGGCGTCACACCGCGATGGTGCAGCTGTGACGTCCGGCACACGAGCGATCCGTAAGCGCACTATCGGCAACGGCTGCCGGCGCTCATGGCGCGCTTACATTGTCATGAGTTCCAGGATTCGGATTGAGGGCAGCGCGTCAGCTGAAAAGGCCCGCGTTATGCGAGGCCGTGCTTGCCGAGGAACTCCACCGTCACACGCGCGGATTGCTCCGGCTTCTCGATCTGCAGCAGGTGCCCGGTGCCGGCGACGAAGTCGTAGTCGTAGCCGCCCTCGACGGCGAGCGCCTGGTTGGCGGGCCCGGTGGCGCCGCCCTCGGCCAAATTCGGATCGCAGCCGATCAGTTTGACCGGGCCGCCGAACGCACGCGCCGGCGGCCATAAGTTCAAGGTCATCGCTTGGGCGTAGATCGTCGCCTCGTTCTCCGGATCGCAGACCAGTTCGTAGCCGTCGCCGTCGGGGCTTTGGCGCAGCACCGATTGGGCCATCAGCTCGTGCGCGCCCTCGACCCAGCGCGCCGTGGCGCGCGACTGCCGGTACTCGTCGGCCAATTCCGCAACGCTCGCGAAGCGGCGGCGGCGCCGGCGCGCCCAAGCGGTCAGCCGCTGCTCGAACGCCGCCATCGCCGCATACTTCGGATGGTCCGGCGGCGGCACATTGGGCGGATCGACCAGCACGAGCGCATCCCAGCGCCAGCCGATCTCGACGGCGTGCTTCATGGCGGTGCGGCCGGACATCGAGTGAAAGATGCCGGCGGTCGGTTTGTCGCCGAGCCGTGCCCGCACCGCCTGGATGACGCGCTCGAGGTCGAGCGTGAGCTGCTCGTAGGTGTGATGCGGCGGCACCACCGGTTCGTTCCGGCCATGGTTACGGAAATCGAAAACCAGAACGTCGAATTGCGTCAGCAGATGCCGCCAATACGGAAAGTAGGCCTCGATCGCAAAGCCATTGCCGTGGCTGATGAGCAGCCGCGGTCCCGCGGCCCGGCCATGCCGGCGCAGCAGGATTGTGGCGCCGTCGTCGAGCGCGACCGCGAAAGTCTGGCTCGGAGCGGGAATTTCGAAGCTCATGAACGAATCCGTGGGGAACCGGTTGTGGGCGTGCGGTGCTTATGAGGTTCAGGATGTCTGCGGTCAACACGAGCCGCGCAGGGGTAAGCCACCGTCAAGGTTAGCGAATTGCTTCAGCGCTACGCGGTCTTGCACAACCGCAAAGTAACAAAGATGTGCCAAACACAAAGCAGTTGACCCACGAGCGACGGCGCCAAATGACCAAATGGCTCCAGGCCTTGCTGCAGACCACGACCTATCTGGGCGTCGCGGTGATTGCGGTCCTGTGGGGCGGCATCTATCTGCTTACCGCGCAGGAGCACGAGCGCGCCTATCAGGACGCGGTGCGCCAAGGCGACAATCTCAATCGCGTTCTCGAGGAATATGTCCGGCGCGTCGTCGAGGAGACCGACGACGCCCTGCTGGCGCTGCGGCGCGCCTACCAGAGCGATCCGCAGCAGTTCGACATCGCGCGCTGGGCGGCGGCCACGCAGGCGAACAACAGCCTCGCCGTGCAATTTTCCGTCACCGACGCCGACGGGTTCGTCAGGCGATCGAGCCTGGGGCCGATACCGCATTCGGTCTACGTCGGCGACCGCGTGCCGTTCACCGTGCAGCGCGATGCCAAGGAAGATCGGCTTTACATCAGTGCGCCGCTGGTCGGCCAGGTCACCAAGAAACTCAGCATCGATTTCAACCGCCGGCTCAGCGCGTCCGATGGCGCGTTCGCCGGCACCGTGTCGTGCGCCATCGACGTCGCTCAGCTCGAGGATTTTTTCAGCTCGCTCGACATCGGCCGCAGCGGCATCGTCGCCATGGTCGGCAACGACGGCGTGCTGCGCGCGCGCGGCGGCCCCAATCCGGCGACGCGCCGCATGGTCGGCCGATCGGCGCCGCATTCGCCGCTGCTGCAGCATCTGCGGCAAAGTCCGCAAGGCAGCTATTGGAATTCGCCGGTGAGCGCCGCGTTTTTCGAAGGCACGCAAAAGCTCATGTCGTACCGGCAAATCGCCGGTGTCCCGCTCGTCGCGCTGGTCGGGCTGGCGAGGAAGGACATTTTCCAGCACGCCGATGAAACGGCACGGAAATACGTGATCGCCGGCGCCACATTGAGCCTGATGGTGCTAATCGTGGTTCTGCTCGGCGCCGGCCGGCAGGCCCGCATCCTGGCCACCGCGGCGGAGCTCGAGCGCTCGAAGCAATCGCTCGACGATACGCGGACGTTTCTCGATTCGATCATCGAGAACACGCCGGTGGCGGTCGTGGTCAAGGACGCCCGGACACGCCAGTACATTCTGATCAATCGCGCCTTCGAGGCTATGCGCGGCCTGCCGCGCGCGGAGCTGCTCGGCCGCACTGTATGCGACGTCCATACCGAAGCCGACGCCCGCCGCATCAATGATGCCGACACTGAATCGATTCAGAGCGGCGACGGGGTCACCTATAAGGAACTCGAGCTCAACATTCCGCTGCGCGGCACGCGCTTGCAGGCGACAAGACGGCTTGTCATCAAAGACAGTCAGAGCGATCCGAAATATCTGATCGCCGTGATCGAGGACGTCACGGAGCGAAAAAAGGCCGAGCAGCGCATTGCCTTCCTGGCGCATCACGACGCATTGACCGGCTTGGCCAACCGCGTGGCACTGGCGCAGAAGATCGACGAGGCCGCGGCGCGCCAGCGCCGCCGCAATGAGCCGTTCACCGTTCTGCTTCTCGATCTCGATCGCTTCAAGCAGGTCAACGATACGCTCGGCCATCCGGCCGGCGACACGCTGCTGATCGAGGTGGCGACACGGCTCAAATCGCTGCTGCGCGAGACCGACGTTCTGGCCCGGCTCGGCGGCGACGAGTTCGCCATCATTCAGGCCGGCGAGCCCAATCAGCGCGAAGCGGCCCGCGCGTTGGCGGAGCGGATCATCGCCACACTGGCCAAACCGTTCGCCATCGACAGCGCCGACATCAACATCGGCACCAGCATCGGCATCGCGCTGGCGCCGGAGCAAGGCGCCGGCTCCGACAGCCTGTTGAAGATGGCCGACCTCGCGCTCTACCGCGCCAAATCGGCCGGCCGCAACGGCTACTGCTTCTTCGCGCCGGAAATGAGCGAAATCGCCAGCGCCCGCCAGGAGATCGAAGGCGACTTGCGCCGCGCCGTGCAGCAGGACGAATTCGAGCTGCACTACCAGCCGATCATCGACGCCAAGACGCGCCGCATCTGCAGCGTCGAGGCGCTGGTGCGGTGGCGGCATCCGACCAAGGGCTTGATCTCGCCGGAGCTGTTCATTCCGCTGGCCGAGGAAACCGGATTGATCACGCAGATCGGCGACTGGGTGCTGCACAAGGCTTGCAGCGAAGCGGTCAAATGGCCGTCCGAGGTCAAGGTCGCGGTCAATCTCTCGCTCATTCAGTTCCGCAAGACCAACCTGCCGGATGTGGTGACGCGCGCGCTGGTGGATTCCGGCCTGCGCCCCGAGCAGCTGGAGCTGGAAATTACCGAAACCGCGCTCATCGAATCCGCGGCCGAATGTCTGCCGGCCTTGCGCCAGTTCAAGGCGCTCGGCATCACCATCGTGCTCGACGATTTCGGCACTGGTTATTCGTCGCTCAGCCAGCTGGCGATGTTCCCGTTCGACCGCATCAAGATCGACAAGTCGTTCACGCAGAACATGACCAAGCGCAGCGAATGCGCGGCGATTATTTCGGCGACGCTCACGCTGGCGCAAAGCCTCGACATCCAGACCACCGCCGAGGGTGTCGAGACGGTGGATCAGTATCGCCTGCTGCGGCTTGCCGGCGTCACTTCGCTGCAGGGTTTCCTGTTCAAGCGGCCGGGCCCGGCGTCGGAGCTCGAGTTCGACCGCTGCTTCGGCGATCTCTCGATCGAGCAGGCGGCCTGACGCGGGCGGCAGGTCGCCGCAACGGCGTCGTCGCGATCGACTGCCTTGCGCGCTGATCGCGCTCGGTTGCGAGCGGTTGACTTTGCCGCCGCCCCTTCTGCATTCTGATATGGGCAGCAGAGGGGTATGATGGGCGCTATGCGAACAGTAGCGAAGATGGTGCTTGGCGTGGCGATGGCCACCCTCGTATCTCATGCGGCAGCGGCACGAAATATTACCATCGGCGACATCGTCGGCCGCTGGTGCGGAGATAAGTTGACTTACACGTTCTCGCGCACCGACATGATCGTCACGGTGCTGGACAACAGGGACCTCAAGCATCCGCCGCACTGGTTGATCGACAAAGTCGAGGCCGACGGCAATCGAATCACGGTGTTCTGGAAACCGGCCCGCCCCGGCAACAGCACGGGATTCGAACTCTCAGGCAATAAACGCACGTTGACCCAGCAGCCGCAGAGCGAAGGCGACAAGGGACCGCGGCGCATGTTTCATCGCTGCTGAGGCGGCCGTCGCCGCGATCGATTCGCCGCTCGCTTCGAGCTTAGTGCGACATGTACTGCATCCCGGCCGAATAGGCGGCGCCGCCGATCACGCAGGGGATCCCGAGCTCGATCTGTCCGGTCGCGGCGGCGACGATGCAGCCCATCGACAGCGCGCCTTGGCCGATCGTGCCCATGCTGGTGAACTCGCGCTTGGAGTTCGGGCCCTTCTGCTTGAGCTCCTCGATGGCCGCGAGCGATTCCCGGCGCATCCGGCCGGTGTCGACGTCCTCGGCGGTTTCGATCACGTCGTTGAGGACCTTCGCGGTGTCTTTCGGCGCGGTCTTGACGGACGATTTGAGCATCGCCAGCAGTTTGAGGTCGCGCACCGCGTTGCTGGCCAGCGTGAACTTGGCGGCGCTGCCGGTGGTGAGATTGTCGACGTTGTCCTTGTCCTCGGCGAGCGGCAGGAGTTTGACGATCTTGCCGACCGGCATGTATGCGCCGGTCGCCAGGTAATAGCCCCACAATATGTCGATCAGCTGCGGTGTCGGTGGCAGCGCCACGGCTTTGTCACTGTGCTTGATGTGGATGGCGATCTCGATCTTGTCGAGCATGCCGGGTTTGGCTTTCGGATAAGCGATCTGATCGAGCGTCGGCAGCTTGTCTTCGAGATAGCGATTGATCATGGGGTGCCGCTCCGGCATCCGCTCGCCGACCGAGACCAGCACATCCTTCCAGTTCGGCAGCCCCGAATAGGCGATGGCGCGCACCAGGACCCAGCGGTCGGCCGGTGCGATCGAGAGCATGTCGTTAAGCAGCCGCTTGGCGCGTGCCGGATTGCTGCCGAGCACGCCGGCGATGAAACCCACATAGGCGCCGCTGGTCTCGGGATCCTTGAACGCCTGCAGCGCGCTCAGCGAGCGAACCAGCGTTGGCAGCCGGTCCGGGTCGGGCTTGTGCCGATAGTCGTTGATCCATCGCAGGATGGCGTCGGTCGAAAGGTGGTTTGCGGCGGCTGCCGGCGGCGCCACGGTTGCCGCTGCAGCGGGCGGCACCAGCGCGAGCGCCGATAATGCCAAAGCCACCGCGCGCACGCGTAACGATGCTGCAAGCATGATCCCCTCCACCCACGGCGCGGCGCCACCCCGGCGCGCGCCCGACTCTGTGGAAAGGAAATTCAGCAGGCCGCACGGGCATTTTGCGGGCCGGCCCGGCGCAAAATCGCGGCTAGCCTGTGGCGCCTTGCGCCGGAGCACGATGCAGATTTCCGCGTCATATCAATTTCAAACGAATGTTTGAATGGCGCGCGCCGCAATCCAGCCGCATTTTGCTTGACCCGGCCTGCCGCAATGCATATAAGTCGCTTCCGAGAACGAAGGGCACGTCCGTGCGGACTTTTGCGGCCAAATCGCTGATCCTCGTATCGAGGCGCACCGCCGTGGGTGGATGATCCACCCGCGTGACGCGGCGGTGCGTGACCAGGGCCCTTCGAGGCCCTTTTTTATTTTCGGACGCCGTGCTGAACGAAGCGAAGCCCGGACGGGACACGACAGTGGAGCAGGTGCGATGACTGAAATGACCGGCGCAGAAATGGTGATGACGGCGCTCGCCGATCAGGGCGTCGACTACATCTTCGGTTATCCGGGCGGCGCCGTGCTGCCGATCTACGACGCGCTGTTTCAGCAGGACAAGGTCCGGCACGTCCTGGTGCGGCACGAGCAGGGCGCGGTGCATGCCGCCGAGGGTTATGCCCGTTCGACCGGCAAGGTCGGCACCGTGCTGGTCACCTCCGGCCCCGGCGCCACCAACGCCGTCACCGGCCTGACCGATGCGCTGTGCGATTCCGTGCCGCTGGTCGTCATCACCGGCCAGGTGCCGACGCATCTGATCGGCAACGATGCGTTCCAGGAGTGCGACACGGTCGGCATCACGCGGCCGTGCACCAAATACAATTATCTGGTCAAAACCGTCGACGATCTGCCGCGCGTGCTGCACGAGGCGTTTCACATCGCCGCCAGCGGCCGTCCGGGCCCGGTGGTGGTCGACATCCCGAAGGACGTGCAGTTCGCCAAGGGCAACTACTTCAAGCCCAAGGATTTTCAGCACAAGGGCTATCGGCCGAAGCTCAAGGGCGATCCCGACAAGATCCGCCAGGCGGTCGAGATGATGGCGGCCGCCAAGCGCCCGGTGTTCTACACCGGCGGCGGCGTCATCAATTCCGGCCGCGCCGCGACCGAGTCGCTGCGCGAACTCGGCAAGCTCACCGGTTTTCCGGTGACCTCGACCCTGATGGGGCTCGGCGCATTTCCGGCCGCCGATCCGCATTGGCTCGGCATGCTCGGCATGCACGGCACCTGGGAGGCGAACTGGGCGATGCACGATTGCGACCTGATGGTCGCGGTCGGCTCGCGGTTCGACGACCGCATCACCGGCCGGCTCGACGCATTCGCGCCCGGTTCGAAGAAGATCCATATCGACATCGATCCGTCCTCGATCAACAAGAACGTCAAGGTCGATCTCGGCATCGTCGGCGATTGTGCCCATGTGCTCGAGGACATGGTGAAGCTGTGGCGTTCCGGCGGCTACAAGGCCGACAAGAAGGCGCTCGACGCCTGGTGGGCGCAGATCAAGAAGTGGCGCGCCAAGAATTCGCTCGCCTATCGCAATTCCAACGAAATCATCAAGCCGCAATACGCCATCCAGCGGCTCTACGAGTTGACCAAGGACCGCGACACCTACATCACCACCGAGGTCGGCCAGCACCAGATGTGGGCCGCGCAGTTCTATGCATTCCAGGAGCCGAACCGCTGGATGACCTCTGGCGGCCTCGGCACCATGGGCTACGGCCTGCCGGCCGCGGTCGGCGTGCAGATCGCGCACCCGCAGGCGCTGGTCGTCGGCATCGCCGGCGAAGCCTCGCTGCTCATGAACATCCAGGAGCTTTCGACCGCGGTCCAGCACCGCGCGGCGGTGAAGATCTTCATCATCAA
>DASRET010000118.1:0-52942 GCA_035651875.1 Xanthobacteraceae bacterium
AGTCGGCCGATTTCGCCATGAATACCGGTGGCCGCCTCGCCGGCGTCACGCCCCCTGCCCTGCCGGCTGAAGACGACACCAGCTTCGCCGCCGCCAAGACCCGTGTCGAAACCGCGCTCGGCTTTGTGAAGTCGCTCAAACGCGAACAGGTCGACGGCGCAGAAGACAAAGTCATCGCCTGGAAGGGCGGCGGCAACGACCGAAAAATGAAAGGGACCGACTATCTCCAGCAGTTTGCCTTGCCCAATTTCTACTTCTTCGTAACGACGGCATACGACATCCTGCGCCATCGCGGCGTGCCGATCGGAAAGCGGGACTTCCTCGGCCCCGTCAACTGGCTCTAGGGTCGCGCGCGATCTGAGCACGCCGACCGTCCTCGGCGCCGCGTATCTCGATGCATTTGCACGCCGGCGCCGCGTTGCCGCGGCTCGGCGGATCAGAACCGTTGGCGAGACGCATGGCCGCGGAGGTGCCGCACTGGTCGAAACTCGTCGCGCAACTTGGGATCAACCGCTAGCGACCGTCAGGCCGGAGCAAATATCCCATGAGCCCATCGTCAACCATCGTTTATGTGTCCTGCGCCGAGAGCAAGGAAATCCATTGCTTCCGGCAGAATGCGGAAAACGGCGCCCTCGAGCCGCTGCAGATCGTGCCGGTGCCCGGGACCGGCGAACCTTCGCCGAGCAACATGCCTTTGGCGTTCGGTCCCGGCCGGCGGACGCTGTATACCGCGTTGCGCACGCCGCCATTTCCGGTGTCGGCGTTCTCGATCGATCGGGCGAGCGGGACGCTGATGTGCCTTGGCACGGCGCCGCTGCCTGCGCCGATGGCCTACATCGCGGTGGGCGGCGGCGGTCGCGTGCTGATGGGCGCGTCCTATGTGGCGGGCAAGCTCTCGGTCAACAGGATCGGCCCCGACGCAACGGTGCAGGCACCGCCATCGCAAGTCGTTACGACGCCGCCCAAGGCGCATTGCATTGTTTCCGGACGTTCGGACGATGTCGTCTACGCCACCACCCTCGAAGGCAATGCCATTCTCATCTTCCAGCTCGATGCCGGGCGCGCAGAACTGGTGCCGGCTGATACGCCCAGCGTGCCGTGCCGCCCCGGATCGGGGCCACGGCACCTCGTCATGCATCCGTCGCGCGACGTGCTCTACTGCGTCAACGAGACGAGCGGGACGCTTGCGGCTTTCGCCGTCGAGCCCGGCACGGGCGCGTTGCGCGAACTGCAATACGAAACTCTGCTGCAGGCCGATTTTCGCGGCAACGCCCGCGCCGCCGACGTGCACATCACGCCCGATGCAAATTTCATCTACGCCAGCGTGCGCAGCACCGATGCCATTGCGGGCTTTCGCATCGATGCTCGGTCCGGCCTCCTGTCGCCGATCGGCCGGTTTGCCGTGGAAGGCTCGCCGCGCGGCTTTGCCATCGACCCGAGCGGCCGCTTCCTGATCTGCGCCGGGCAGACTGAGCATACGATCGGCGTCTACGGCATCGATCAGGACAGCGGAGCCCTCACCCGCCGGTGGCGGATCGGCGCCGGCGCAAATCCGAATTGGGTCGAGACGGCGACACTTTAAGCCGTGGATCGGAGACCCTGCGATTGCGAGCGCCCGCGGACCAAATAATCGAAAAGCAAAACCGGCGGGATGAAAAATACCCGCCGGTGCTGTTGTTCTTCAGGCGAGATTCTTTACTGACGATTGTACTGCCCGTATCCGACATATTCAGGATACAGCCCCGGTGGCTCCCCGTAGACAATAGGTGACTGGTAACCGCCGCCGTATGAGCCCGGCGCGTAGCTGTAGAGGCCGGTCGTGCCGTAACCGTAGGGCCCTTGGTAGCCGTAGCCATAATTTGCGGCACCGTACAAGGCGGCCCCTGTCAAAGCCGCGGCGCCATAGCCCAAACCACGATAGCCATAACCACGGCCGTAGCCGTAACCCAAGCCACCGCGCCAGCCTGCGACGCCGACACCCGCACGGCCAACACCGACACCGGGCCGAACACCGAGACCTGAACCGACACGGCCGACGCCGACACCCGGACGTCCGACACCGGCCCGCGCGTCAGCAGGCGTGGAGACTACGAATGTCGCGACGGCCACGGCTGCCGTCGCAAGCAAAGCGGGCATTACGTTACGGGCCTTCAGAGTTCTCAAGATCGTTGGCATGTGTCGAACTCCATCATGATTGATTTATCTATTCCCGCCTTGCGGACGGCATCCCTCAGTCGCATTCATGAAATGATCGGCGTGACGTAATGTCCATTACGCCAGTGCATTTGCGGAATATGTGGTTGGCCCGGGACAATATACTTTCGTGTATCACCGCAGCGCCGGGCATGAGCCGGCGCTCATTCGCAATTCCTTGCAATGGGTGCGTTCGAAACGCGCACGCCACCAAGCCTATCGCCCCACGCGCTCCTGTTTGGTGAAACATTTGTCGCCGGTCTTTACGGCCTCAGCACCGTAGGTTTCCAAGGCGTGCCGCCTGGCGGCGGCGTAGCCAAATTGAGCGACTGCGAGCCTTATGAGCTGGCATTGCGTTGCGGTCGGTTCCGGCGATGCTTGCGCGCGTGAGTAATCGGTCGTCAGCAAGATAGCGGCGGCCAGAAGCAAGGGGCGACGTAAAGAAGCAGCAACGCCCGCAACAGGAAGTGTCCTCATGATTTCTCCGATCAAAGAACGCGCTTCCGCCAAAAAATAAAGGCAGCTTGCGCTGCCCAAACGTAACTTCGCTCCTAAAGCCAGCTACTCATGCAGCGCTGCTATCGCTCAGGCGCCGCAAATCTGGCCGCAGCCGCCGCATGGAAGCGGCCCTGTTCAATGCATCGCCGCGCCGGCGCGCGGCACGAGCGCGCCGGGATGGCGGATGACGTGGCCGGCGAGACGATGCGCGGCGCCCGCGGCCTGCAGCGGTGCGCTGCCGGACAGCCGCGCCGCCAGATAGCCCGCATTGAAACCGTCGCCGGCCGCGGTGGTGTCGACCGGCACGAAAACTTCGGGCACCGGGACGAATTCCTGCGCGCCGGCGGTCGCGACCAGCGCGCTGTTCGGTCCGTTCTTCACCACGATCTCGCCGATACCGAACGCCTGCAGCCGGTCGACCGTCGCCTCCGGGCTCGGATCGCCCCACAGCACCGCCTCGTCGTCGAACGTCGGCAGCGCAATGTCGACGCGCTTGAGGGTCTCGATGAACACGGTGCGGGTGCGCGGCAGGTCGCCGTGCCAGCCGCGCGGCCGGAAATTGCCGTCGAACGCCACCTTGGTGCCGCCGCGCCGCGCCACTTCGAGCACGGCGAGAAAGCGGCCGAGGCCGTTGGTGGAGAGGAGCGACAGCGTGATACCGGAGAAATAGATCAGCTTCGCCGCCACCAACGCTTCGGCGACGCGCATCCAGTCGGGCAGCTCGAATAAATCGTGCACCGGCGCGCCGTCGCGCCAATAGCGCACGTTGCGCTCGCCGTTCCGGCCGCCGCTCTCCATCAGGCAAAGTCCCGGCAGCCGGCCGGGCACGCGCAGCACGAGATTGGTGGCGAGGCCTTCCGCTGCGGCGAGCGCCAGCACGCTGTCCGAGTACGGATCGTCGCCGATCGCCGTGGCGAAGCCGACATCGAGGCCGGCGCGCGCCAGATAGACCGCGGTGTTGAAGGTGTCGCCGCCGCAGGACAGCGCGAAGCGGCCGTCGCCGCCGCGGCGCAGCTCGATCAACACTTCGCCGACGCAGATCGCGCGTGCCGTTGGCTCGCTCATCGTTTTGTCCTTGGCTTCATCCTTGTGGCGCGGCCCGGAGCGCCGGCCAGCTTATGCGGCTGACAAAATAGCCCAGCGCGCTCAAGAGCGCGATGCAGAAGCTGACCGGCCAGTCGGTCGCGTACGCCATGGCGATACCGAGCCACGCTTCGGCCAGAGCCAGCACGGCCGATAGCAGCATGCCGGCCCACAAGCCGCCGACCAGGCGCTGCGCCGTGGCGGGCGGACCGACCATCAGCGCAAACACCAGGAGCACGCCGACGATCTGCACGCTTTCGGACACCGCGAGCGCGACGATCGCCATGAAGGCAGTGGCGACAAAGCGCACCGGCACGCCTTTGGCTTCGGCGAGCTCCGGCTGCAAGGTCGCAAAAATCAGCGGCCGCATGATCGCCGCGAGCGCGCCGAGCGTCACGACACCGAGGGCGAGCAAGGTCACGATGGTCGAACGGTCGACCGCCAGCACGTTGCCGAACAACAGCGCCGTCGCCTGCGCGGCGAACGCCGTGTAGTAGTGCAGGAACAGCAAGCCGAAGCCGAGCGCCAGCGCCAGCACCACGCCGATGGCGACGTCGCGCCCGCTGATGCGCTCGCCAAGAAGCCCGATGGCGATGCCGGCCGCGACGGTGAAACCGACCAGGCCCCAGACCGAGGCGATGCCGATCAACACCGCGCCGGTCGCACCGGCAAAGCCGATATGGCCGAGCGCGTGGCCGGCGAAAGTCTGGCCGCGCAGCACCAAAAAATAGCCGACCAACCCGGAGACGACGGCCGCCACGCCGGCGGCCGCAAACGCATTGCGCATGAAATCGTATTCAAGCATGGCGGTGACCATGCTGATGATCGTGGTCGTGGGCGCCGCCACCATGAGCGTGATCGTGATCGTGCAGGTGATCGGAGTGCTCGACGTTATGGCCGCGCGAGAGGACGAAGATGTTGCCGTGGGCCTGCACCACCTCGATGTTGGTGTCGTAAAGCCGCGACAGCACCGGCGCGGTCATCACCTCCGCGACCGTGCCGAGCGCGGCCTGGCCGTTGCCGAGATACAGCACGCGATCCAGTGCGCCGATCAGCTGGTTGAGCTCGTGCGCGGAGAACAAAACCGTGATGCCGCGCTCCCTGGCAAAGCGGCGCACCAATTCGACGACCGATTCCTGGTGCCGCTGGTCGAGGCTGATCAGCGGCTCGTCGAGCAGCAGCAGCTTCGGCTCACCGAGCAGCGCCTGGGCGAGCAGCAGGCGTTGCCGCTCGCCGCCGGACATCTCGGCCAGCGGCCGTTCGGCAAGCTCGCGCGCGCCGATTTCCGCCAGCGTGTCCGCGATGGCTTTGCGCGCCGCGGGCGAGCGCAGCGGCAGGCCCCAGCGCTCGCCGTGCAGCGAACTCGCGATGAAATCCAGGCCGCGCACGCGCAAATCCGGCAGCAGCGTGCGCACCTGCGGCAGGTAGCCGATCGCGGCGTCGCCGCGCTGCGGGGTACGGCCGAGCACGGTCATGCGCCCGGCATCCGGCCGGATCAGGCCCAAGATGGCGCGCAACAAAGTGGTCTTACCGGCGCCGTTCGGACCGAGCAGGCCGATGAACTCGCCGGGCGCAATGGCGCAGGTCACATCGCGCAGCACCGCGCGGCCGCCGACGCTGAGCGTCACGTGGTCCAGTTCGACGATACTCATGACGCCGGCCCGGCCAGCGCCTTTTCGGTGGCATCGAGTTCGCGCAGCATCCAGGCCTGATAGGTCAGGCCCGGCGGGCAGGTCTCGGTCACGCCGACCACCGGAACGTTGGCGGCATGCGCCATATCGACGAGGCGCCGCACCAGCCGATCCGCCGCCTGCGTGTTGTAGAACATCACCCGCACGTTATGCGTCTTCAGGTCCGCTTCGAAGCGCGCAAGATCGCGGGCGCTCGGCTCGGTGTTGTTCATCACCGCGAGTTGGAATGACGGATTACGCATGGTGAGCCGCAGCGCCGCCGCCATGGAGCCGAACACCGGCTCGGTCGCCGTGACCGGTGTACCGGCGTATTTGTCGGCGATGGCGGCAATTTTTTCATTGAGCGGCGCCAGCGAAGCCAGAAACGTTTTCAGCCGCGCCGCGTAATCGCTCTTATGAGGAGGATCGATCGTGCTCAGCGTCGCCGCGAGCGCGGTGGCGACCGCCGGCATGGTGGGCGGATCGTACCAGAGATGCGGATCGTCGCCGGCGTGCTTGTGCACGAGATCGGCCGCCACGATCACCGCGCGGCCCGGCGCGGCGGCGACGTTCAACAGCTTGTCCATCCATGGGTCGTAGGCGGCGCCGTTGTAGATCACGAGATTGGCGGCGGCGATCCGGCGGACAAGACTGGGCGTGGTCTCGAACAGATGCGGGTCTTGGTCGGGATTGTTCAGGACCGACGTGACGGTGACACGGTCGCCGCCGATCTGCCGCGCCACGTCGCCGTAAAAATTTTCGGCCGCTACGACGACGATCTTTTGCTCAGCCGCCGCTGCAGGTGCCGACGCCGCAAGCGTCACGGTGAGCACCGCGGCGGCTCCGATTATTGTGTTGAACAGCTTCATTCGCGGCCGGCCTGTTGCGTGCCACCCCGGCCGAGAAACGGCCCCGAGCGGACCGGCAAAATGTAATATTATAACATTACATCGGCAAGGCGCGGCCTGACCACGCATACTGAGCGGCCGGCGCAGCCGCCCCGCCGCTCACTGCACGTGCAGCAGCGGCACCAGACGGTTCTTCTCGGCCGTATCGGTCGCGAGGTTTTTGGCGAAGCCGGCGCGGTCGGCGAAATAGCCGGCGGGCTGCATGGTGTGTTTCGCCACCCGCTCGGCGGCATCGCTTTTCATGATGGCGACGCACGCCGCCTCGAGCTTGGCGGTGACGTCAGCCGGCATGCCGGCCGGCCCAAGGAGGCCGCCGTAGCTGAGCGGCGCGATGTCATAACCCTGCTCCTTGAAGGTCGGCACGTCGGGCAGCGCCGGATTGCGTTCCTCGGCGAAAATTCCCGGCATCGGTAAGCCGCTGCCGGCGGCTGCGGTCAGCGGCACGACGGCGAAATCGATCTGATTGGAGCGCACCGCCTGCATCTCCTCGGCCGGGCCCTTGTAGGGCACGTCGTTGAACTCGGCCTTGGCCTGATCAGCGAGCGCGATCATGGCGAGGTGCGGGATGGTGGCAATGCCCGGAATGGCGACGTTGAGCGCGCCCGGCTTGCGCTTGGCCGCATCGATAATGTCGCGGACCGTCTTCAGCGGCGAGTTCGGCGGCACCACCGCGACCTGATCGTTCTTGAACGTCTGGCAGATCGGCGTGAAGGACTTGAGCGTATAGCCGGCCTGCTTGTCGATCAGCGGCTGCACAGTGATCGAATAGGTGGCGCCGTGCACCAGCATGTAGCCGTCGGGATTGGCGCGCGCCACGTCGGCGGTGCCGAGCACGCCGTTGGCGCCCGGTTTGTCGACCACGATGAACGGCTTGCCGAGCCGCGACGAGAAACCGTCAGCCAGCACGCGCCCCAGAATGTCGGCGCTGGAGCCGGCCGAGGTGGGCACGATGATCTGCACGACGCGGCTCGGATAAGTCTGCGCGGCAGCGCCGGTAAGGCCCGCTGCCGCTCCCAAGGCGACGACCATGCTGGCGATCATCAGCGTTTCGTCACGCATCGTGTCCTCCTGCGGCGCCGGTGTCGGCCGAAACGATAGCCCAAACGCCCCCTCGATCAAGCCGCGGCCGCCCGGCCAATCGTCGCGTCCCGGAGCAGCCGCACGGCGGATGCAAGGCGGGGCGGATGTCTATATAGAAGGCGAACGGAGGGTCCCAATGACTGACAAAATTCCGGTCACGGTGCTGACGGGCTATCTCGGCGCCGGCAAGACCACATTGCTCAACCGCATCCTGTCGGAGCCGCACGGCAAGAAATACGCCGTGATCGTCAACGAATTCGGCGAAATCGGCATCGACAACGATCTGGTGGTCGGCGCCGACGAGGAAGTGTTCGAGATGAACAACGGCTGCATCTGCTGCACCGTGCGCGGCGACCTGGTGCGCATCCTCGACGGCCTGATGCGCCGCAAGGGCAAGTTCGACGCCATCATCGTCGAGACCACGGGACTGGCCGATCCGGCGCCGGTGGCGCAGACCTTTTTCATGGACGAGAACGTCGGCCGGCGCACCAAGCTCGACGCCGTGGTTACCGTCGCCGACGCCAAGTGGCTCAACGACCGGCTCAAGGACGCGCCCGAGGCCAAGAACCAGATCGCGTTTGCCGATGTGATCCTGCTCAACAAGACGGACCTGGTCTCGTCCGAAGAACTGAGCGACGTCGAGGCCCGCATTCGCGGCATCAATCCGTACGCCCGGCTGCACAAGACGCAGCGCGCCCAGATCGCGCTCAACGAAGTGTTGGACCGCAACGCCTTCGATCTCGACCGCATCCTCGAAATCGAGCCGGCTTTTTTGGACGGCGACGGCCGAGATCACGACCATCATCACCACCATGGCCACGATCACGATCATCATCATGAGCATGACCACGATCACGATGATGCCCATCATCACGGCGGCCTGAAGCATTATCACGACGAGGACATGCAATCGATTGCACTCAAAACCGACAAGCCGCTCGATCCCGACAAGTTCTTTCCGTGGATCCAGGAGCTGGTGCAGAAGGAAGGGCCGAACATTCTGCGCTGCAAGGGCATTCTCTCGCTCAAGGGCGACGACCAGCGTTTCGTCTTTCAAGGCGTGCATATGATTCTGGACGGCGATCACCAGCGGCCCTGGAACGAGGACGAGAAGCGCGACAGCCGCGTCGTCTTCATCGGCCGCAACTTGCCGGGCAAGACGATCACCGAAGGTTTTGAGAGCTGCATCGCCTGATATGAGCGAGGCGCGGAGCGATACCGTCTCGGTCGTCGAACGCACGCGCGCGATCGCGGCGGGCGGCACGGTGGTCGGCGCGCATTTTCTGGGGCGCACCGCGGTATTCGTGCTCGGCGAGGAGGCGCTGCTGTTTGCCGAACCGGACGGCGAGCTGCGGCGCGTGGCGATCCATGACGGCGCCATCCTGGCGTCGGCCTGCGACGGCACGCGTGTGGTCAGCGGCGGCGATGACGGCAAAGTCGTCACCACCGACATCGGATCGAGCCGCGTCTTGGCGACCGATCCGAAGCAGCGCTGGATCGATCACATCGCGCTCGGGCCCGACGGCGCCGTGGCGTGGTCGGCTGGCAAGACCGCGTTCGTGCAGGCCAAGGAATTGCGGCAATACGAGGCGCCGTCGACCGTCGGCGGGCTGGCGTTCTTTCCCAAAGGCCTTCGCCTCGCTATCGCCCATTACAACGGCGCGACCTTGTGGTTTCCCAACGCGGCGCAGGCCGCGCCCGAGCGGCTGGAATGGAAAGGCTCGCATCTCGGCGCCACCGTCAGCCCGGACGGCCGCTTTCTGGTCACCACCATGCAGGAGCCGATGCTGCATGGCTGGCGCGTCGTCGATCGCCAGCACATGCGCATGTCGGGCTATGCGGCCCGCGTCATGTCGCTCCATTGGAGCGCGGGCGGGCGCTGGCTTGCCACCTCCGGCGCGTCGCAGATCATTCTCTGGCCGTTCCACACCAAGGAAGGACCGATGGGCAAGCAGCCGCGGCTCCTTTCGCCCGCCGGGCCACGCGTCGAGGTGGTCGCCTGCCATCCCAAACTGGACATCGTGGTGGCCGGCTATGGCGACGGCACGGTGCTGATGACGCGGATCGAAGATGGCGCCGAGGTCATGGCCAAAAAGCCGAGCGACGCGCCGGTGACGGCGCTGGCCTGGAGCACGGACGGGCTGTTCCTTGCATGGGGCACTGAAGATGGTGCCGCCGGCATCGTTGATCTCACGTAATCGGTCGACTGCGGTTCACAGTCCCGAAACCTGGGAACCGCTGCCGGTAGGCGGCCGTTTCTTCCCTATGTGTCAAGTCATACGAAGCGCAGCCGCGGCCGCGTTGATCCTGACGATGACGGCGGCGGCATCCGCTCAGCCCGCGGTTCCGGGCGGCAATCGCGGCTGCTCGCAGCCGGGCAATTCCGAGAACTTGAGCGACAAGCTCGCCCAGAGCGGCGGCGTCCTTTGTCCGCAGAACCCCAATCCTGATCCTGCCATCAAAGCGCCGACGCCGCCGACCAACGACAAGCCGGCCATTCCGCCGCCCGGCAGCCCCGGCGGCAATCCGAACGTTCAGCCGAAATAGTTTCAACGAATTCTGTCGACGTAAGGGCGCCGCGATCAGAGAAAGCTGTCGATCGCAATGGCTGCAAAAACTTCCGAACAAATAAGCCTGTCAAGGACGCGCCTACGGCGCGCCGCGAAGCGGTTTATCCTTGACAGGCTTATTTGTTCGGAAGCAAGGCTGGCCATTGCGATCGACGGCACCGAGTCGATTTATTCTTTTTAATCTCTCTCCGCGCTCCGATTCCGAAACAGCGCGTTGCCCAGCCCGGTGCCGATGGTGAACACGGCCCAGCATTCGACGTCCTGCATCCGCGGCAGCTCGCTCAGGCCCTGCACCACGGCGTCGTTGTGCATCAGGATCATGGTGTCGAAATCGCCGATTTTCGGAATGGCTTCGCCGAGCAATTGCGGGAGATTGAAGCGGCTGCTCTCCCAATTGCCGGGCAGGTTCTGCGCGCCGCGCGCGATGGTGCCGTCGGGCTCGATGCTGCCGGGACAGCCGATGCCGATGAACGGCGCGAGCCGCAGCCCCTCCTTGTCGGCGCGCTTGATCAGGCGTTCGAGCATCTCGATCAAGCCCTGCACGGCATCTTCGCGGTTGAGCTTTTCGTCGCCATGGCGCCACAGCTCGAATTTCCAGACTTTGGCTTTGCTGAGATCGGCGTCGCGCTTGAGATTGAGCTCGACCACGCCGGCGCGCATGTTGGTGCCGCCGATATCGACGGCGAGGATGGCGTCGTGGCCATGGAACATCCAGGCCGGCGCCAGATGCCCAGCCCCGATCAGGCCGGCTTCATCCGGGTCGTTGCGGACGGTCGTGACATCGATCTTGATTTTGTCCGCCTTCAGCAGCACCGAAGCGCGGCCGATCGCCAGCTCGCCGACGCGGCTGCCGGTAAGGCCGCCGCCAATGACAAGGCGTTCCGCCTCCTTCCATCCTTTGAGCTTGAGGAATCGCTGCGTCACCGCCGCCAGCTCGTGGGCAAAATCCTCGATCGCGCCCTGCACAACGCCCGCGGCCTCGCGTTCGCCGGCGGCCAGAAGTTCGTCGAGCTGTTTCTTGGAGACCGCTTCCTTGTCCTTGCCGGCAAACGGATCCCGCCCGATCTGGCGCAGCGGCTTGCGCCATTCCTCGATGAAATCGCGGAGCGCGCCCTTGCTGGCGCGGTCGCCGACGAAGCCGTTTCCATCCTTAATCGCGAGGTTATAGCTCTCGACCTCGACCGACGGCAGGCGTGCGCTGCCATGCGCCGAAAGCACGGGGCCGATCACTGTTTGCTGGGACATCGATACCTTTCCCGTACGCGCGACAACGGCGGCTGACAGGAAAGGTTTCCGCTGCGACGGCAGGCTGCGGCGCACGCTCCTGGAACTTTGCCCTGGTTGCGGCGTTATGCGGCTGACCGGTTTTATGCATGCGTACTGCGTGCCGTATAGCCGTCCAATTAATCGGATTGGTCCTTTGAAAACGCTCCGCGCTCATCACCACGCGCCTTCGCGCAACCTGACACCAGACAATGACCGGCGGGTCCGCCGCCGGCGCCTGCTGCGCCACGACCGTGCGCATCCGGACGCCGCGATTGCCGCGCCGTCGCGGCCACCGACCTGGCTGATCGGCCGCACCCGGCCGGCCGACGATCTGCCGTTTGTCCCGCGCGCCTTCGTGTTCGACGTCGAGGGCACGCTGATCGACAGCGTGCTGCAGACGCTGCAATGCTGGACCGAAACGCTGGCCGAAATCGGCGTCACGACCACAATCGCCGACCTGCATCCGTATTCGGGCATGGACGGCAAGCGCATGCTGCGCCATGTCCTGAAGAAACACGACAGCAAGCTCGTCGATTACATCGCCCAGCTGCAGGCCGAGCGCTACCGTGTCCATCATTTACCGCACGTCCGCGCGTTGCACGGCTTGCGGCGGCTGTTCGATGCCGTCAAGCGCACGGAGGCCAAGATCGCGCTGGCGACGACCTGCGACAAGGATGACTTGGCGCATTATCGCGCGCTCATGAAGGTCGACGATTTGCTCGACGTGGTGTGCTGCGGCGACGACGTGAGGCGGGAGAAGCCCGCGCCCGACATCGTCGCTCTCGCGGCGAAGAAGCTGCGGGTGCCGCCGGCGCAGATCGCCGTGGTGGGCGATACCCCCTACGATGCGGAAGCCGCTCGCGCCGCCGGCCTGACGCCGATCGGCCTGCAGAGCGGCCACTTCTCGCGCTTCGACCTGCAGGATGCCGGCTGCACGGCGGTGTTCTTCGACCTGCAGGTGCTCGCCCGCAAGCTCGAAGAGATCGCGCCGCCGGCCGCGGAGCCCGCGGCCGACGCCGACCTCAAATCACATACTGCCGAAGCGGCGGAAAGCCGTTGAAGCCGACCGACGAGTAGGTCGCCGTGTAGGCGCCGGCCGCCTCGATCAGGACCTTGTCGCCGATGGCAAGCGACACCGGCAGCGGGTACGGCGTCTTTTGATAGAGCACGTCCACCGAATCGCAGGTCGGCCCGGCGATGATGCACGGCGCCGTCTCGTCGCGGTCGCGCGGAGTGCGGATCGGATAGCGGATCGACTCGTCGATGGTCTCGGCGAGGCCGTGGAATTTGCCGATGTCGAGATAGACCCAGCGCACCTCGTCCTCGGGCGAGCGCTTGGCGATCAGCACCACCTCGGCCTCGATGACGCCGGCATTGCCGACCAGACCGCGGCCCGGCTCGATGATGGTCTCCGGCAGCGCATTGCCGAAATGCTTGCGCAGCGCGCGGAAGATCGCCTTGCCGTAGGACTCGAGCTTCGGCGTCTTGCGCACGTAGCGCGCCGGAAAGCCGCCGCCGAGATTGACCATGGACAGCGTGATGCCACGCTCGGCGCAGGCACGGAACACCGCGGCCGCCGATGCCAGCGCGCGGTCCCAGGCTTCGACGTTGTGCTGCTGCGAGCCGACGTGGAACGAGATGCCGTATGGCGTCAGCCCGCGCTTGTGCGCCAGCTCCAGAACGTCCGCCGCGTAGGCCGGCTCGCAGCCGAACTTGCGCGACAGCGGCCATTCCGAGCCGGAGCCGTCGCAATGGATGCGGCAGATCACGCGGCTGCCGGGCGCGGCGCGGGCGATCTTCTCGACCTCGGCCTCGCAGTCGATGGCGAACAGCGTCACGCCAAGCTTGGCGGCGGCGGCGATCTCGGATTCTTTTTTGATGGTGTTGCCGTAGGAGATGCGGTCGGGCGTGGCGCCCGCCGCCAGTACGGCTTCGGTCTCGGGCACTGAGGCGACGTCGAAGCAGCAGCCGAACTCGACCAGCAGCTCGAGAATTTGCGGCGCCGGATTGGCTTTGACCGCGTAGTACACTTTGGTGTCGGGCAGCGCCCTGGCGAACGCCTGATAATTGTCGCGCACGACGTCGAGATCGACGACGAGGCACGGTCCGTTTTCGTTGCGCTGCTTGAGAAATTCGCGGATGCGCGTGGTCATGAGACCCAGCTCCCTATCCGGCCGACGGCGTAGCCGCCGAGGTGAACCTCCTGCGACGCGCGCGGTTCCGCATCATGCGGAAGCGAGTGGCGTCACGGTTGTGCTGCCTTGGTCCGGATGAGGGAGATCCCGTTCCGCACTGCTGGCAAAGAAGGACGAAGCCCTTTCGGTGTCCCCGGCATTGGCGCCGGCAGTAACCAAAAAAGCCCTTCCGTCGTTGCTTTAAGCCGCGTCGCCCGTTGAGAGCGGGCTGTGCCGGTTTCGCCTCCGGCTGCCGGTCGCGGGTGCAAGGAAGTAGAGTCTCTTCCTTAGGCGGCTGTCCGGCCTCTTGTCCGGATGCCCACCGACCGACACACGGCCACAGGCACGTGCGAAATTGGGCGATCACCAAATAAGCGATTCCCCGGGAACTCGCAAGCGTTTTGGTCTTAACGAAAGGTAACGACGCCGAACTTGCTCTGCGCCGCCAGCGCGTGCGCTTCTACTCGGCGGTGAACGGCTCGACTCGATTGGCGGCGCGCAGAAACTGCACCATGACGGCGACGCCGCAGAGCATGAACACGATGTCGAGAATGCGCGCGCCGAGCGCGCCGAGCCCAACCAGGTTGGCGATCGCCCAGCTGCCGGCAAACGCGGCACCGAACACCTCGGCACTGATCAGGATCGCCGCGCTGACCACGGTCAGCACATTCTGCCAGACGATGCGGCGCGGACGCCGGGCGGGGACTTCGCTCATGGGCCGGCAGTTAGGCTGAAACGACGGCAGATGCAAGCGGCGCTGGCCGCTCCCCGCGTGCGGGGAGAGGTGACTTCAGGCCGCGTCCCGTGCGGCTTTCTGCGTCAGCAGCCCAGCTTCGACCAGCGCGGCGCGGATGCGCTCGATCTCGGCACGGGCGATCTTGACCAGCGGCGGCCGCACCACGGCGCGCGGCAGCCGGCCGAGCAGCACCAGCGCCTCCTTCATGCGGTTGTGCATGTCGGCCCAGGGCTCGGCGTAGAACACCCGCGCCAGCGGATAAATGCGGTCGTTGAGGCGGCGCGCTTCGGCGAGGTCGTTGTTCTGCACGGCGCGAAACAGCGCCGACTGCAGATCGGCAATGACGCTGCCGGAGCCGGACAGGAGCCCGTTGCAACCGAGCACAAGCGAACTGAACAGCCAGGCGCTGTGGGTCGAGAGCACGTTGACGGCAGGCTTGCGGGCCTGCAGCTCGCGCACGTGCATCTCGTGCTGGGACACGTTGCCGGCCCAGTCCTTGATGGCGCGGATGGTCGGCACCTCGTCGCACATCTTCAGGAGCGTCTCGCGCGGATAGCCCTGGCCGGTGGCGAGCGGATACTGGAACACGATCAGCGGCAGGCTCGAAGCGTCGGCGATGCGCTTGAAATGCTCCACCGCCATGGCGGGAGATTGCCCGAGCGTGAACGGCGCCGGCGGGAAGACCAGCAGCGCCGAGGCGCCGCCCTGCTCGGCCATCCGCGCGATGCGGGCGGCTTCCAGGCTGCCGTCGGCCCAGATGCCGTTGACGACCGGCAGCTTGCCGCCGATCTCGTCCACCGTCACGTCAAGCACCCGGCGCTGCTCGTCGAAGCTGCAGGAGGCGACCTCGGTCGAGTGCGCGTTCACGGTGACGGCGGTCAGCCCCTGGACCGCGGCTGTGTCCTGCAGGTGCTTGCGGAAGCCCTTCTCGTCGATGGCGAGGTCGTCGGTGAACGGCAGGATCACGGCCGGAATGACGCCGTGCGGCACGTAATGGGCGTGGCGGGGCATTTTGGCTCCTTCCTCCGTCGGGTGGAGGCGCGGGTGGAGGCTCATGGCTGCGTGACATATATCACGAGCCCCAAGGCCTTTGCTAAGACCCCTGACATGACCCGCACCGAGACACCCGAAAATCCGTTATTGACCGCCTGGAGCACGGCCGACGGCGTGCCGCCGTTCGACCGCATCCGGCCCGACGATTTCCGTGCCGCTTACGCCCGCGCGCTGGCCGAGCATGAGGCCGAGATCGCGGCCATCGCTGCCGATCCCGAGCCGCCGGGCTTCGCCAACACCATCGCGGCCATGGAGAAAAGCGGCCGGGCGTTGACCCGCGTCGGCAACGTCTTCCACATCCTGGTCGGCGCCCACAGCAATGACGCGCTGCTCGAGATCGAGCGCGAACTCGCGCCGCAGATCGCCCGCCATTTCAATGCCATCCACACCAACGCGGCGCTGTTCCGGCGCATCGACACGCTGGCGAGCGCCGCCGACACGCTCGGTCTGTCCGCCGAAGAAAAACGCGTGCTCGAGCGCTATCACATCAGCTTCCGCCGCGCCGGTGCCGGCCTCGATGACGCCGCCAAGAATCGGCTCGCCGCAATCATCGAGCGCCTCGCCGCGCTCGGCACCGCGTTCAGCCAGAACGTGCTGGCCGACGAGCAGGACTTTGCGCTGTCGCTGCACGACGAGGCGGAGCTGGCCGGGCTTCCCGATTTCATGCGCGAGGCCATGAAGGCCGACGCCAAGGAGCGCGAGCTTGACGGCTATGCGGTCACGCTGTCGCGCTCCAGCGCCGAATCTTTTCTGCAGTTCGCCGACCGCCGCGACCTGCGCGAGAAAGTGTTCCGCGCCTTTATCATGCGCGGCGACCAGGGCGGCGCCACCGACAACAAGGCGATCATCACCGAGATGGTGCGGCTGCGCGCCGAGCGCGCGCGCCTGCTCGGCTTTGCCGATTTCGCTCATTACCGGCTCGACGACGCCATGGCGAAGACGCCGGACGCGGTGCGCGGCCTGCTCGACACGGTGTGGACCCGCGCGCGCAAAAAGGCGCTGGCCGACCGCGACGACCTGCAAGCGCTGGTCCAGGAGAGCGGCGGCAATTTCAAGCTGGCGCCGTGGGACTGGCGCTACTACGCCGAAAGGCTGCGGCAGCGACGCTGCGACTTCGATGAGGCCGCGCTCAAGCCGTATCTCAGCCTGGAGCGCATGATCGAGGCCGCCTTCTACACGGCGGGGCGCCTGTTCGGGCTTTCATTCCAGCCGCGCCGCGATGTTGCGGTCTGGCATCCCGACGTGCGGGTCTGGGAGGTGCGTGGGCGCGACGACAAGCCGGTCGGCCTGTTCTTCGGCGACTATTTCGCGCGCCCGTCGAAGCGCAGCGGCGCCTGGATGACGTCCTTGCGCGATCAGGAAAAGTTGGTGGGCGAGGTGCGTCCGCACATCGTCAACGTCTGCAACTTCGCCAAGGCGGCAGACGGCGAGCCGACCCTGCTCAGCTTCGACGACGCCCACACGCTGTTTCACGAATTCGGCCACGCGCTGCATGGCCTCCTCTCCAACGTCACCTACCCGGAGATCGCCGGCACCAACGTCGCCACCGATTTCGTCGAGCTGCCGTCGCAGCTCTACGAGCACTGGCTCGAGCAGCCGGACTTGCTGCGCCGTTTCGCGCGGCATTATCAGACCGGTGAGGCGATGCCCGAAGCGCTGCTGCAACGGCTGATCGCGGCGCGCAATTTCAACCGCGGCTTTGCCACGGTCGAGTACGTCGCCTGCGCGCTGGTCGATCTCGATTTCCATGCGCTGGCCGAGCCCCAGGACGTCGATCCCGCTGCGTTCGAGAAGAACGCGCTCGGCCGCATCGGCATGCCCGACGAGATCGCGATGCGGCACCGGCCGCCGCACTTCGCCCACATCTTCGCCGGCGGCGGTTATGCGGCCGGCTATTACAGCTACATGTGGTCGGAGGTGCTCGACGCCGATGCCTTCGAAGCGTTCGAGGAGACCGGCGACGTGTTCGATCCCGCCACAGCAAAACGGCTGCACGATTTCATCTATTCCGCCGGCGGCGCGCGCGACCCGGCCGAGGCCTACAAGGCGTTTCGCGGCCGGCTGCCGAGCGCCGATGCGCTCCTGCGCAAGCGCGGTTTTGCCGAGGCCTCGGCGCCGGCGTGAGACAGCGCAGAGCCGGCAATTCTCAGTATAATGGCTGCGGGGATTTCGCCGGATTCCCGCTTGTGCGGGAATGAGCGGATTGAGGGGCTAGACCATCATGGACCTGCATAGCGCCGGTCATCGCCGCGGCGTGGTTTGCGCGCCGCACTTTGCTGCCGTCGAGGACGGCCGCGCCGTTCTGGCCGAGGGCGGCAATGCGCTCGAAGCCATGGTGGCGATGGCGGCGACCATCGCGGCGGTCTATCCGCACATGAATCATCTGGGCGGCGACGGCTTTTGGCTGATCCGCGAACCGTCCGGCCGCGTGCGCGCCATCATGGCGCCGGGCCCGGCCGGACGGAATGCGCGCCCCGAGCTCTATCGCGAAAACTACGAGACCATCCCGCCGCGCGGCCCGCTGGCGGCGCTGACCGTGCCGGGCGCCGTCGGCGGCTGGATGCTGGCGCTCGAAGCGGCGCACGCCCACGGCGGCAAGCTACCGCTCGAGCTTCTCCTTGCGCCCGCCATCGCCCATTGCCGCAACGGCTATAAGGTCACGCGCAGCCAGAACCGGCTCACCGAGACTTATCTGGCCGAGCTGTCGGACGTGCACGGTTTCGCCTCGGCGTTCCTCATCGACGGCAAGACGCCGGCCATCGGCGCGACCTTGAAGCAGGAGACGCTCGCCGAAACTTTGGCGCACCTCGCTCACGTGGGGCTTGACGATTTTTATCGCGGCGATGTCGGCCGCGAGATCGCCGTCGATCTCGATCGGCTCGGCAGCCCCGTCACCCGCGAGGACCTGACGCACTACAACGCCGTGCCGACCGAACCGCTGCGCGTCGCCTTGCCGGCCGGCACGCTCTACAACACCGACGCGCCGACCCAGGGCGTGGTCTCGCTGATGATCCTCGCGTTGTTCGACCGGCTCGGCGGCGCCAGCGCCGCCGAAAGCTTCGACCACGTCCATCTGTTGGTCGAGGCCACCAAGCGGGCGCTGCGCGTGCGCGACCGCGCCGTGACCGATCCGAACCGGCTGCCGCAGCCGCTCGAACGCTATCTCGACGAGCGCTTCATCGCCGGCGAGGCCATGAAGATCGAGCGCCGCAAGGCGGCGCCGTGGCTGCTGCGCACGAACGAAAGCGACACCATCTGGATGGGCGCGGCCGACACCAGCGGCCTCGTCGTGTCCTACATCCAGTCGCTGTACTGGGAGTTCGGCTCCGGGCTGGTGCTGCCGCGCACCGGCATTCTGATGCAGAACCGCGGCGCCAGCTTTTCGCTCGAAGCCGGCGCGCTCAACCAGCTGGCGCCCGGGCGGCTGCCGTTCCACACGCTCAATCCGGCGCTCGCGGTGCTCAACGACGGCCGCATCATGGCCTATGGCTGCATGGGCGGCGACGGCCAGCCGCAGACGCAGAGCGCGCTGTTCACCCGCCACGTCACATACCGCCAGCCGCTCGCCGACGCCATCGACCGGCCACGCTGGGTGCTGGGCCGCACCTGGGGCAGCCCGCGCACGTCGCTCCGTCTCGAACCGCGCTTCGACGGCAATCTCATCGATGCCCTCGCCTCTGCCGGCCACGATGTCGAAGTGTTGGACGAACCTTATTCCGACGTCATGGGTCACGCCGGCGCCGTGGTGCTGCATCCCGATGGCAGTTGCGAAGGCGCCCACGATCCGCGAGCGGACGGCGGCGCGGCGGGGGCGTAGCTCGCTGGCTTAGTCCATCGCCCGCAAGCCCAGCCGCTCCATCAGCTCGCGATCGCGATCCGGCCCCGGATTCGGCGTGGTCAACAGCTTCGGCCCGTAGAAGATCGAGTTGGCGCCGGCCAGAAAACACAAGGCCTGCGTCTCTTCGCTCATGTCCTCGCGGCCGGCGGAGAGCCGCACCATCGCGCGCGGCATGGTGATGCGGGCGGCGGCGACGGTGCGGACGAATTCCAGCGCGTCGAGTTTTTGCTCGTCGGCAAGCGGCGTGCCGGCGACGCGCACCAGCATGTTGATCGGCACCGATTCCGGATGCGCCGGCAGGCTCGCCAATGTTGCGATCATGCCGACGCGGTGCTCGCGCGTCTCGCCCATGCCGACGATGCCGCCGCAGCAGACATGGATGCCGGCGGCGCGCACATGGTCGAGCGTCGCCAAGCGGTCTTGATAAGTGCGCGTGGTGATGATGTCGCCGTAAAACTCCGGCGCGGTATCGAGGTTGTGATTGTAATAGTCGAGGCCGCTCGCCTTGAGCCGGCCCGCTTGCTCGGATGTCAGCATGCCGAGCGTCGCACAGGTCTCGAGTCCCAAATCCTTGACGCCCGCCACCATCGCGCACACGGCATCGAGGTCGCGGTCCTTCGGCTCGCGCCACGCCGCGCCCATACAAAAGCGGCTGGCGCCCGCCGCCTTGGCGGCGCGGGCTTCGGCGAGCACGGCGTCGAGGCTCATGAGCTTTTCGGCGCGCACGCCCGTGTCGTAGCGCGCGCTCTGCGGACAATAGGCGCAATCCTCGGGGCAGCCCCCGGTCTTGATCGACAGCAAGGTCGAGACCTGCACGGCTGCCGGATCGAAGTTCTGCCGATGCACGGTCTGGGCGCGATAGAGCAGTTCCGGGAACGGCAGGTCGAACAGCGCGCGCACCTCGGCGCGCGTCCAGTCATGGCGCGGGGCGGCGGAACGTTGATCGTTCGGCAGTGCGGGAGCGAGCGTCATGGCAGTTCCTCTTACCACAAGGACCGGAACAATGGGCAAACCGCACGGTTATGTCTCCGACAGAGGGTGATGGACCGAGGAGCCCGCCATGCGCTCTACTCTGCCCCTTCTGTTCACCGCGCTCTGTGCCGCCGGTTTTGCAGCGCCGGCGATGGCAGCCGGAAACGGCAATGCGTCGCAACCCGGCGCCGTCATCCAGAGCGTGCCGCCGCCAGTGGCGCAGAACCCGTCGCCGCCGCCGCTGCAGCTCTCCGATCAGCAGAAGGCGAAGATCAAGCAGGTCTTGGCGGGCAAGAACACCGAGGTGACGTTCTCGCTGAAGACCACCAAGCCGGCGCAAAGTTTCAACCCGACCATCGGCGCAAAAATTCCGACGTCTTTGAAGGCGCACGCGCTGCCGCCACCGCTGAACCAGGAGATGCCGGCGCTCAAAGAATACACCTACCTCAAGTTCAAGGGCCAGGTTCTGATCATCAATCCGATGACCGGAAAAATCGTCGACATGTTCCCGGAGGCCTGAGCGGGGGCGCCAAGCGCGCGATTTTGGCACTGGCAGGCGCGCGTTATTCATATCAGTATGCCCCCTCGCAGCGCGACGAGGGGGAAACATGCTTTTGCGTCAGGTGCTCGCTTTCATCGTCATCGGCTTGCTCGCGCTGTCCGGCATCGGCCCGGCGGCGGCACAGACATGGCCGACGCGGCCGGTGACGATGGTGGTGCCGTTCCCACCCGGCGGCGGCACTGACGTGCTCGGCCGCATCGTCGCGCAGAAGATGTCGGAGATTTTGCACCAGCAGGTGATCGTCGAGAATGTCGGCGGCGCCGGCGGCATGATCGGCTCGGCGCGCGTCGCCCATGCGACGCCGGACGGTTATCAGTTCGTGCTCGGCAGCCGCGCCGACGCCATCAACCAGACGCTCTACAAGCACCCGCTCTACGACTTCAAGCGCGACCTGGCGCCGGTGATCCTGGTCGCCGATCAGCCGATGATCATCATCGCGCGCAAGGACCTGCCGGTGAACGGCCTGCAGGAGTTCATCGCCTACGTGAAGAAGAACCAGGCGACCTTGCGCACCGGCTCGGCCGGCATCGGCTCGACCGGCTACGTCGATTGTGCGCTGTTCAATCAGGCGATTGGCGTCAAGGTTCAGGATATTCCGTATCGTGGCGGCGGCCCGGCGCTGCAGGATCTAATCGGCCAGCAGTTCGATTATTTCGTCACGCTCAGCCCGACCGCAGTGCCGCCGGTGAAAGCGGGCCTGGTCAAGCCGATCACGATGCTGAGCCCGAAACGCCTGCCGTCGCTGCCGGACCTGCCCACCGCCGACGAACAAGGCATGCACTTCGAGGCCTCGACCTGGTTCGCGTTTTTCGTGCCGAAAGGAACGCCGGCCGCGGTCATCAAGAGGCTCCACGACGCCACCGCCGAGGCGATCAACACGCCGGCGGTGCAGGAGCGGCTCGCCGGCACCGGAACCTTCGTGGTGCCGCTCGAGCATCAATCGACCGAATACCTCGAAAGCATCATCGGACCCGAGATCGAGAAGAACGGTGCGCCACTGAAGGCGGCGGGACTCTCGATCGAATGACTGCTGTTTCGTCATTGCGAGCGGAGCGAAGCAATCCAAGGGCCGAGTGCACCGACTCCTGGATTGCTTCGTCGCTTCGCTCCTCGCAATGACGATTTGTGCGAGCGACCTCATTTCAGGTACAAAACGAAAATGCCCGACGATAAGACCACCGATACGCCGCCGGATCATCTGTCCAACGATCCGCGCAGCCCCTACTACGACGAGGAAGCGCTCAAGCGCGAGATCGGCGTGCGCTTCAAGGGCGTGGAAAAGACCAACGTCGAAGAGTATTGCGTCAGCGAAGGCTGGGTCCGGGTGCCGGCCGGCAAGGCCAAGGACCGCTACGGCAATCCGCTCACCATCAAGCTGACCGGCACGGTCGAGCCGTATTTCAAGGACGCGAAATCATAGACACCGGCGTGGCGCCCGCGCGAGCCCGTAAGAAAGACCAAATGGCGACCACGTTTCGACGCGCCACCGAAGCAGACGCGGAGCCGATCGCCTCATTGTTGACCGAGCTCGGTTATGCGCCGACGGCGGCCGACGTGAGCGGTCGCATGCAGCACGCGCTGCACAGTGAGACCAGCTGGCTCCTTCTCGCCCAGTCACGAACGACGTCATCGGGCTGATCAGCGCCGAGCTGGTGCCGTATTTTCCCACCGGCACGACCGTCTGTCGCGTCACCGCGCTGGTCGTGGCCGCGCAACACCGGCGCGGCGGTCTTGGCGAAAAGCTGCTGACCCACGTGACCGCCTTTGCGCGCGAGCATGGCTGCTCGGGTATCGAGCTCACCAGCGCGCATCATCGACGCGACGCGCACCGTTTCTACGAGAGGCTCGGCTTCTCGCCCACGTCGCTGCGATTTTTTCGCCCGTTATGAACGGACAGCGCGGCTCTCACCCGCAGGCCAGCGCGTAAATGTGCTGCACGTTGGGTGGCAGCGGCATGTCGCGCCAGGTTTCGCCGCCATCGGCGGTGCCGAACACTTCGCCGTAACGCGCCGCGATGTAGACCTGCTTGGCGTCGCGCGCATGCAGCGCGACCGACATCAGGGTGCCGTGCGGCTGCACCTTGTCGAAGCGCTGCCAGGTTTTGCCGACGTCGTTGCTGCGATAGAGCGCGCCGTCCTTGGATGAGGCCGCGACCGACAGGCAGGCGTAGAGCGTGCTCGGGTCCTGCGGCGAGACCTTGACGTCGCGGCCGTAGGTGAACGGCGAGAACCGATCCACCCGCAGGTCCTGCCAGGAGCGGCCCTGATCGTCGCTGCGGAACAGGCCCATGCGCACCGCGATGATGACAGCGTCCGGCGCCGCGGCGCTGGTGCACACCGCGTGGCCGTCGAGCATGCCTTCAGCCTCGGTGTCGCTGACCAGTTTTGAGCGCAGCCGCGGCTCGGCATCGGCGAGGCGCAGCAGGTCGGCGCTGCAATCGCTCCAGCTGTCGCCGCCGTCGGTCGAGCGCATCACCCCCGACACTTCGAGCACGGCGTAGATTTCGCCGGCGCGGCGCGGATGCGGCGCAAAGCGCATGACCCGGCAGTCGAATGGCATCTTGGCGTGCAGCGGCAGATGCGGATCGGGCGCGCGGCGCCAACTCGCGCCGTCGTCATCGCTGCGATAGACCGAGATCGGCGAGCCGCCGGCGAGCATGCGCGTGCCGCCGGCAGCATCCGGCAAAAACGACCAGATCTGCACGCCGCGATCGGGGAACTCGGCACGACGAAACGTTTTACCGGCATCGGTGCTGCGATAGACGCCGTCGGTGGTGCCGGCGAATACCAAGTTGGCATCGCGCGGATGCACGCAGATCGTGAATGCTTCAAGCTCGCCGAGCGCATGCGCCCAGCTTTCGCCGTCAGCGGCGCGGCGAAACACGCCGGCGAGCCCGCGCTGATCCTTGTTGCCGTAATAGCCGCCGACGCCGGCGAAGACATGCGTATGCGCCATGGCGCGCCTCCCCTTGTTTGTTTGGAATTATAAGGCGCGGTCAAGGCGGCGACAATGCAGGCCTAATGCAAGGTCGGGCGCTCGCTGACGACGTGCAGATCGATGGTACCGATCAGCGCCGTGCGATCCGCCTCGGCGGCGGCAAGCTCGGCGGCGGCCTCTTGCGCGGTCGAGCGGTTCGAGCCCCAGCCGACAATGCCGCCGAGCAACGCGGCGATCGCCGCGAGCATGACCGTCGCGTCGAAACGCATGAGGCCGAGCAGCAGCGCGGCCAGCAGGACGGCGCCGGCCAGGATCGCGATCCGCGACACCAGAATGAATTTGCGGCAACTGTCGAGCTTGGCGACGAGTCGGTCGATCTGCGCTTCGAGGCGCTCGATATCAACGTGCGGGTCGTCGTCGTCTTCCATCGCGGCCCGCTGCTGCGGTGGAGCGCCTCTTTACTCCGCCGCCACCCGGCTCTCCGGCGTGATCGCCTCGATGCGCGCGGCGCAGTATTTGAACTCCGGAATCTTGCCGAACGGATCGAGCTTCGGATTGGTGAGCAGGTTCGCCGCCGCCTCGACGTAGGCGAACGGAATGAACACGACGCCGTCCGGAATGGCGTCGTCCTGGCGCGCGGCGAGTTCGACCGTGCCGCGCCGGGTCGCCACGCGGATCGGGTCGCCGGGTTTGATGCCGAGCTTGGCGATGGTGCCGCGCGACACCGAGGCGACCGCGGCGGGCTCGAGCGCATCGAGCGTCGAGGCGCGGCGTGTCATGGCGCCGGTGTGCCAGTGCTCGAGCTGCCGGCCGGTGGTGAGGATGAACGGGTATTCGTCGTCCGGCGTCTCGTCGGGCGGCTGCAGCTTGGCGGCGACGAGCTTGCCGAAGCCGCCCGGCCGCGGAAAGCCCTTGTCGAACACGACGTCGCGGCCCGGCTTGTCGGGCGCCTCGGCCGGATAGGTGACCGCACTCTCGCGCGCAATGCGCTCCCACGAGATGTTATCGAGCGACGGCATCAGCGACGCCATCTCGGTGTAGATCTCGTCGGGACCCGTATAGTTCCAGGGCATGCCCATGCGGCGGCCGATCTCCTGGATGAGCCACCAATCAAGCTGGGTGTCGCCGGGCAGCGGCAGCGCCTGGCGGCCCATCTGCACCTGACGATTGGTGTTGGTGACGGTGCCGTCCTTCTCCGGCCATGCCGACGCCGGCAGGATCACATCGGCGTAGACCGCGGTCTCGGTGAGGAACAGGTCCTGCACCACCAGGTGCTCGAGGTGCGCCAGCGCCTCGCGCGCGTGATTGAGATCGGGATCGGACATCGCGGGATTTTCGCCCATGATGTACATGCCCTTGACCACGTCGGCGTGCACCGCGTTCATGATCTCGACGACGGTGAGGCCTTTCTTCGGATCGAGCTTGACGCCCCAGGCGTCCTCGTAGCGGGCGCGGACCTGCGGGTCCTCGACCGATTTGTAGTCCGGGAAGAACATCGGGATCAGGCCGGCGTCGGAGGCGCCCTGCACGTTGTTCTGGCCGCGCAGCGGATGCAGCCCGGTGCCGGGCCGGCCGATCTGGCCGGTGATCAGCGACAGCGCGATCAGGCAGCGCGCATTGTCGGTGCCGTGGGTGTGCTGCGAGATGCCCATGCCCCAGAAGATGATCGCCGACTTGGCCCGCGCAAATTTTCGGGCCACGGTGCGAATGAGATCGGCATCGATGCCGCAGATCGGCGCCATCTCCTCGGGGGTGAATTCCTTGATGCTTTCAGCGAACGGCTTGAAGCCCTCGACGTAAGTCTGGATGTACTGCTCGTCGTAGAGCTTTTCGGTCACGATGGTGTTGAGCATGCCGTTGAGCAGCGCCACGTCGGCGCCGTTCTTGAACTGCAGCATGTGGGTGGCGTGACGCTTGAGCGTCTGGCCGCGCGGATCGGCCACGATCAGGGTGGCGCCGCGTTTCTTGGCCTGCTTGAAGAAGGTGGCGGCGACCGGGTGGTTTTCGGTCGGATTGCAGCCGATCGCGAAGATCACCTCGGCGTTCTTGCATTCGTTGAAGCTCGCCGACACCGCGCCGGAGCCGATGCCCTCCATCAGCGCCGCCACCGACGAGGCGTGGCACAGCCGCGTGCAATGATCGACGTTGTTGGTTCCGAAGCCGGTGCGCACCAGCTTTTGGAACAGATAGGCCTCTTCGTTGGAGCCCTTGGCCGAGCCGAAGCCGGCCAGTCCCTGCGGCCCGACGCGATCGCGGATCTTTTTCAAGCCGGCGGCTGCGCGGTCGAGCGCCTCGTCCCAGGTCGCCTCGCGAAAATGGGTCCACGGATTGGCCGGATCGACCGGCTCGTGCGGAATTTTCGGCACGCCCTCCTTGCGGATCATCGGTTTCAACAGGCGCTGCTTGTTGTGCACGTAGTCGAAGCCGAAGCGGCCCTTGACGCACAGCCGGTTTTCGTTGGCCGGGCCGTTGCGGCCGGTGACGTACAGCAGCTTGTCGTCCTTGATGTGATAGGTGAGCTGACAGCCGACGCCGCAATACGGGCACACGCTGTCGACCTTGCGGTCGGCCTTACCGGTAAAGACGTTGTTGGCATCGACGACCGTCGCCGGCATCAGCGCGCCGGTCGGGCAGGCTTGCACGCACTCGCCGCAAGCGACGCAGGTCGAGGCGCCCATCGGATCGTCGAAATCGAACACGATCTTCTCGCCGTGACCGCGGCCGGCCATGCCGATCACGTCGTTGACCTGCACTTCGCGGCAGGCGCGGACGCACAGATTGCAATGAATGCAGGCGTCGAGATTGACCGCCATGGCCGGATGGCTGCGGTCCGGCGCCGGCGCATCGCGGCGCGGGAAGCGGCCCTTCGCCAGATTCATCCGGGTGACGATCTTCCACAACTCGGAAGCCGGATCGTGCGCGTGCGCCTGGTCGGGCTGGTCGGTGAGCAGGAGCTCGGCGACCATGCGGCGCGCGGTCTGGGCGCGCTCGGTCTGCGTCTTCACCTTCATGCCGGGTGACGGCGTGCGGATGCAGCTTGCCGCCAGCACGCGCTCGCCTTCGATCTCGACCATGCAGACACGGCAATTGCCGTCCGGGCGATAGCCGGGCTGCGGCGAGTAGCACAGGTGCGGCAGCTTGATGCCGAGCCGGCGCGCGGCGCGGAAGATCGTCTCGCCGTCGCGGATGTCGATGTCGCGGCCGTCGATGCTGAAGGTCTGGCCGGTCGTGGCGCCGCCCGCGCCCGTCGTCTTGTCGGCCGGAGCGGTGTGCGCCACGCCGGGCTTGCCTGCGCCATAGTTCGCGCCGCCGGCGGTGCCTTTTTGATCGTGGCCGTAGCCGACCGGTTTGTCTTCTTTGCTATCGCTCATTTGCCAATTCCTTCGGCGCAGCGCTCTTGATCACCAATGTCCGAGCGGCTTCGTCAAATCGTCCGGAAAATATTTTAGCACACAGAGCAGCGGATTCGGCGCCGCCTGGCCGAGACCGCAGATCGAGGCATCGCGCATCAGGGTCGAAAGCTCTTCAAGGAGCGCCCGGTCCCACGGGCCCCTGGCCATCAGCTTGGTCGCCTTCTCGGTGCCGACCCGGCACGGCGTGCATTGGCCGCAGCTCTCGTCCTCGAAGAACTTCATCAGGTTCAACGCCACCGCCTTCATGTCGTCCTTGTCGGACAGGATCACCACCGCGTGCGACCCGACGAAGCAGCCGTGCGGTTCCAGGGTGCCGAAGTCGAGCGGGATGTCGGCCATCGACGCCGGCAGGATGCCGCCCGATGCGCCGCCCGGCAGATAGCCCTTGAAAGCGTAGCCGTCGGCCATGCCGCCGCAGAACTCGTCGATCAATTCACGCGCGGTGACGCCGGCCGGCGCCAACTTGACGCCGGGGTTTTTGACGCGCCCCGATACCGAAAAGCTGCGAAAGCCCTTGCGCTCGTGGCGGCCCTGCGAGCTGAACCAGGTGGCGCCCTTCTCGACGATGTCGCGCACCCAGAACAGCGTCTCGACGTTCTGCTCGAGCGTCGGGCGGCCGAACAGGCCGACTTGCGCCACGTAAGGCGGGCGATGCCGCGGCAGTCCGCGCTTGCCTTCGATCGATTCGATCATCGCGGACTCTTCCCCGCAGATGTAGGCGCCGGCGCCGCGGCGCAGATGAATTTTGCTGTGCCGCGACAACCCGGCTGCTTCCACCTTGGCGAGTTCCTGTGCGAGCAACAGCCGCACCTCGGGATATTCGTCGCGGATGTACAGATACGTATCGGCCGCCTCGACCACCCAGGCGGCAATCAGCATGCCTTCGATGAAACGGTGCGGGTCGCGTTCCAGATAATGGCGATCCTTGAAGGTGCCGGGCTCGCCCTCGTCGGCATTGACGGCGAACAGCCGCGGCGCCGGCTCGGCGCGCACCAGCGACCACTTGCGGCCGGTCGGGAAGCCGGCACCGCCGAGACCGCGCAGCCCGGCGTCGCTCACCGCCTTGATGACGTCGTCGCGGCTGCGCGTGCCGCCGGTGCAGGCCTTGAGCAATTCGTAGCCGCCGGAGCGCAGATAAACATCGAACGCGGCCGGCGTGGCGCAGACGTGCGCGTGCGGCGGCTTGGCGGCGGCCGCGGCGATGCGCGCGGCGTCGGCCTGCATCACCTGCACATGACCGACGGCGCAGACCGGCGCGCGATCGCAGGCGCCCATGCAGGGCGCGCGCACGACGCGCACATTGGCGCCGAGCCGCTTCGGCAGATCGTCGAGCAGCCGCTCGGCGCCGGCCATCGCGCAGGACAGCGAATCGCAGACCCGCACCGTCACCGCAGGCGGCGGCGCCTCGCCTTCCTTCACCACGTCGAAGTGAGCGTAGAAGGTCGCGACCTCGTAGACCTCGGTGAGCGCGAGCTGCATCTCGTGCGCCAAGGCGGCGAGATGCGCAGCGGAAAGATGGCCGTAGCGGTCCTGAATAAGATGCAGATGCTCGATCAGAAGGTCGCGCCGCCGTTCGCGGTCGCCGAGAAGCATGCGCACCTCGTCGAGCGCCTCCGGATCGACCTGGCGGCCCTTCGGCGTTTTGGGCGGGCGCCGGCCGGCCTGCCCGCGGCCGCCGGGCGGCAAGGTCGGCGGCTGATCGAGAACGTTCATTGCATCTCCGAAATGGCTAATGGCCGTACGCGCCGGCGCCCGGCAAGGCCCGGCTGAGCATGAGTTGATAGAGTAACACTATCAATGTGTTGACTATTCGCAAGTTTGTCGATCATTTGGTCGCACTGCATGACGAAAACCGCGTGCAGGTGCCGAACTTGTGATGCGGTGCGGCTTCGAGGTATGGGGTGATCGACAAGCTTGAATTCCTGCTCGCGCTGGCCCGCGAACGGCATTTCGCCAGGGCGGCCGAAGCGTGCGGAGTCACCCAGCCGACTCTCTCGGCGGGCGTCAAGCAGCTCGAGGAGAGCTTCGGCGTTCTCCTGGTCCACCGCGGCTCCCGTTTTCGCGATTTTACCCCCGAGGGCGAGCGCGTGCTCAACTGGGCGCGCCGCATCGTCGGCGATGCCCGCGCCATGCGCGACGAGGTGCAGGCGCTCAAGCAGGGCCTCACCGGACGGCTGCGCATCGCCGCCGTGCCGACGACGCTGGCCATGATCGAGCGGCTGACCACGCCCTATCGCGAGCGGCATCCCAACGTGCAGTTCACCGTGTCGTCGCGCAACTCCGAAGAGGTTCTGCGGTTGTTGGAGAATCTCGAGATCGATGCCGGCGTGACCTATCTGGACAACGAACCACTTGGCCGGGTTACCGCCGTTCCGCTGTATCGCGAGCGCTACCGGCTCCTGATCTCGGCCGACGCGCCGCTCGGCAAGCGCGACAAGGTGACTTGGGCGGAGGCGGCACAGGTGCCGCTGTGCCTGCTTACCCCCGACATGCAGAACCGCCGCATCATCGACCACCTGGTGCGCGGCGCTGGCGGCGACCCGCAGGCCAGTCTGGAATCCGATGCGATGATCCTGCTCTACGCGCATGTCCGCACCGGGCGTTGGGCCACCATCATGCCGGCGCAGCTTGCTGCGACACTCGGCCTCACCGACGTGCTGCGCGCCATTCCAATCGTCAAGCCGGAGGTGAGCAACACCATCGGCCTGGTGGTGCCGACACGGGAGCCGATGACGCCGCTGACCGCCGCCCTGGTCGCCGAGGCGCGACGCGTTGCTCCGTCATTGACCGATTAAACAACAATTTCTCCAGTTCCCCGCCGGACTGCAGCCCAATGCTCTGGTGAGCGGCGTCCGCCCGCGTATCACGCGGAGACGACGGGACGCTGGGGCGTGACGCGTCTTCCGGATCGATAGCCCTTCGCTATGGCGAAATACGACTTTCTATCTATGCATCGGAATTGTTTTATTGATTCCACGTCGGGCTTTTCGCAGTGTAAATAGTCGCTGCCTTCACAGACGTCCCAATCGGCATTCGCAAAAAATTGCCAAGGGCACAGGGGAGAACCGTGCAATGAGCTTTCTTAATCGCAGCCATACGGTCGCCGGACCCGGCTTCAGCCGGTGGATGGTGCCGCCGGCTGCCCTATGCGTGCATCTCTGCATCGGCCAGGCCTACGCGTTCAGCGTGTTCAACCTGCCGATGACCAAGCTGATCGGCATTTCCCAATCGGCAAAGGGCGACTGGAATCTTCCCGAGCTCGGCTGGATCTTCTCGCTCGCCATTTTCTTTCTCGGCGTGTCGTCCGCGGTGTTCGGACGCTGGGTCGAGGAAGGCGGGCCGCGCCGCGCCATGTTCACCGCCGCTTTGTGCTGGGCCGCCGGCTTTTTCATCTCGGCGGTGGGCGTCTACGCCCATGCGCTCTGGCTGATCTACCTCGGCTATGGCGTGATCGGCGGCATCGCGCTGGGCATCGGCTACATCTCGCCGGTGTCGACGCTGATCAAATGGTTTCCGGATCGTCCCGGCATGGCGACCGGCATGGCGATCATGGGCTTCGGCGGCGGCGCCTTCATCGCCTCGCCGCTCTCGGTCTGGCTGATGAGCAAGTTCTCGACGTCGACCCATGTCGGCGTTGCCGAGACCTTCATCGTGCTCGGCGCCGTGTACTTCGTCTTCATGATGGTCGGCGCCGTCATCGTGCGCGTCCCGGCGCCGGGCTGGCGGCCCGCCGGCTATACGCCGCCCGCACAGGCGACCAAGCTGATCACCACCAGCGACGTGTTCGTCTACGACGCGCTGAAGACGCCGCAGTTCTGGCTGATCTGGTGGATCCTCTGCCTCAACGTGACCGCCGGCATCGGCGTGCTCGGCCAGGCCTCCGCCATGAGCCAGGAAATGTTCCCCGGCCACATCACGCCGGTGGCGGCAGCCGGCTTCGTCGGCCTGATGAGCCTGTTCAACATGGGCGGCCGCTTCTTCTGGGCCTCCACGTCGGACTATATCGGCCGCAAGAACACCTACTTCGTGTTCATGGTGCTGGGCTTCGCGCTGTACTGCACGGTGCCCTACACGGGCTCAGTCGGCAGCGTGGTCGGCTTCGTCTGCTGCTTCCTGGTCATCATCAGCATGTATGGCGGCGGCTTCTCCACGGTGCCGGCCTATCTCCGAGACATGTTCGGCACCCGCTACGTCGGCGCCATCCATGGACTGCTGCTGACCGCATGGTCGATGGCCGGCATCTTCGGTCCTGTGCTGGTGAACTACATCCGCGAGTACAACGTCACGCACGGCGTGCCGAAGGCGCAGGCCTATAACGTGACGATGTACATCATGGCCGGCCTGCTGGTGATCGGCTTCATCTGCAATCTGTTGGTCAAAGCCGTCGACAAGCGCCACCACATGCGCGCGGAGGCGGACGCCGGATCGCCGGCGTTGGACGTCGCCGCGGGCCAACCGGCCTGACCCTAGGGAGGAAACAATATGGCTAACGAAACTCAAGAAGGCACTCAGGCCTGGCATCTGGCGCTGGCCTGGTTGTGGGTCGGCATCCCGCTGACGCTGGGCGTCATCCAGACGCTCATCAACTCGATGAAGCTGTTCCAGTAGCCGCTTCGCCGGATCAACGACGAACGGCGCGGCCGCAGGGCCGCGCCGTTTTCATTTGGGGACGGACAATTGCAACGCCCGCCGAATCGCGTATATGGGTAAACGTCGACCATAGATGGGGATGGGGTTCCCCGAAACCGCTCACCCGAGCTGATGACCCCTGCCGCTGAACCGAAGCGGTGGGGTTTTGTTTGGACCCGCCGCCGAGCGGGTTTTTTCGTGCCCGTTCGCCACCCGGAAGGATGAGCACGATGGACAACGTCTGGCTTCAATCGGCGCTGTGGATGGTGCTGGCGCTCGTCGCCGCCCTGGGCTCGCTCTACATCACCATCTCGGCGGCCTTGTTCGAGATCGTGGTCGGCGCGCTCGCCGGCAACACGATCGGCCTGCCGCTCACGCCGTGGATCAATTACATCGCCGGCGTCGGCGCCGTGGTGCTGACGTTTCTGGCCGGCACCGACATCGATCCCGCCGTGGTCAAGAAGCATTTCGGCTCGAGCGTGACCATCGGGCTGATGGGCTTTTTCGCGCCCTACATCGGCTGTCTGCTGCTGGCCCGTTACGGCCTCGGCTGGCCGTGGCCGCAGGCGCAGATCGCCGGTATCGCGCTCTCCACCACCTCGGTCGCGGTGGTGTACGCCGTGATGGTCGAGACCGGCTATAACCGCACCGAGCTCGGCAAAATCATTCTCGCCGCCTGCTTCATCAACGATATCGGCACCGTGCTGGCGCTCGGGCTCGTGTTCGCCAACTACAATCTCTATCTGCTGCTGTTCGTCGTGGCGACCATCGCCGTGATGGCGGTGTTGCCGTTCATCGTGCCCTGGCTGTTCCGCAAGATCGGCGGCCGCGCCAGCGAGCCGGAGATAAAATTTCTGTTTGTGATCCTGTTCGCGCTCGGCGGTCTCGCCAACCTGGGCAAGAGCGAAGCGGTGCTGCCGGCCTATCTGATCGGCATGGCGCTGGCGCCGTTCTTTCTTGCCAACCGCGCGCTGCAGCTGCGGCTGCGCGCCATCTGCTTTGCGTTTCTCACCCCGTTTTATTTTCTGAAAGCCGGCTCGCTGATCGAGGCGCACGCGCTACTCGCCGGCGCCGGGCTGATCGGGCTGTTTCTCGCCATGAAGATGGCCACGAAATTTTGCGGCATCCTGCCGCTGACGCGCTATTTCAAGTTCGTGCCGCGCGATGGCATGTACACCACCCTGATGATGTCGACCGGGCTCACCTTCGGCTCGATCTCGGCGCTGTTCGGCCTGACCAATCACATCATCGACCAAGCCCAATACACAGTGCTGCTGACCGCCGTGATCGGCAGCGCCGTGGTGCCGACCCTGATCGCGCAGCTCTGGTTCCACCCGCACTTCGAGCCGCTGGAGGAGGACGCCTAGGTCAGCGCACCTTCATTGACGAGGCGGACGAGCATCGCGCCGAGCAAGACGCCCGCCAGCGACGCCGCCACCGACCCGACGACGTAAGCGGCGGCCCAGCCATATTGGCCGCGCTCCCAGAGCACGATGGAATCCAGCGAGAAGGTCGAGAACGTCGTATAGCCGCCGAGGATCCCGGTGGTCAGGAACAGCCGCAGCCATTGCGGCGAGCCCATGCGCAGGCCGAAATACGCCGCCAGCACGCCCATCACCAGCGAGCCGGTGACGTTGGCGAACAGCGTGTGAAACGGAAACGCGGTTCCGAACTCCCGCCCCAACACGACGTTGACGGCATGGCGCAACGCCGCGCCGATGCCGCCGCCGATAAAGACCAACAGATAGGCTTGCACAGTCAGAAAACGCACTTGGAAATTACGCCACCTTCTCCTTCAGATGCGGGAACATGGCGTGGAGCGCTTCCTGATCCATTTCGGTCTTGAAGGTGTGGCGGTCCTTGAGCGCCTGGGCGCGCTGCGCCGCCGGCCGGGCGCTGATCTCGTCGGTGAGGCGCTTTAAGTTCTTGAACTTGTCCCAGGCGCCTTCGCCGAGCACGTTGGGTATCAGCCGCGCCCAGCCCCACACGTTCATGTCGACGATCGTATAGGTGTCACCCAGCAAGTATTTGTGCTTGGCGAGCCGCGCATCGAGGATGCCGGCATGGCGCTGGCCTTCGAAGGCGTAGCGGTTGATGGCGTAAGGCAGCTTCTCGGGCGCATAATTGCGGAAGTGCACGGACTGGCCGAAATACGGCCCGACGCCGGAAGAGACGAAAAACATCCACGACAACAGCTCGCCGCGCGCCTTGTCGGTCTTGGCCGGCAGAAACTTTCCGGTTTTTTCGGCGAGATAAAGCAGGATCGCGCTCGAATCGAACACGACCGCGTCACCGTCGACGATCGCCGGCACCTTGGCGTTCGGATTGATCTTCAAGAAGTCCGGCTTGTGCTGATCGCCCTTGCGAGTGTCGACCGGAACGGGCTCGTAGGGCAGGCCCGTCTCTTCGAGAAACAGCGCGATCTTGGTCGGATTCGGCGAGCCGCTGTAATAGAATTTGAGCATGGCTCGTCTCTCCTGTTTGTTTGGATTTGTAGGGTAGGTTAACGCCGCAGGCGCGTCACCCACCAAGTTGCATGTTCGGTTAGCGGCAGGGTGGGTTACGCCGCTACGCGGCTGGCCCACCCTACACGCTTGCAATGACGATCAGAACAATCCGACGACGCGACCGTCGGCGCCGATGTTGATCGAGTCGGCGGCTGGTGTGCGTGGCAGGCCCGGCATGGTGAGAATCTCGCCGCAGATCGCCACCACGAACTCGGCGCCGGCCGAGAGCCGCACTTCGCGCACCGGGATGATGTGATCGCTCGGCGCGCCTTTGAGATCCGGGTTGGTGGTGAAGCTGTACTGGGTCTTGGCCATGCAGATCGGGAAATGGCCGTAGCCCATGGCCTCGTACGAGGCGAGCTGATCGCGTACCGGCTTGTCGAGCGAAATGTCCTTGGCGCGATAGATTTCCCTGGCGATGGTGCGGATCTTGTCGGCGAGCGGCATGTCGTCCGGATAGAGCAGTTTCAGATTGCTCTTGCCGCTCTCGGCGGCGCGCACCACCGCGCGGGCGACTTCGGCGGCGCCCTTGCCGCCTTCGGCCCAGTGGTCGGCCATGTAGGCCTCGACGCCGAGCTTCTTGCAGGTGTCCTCGACCACCTTGATCTCGGCTTCGGTGTCGGCGGAGAAACGGTTGATCGACACCACCGGCACGATGCCGAATTTCTGCATGTTCTCGACGTGACGCCGGAGATTGCTCATGCCGGCCTCGAGCGCCTTGACGTTCTCGGTTTTCAGATCCTCTTTCTTGACACCGCCGTGCATCTTGAGCGCGCGGATGGTGGCGACCAGCACCGCGCAGTCCGGCTTGAGCCCGGTCTTGCGGCACTTGATGTCCATGAACTTTTCGCCGCCGAGATCGGAGCCGAAGCCGGCTTCGGTGACGACGTAGTCGGCGAGCTTGAGCGCCGTTGTGGTCGCCAGCACCGAGTTGCAGCCGTGCGCGATGTTGGCGAACGGACCGCCGTGAATGAAGGCCGGCGTGCCCTCCATGGTCTGCACCAGGTTCGGCGCCAGCGCGTCCTTGAGCAGCACCGCCATGGCGCCGTTGGCCTTGACATCGCTGGCGCGGATCGGCTTGCGGTCGCGCGTATAGGCGATCACGATATTGCCGAGCCGCTTTTTCAGATCCTCGACGTCGCGGGCGAGGCAGAAGATCGCCATGACTTCCGACGCCACCGTGATGTCGAACCCGTCCTCGCGCGGAAAGCCGTTGGCGACGCCGCCGAGCGAATTGACGATCGAGCGCAGCGCGCGGTCGTTCATGTCGAGCACGCGGCGCCAGGCGATTCGGCGCGGATCGATGCCGAGACTGTTGCCCCAGTAGATGTGATTGTCGATCAGCGCGGCGAGCAGATTATTGGCCGAGGTGATGGCGTGAAAGTCGCCGGTGAAGTGGAGATTGATGTCCTCCATCGGCACGACTTGCGCATAGCCGCCGCCCGCGGCGCCGCCCTTCATGCCGAACGACGGGCCGAGCGACGGCTCGCGGATGCACAGCATCGCCTTTTTGCCGATGTAATTGAGCGCGTCGGTCAAGCCCACTGTCGTGGTGGTCTTGCCCTCGCCGGCCGGGGTCGGCGTGATGGCGGAGACCAGGATGAGCTTGCCGTTCGGCCGGCTCTGCAGCGACTTGACGTAGTCCATCGACAGCTTGGCCTTGTAGTGGCCGTATGGCTCGATATTTTCCGGCGCGATGCCGAGCTTTTCGCGGGCGATGTCGATGATCGGCCGCTTCTTGGCGGTCTGGGAAATTTCAATGTCGGATTTCGGATTGGCGTGCTGTGCGGAGAGAGCAGGCGCTTTCGCGGCAGTGGCGGGGGGATTCATGAAAACCTCGTTCCAGGACTGAGCTTCTTAAACTTCACGGCAACGTTGCCGCTCGTGCGGCTACAGCAACGCTGCTGCGTCAATCATTGCAATCGCGTACCCAGCGTGAGCTTGGCGGCCGTGGCGAATTCGCCGGCGCCGACTTTTGGACCGTCGGCCTGCACGCGGGTGACCTTGAAGCGGCCGTCGGCGCACACGACCAAAAAGCCGTCGGCCTCGATGCCGACGATCTCACCCATCTTGCCGGCGATGCCCTTGGGGTCCTTGGCGGGCAGCGGCTTGGCGTCGAAGATCTTCAGCGTCTTGCCATCGAGCCGCGACCAGGCACCCGGCGCCGGATTGCAGCCGCGGATCAGCCGATCGATCTCCTGCCACGGCCGGCCCCAATCGATGTGCGCGTTGTCGGCGCCGCAGCGGCCTTCGTAGGTCGCCTTCGCCTCGTCTTGTTTGATGCGCGGCGCCTTGCCGGCTTTGACCAGATCGATGGCTTCGAGCATCGCCTCGACGCCCATCGGAAACAGCCGGTCGAAATAGACCGACCCGAGCGTGTCGGCCGGCCCGATGTTGGTTTTCTTCTGCAACAACACGGCGCCGGTATCGAGGCCGTTGTCGGGCCAGAAGATCGACAACCCGGTTTCGCTGTCGCCCTTGATGATCGGCCAGTTGATGGCGCTCGGCCCGCGGTAGGCCGGCAACAGCGACGGGTGATACTGGATCGAGCCGTGGGTCGGGATGTTCAAAAATTCCTCCGGCACGAACAGCGTCACGAACGCCATCACCTGGAGGTCTGGTTTCAGCGCGCGGAATTCCTCCCACACTTCGGGCTTGCGGTACGACGCCGGCTGATGCACCGGCAGCTTGGCGGCGAGCGCCGCTTCCTTCAGCGGATCGGCCTTGGCGCCTTCCTTCTCGGGCGCGACATAGACGGCGACGACCTCGTCGCCGCGCTTGAGCAGCGCCTCAAGCACCGCCTTGCCGAATGCCTGCTGGCCGTGAACCACAATACGCATGGGCAATATCCTCTCATCCGCTCATGCCCGCGGAAGCGGGCATCCAGTATGCTTCTTGCGCTGGGTCCGCGCCTGCGCGGGGACGAGCGTTCTCGTTGTTACGCCGCCTCGGCTTTGGCGGGCTTCGCCGGCGGCGTGATGGCGCCGGAGGCTTGAATGTCGGCGAGCTCCTTGGCCGAGTAGCCGAGCACGCTGCGCAGGATTTCCTCGGTGTGCTCGCCAAGGAGCGGCGAGCGCCGCACGTCGGCTGGCGAATCCGACAGCTTGACCGGATTACCCACCGTCAAATACTTGCCGCGCTTGGGATGGTCCACTTCGACCACGGTGCCGGTGGCGCGCAGCGACTCCTCCTCGGCGATCTCCTTCATGGACAGGATCGGACCGACTGGAATGTCGTATTTGTTGCAGGTGTCCATGACCTCGAACTTGGTCTTGGTCATGGTCCACTGCTCGATCGTATCGAAGATGTGGCGCAGCCGCGGCAGCCGCGCCGGCGGCGTGGCGTAGTCGGCATCGGTCTTCCATTCCGGCTTGCCGATCAGATCGCAGATCGCGCCCCACACCGGTGCCTGGGTGATGAAATAAACGTAGGAGTCCGGATCGTTTTCCCAGCCTTTGCACTTGAGAATCCAGCCCGGCTGGCCGCCGCCCGAATCGTTGCCGGCGCGCGGCGTCGCTTTGCCGAACGCAATGCCTTCGCCGTACTGGCTGTATTCGGTCAGCGGGCCGTGCTTGAGGCGCTGCTGGTCGCGCAGCTTGACGCGGGCGAGGTTGAGCACGCCGTCCTGCATGGCGGCGAGCACGCGCTGGCCGCGGCCGGTGCGTACGCGCTGGAACAGCGCGGTGACGATGCCGAGCGCGAGATGCAGCCCGGTGCCGCTGTCGCCGATCTGCGCGCCGGTGACGAGCGGCGGTCCCTCGCGGAAGCCGGTGGTCGAGGCCGAGCCGCCGGCGCACTGCGCAATGTTCTCATAGACCTTGCAATCCTCGTACGGCCCCGGCCCAAAACCCTTCACGGAGGCGACGATCATGCGCGGATTGGTCTTGTGGACGTAGTCCCAGGTCAGGCCCATGCGGTCGAGCGCGCCGGGGGCGAAATTCTCCACCAGCACGTCGCAGTGCTTGATCAGCCGCTCCAAAATTTCCTTGCCCTTGGGATGCTTCGAATCGATGGTGATCGAGCGCTTCGAGCCGTTGAGCATGGTGAAGTACAGGCTGTCGGCGTCTTTGACGTCGCGCAGTTGCCCGCGGGTGATGTCACCCACGCCGGGCCGCTCCACCTTGATGACGTCGGCGCCCATGTAGGCCAGAAGCTGCGTGCAGGTCGGTCCCGACTGCACATGCGTGAAGTCCAGAACCTTGACGCCGTGGAGCGCCAGGCCGGCTTGGCCCCACGGCTTGGTCGATGGCCGCGGCACACCGTTGCCCGTCGCATGCTTGCCGTTCTTGGCCGGCGCCTTTTTGGCGGCCTTGAGCTTCACGACCTTCTTGACCGGCTTCTTTGCCACCGCCTTCGATTTCGCTTTCGCTGTTTTCCTTCGCGTTGCCATCTTCCGCTCCCTTAACTCCGCTGATGCCTGCCGCAGCACGGGCGGCCATTGTTTGCTTGCACGTGATCCGATCGGTTATTTCTTCTTCGCCAGTTTGCTTTGCGGATTGAGATTGCCGATGCGGCCGCTTTCGCTGCCGGCCGCCGGGTCGATCACGGCGTTGACCAGGGTCGGCTTGCCGGAATCCATGGCGGCATTGACGGCGCGCCTGAGTTCGTCCGGCGAGGTCGCGTTGGCGCCGACGCCGCCGAACGCCTCGATCATCTTGTCGTAGCGCGCGCCCTTGACGAACACGGTGGTCGCCGGATCGGACCCGGCCTTGTTGACGTCGGTGCCGCGATAAATCCCGTCATTGTTGAGAATGACGACGCAGACCGGCAGCTTGTAGCGGCAGATCGTCTCGATCTCCATGCCGGAAAAGCCGAAGGCCGAATCGCCCTCGATCGCGAGCACCGGCTTGCCGGTCTCGATCGCGGCACCGATCGCGTAGCCCATGCCGATGCCCATGACGCCCCAGGTGCCGACGTCGATGCGCTTACGCGGTTGGTAGATGTCGATGATGCCGCGGGTCAGGTCGAGCGCGTTGGCGCCTTCATTAACAAGGATGGCATCCGGCCGCTCCTTGACGATGGTGCGCAGGACGCCCAGCGCGCCGTGATAATCCATCGGCGAATTGTTGTTCATCAGCCGCGGCGCCATCTTGGCGATATTCTCTTCGCGCTTCGATGTGATGGTGTTGATCCAGTCGGCGGGCGGGGCCGACCAGTTGCCGCCCATGGCGCCGAGCAATGCCGAGAGAGCCGAGCCGATGTCGCCGACCACCGGGGCGGCGATCTCGACGTTCGAATCCATCTCCTTGGGCTCGATGTCGACCTGGACGAATTTCTTCGGTGCGTCGCCCCACGCCTTGCCCTTGCCGTGCGACAAGAGCCAGTTGATACGGGCGCCGATCATCATCACAACGTCGGAATCCTTCAGCACCGTCGAGCGCGCCGCGCCGGCACATTGCGGATGCGTATCGGGCAACAGACCCTTGGCCATGCTCATCGGCAGGAATGGAATGCCGGATTTTTCGACGAAGTTTTTGATCGTGTCGTCGGCCTGCGCGTAGGCCGCGCCCTTGCCGAGGATGATGAGCGGACGCTTGGCGCTTTTGAGCAGATCGAGCGCGCGCTTGACCGCATCCGGCGCCGGAATCTGCGCCGGGGCCGGATCGATCACCTTGACCAGCGACTTAGCTCCAGCCTCGGCGTCCATGACCTGGCCGAACAATTTGGCCGGCAGATCGAGGTAGACGCCGCCGGGGCGGCCCGAAACGGCGGCGCGGATCGCACGCGCGAGACCGATGCCGATATCCTGCGCATGCAGCACGCGGAATGCCGCCTTGCACAGCGGCTTGGCGATGGCGAGCTGATCCATCTCCTCGTAGTCGCCCTGCTGCAGATCGACGATCTCGCGCTCCGACGAGCCGGAGATCTGGATCATCGGGAAGCAGTTGGTGGTGGCATGCGCCAGCGCGGTCAGTCCGTTGAGGAAGCCCGGCGCCGACACGGTGAGACACACGCCCGGCTCTTTGGTGAGAAAGCCCGCGATCGCGGCGGCATAGCCGGCATTCTGCTCGTGACGGAACGACAGCACGCGGATGCCGGACGCCTGCGCCATGCGGCCGAAATCCGTGATCGGGATGCCGGGGACGCCGTAGATCGTCTTGATGCCGTTTAGCTTGAGCGCCTCGATCAGGAGATGGAATCCGTCGGTCAGCTCGCGTTCCGCTTCCGGCGAATTGGCACTGACGGTTTGTACTGCGGCTTCAGCCATGGGAGTTCTCCCTGAACCTTTTCTACCGAGCCTTTGCCCGTTTCCTTCAATCCAGATAATCGGCGTACTTGGCGACATGCTCGGCAAGGCCGAGCGCATGATCGCGCACCAGGGTCTCGGCGCGCAGCGTGTCGCGCCCTTCCAGCGCTTCGATGATGTGCATGTGATCGCGGATCGAGCGGTCGGCCCGGTCCTTCTCGCCGATGGTCTTGCGGCGGATCATCCGCATATGGGTGAACAGGTTCTCGGCGAGCTGGATCAGCGCCTCGTTGCGGCTCAATCGGATGATGCTCTGGTGAAACTCGATATTGAGCTGCGAATATTCGTCGAGATGGGCGCGCACCGCGCCGTTCTCGAAGGTGGCGAACATGCGGCGCAGCGAGGCGATCTCGTCGTCGCTGGCCTGCTGGGTGATCAACCGCGCCGCCATGCTTTCAAGCGCCGCCCACACGGTGATCAGCTCGATGACCTCGCGTTTGCTCTTGCGCACCACATAGACGCCGCGCCGCGGCTCGGAGCGCACGAAACCCTCGCGCTCGAGCTGCGCCATGGCCTCGCGCACCGGCGTGCGGCTGATGCCGAAATCGGCCGCCAGACCCCGCTCATCGAGCCTGATCTCGGCGCGGCTGCCATACACGTCCATGGCGGCGATGGCGTTCTTGAGCGCCGCGTAGGCCTGGCGCTTGAGACTCGCTGCTCCGTCCAGCGGATCGACGGCGACGCGCCGCTCGGCCTCATCGGTGGCCGCCGCGTGGGGACGCCCGGGTAGGATCGAAACGCTTGAACTCATGCTGGTATACATTATGCCAGACCCGCACGCTGCACAACCACAATTGCGCGATTAACCCCGCCGGCTGCCAATTTCGCCAAAAGAAAAGCGGGAGCCGCGAAGCCCCCGCTCCCCTGGTCCGATCGCAGGCATGAAGGCTGCCCGCTGCCGCAATGACGGCTCAGCCGCGCATGAACTTCTGCCGTATCGGCTTGAGCACGAACAGCGCCAGCGCCACCACGATGAAATTCATGATGGCAGTGATGACGAACACCATGTGCCAGCCGCCCGTGGCGGTTTTCACCAGGTTGGCCACCGGCACCAGGAACGCCGAGGCGCCCTTGGCGGTGTAGAGCAGGCACAGATTGACGGTGGCGAACTTGGGCCCGAACGTATCCGTGCAGGTCGACGGGAACAGGCTGAAAATCTCGCCCCAGGTGAGGAAGATCAGCGCTGCGAAAATCACGAAGCCCCACGGTGCATGACCGAACGTCCCGAGCAGCCAATACGAGATGCCGCCCAGCCCGAAGGCGATCGCCATGGTGTATTCGCGACCGATGTTATCGGAAATCCAGCCAAACAGCGGCCGCGCGCCGCCGTTGCAGATATTGTCGACGATGCCGGCGAGACCCAGCGTCGTGAGACCGAACATGATGATCATGCCGCCGACGTCGAAATCCTTGGCGATCGGCGCCAGCTGCGCGGTGGCCATCAGGCCGCTCGCCGACACCATGATGAACATGATGTAGAGCAGCCAGAATACCGGCGTGCTCAGCACCTGCCATGGCGAATAGCTTTGCGCGCTTTGCGCCACTTTGGCCGAAGCAAGGCCGGTCAACTCGCCGGGCTCGGGGCTGCGCAACAGCCACGCCAGCAAAAAGACAAGGCCGCCCTGAACCAGGCCGAACCAGAAGAAGGCAGCCTGGTAGCCGGCCGAGTTGATGACGTGCAGGATGGGAATAACGGTGAGCGCGGTGCCGGCGCCGTAGCCCGCGGCCGTGAGGCCGACCGCAAGACCGCGCCGATCCGGAAACCATTTGACCGCCAGGCCGACGCAGGTCGCGTACACCGCGCCGCCGCCGGTGCCGCCGACTACGGCGCCGAGATACAGCATCTCGAGCGTGGTGGCGTGCGAATTGATGATCCAGCCCGCCGCCACGCAGATGCCGCCGAAGGCAATCACCAGCTTGGGGCCGAACTTTCCGAGACTGTCGGCGATCCAGCCATGGATCGGTGTGAGCCACGTCTCGAGCGCAATGAAGATGCTGAATGCGAACTGAATGGACGCGATCGACCAACCATGCGCCTTGTTGATCGGATTGACGAAGAACGTCCAACCGTATTGCAGGTTGGCGATCAGGATCATGCAGGCGATGCAGACGATGAGCTGTGTCCAGCGCGTGGTCGAGCTTGCGACCGCGCGGGCATCTGCAGTGGTTGATAAGGTGGCCATGTTTCCCCTCCGGGGTTTTGCTTGGCTTGGTTTCTTGCCTTGGTTGCGCCGAGTTTATCGTACCGTCATGTTCTTGGCGAGTTCTCCGCATCGTCGTGGCTATTCGTCGCAACTGCTACTGCTGCGTTGCAGCGCCGCATCATCCACGAACTCAGGCCTATCCCGGACCGGAGCGCAGTGTGCGCTGCAGCACTTCATCTAGCCTGCCAGGGACCTAAATCGCCGGTCAGGCGTTTGCTCGCCAAGAGGGAGCATTCCATGACCGCAAAGCTTCGGCTTGCCGGCTTGGTCCTGTTGGCATCGTTGCCCGGGATAACGAGCGCGGCCGCACAATCGTTCGGTCCGGATGAGGCGGTCGGGCCCCCCGGGTCGGTGTTGCAGCAGACGGTGCTTAGCCCGCAGCAGCGGCGCGCCATCTATGAGGCGGTCGTGCGGCAGGGCGGGCAGTTTGCCGGTCCAGCCATCGCCGCAATGGTCGGAGCTCCGGTCCCACCGTCGCTCCTGCTGCAGGACTTGCCCGATCCGGTGGTCGGCAACGCCGACCAGATGGCTGACGATCCGAACGCTCGGGTCCTCAAATACGCCATGGTTGCGGACGATGTCGTGGTGATCGACCCGATCGTCATGCGCGTGGTCGACGTCATTCACCGCGCCGGCGTCAAACCGTAAACTCCGATCGGCAGGCCCCGGCTCTTCGACGGCGCCAGCCGGCCGATCGAGGTTCGTTCGGCGCCGCAGTCACAACGGCGAGTGGTGGCGTAGCGTTCAGCCTTGACGTATCCGAACGGACCGCACAGCTAAGCCGCCTGATGAATCCATTGACCAGCGCCGCCCAGACGGTGCCCGCCGCCGAGGTACCGTCAGAAGCTCCGTTCTATATTACCGCCACGCAGGCCGCGGGGCGGCCGGCGCGCACGCTGAAATACGGCGATACGTTCGCCGTGCTGGACAGCCGCGGCGACATCGCCGCCGCCTCGGGGCGATCCGACGGACTGTTTCATCTCGACACGCGCTATCTGTCGCGCCTCGAAGTCCTGGTGAACGGCATGCCGCCGCTCCTCCTCGGCTCCAATCTGCGCGACGACAATTCGACGCTGTTCGTCGACATGACCAATCCGGACATCATCTCCGACCAGCGCATCCTTCTGGAAAAGGACAGCGTCCACATCTTGCGCACGGTGTTTCTGTGGCGTGGCACCGCCTACCAGCGGCTGCGCGTGCGCAATTACGGCGACCGGCCGGTCGAGCTGCAGATCTGCATTTTGTTCGAGAACGACTTCGCCGATCTGTTCGAGGTGCGCGGCGCCCAGCGCGAACGGCGCGGCAGCGCCACCGCCAAATTGCGCGGCAGCGACCAGGTCGTGCTGAGCTATCGCGGCCTCGACGCCAAGCTGCGGCGCACGACCCTGACATTCGATCCGCCGCCGCAGCGCCTGGCGATGGACAGCGCCGTCTACGACCTGCAACTCAAACCCGGCGGCACGCACCCGATCTTTACCGCGGTAAGCTGCGACGTGGCGCAGGCGCGGCCGCTGCCGTTCTTGAACGGCCTGATCGCGGCGCGCCGTGAGCTGCGCCAATCGGCGCGCAACCGCACCACGGTCGAGACGTCGAACGCCCGCTTCAACGAGATGCTGTGCCGTTCGGCCGCCGATCTCGCCATCCTGACCACGCAGACGCCGCAAGGGCCCTATCCGTACGCCGGCATTCCGTGGTTTTCGACCACATTCGGCCGCGACGGCCTGATCACGGCGCTGCAGATGCTGTGGTGGTCACCCGACATCGCGCGCGGCGTGCTGCGCCGGCTCGCCGCCTTCCAGGCCAAGACCACCGATCCGCTCGCCGACGCCGAGCCGGGAAAGATTCTGCACGAAATGCGCGGCGGCGAGATGGCGGCGCTGCGCGAAGTGCCGTTCGGCCTTTATTACGGCAGCGTCGACGCCACGCCGCTGTTCGTGCTGCTGGCCGGGCTCTATGCCGAACGTACCGGCGACTTTGCAACGGTCGCGGAGCTGTGGCCGAACATCGAGGCGGCGCTGAGCTGGATCGACGGCCCGGGCGATCCCGACGGCGACGGGTTTGTCGAGTATCAGCGCGCCACCGAGGAGGGTCTCGCCAATCAGGGCTGGAAAGATTCGTATGACTCGGTCTTCCACGCCGACGGCCGGCTGGCCGAAGGCGAGATCGCGCTCGCCGAAGTGCAAGGCTACGTCTACGCCGCAAAACACATGGCGGCAGCCTGCGCGCGCCGGCTCGGCCATGACGATACCGCCGACCGGCTTGCCAAAGAGGCGCGCCAGCTCGCCGAACGATTCGAGGCCGCATTCTGGTGTCCGGAGATCGGCACCTACGCGCTCGCCCTCGACGGCGACAAAAAGCCGTGCCGCGTGCGCACCTCGAATGCCGGCCAACTGTTGTTCACGGGTATTGCCGCGCCCGAGCGCGCCGCACGCGTCGCCGCCGGGCTTTTGCAGCCGCACTTCTTCTCCGGCTGGGGCATTCGCACCGTTGCGATCGGCGAAGCGCGCTACAATCCGATGTCCTATCACAACGGCTCGATCTGGCCGCACGACAATGCGCTGATCGCGCTCGGGCTGGCGCGCTACGGACAGAAGGCGGCGATCTCCACGCTGTTCGAAGGCCTGTTCATGGCCGGCACCTACATGGATTTGCGCCGGCTGCCGGAATTGTTCTGCGGCTTTCGCCGCCAGCGTGGCCAAGGGCCGACGCTTTATCCGGTCGCCTGCACGCCGCAGGCCTGGGCCAGCGCCACCCCGTTCACTCTGTTGGAAACCTCGCTCGGCCTGCAATTCGATCCGCTCAACAGCGAAATCCGGCTGTGCAATCCGCAGCTGCCGGCCTTCCTCGACGAAGTGGTCCTGCACAATCTCACGCTTGGCTCGGCGAGCGTCGATCTGCAGGTGCGCCGGCACGGCGACACGATTTCGCTCGATACGCCGCGGATCAGCGGCAATATCCACGTTTGCGTGGTCTTTTCCTCCTGACCGGCAATCTGCGCGGCAGAAAGAGGAACCGGCAGCGCTCCAGCCGGATTAATGGAGCGGAACTTTGCAGCCGTGGAGGAGGTCATGCGCGGGAATGGGCGATCGCGCCCGGCTGGCGCCGTGACGGCATTGGCGGTGGCGGCGCTATGGTGCTTGGCGTGCGCGAGTTCCGGCGCGCGCGCCGAGGACACGGCAAGTTCCGGCAGCGCCGCCGCACCGCCGGCAACGCCTGAAGTCACCGTTTTGGGCAACCATGAGGTCGAGGGCATTCTCGGCCGCGAAGTCTTGAGCGCCACCAACGAAAATATGGGCCGGATCGTCGACGTGCTGGTCGACCGTGGCGGCGAGGTACGCGCCGCAATCATCGATTTCGGCGGCTTCCTCGGCGTTGGCAGCCGCAAGATCGCGGTCGACTGGACCGTCCTGCATTTCCCGCCGCCGGCCAAGCGGGGCGCGCGGATCACGCTCGAGCTGACCCGCGACCAAGTCAAGGCCGCGCCCGAATATCGCGATGGCAAGCCCGTGGTCGTGCTCGGCGCCCTCGGCAAGCTCGAATCCCTGCCGCTCGCCGATTAGCCATTCCGTTGGAGATTCGATCCTGCCCGCGCAAGCATCACCGCGTGCCCGTGACCGTCCGCCGGCCCTCGTCAGCAAAGGCGGCGCTGAACCGCCGGCCTCGCATGGCGAGCGCCCTCGAGCGCCGCCGCCGTCGCGCCGCAGCTTGCGCGGACTCGATTGGTTCGTGTTCTTCGTCGCCGACGTGCAGACCGGATTCGGTCCGTTCGTCTCGGTTTTTCTGACCGCGCAGCACTGGACCCAGGTCGATATCGGTCTTGTGCTCTCCGCCGGCGGCTTTGTTTCGCTGATCGGCCAGATGCCGGGCGGCGCGCTGGTCGATGCCGCGCGATCGGAACGCTTCGTCGCCGCGCTTGCGATCGCGGCGATCTGCGTCAGCGCGCTGGCCTACGCGGCATTGCCGGTGTTCAGCGTGGTGCTGTCGGCGTCGATCCTGCACGCGCTCGCCAGCTGCGTGCTTGGGCCGGCGATTGCCGCGATCAGCCTCGGTCTGGTCGGCCATGCGGCGATCGGCGCACGGCTCGGCCGCAACGCGCGCTTCGCCTCGATCGGCAACGGCTTGGCGGCCGCCGCCATGGGTGCCTGCGGTTATCTGTTGTCGGCGCGCGCCGTGTTCGTCGTCACCGTGCTGTTGTTGATCCCGGCGCTGTGGTCGCTGCGCTTGATCGCGGACGGCGAAATCGATCCGGAGCGCGCCCATGGCTCACCGCCGCCCGAGCGCCGCAAGCGGCCGATCCGTCCTGGCGCGCTCATGCGCAATCGGCCGCTCCTCATCTTCGCCGGCTGCCTGCTGTTGTTTCATCTCGCCAATGCGTCGATGCTGCCGCTGATGGGCAGCGTGTTGACCATGCGCTCGGCCAACTGGGCCACGGTCTTGATCGCGGCCTGCATCGTGGTGCCGCAGATCATCGTGGCGGCGCTGTCGCCGTGGATCGGGCTGCGCGCCCAGGTCTGGGGGCGCCGGCCGCTTCTGCTGATCGGCTTTGCGGCGTTGCCGCTGCGCGGCCTTCTGTTCGCGGTGGTCGGCAACCCGCTGCTGCTCGTTGTCGTGCAGCTGCTCGACGGCATCACCGCCGCGGTGTTCGCCGTCATGGTGCCGCTCATCGTCGCCGACCTGACGCGCAACACCGGCCATTTCAATCTCGGCCAGGGCATCGTCGGCACCTTCGTCGGCATCGGCGCCTCGATCAGCGCCACGCTCGCCGGCCTCCTCAGCGACCATTTCGGCAGCCCGTGGGCGTTCGCCGGCCTCGCCACCATTGCGCTCGCCGCCTTCGCGGCGGTGTCTTTGTTTATGCCGGAGACGCGGCCGGAGACGGAGGAGGAGTGACAAAAAGTTGTTTCAGCGGAATTTATCTGGACGATCAGAGAGAGCCGTCGATCGCAATGGCTGGCGTGTGTTTCGAAAGAATTTTTCTGTCAAGGGCGCGAAGCGCCGCCTTCGGCGGTCAACAGACCCTTGACAGAAAAATTCTTTCGAAACTTTTTGCGGCCATTGCGATCGACGGCGGAACGCGAACGCGGCGTCTTGCCCTTACTGCTATGTCTACAACGCCGGCGCGTCGTCGGTGACGAGCCGCAGATGCGGCGCGACGCGGTCGGCGAGGCTGCGATACACCGCCAGATAATCCTGCGCCATGCGCCGCGCCGTGAAGCGCTTCTCGAACTGCTTGCGGATCTTTTCGCGCGACAGGTGACCGAGGCGGTCCACCGCGCCGATCGCGCCAACCACGTCCTCGACCACGAAGCCGGTGACGCCGTCGTCGATGATTTCCGATACCGAGCCGCGATTGAATGCGATGACCGGCGTGCCGCACGCCATGGCTTCGATCATGACCAGGCCGAACGGTTCGGGCCAGTCGATCGGCACCAACAGCGCGACGGCGCCGCTCAGGAATGCCGACTTCTCCTTGTCGCTGATCTCGCCGATATACTCGGCCTTGGTTTCTTTGATCAGCGGATTGATCTCGGCGTCGAAATAATCGCGGTCGACGCGATCGACCTTGGCGGCGATCTTCAGCGGCACGCCGCAATGCTGGGCGATGCGCATGGCGCGGTCGACGCCCTTCTCGGGTGCGATGCGGCCCAAAAAGGCGAAATACGACGGCTTGGCCGGCTGCGGCATCAACAGCCGCTCCGGCAGGCCATGATGGATGGTGCGGACCCAATGCGCCTGCGGCAACGGCCGGCGTTGCGCGTTGGAGATCGAGATCACCGGAATGTCGGAGAATGTCTCGAACACCGGCTGATGTTCCGGCAGATCGAGCCGGCCGTGCAGCGTGGTGACGAACGGCGTCGATTGCCGGCAGAACAGCGAAAACGGATAATAATCGAGGTGGCAGTGCAGGAAATCGAAATCGCCGGCACGCCGGTACACCCGCTCCAGCATCAGCATGTGCAGCGCGTTGGGATCGCGCACCGCGCCGTCGAGCCGCAGCGCCCGCGGCCACACCGCTTCGAGCCGCGCCGACGTGATCGAATCCCCGCTCGCGTACAGCGTCACCTCATGGCCGAGCGCAATCAGTTCCTCGGTGAGCCACGACACCACGCGTTCGGTGCCACCATAAAGTTTCGGCGGGATCGCTTCAGTCAACGGCGCAACTTGAGCGATATGCATCGCGCGACCTTCCTGCTTGTTTTTTCAGGCCGCCCCACCAGCGAACTAGAAACGCAACGTCCAAGAGTGTGATTTTTGCAGTCTGATCTGGCGATTGATCAAGGAACTTATTTTTCGTGAATGGCGGAACTTTTGTCGCGTTAAGGCGTCGGTATTCTCGTTCCACAACGAGGAACAAACGGTTTTTCGCGCCGCAAAGTTCCATCTCGCAACACAAAAGCCACAACCACGAAGCCGTCGCGGATTTTTTGAGGAAAAATAATGGCGGTTTGCGAGTAGCGCAGGGCCGCCATCGCCCACGGATAGTTTTCCATCGTTCTGCGTTGGGATCGCGGGCCGTCAATCCAAAGAGCGCGGCGCAAGTGCAGGGAGACCACGAACGCATGGCCGACCTTTGCTATTATGCCAACCGCCCCCTGCCCTTCATTTTTCGTTATTTGCGCCTGCGCCCCCTCGCCCACGCCACGATCCTGGGAGCGGTGCTGGCCGCCGTCACCTGTTCGGTGAGCACCCAATACGGCGTCAAGTTTCTGGTCGACACGCTCTCCCGCGGCGCCAGCGCCACCGTCTGGACCGCTTTCTTTCTGCTCGGCGGGCTGATCGCAGCCGATAATCTGTTGTGGCGGCTGGCGAGCTGGATCGCCAACCACACGTTCGTCGGCGTCACCGGCGATCTGCGCCGCGATCTGTTCCGCCATCTGATCGGCCATTCGCCGAACTATTTTGCCGACCGCCTGCCCGGCATGCTGACGAGCCGCGTCACCGCGACCTCGAACGCGGTGTTCACGGCGGAAAACATGTTCGTCTGGAACGTGCTGCCGCCGTGCGTCGCCACTATCGCGGCGATCGCGCTGGTCTGCACCATCAGCATCCCCATGGCGGCCGCGCTCGCCATCGTCTCCGGCATCATGGTCGTGCTGATGTTCCGCATCGCCGCCCGCGGCCGACCGCTGCACCACGACTTCGCCGGCAAGGCCGCGGCGGTCGACGGCGAAATGGTCGACGTCGTCGGCAACATGCCGCTGGTCCGGGCGTTCGGTGGCTTTTTGCGCGAGCATCGCCGCTTCGACCTGACCGTCGAGCGCGAGATGGACGCGCGTCGCCGCAGCCTGTTCTATCTCGAGAAGCTGCGCATCTTTCACGCCGTCGTGACCATCATGCTGACGCTCGGGCTGCTCGCCTGGGCCATCATGCTGTGGACCAACGGCGATGCAACGACCGGCGACGTGGTGCTGGCCTGCACGCTCGGCCTCTCCGTGCTGCATGCGACGCGCGACCTCGCCGTGGCGCTGGTCGACGTGACCCAGCATTTCGCCCGCCTCGCCGAGGCGGTGGCAACGCTGCTCGTGCCGCACGAATTGTGCGACCATCCGGAGGCCGCGCCGCTCGTGCGCCGCGGCGCCAGCGTCGAGTTCGAGGGCATCCGCTTCTGTTATCCCGACGGGCTGCAAATTTTCGAAGATTTTTCGCTGCGCTTTAAGCCCGGCGAGCGCGTCGGCCTGGTCGGCCATTCGGGCGGCGGCAAGTCCACCCTGTTCGCGCTGCTGCAGCGCTTTTACGACGTGCAGCAGGGCCGCATCCTGATCGACGGCCAGGATGTCGCGCGGGTGACCCAGGAGAGCCTGCGCGAAGCGATCGGCGTCGTGCCGCAGGATATTTCGCTGTTCCACCGCTCGATGCTGGAGAACATCCGCTACGGCCGGCCCGACGCATCCGACGACGAAGTGCTGGAAGCCGCCATCGCGGCGCGCTGCGATTTCATCGAGAAGCTGCCGCAAGGCATGCGCACCATCGTCGGCGACCGCGGCATCAAGCTCTCAGGCGGCCAGCGCCAGCGCATCGCCATCGCCCGGGCCTTCCTCAAGGACGCGCCGCTCCTCCTGCTCGACGAAGCCACCTCGGCGCTCGACAGCGAATCCGAGGAAATCATCCGCGAGACGCTGGCCCGCCTGATGCGCGGCCGCACCGTGATCGCCATCGCCCACCGGCTCTCCACCGTGCGCAACTTCGACCGCATCGTCGTCCTGCAAACCGGCCGCGCCATCCAGGACGGCCCCCCCGACCAGCTCATGCGCCGCCAAGGCCTCTACCGCGAGCTGGTGCAGCGCGAGATGGACCGGCTGGCAAGGCAAGCGGCTTAAAAGGTTCGCAACAGTCCGCTCTGAACCGAAGTTTCGTAGCACTTGCGATCGACGGCACCGCGATTAATGCGATGCCGTCGTACAGCACTGCTTTGATTTCGAGCGCCCGCGCCAGCACATAAACGGAAAACATTTTTCGTCTACCGCGCGGACAGAGCGAATTCATTCGCTCAGCGCCGTCCCGCGCGATCAAGACTGTCTTATTTCTGTTTGCTGCATTGACTTCGGTTGAGGCCCGGCGACATTTGATCATCCGATCGCGTTGTTTGGTCGGATCGCGGGATTTGCAGCGGTTCTCGGACAGAGCCCGGCAGCTTGCGCCGCGACACATCAGCTAAAGCGCCACGAAACATCTTCGTGGACCGCACCATGGAGATGACATGCACGCGCACATGCGCCCGGACATCCGCGCCGCAATCGGCAATGCGCCGCCCGAACCGCTGTTGCCGGCCGAGAAGAAGCTGATCGCGTTGAGCCTCGGGATCGGCCTCGCGTTGCTCGCCGTTTTGGCGGCGGTTAATCACTTCATCCCGACCGGACTTTAGCGTCTGTCGCTGACCGCGCAGCCAAGCGGCGAGACATCACGGCGACGCCGCGGTCCGGCAACGCCAACCGTGCCCACCGGCGCGCCGGCCGGCTGCGATATAACCGTCAGATTTTCCAAGGGAGTTTGGTTGCGGGGGTAGGATTTGAACCTACGACCTTCAGGTTATGAGGGTGATTTTTCTGGTTTTAAGTCTTTGATTTGACACGCTGTAACTTCTCCGTGTGCCAATGGTGTGCCGAGCAGGTTCCAACGCCCGCCAAACGACCAAGTCAGACGAACAAGTCGCGTGCAATCTGGTCCATCGCTCGCTTGTGATCGTCGCGAGGAAACAAGTGCCCATATCGGTCCATGGTCACCTGAAGTGAGGCGTGTCCCGCGAACGTTTGCACCGTCTTAGGATCACAGCCTGCCGCTATCCAGGACGACACCGCGTAGTGTCGAAGGGCGTGCCAGTTGAAGCGGCGCGGCGGCGCCGCTATACGCGCCGGGTCCTTTTTGTGCTCGTCCTCTAGGTGCTCGAACAGCGGCAGGAGGCGCCGCTTCACTAGGTTATCGTGGCTTATGTGTTTGCCTGTCTGGTTTGGGAAAATCAGGTCATCTGACTTCTTGAAAATCGACCGTAGCTTCCAGCGCCTTAAGCCGGCCACAAGCTGGTCAGAGATCGGCACCGTTCGCACCCCGGCGGCGGTTTTCGGAGCGCCCTCCTCGCGATACGCATCGACGCGCCGACAGACGTGAAATTTGCAGCCGTCTAAATCTACGTCGCCCCACCGGGCTGCCCACTGTTCTCCTGCCCTGACCCCCGTCCATGCGGCAAACTGAAGTACAAGGCGGAAATCTTCATCCGCCGCCTCCAGTAAAGCACGCAGGTCTGCCTTAGACGGCGGCGTGATTTTCTTCGATCCTTCGTCGCGCGGGCCGATCACCTTGACACCGTGGGCCGCATTGATGGCGACCCAGTCCTGTGAAATCGCATGCGCCAGCACCGCGTGCAGCGTGGCCAAAATCTTCCGCGTCGTGGGTACGGTCACGCGGCGACTGCGTAGCTGATCACGAAATTCGTTCACCACACGTGCAGTCACCTGCGAGAGCTTGGCATTTGCGAGCCCGTGCTCCGCATTGAGAATGTAGTTGGCCACATGCCCCTTGTAGACAGTCAGCATCTTGCGCGTCATGCGCTCGTCGCGCTCGTTCCGCTCTGTGCAGTGATCTAGAAAACTTTCACAGGCTTCTTTGACTGTCACCTTTTCAGCATCAGGACGGTAGGTTCCTCCGCGCAACTGACCCTCGATCCGGATGCGAAAGGCGTCGGCGGCTTTTTTGTTTGAAAAATGCTTGCGCTGGCGGTCGCCACGGCTGTCGGTGTAGTCCACAACCCAGGCAGCCTTAGCCTCGCCTCTCGGCGATCTCCAGATACGCTTACGTACTGACGCCATACTCGCACTACCTTCTACAGCGGCGCTAATTCGATTGGCTCTGTCCTGCCCGTCGTCTCCATGCGGCCATCTACCGAGGCTTTCGTGGACGCGCTCTTACG
>DASRET010000119.1:0-5316 GCA_035651875.1 Xanthobacteraceae bacterium
CGACCAGCTCGCGAGCCCCGCCGTGATACCTTCTGCGTCAGCTGATCGAGCTCGGCACGACTCTCGGCCAATGCCGTCTCCAATTCGAGTCGCGCTTCGGCAAGCGTGCGGCCGCGGATGCGCGCGTTGAGGAAGTTGGTCGCTTCCGTCAGTGCGGACGGGGGAACGCCGGGCGCCAAGGTCAGGACACGGTTCTCGACCTGGCCGTCCTCGCCGACCAGCACCGCCAGCGCGCGTTCGGGTTCCAGCCGCACGAACTCGATATGTTTGAGCCGCGTATTGGACTTGGCGGTCAGCACGACGGCGGCGGCGCGGGTCAGGCCGGACAATCGCGTCAAGGCTTCACCAAGTGCAGCTTCGACCGACTGCGAACGACCGACGGACGTGAGCTGGCTCTGGATCGACTGCCGCTCGGCCTCGGTGAGATCGCCGACCTGCATCAAGGCGTCGACAAAGAAACGCAGGCCGCGTTCGGTCGGCAACCGGCCGGCGGAAGTATGCGGCGCATAGATCAGGCCGGCTTGTTCGAGATCGGCCATCACGTTGCGCACCGAGGCGGGCGACAGCGGAACGGCGATCAGGCGGGAGATGTTCCGCGAACCGACGGGCTCGCCGGTCGCGAGATAACTCTCGACGATTTGCCGAAAAATGTCGCGCGAACGCTCATTGAGCTGGGCGAGCCCCGATTGCGGCGCGATCAGGGGAATCGGATCGTGTTGGGCCACCAAGAACTCCGTTGCAGCTTCCCTCTAATGTGTCCGCCCTTGGCGTCTCTGACAAGGCGCGAGAAGCCGCGTCAAAAGCATGGTTAAGGGCCTTGCCGCGCCGCGCCCACGCTCCTACAAGCTCCCGCAAGTTCCGTGCTGCCGATTTTCTGGAGGATTCCCATGCGGCCAAGCCGCCGTGCCCCTGACGAATTGCGCGCCGTCTCGCTGGAGCGCGGTGTCGTCAAATATGCGGAAGGCTCGTGCCTCGTGAAATTCGGCGACACGCATGTGCTGGTCACCGCCACGCTGGAAGAGCGGCTGCCGCCCTGGCTGAAGGGACAAGGCCGCGGCTGGGTCACCGCCGAGTACGGCATGCTGCCGCGCGCCACCCTGGAACGCACGCGCCGCGAGGCCTCGGCAGGCAAGCAGGGCGGTCGCACCGTCGAGATCCAGCGGCTGATCGGCCGTTCGCTGCGCGCCGTCGTCGACCTCCAGGCGCTCGGCGAGCGGCAGATCACGGTCGATTGCGACGTGCTGCAGGCCGACGGCGGCACGCGCACCGCCTCGATCACCGGCGGCTGGGTCGCGCTTGCGGATTGCCTGAACTGGATGAAGTCGCGCAACATGATCAAGACCAACGTGCTGCGCGACAATGTCGCCGCGATCTCCTGCGGCATCTATGGCGGCACGCCGGTGCTCGATCTCGACTATGCCGAGGATTCGGAAGCCGATACCGACGCCAATTTCGTCATGACCGGCGACGGCCGCATCGTCGAGGTGCAGGGCACCGCGGAGAAAACCCCGTTCTCGCAGGACGAATTGCTGGCACTGATCGCGCTGGCGAAAAAGGGCGTGGCGCGGCTGGTCGATCTGCAGAAGATTGCCGTCGCCTAGCCATGCATCGGAAAATCACCGGGAAGCTCGTGATCGCAACCCATAATCCCGGCAAGCTCGCCGAGATGCGCGAGCTGCTGGGGCCGCACGGCATCGAAGCCGTTTCCGCGGGCGAGCTTGGCCTCGGCGAACCCGAGGAAACCGGCAAGACGTTCCTCGCCAATGCGCGGATCAAGGCGGTTGCTGCTGCCCAGGCCGCAAAGCTGCCGGCCTTTGCCGACGATTCCGGCCTTGTGGTCGACGCGCTCGACGGCGCGCCCGGCATTTACAGCGCCCGCTGGGCCGGCCCGAACAAGGATTTCAACGAGGCGATGGCGCGGATCGAACGTCTGTTGCGCGAGCGCGGTGCGACCGCGCCAAACCAGCGCGCCGCGCATTTCGTCTCCGCCCTGTGCGTGGCCTGGCCCGACGATCATCTCGAAGAAGTCGAGGCGCGCGCCGACGGCACGCTGGTCTGGCCGCCCCGCGGCACTGCTGGTTTCGGCTACGACCCGATGTTCCAGCCGGATGGCTACGTCAGGACCTTCGGCGAGATGACCAGCATCGAGAAGCACGGCATGCCGCCGCTCGGTCTCGGCCTGTCGCACCGCGCCCGCGCTTTCGTCAAGCTTGCGGAGATTTGCCTTTGACCGACGTCGAACAAAAAGCCTTCGGCGTCTATCTGCACTGGCCGTTCTGCCTGTCGAAATGCCCGTATTGCGACTTCAACAGCCATGTCCGCCATGCCGCGATCGACGAAGAGCGCTTTGCCCGCGCTTTTGCGCGCGAGATCGCGACGACGGCGGCGCGCGTACCCCGGCGCGGAGTCACTTCGATCTTCCTCGGCGGCGGCACGCCGTCACTGATGCAGCCGAAAACCGTCGGCGCGATTCTCGACGCGATCGGCAAGCATTGGCACGTTGCGCGTGACGCCGAAGTCACGCTCGAAGCCAACCCGACCAGCGTCGAAGCGATGCGCTTTGCCGGCTATCGCGCAGCCGGGGTCAACCGTGTCTCGCTTGGCGTGCAAGCACTCAACGATCCCTCGCTGAAAGAACTGGGTCGGCTGCATAGCGCGCGCGAGGCGCTCGATGCGGTGGCTATCGCGCGCAAATCCTTCGACCGTTACTCGTTCGACTTGATCTATGCCCGGCCCGAACAAACGCCCGGCATGTGGGCGGAAGAGCTGAAGCTCGCGATTTCGGAAGCGGCCGAGCATCTCTCGCTCTATCAATTGACCATCGAGGAGGGCACGCCGTTCTTCGGTTTGCATGCCGCCGGCAAGTTGAAGACGCCGGATGAAGCGATGGCACGCGCGCTCTATGATGTGACGCAAGAAGTCTGCACCAGGCACAACCTGCCAGCCTACGAGATTTCCAACCACGCACGCGAAGGCGCGGAGTGCCGGCACAATCTGGTTTACTGGCGCGGCCAGGAATATGCCGGCATCGGGCCGGGCGCGCACGGCCGTCTCGACATCGGCGGCGCCAGGCACGCGACGGCAACGGAGAAGCGTCCCGAGGCGTGGCTGATGCGGGTCGAGGCCAACGGCCATGGCGTCGTCACCGACGACGTGCTCAATCGCGAGGAGCGCGCCGACGAATTCCTGCTGATGGGGTTGCGGCTTGCGGAAGGCATCGACCCCGAGCGCTATGCCGCGTTGTCGGGCCGCGCGATCGATCCGCGGCGCGTCGCCGTGCTTCGTGAGGAGGGCGCGATCGCCGTCGATGCCGACGGGCGGCTGCGGGTGACACAGGCCGGATTTCCCGTGCTCGACGCGGTCGTCGCTGATCTCGCGGCTTAGGCCCCAAAACTCTTCGGCGAGCCCGCGACCGCGACGCCGCCGGTGCTACCGACGCGCATCACCGCAAGTCCCCGCTCATTGGTGCCGTCTGGGCGGAAACGGAACAGCCCGTCGATGCCGGCAAATCCGGACGGATTGGTCAGCACATCCTGCGAAAATTTCTGCCCGCCTTGCCGCGCTAGAGCCGCAACGAGAGCAACGGCATCATAGGCAAGGGTCGCCGTGCGCACCGGTTCATTGCCGTAGCGCGTGCGATAGCGGCCGGAGAAGGCGCGGAAGCCGGCCGGGTCCGGCGCCGCGTAAAGACCGCCCTGCAGATTGGGATTGGAGAATACGCGCGGATTGTCCCACAACCCGGTGCCGAGCAGCTGGATGTTGCGCAAATTGGCGCCGGCGGCGGTGAGTGCCTCCGCGGTGGCGACAACGGAGTCGCCGTCATCGGCGATCATCAGCGCGTCCGCGCTTCCGAGCGCCTGCGCCACCGTGCGTGCCGGCGCAGCGCGGTCGGCGCCATACTTCTCGAAGGCGACAATGCGTCCGCCGCGGCGGCTCACCGCGGTCTTGAAAGCGGCCTCAACGACATTGCCATAGGCGTTTTCGGGCAATAGCGCAGCAAACGACTTTTTTCCGATGCTCGCCGAATATTCGACGATGCGACTGACGTCGGACTCCGGCAGGAAGCTCAACAGATAGACGCCGCGGCCGGCGATGCTGGAGTCCGTCGAAAATGCGATCACGGAAATGCCGCGCGTGCGCGCGACCTGCGCCACCGCCGGAACGGAAGCGGCGAATAACGGTCCCAGGAGAATCTCGGCGCCTTCGTCGACTGCCTGTTGCGCGCCGGCCTGCGCGCCCGATGGCGAGCCGCCGTCGTCCTTGATCAGGACCTGGATGTTCGGATTCTGGAACTCCGCGAGCGCCATCTCCGCAGCGTTCTTCATCGACACCGCGGCGACCCCCGCATTGCCCGACGCCGACAGCGGCAGGATCAACCCGACCTTGACCTGGCCGGTGCCAGCGACAAGGGGCTGTTGCGCCGGACCGGCCGGCGCGGAGGGCGAGCTACCGAACTGGCTCAGGCTCTGCTGGACCCCGGCGCAGGCGGACAGCAGCGGCGCGCCCAGCACAAGGCCGATCACTGCCCGCCGGGTCGTGGTCTGCGGCTTCGCCGATTTGGGGCCGGAAGCGTTTCCGGGTTTGAGCGGGCCCACCATCACATCTCTTCATGGACCGACCGCGAGGTCGGCCAAAACGCGCCTCCAAAAAGAGCAGGAGGGGCGGATTCAGGCATATTGTCGGCGATTAGTTAACCAAAACAAAAGGTTTATGGCCCCGCCGAACGGCACTCATTACGCCATGTTGGCCCTTCGCCGTTGTACGGCGCATGAACGGCTTGATGTGGCGCCGGGATCATCTGCCCCTTAAGGTGGCATTATGCGCGCAAAAGCCGCCTCGATAAATACCGAAGGCCGGGGGGAACCCAGGGAACGCACCTATACGATGGGTGGTCACACCTTTCCCGTGCCCAAGGCCGCCGCCGGACTGCATCTGGTCGCAACGCCGATCGGCAATCTCGGCGATATCACCCTGCGCGCGCTCGACACGCTGGCCGGGGTCGACGCAATCGCCTGCGAGGACACCCGCATCACGCGCCGCCTGACCGAGCGCTACGGCATTGCGGCGGAACTCACGCCCTATCACGAGCATAATGCTGCGACCGCGCGGCCGAAAATTCTTGCGCGGCTGGCGCAAGGTGCGGCGGTCGCGCTGGTGTCCGACGCCGGCACGCCACTGATATCGGACCCCGGTTTCAAGCTGGTGCGCGAGGCCTGCGCGGCGGGCTATGCCGTGACGGCGCTGCCGGGTCCGTCGTCGGTCTTGACCGCGCTTGCGGTCGCGACCCTGCCGACCGACCGGTTCTTCTTCGAGGGT
>DASRET010000120.1:0-39878 GCA_035651875.1 Xanthobacteraceae bacterium
GTCGCCAGCCAGCCGCCGCCGATCGTCGGTTGGCGCACCACTTCGACCAGCCGCCCATCGGCCAGCCGGTCGACGCGCTTGGATTTTTCGTCGGCGGAGTGCTTGGCGAGCGCCGCAAGTTTTTTCTTCGCCGCGTCGTCGCTGCTCTCGCCGGCCAGGATGCCGTGCGTCACCCGGTGCTTGATGATGGCTTCGTGCGACGCGCCGGGCCGCGTCAGCTCCGGCGGCAGCGAATAGAGCCGTGCATAGACGTCGTTGCAGACCACAAGCCGCCGCTCGCCATCGAAGATGCAGAGCCCTTGCGACATGTTGTTGAGCGCCGCCATGAACCTGGAGTTTTGCGCGTGCAGCTGCTCCGAGGCGCCCTCGCGTTCGCGAATTTGCTGGAAATGCAGGAGCGAAATGACCAGGCCGATGCCCGCCAACGCCAGAAAAAGAAACGCGCCGACCTCGTAGCTTTGGGTTCTGGTCGTCAGCAGAAACGACTCGAGCGGGATGTCGATGGCAAAAGCACCCATCAGGTCGTTCAGGTGCCACTGCGCGGCGGGCTGCAGCTTGTTATGGCAGTCGACGCAGCTCTGCTCGGACGCATAGGACGGATAAATCGTTCGCAGCACCTGGCGTCCGCCGATCTCCTTGACCGCGAGCGCCGCGTTATGATCGGCGGTACCGGCGAACTTCTCGATGGTGGCCGCCATGTCGGCATCGGCCGGCGCGGTTGTTATTTCGTGGCCCTGCCGTCCGACCCAGCGCAACAGGAACGTGCCGGACGCGCCGGGCTGCTTGTTGAAGCCGTCGATCGAGCTGGCGCGGAATGTCGCCGGCACCGGCGAGTTCGCGCCGAATTGTCCGCGCAAATGCGAGTACTCGGTGACGAACGCATCGACCAGCCGCAGCGCGGTGATGTTCTCGTCGGCCTTCTGCGCCAGATGGGATTGCAGGCTGGTCGAGTAAAAATAGTGGCCGACGCCGATCGCGATAGCGCTGCAGAAAAGCAGATAAATGAGAAAGGCGCGCCCGGTCTTTGAACGGACGAAGGCAAGAGAACCGCTCATTGGCCGAGTGCCGCTGATGAATGCTGCCGCGCTTCAGGCTGTCATTTTATGGTTAACGATCGCTTAATGCGGAATTCGGCAGGCCGCTCAGCGCACCAGCCATTCGAGCAGGTCCTTCATGATGGACTGCTTCAAGGTGCTGGCCTTGTAGGCGACGATGACCTGCTCGACGCCATGACCCCTGCCGAGATCGATGGCGCGGATGCCGGTGGTTTCGGCCTGATGCAGACACAGGGTGTGGACGATAGCCGGCCCGGATTCGCGCTTTACCAGGTCGATGGCGGTGTGACAGGTCGGGCATTCCAGATAATTGACCGCGCCTTTGAGCTCCGGCCATTTGGCGACGCGGGCGCGAACGGTGGCGCTGCGCGGCGCGATGATGAGCCGGTCGCGCACCGCGGCGAGCGGCGAGGCAGCGTCGGCAACGTCGGCAACGTCGCGGCCGCGGAAGATCATCGACATCGTCGACGTCGCCACAGTAGTCAGGCGCACGCCTTTGGGCCGGCGCAGGAACGCGCCGATGCAGAAATCGACCTGGCCCTTTTGCAGTGCCGTCATCGCCTCGGTGCCGCGATGAATGCGGATCGTGGTTGTGATGGCGCGATGGCGCGCGGAGAATGAATCGATCTTCGGCATGAACAGCCAGGCATAATCGGCGCCAAGCGACAGATCGACATGGCCCGAATGGCCCACCGTCTCGTCGAGCCGGGTCAGCGCCCGCTCAGCCGCTTCGATGAGCTGCCTGGTGTCGGCGGCAAAGCGCTCGCCGGCCGCCGTGATGGTGAGTCGGCCGGGCGTGCGGACAAACAGCTCGGCGCCGACGATCTGTTCAAGCCGCTTGATCTGCGTCGATACGGCGGAGACGGTCAAATTCAGCCGCGCCGCGGCGACCTGCAGGGTGCCGTGCCGGACCACGAGCTCGAAAGCCCGCAGCTTGGCGAAATCGAGCGCATCAACTTTCGAAGCCATCGTGAGCGCCTCAAAGGCGGCCGCGTCACCTTAAGATATTTTGAACGCACGTTCCAATTTATTCGATTGACCTGAACGGCCCACTCGACCACTTACACCGTAACAGGGCCGCCGTGCTGCGCGCGGCTTGCTTGGCGAATGAGCCGATCAGGAGGAACCCATGACGACACTGACGCTCGAGACCACGGCGCCGTTCCAGGGCATGGCCGAACTCGTGGCTTACGACGAAGGCCTGTTCGAGAAGGAAGGCCTCACCATCAAATGGGCCGACCGCGAACGCGGCGTCGACAAGCGCCCGCAGCTCGACGTCACCGATGTCACCGGCAAGGGCGTCAATCGCTACGCCAGCCACGGCCGCCTGCTCGAAGAGGGCAAGGCCGATCTCTACAACGCCTGCGAATGGGGCAACTACTGCCGCGTCGAATCCACCAAAGTCGGCAGCCGCCAGATCGGCCGCCGCTCCATCGTCACCTTCGCGGCTTTGGTGGTGCGCGGCGATTCGCCGGTGCAGACGCCACAGCAATTCGCCAACCGGCAGATCGGCGTGCCGTTCTTCTTCGGCACCCATTATCTGACCCTGCAGATGCTGGAAGGATTCGTGCCGCGCGACCAGATCAAGCTCGGCCGCGTGCCGAACGGCTCGCCCTACCGCTTCGATTTGCTCATGAAGGGCGAGATCGAGGCGACGACGCTCACCGAACCGTATATCTCGCTCGCCGAGAAGAAGGGCTGCCGCCTCGTCATCTCGGCATTCCATCACGGCACCGAGGTCGCCTCCGACCGCGTCGATGCCGAGACCTATAGCGCCTTCAACCGCGCGGTGCGCGAAGCGGTGCGCCGCATCAACGCCAACAAGCGCGCCTACCTGCACTACTTCATCGACTACTACAAAGCCAAGGATCCGCAGATCGCCCAGCTCTCCATCGACGATCTGCGCGAAAGCCGCCTCTTTCTGGTCGACCCGGCGCCGATCCCGGCCGACGAGCTGCAGCGCACCTACGACTGGATGCGCAGCTGGGGCTTTTTGGACGAGACCCCGGAGCCGCTCAATCTCGTCAACGCCAACGTTCAGCAGCACGGCTACGCCGGCGGGCAAGCGGCGGTGCAGTAACGTCATTGCGAGGAGCGAAGCGACGAAGCAACCCAGGAGTCGGGTGCACCCCGCCCCTGGATTGCTTCGCTTCGCTCGCAATGACGGTAGAGTGCGTAGACTCTGCCGCTATCGCCACAGCTCCTTGCTGGCGAGCCTCGCGCCTTCGGCGAGCGCCTGCAGCTTGGCCCAGGCGATCTGCGGATGGATGCGGCCGCCGAGGCCGCAATCGGTGCCGGCAATGACGTTCTCGCGGCCGACCACCTGCGCGTAGCGCACGATGCGGTCGGCCACGACCTGCGGATGCTCGACGATGTTGGTGGCGTGGCTGACGACGCCGGGAATGAGCAGCTTGCCGTCCGGCAGCTTGGTCTCCTGCCACACCCGCCACTCGTGCTCGTGGCGCACGTTGCCGGCTTCGACCGAATAGGCGCCGGCGTTCACGCTCAGCACCAGATCGACGATGTCCTTGAGCGGAATGTCGGTCGTGTGCGGGCCGTGCCAGCTGCCCCAGCAGATGTGAAAGCGGATGCGGTCGGCCGGCAGCCCGCGCAACGCGTGATTGAGCGCCTCCATGCGCACCTGCTCGAACTTCTTGAACTCGCCGAGCGGCGGCTCGGGATTGATCATGTCCCAGTTGTCGGGAAGGCTCGGATCGTCGATCTGCAGCACGATGCCGGCATCGACGATCGCCTTGTATTCGTCGTGCATGGCGTCCGCCGCCGCGAACAGAAACTCCTCCTCGGTCTTGTAGTAAAGATCGATGCCGCGGGCGAAGCTGCCCGGCCCGATCGAGCACATGAAGCCTTCCTCGACCCCGGCCGCCGCCATCGCCTTCTTCAGGTTTGCGATGTCGGCCGCCAGCGCCGCGTGCCCGGTATATTTGAGCGGTCCGGTGCAGGCCGGCCGTCCCACCGGCCGCCGCGCCGCGCTGCCCATCAGGCTGCCGCTCGATTCCGGGTCGAGATAGAACTCGCCGAATTTCTGCCAGTCGCGCCGATTGGCGAACGAGGTCAGCGCCACGTCGGCGACACTCGATTTCTTGTGCTGGGTCTCGTGCGCGGCGGCGGCCGGGCTACCGGCCGGCGAAAATCCCGACATCCGGGCGAAAGCGTAATTCCACCACGCGCCGTAGTCGTACGAGCCGGCGACCGGCTTGCCGAACTCGCCGTCGTCGGGAATATCGACGCCAAGCTCGCGCTGCTTCTTGACCACATCGGCAACCGAGGCGGCGAGCACCTGCGCGTACGCCGCGTCGTCGCCTTTGGCTTCGCCGATGGCGATCGATTTGCTCAGCGCGATCAGATTCGCCGGCCGCGACAAACTGCCCGCGTGGGTGGTCAGTATCCGGTCTGTGCTGGTTCGCATGTCGCCATTTCCTCCGGTTTTTCGCGCTCGAAGCCGCATCTTATTAGGTCGGCTTTAGTTCCGAAAGCGCAAGCGACCCGGCCGACAGGGCGACCTTGGCCGCTTCGAGACTCTTGCCGAATCACTCGACCATGTGCGCAATGTCCGAATCAGCGAATCAGTTGATCGCGCGTCACCATCAAATCGGATCGAGTCAAACGGGGGGATTATCTCCATGAGAACGATTCTGCTTTCGGCAGTTGCGGCGCTAGCGGTCTCAATCGGCGCGAGCGCGCGGGCCGCCGATTTGCGGCCGCTCTACAAAGCAGCTCCGCCCGCGCCGGTTTATAACTGGAGCGGGTGCTATGTCGGCGCCGGCGGCGGCTACGGCAAGAGCAGCGAGGAAACAGCGCTTGTCTCTGTCCGCGCGCTGCCCGGCATCCCGGTCGGCACGGACTTCGTCGATGGCATCACGCAGGGCGACACCGGCTGGCTGGCGACCGCGCAGGTCGGCTGTGATTTTCAGTTTGCCGGCCCGATCGGCGGCAACTGGGTCGTCGGCGCCTTTGTCGACGGCGACTGGGCCGACATCCATGGCCGGCACACCGGCGGCGACGTCAACATCGGCCTGCAACAGGGCGAAGAGAAGCTGAGCCGCTCATGGGCGGCGGGCGGCCGTCTCGGCTGGCTGGTCAATCCGCAACTGCTGACCTACGTGTCCGGCGGATTTACCGAGGCACAGTTCGACAGCGTCAATTACGTCAGCGCTTTGTTCCCGGCGATTGGCGCGCCGACCGGCCTGGAGCTTCCGGGCCGCACCCAACAGGGCTGGTTCCTCGGCGGCGGCGTCGAATATGCGATCGGCTGGCTGCCGGGGCTGTTCGTGAAGACCGAATATCGCTACGCCGATTACGGCACAGTGACCGAGACCGTCAATTGCACATCGGCGGCGCTGTGTGGCTTGGCCGGGCCGACGTCGTTTGCCGAGCGGCTGCATCCGACCGTGCAAACGATCACCACCGAGCTGGTGTGGCGCTTCAACTGGCGGCCGTAGGCCGGATCGGCGCCAGAACCGGCGATCTGCCGTACTCGCCGTCGTCGGGAACGTCGGCGCCAAGCTCTTGCTGCTTTTGACCACGTCGGCAACGGAGGCAGCGAGCGCCTGCGCGTAAGCTGCATCGCCGCCCTAGGCTTCGCTGATGGTGATCGCCTCGCTCAGACCGAGCTTTTTGTTGCTGGGAAATGTCTGAAACTCACGCGGCGAGATCGGCACAACGGATTTTGAAGCAGCGATTTGCAAAACCCGGTGAAATGTCGCGTGCTTTGAAAATCGCACCTGCGAGCAACGCATAACTGAGCAGGCCGATCACCACGCGAACGGACACGCCGATCACGTCCAGATCGGTGAGGTCGCTGGCCGCGTCCCATGCCCCGTGCAGGACAGCCGCGCTCAGCCAGCCGAGTGGAATCAAAAGCACCGCCATTCCGGGCCGCAGCACCGAGAGCCCGATGAAATAGCCGAACAAGCCGGTATAAGCCGAGTGTGCGGTCAGTTCCGGAAGCCCGCGCGCCAGCAGTTGCACCAATCCATCGAATGCCTGATTCGCGGGATGGTTCGCGTCATCGATCGCTTGAGGAACGTACTGGACCAGCGTTTCATAGATAAAGAAACCGCTGCCGGCCGCGGCGCCGAGAACAATGCCGTCGAGCGGCTCGCGAAGTCCGAAATGCGTCGTGACGCCGGAAAGAAACGTGCTCAGTCTGCCTCTCGTGCCGCGGCTCAGGGACGCGAATGCCACGCTCATCAGGGCCAATCCCAAAAGAGGCACGGCCTTGAACCCCTCCTCGGCCAATCCGGTGCCGAAGATATCCCCGGCAATCACGGCGAGCGCATTCGAGGATTTCTCCAAATTTTGCCCCGGGATTACGAGGTAGAAAAGGTCGTACCAGTAATCCCAGAACCGGGTTGTCAGAAGCCAGAACACGGTGACGCTGACGAGTGCCTGAAGCAAACCTGATCTGGCCCGGCCGCACATCTGATTGATGTAGTAGTTTATGATGAATGCGATGTAGACCCCGAGAATGGAGAACACCTGCCAAGCTTCGTTGATCCCGGGCGGAGCGGGCTTGCCGGCCATCATTAATTGAAAACCCGGAAACGGAACCGCCATCAGCATAAGGGCGACGATCAGAGAAACGAATATCGGCAACAGATGTTCGTGGCTCCAGGTTGAGCGACTCCCCAGCAATGGAAAGATGACGTTGAGGGAGAGTTTGAGCTCGGCTTCGGTCGCCGGGCGATTCGCGAAATCACGTGTCCCGTCATCAGCGGCGGCGTCCGCATGGGCGGCTCTCTCGCACGACGAAGGCGGTTGAGCTGTCACGCTGGTCGCTCCTTCATCGTTCGATGACTCGGTGCGGCGCACGGCCGCGACGGAAACGGAGCGTTTTGAGATCGCCGGCGCTAGTGCCGTTCACGCAACGGTGGCGCGGCAATCCGGGACGCAGGCACGTCAGCCACCGATCGAGGTGTGCGCCACAATTGTCGACAAGTGGTTATCTGCGGCAGCGCGATACGTTGGCATTGCGCCTGCGGCAGTTGCGTAGAGATCGCGCAGTATTCGCTGCACCGCTTCCGCAGGCGAATAGATCAGAGGGCAGAGCCACGATGGCGTCACCCTGCTTTTCTCGAACCCCTGCGCCAAACCTCGACCACACCTACCAGCTTGGCATTGTCCAACTGGCGGTTTGCGTCAGAGCGCCTCCGTAATCTGGTTGAGCATGGACCAGGCCACGGAAGCTCCCTGTGAAACTGAAATTATCTTATTTGTTGTTGTGGGGCGCGGCGCGGTGCTTAGGATGGTGCTTCAACTTATAATCGGTGGCGACGTGGTGATTGTAACCCGCGCTGCCGCCGCCCGTGTACCCCTGGTCGTAAGGGCCGGCCGCGAATGACGGGGACGCAAGGCCCGTTGCGGCAATGAAGGCGATCGCACCAAATGTCGCGCCAAGTTTTGACTTGCTGATCATCGATCTTCTCCTGAGAACGAACAACACGGGTCGCGGCGCCCGGCGTGATCGGTCCGCAAGGGCAAATTGCCACGCATGGCGACGACGGCCGCGACGGATGTGTGCACGGTAAAAGGGGAATGCCAGATTTGTATCTGGTACACTTTGGTTTAAAGCGCCAATCCGTAAGGTCTGTGCAGTTTTGTAAAAGTAGGTCGGCTGCCGCCACCCGAGCACCCAACCTGCGGTCGGAATACGACCCGTCACCCTACAGCAATTCACATCAGCCGATGTCCGTTACGCCGACGCCGCGATCGCCGGCGGCTCGTGGATGCGCAGCGGCGGCGGGGCGCCGGTCCACAATTCGATCTCGACCATGTTGGTGCCGCTTGACGGGCCTTGGCTGAGTTTTGACGTGCCGCGGTCGTGCGTGAGCATGTTGGCGTTGCCGTGGGCGCACAGCGCGCCGTCGGTGTTCTCGGCCGGATCGTACCAGGCGCCGCACGACAGCTTGGCGACGCCGGGCGACAACGTGTCGGTGAGCACCGCGCCGGCGAGGCAGGCGCCGCGCGCGTTGAAGACGCGCACCACATCGCCGTCTTTGATGCCGCGGGCCTGCGCGTCGTCGGGATGCAGTGCCACCGCCTCGCGGCCGCCGACCTTGCCGCGCGCCGCGACCGGGCCGGAATCCATCTGGCTGTGCAGGCGAAAGCGCGGCTGGCTCGAAACCAGGTGCAGCGGATAGGCGCCGGCCGAGCGCGCGCCGAGCCATTCCGACGGCTCGATCCAGCTCGCGTGCGGCGGACAATTGTCGTAACCGAAGCCCGCGATCTTCTCCGAATAAAGCTCGATGCGGCCGGACGGCGTCGCCAGCTTGTTGCGCTCAGGATCGGCGCGGAAATTCGATAACAGCACGTACTCGTCGGCGCCGGGCGGAATTTCAAGAACGCCGTCCTGCCAGAAGCGGTCGAAGTCGGGGATCGACGCCGCGTTGCTGCGCACGCCGTCGCGCCAGCTGTCGTAGAGGTGGCGCAGCCAACCCATCGCGTCGCGGCCGGCGGTGTAGGTTTCCTCGCAGCCGAGCCGGCGCGCGAGATCGCTGAAGATCGCAAAATCGTCGCGCGCCTCGCCGATCGACTCGACCGCCTTGTGCATGGCGATGACGAAGCGATCGCGCTGGGCGCCGCCCATGTCGTTGCGCTCGAGCGTAGTGGTCGCCGGCAGCACGATGTCGGCGTGGCGCGCTGTCGCGGTCCACCACGGCTCGTGCACGATAATGGTCTGCGGCTTTTGCCACGCCGCACGCAGGTGATTGGTATCCTGATGATGGTGGAACGGATTGCCGCCGGCCCAATACACCAGCTTGATGTCCGGGTAGGTGCCCCTGCGGCCGTTGAAGTCGTATGGCGCGCCGGGATGCGCGAGGCACTGGGCGATGCGCGCTGCCGGAATGGCGCGGCCGAGCGGATTGGCGAGGCCTTCCATGGACGGCGCCTTGAAGGCGAGCGGCGGCTCGGCAATGCCGCTCGCCGAGCCATAGCCGAAACCAAAGCCGCCGCCCGGCAGGCCGATCTGGCCGAGGCAGGACGCCAGCAAAATCACCGCCCAGTACGGCTGCTCGCCGTGATCAGCGCGCTGCAGCGACCATGACGCATTGAGCATGGTGCGGCACGACGCCATGCGGCGCGCCAGCGCGCGGATCGTGTCGGCCGGAATGTCGGTGAGCGGCGCCGCCCAGTCGGCGTCCTTCGGCTGGCCGTCGCTTTCGCCCATCAGATAAGCCTGCACGCGCTCGAAGCCGGTGCAGTAGCGCGCTAGAAATTCGCGATCGTGCCGGCCCTCGGCGACCAGCGTGTGGGCGAGCGCGAGCAACAATGCGGTGTCGCTGCCGGGCCGGATCGGCAGCCATTCGGGCGCCACGGCTTGCGGCCCATCCTCGCGGATCGGGCTGACGTTGATCACCTTGACGCCGGCGCGCGCCACTTCGGCGAGCGCATTGCCGATGCCATGCGCGCCGCAGCCGCCTTTGGTGACCTGCATGTTTTTCGGATTGGCACCGCCGAACAGCACCATCAGCTGCGAATGCCGCGCGATCGACGACCACGAGGTGAGCGGCCCGGTGACAGATTGGGCACTGCCGAGCACGTGCGGCAGAAACACCAACGCGGTGCCAAAACTGTAATTGGAGGCCTGATCGACGAAGCCGCCGAACGCCGCCATGAAGCGGCGCAGCTGGCCGCGCGCCTCATGAAAGATGCCGGCCGAGCCCCAGCCCTGCGAGCCGGCCATGATGGCGTCGTGGCCGAAATCGCGGCGCACGCGATCGAGCTCGCCGGCGACCAGATCGAGCGCCTCGTCCCACGACACCGGCATGAAGCGCTCACGGCCGCGGCCCGCGCCGCTGCCCGCCCCTCCCTTGCGCCAGCCCTCGCGCACCACCGGCTGCGCCACCCGAAGTTTCGAATGCACCGCCGCCGGCACTGCCTCGATCAAGGGCGAGGGTTCCGGATCGCGCTCGAACGGCCGCACGCCGACGACCTTGCCATCCTCGACCTCGGCCAGAAACGCGCCCCAATGCGAATGATGGCGGACGAGCGTGGTCATGGGTGCAGCTCCAGGATCTGAGCCAAACTTACAAAGCTTCGTCGCCGCTTTGTCGGCAGGGTCAGCACATTATCTAGGTCTATCGCTACTTGATGCGATAGAATATTGCTAGCCGGCTAGCCCAGAGGAAACCGCTATGGCGATCTACGGTGTAGGCGCATTCTATGAGGACGACGTCAGTTCTAGCTTCATAGCGAATAATTTGGTGGGCGTCGGCTGGTCGTACAACCGTGCGGCTGACTTGCATCAGTTCATGCGATCATTGAAAGTCGGCGACATTGTATACATCAAGGCTGCACGCCCCGGTCAAAACATCACCGTCAAGGCGATAGGTTTAATAATTGACGACCAAATCCGCGATGATGCGAATAGTGGCGGATTGGTGCATTGCGGACGAAACGTTCGGTGGGCGTCAACGACGACGTTCACACTTCCACCAAGATCGGGGAAAAACAATGTGCAGAACAACACATTGTATGAGGAATTTGATCCGCAAGCCCAAACGGAGATCATGGCCCGTATAATTAGTACTCTTCCATGAACATCTGACGCGAGTCTCGTTATGACCACTCCCGAGTTGAACGACTTTCTCACCCTGACCGGTCCCGGCACCCCGATGGGCGACCTGATGCGGCGCTACTGGATTCCGGCGCTGCTGGCAGCGGAAATCCCGGAGCCGGATTGTCCGCCGGTGCGGGTCAAGCTCTTGGGCGAGCGGCTCTTGGCGTTCCGCGATACCGCCGGACGCGTCGGCGTGATGGACGAGTTCTGCGCCCATCGCGGCGTGTCGCTGTGGTTCGGCCGGAACGAGGAGCACGGCCTGCGCTGCCCTTATCACGGCTGGAAGTACGACGTCACCGGCCAGTGCATCGAGGTGCCGTCGGAGCCGGTCGAGAGCGGCTTCTGCAACAAGATCAAGCTCACGTCATATCCGTGCGTCGAGATCGGCGACGTGATCTGGATCTACATGGGCCCGGCCGACAAGAAGCCGCCGCTGCCGAATTTCGAATGGGCCACCATCGCGCCCGCGCACCGCTTCGTCACCAAGCGCACCCAGGAATGCAACTGGCTGCAGGCGCTCGAAGGCGGCATCGACTCCGTGCACGTGTCGTTCCTGCACCGCCACGATCTGCGCAGCGATCCGCTGCATGTGAGCCAGGGCGCGGAGTTCACCCGCGAGACCAATGTCCGCTTCGAAGTGGTGGAGAACAAGGGCGGCATGGTGATCGGCGTACGCCGGCCGGCGACGCCCGGCCATCTGTACTGGCGCATCACCCAATGGGTCATGCCGTTCCACACCATGATCCCGCCCTACGGCGACAACGCACTCAACGGCCACGCCTTCGTGCCGGTCGACGACGAGAACTGCATGGTGTGGTGCTTCACCTATCATCCGGCGCGGCCGCTTAGCGCGCACGAGCTCGACACCATGAGTCACGGCGGCGGCATTCACGTCAATCTCATTCCCGGCTCGTTCCGCCCGGTGATCAACAAAGACAACGACTACATGATCGACCGCCTCGCGCAGCGGCATCACAAGTCGTACAGCGGCGTCAAAGGCATCGCCATGCAGGACGCCGCGATCCAGGAGAGCTGCGGCCCGATCCAGGATCGCAGCAAGGAAAATCTGGTCTCGACCGACAACGGCGTCATCATGGCGCGGGCACGCCTGCGCAAAGCCGTGCAGGCGGTGACGCGCGGCGACGAGCCCGACGGCATCGACCCGGCGACCCACGCGGTGCGCTCGGCGTCCATCGTGCTCCCCGAAGGCGCGAGCTTTTACGAAGCCGCCGGCGACGCGCTCAAGGCCAAGGCCGGAGTCGCGCACGCATCGGTGTGAGAGGCGCTACACGTCATTGCGAGGAGCTCGAAGGGCGACGAAGCAATCCAGGAGTCGGTTCACCAGCTCCTGGATTGCTTCGCTTCGCTCGCAATGACGGATTACCCGTTCCACAAATCCCGAAACTGCGTCGCCACCAGCGCATCGTAAGCCACCGGCTCCTTGACGATGCCGATGGCGATGGCAAATTTGTTCAGCCCGTCGACGGCCTCGCGCGTAATCTGCGCCTGGTAGAACGGCGTGTCGCGGCGAATGAGCTCGGCGATCAGCGGCGCTTCCTCGGCGGGGAAGATGCGTTCGCCGATCCCTGCGGCGAGCGACGGATCGGCGGCGAGCGCCTTCTGGGTCTTGACGATGGCGCGCACCGCGCCGGCGGCGGCCTCCGGATGCTCGGCAATCAAGCGCTCGCTGGTCGTCAGCGCGGCGAAATTATAGAAGCGCGCGCCGGGCGGGCCGTCGCCGCGGCGCAGGTCGAGATGCAGCTTGGCGACGCCGAGCTTTTCGCCGAGCGCGACACGCATGCCGTTGCCCCAATAGCCGTCGGCGACGCCTTCCTGGATGGCGACGATGCCGACGTGGCCTTGGTTCCAGTCCTTGCCGGGCTGGGCCGGCACCAGCTCGACCTTGTCGCGCGCGAAATCGATGCCGGCTTCGGTCAGCAGGTATTTGAGACTGAGGATCGGCCACGGCGGCGAGGCCGACAGCCGCAGGCCCTTGAGCGCATCGATGTCGCCGCGCTTGACGTCGAGATCGGCGCGCACCGCCAAGAACCAATAGGAATATTGCGACAGCGCGCACAGAAGCTTGGCGCCCTTCCAGGCCGGGAATGCGCGGGTCGCCGCGTAGGCGGGGCCGCCGAAGAAATGCAGCGCGCCGTCGCGCATCGTTTCCGGCCCGTTGAGCGCGCCGAAATCGCGCACCAGTTCGGTCTCGACGCCCTCCTCCTTGAAGAAACCAAGCTCGACCGCCGCCGCGGCGACGAAATACGACGGCGAATCCAGATCGGCGACCATCAGCCGGTACATCAAGCGTGCTCCTGTGAACTAAAAGCGTGAGACGTGGCTTACTTTTGCCCCAGCATGGCGCCGATCGTGGCGCGGGTCGCCTGCGGCAGCGCAAACGTTTCGCGCACGATCGCGTCCATTTCTTCGCCGCTGGCCGGATCGAGCATCAGATGACGCTTCTCGCAGGCGGCAACGAACACGGGATCCTTCACCATCTGCGTAAACGCCTCGCGCAAGGCGGCAAGCCGGTCCGCCGGCACGCCGGGGCCGGCGATGATGGCGCGGCCGATTTCGGCGGTCGAGGCGATGGCGCGCAGGATGGTGCGGCCTTCGTCGGACACTGCGAGTTCGGCCAGCGTCGGCACGTTCGGCAACAGCGGGCTGCGTTTCAAAGCCGCCTGATAGAGCAGCACCGCCTTGCCCTGGTCGATCCAGTCCGGATGGGTCACCAGCATGCCGGGCAGCCCATAGGCGCCCTCGACGTCGACCTCGCCGCGATCCATGGCGAGCAGAATCTCGGCGGTGCCCTTGTAGCCGAGCACGATCTTGAACTTGGTGCCGCCGTAGGCGTTGAGCGCCTCCGGATAGATGTCGGTGGTCGAGCCGCGGCCCGAGGCGCCGACCGTATAGGTCTTGGCGCGCACATCGGCGAACGATTTGATGCCACTCGAGGCGAGCGCTGCGCCGACGTCGATGTTGGTGGTGGCGCGGCCGATATAGCGGAACTCCGCGGCGTTGGTCTTGTTGGCGCCGCCGACCGCGCTGTTGAGCGGAAAGGTTTGGGCGAGACTGCCGAGCACCGTGCCGTCGCGCGGCGCCACGGTGACCATGTACTTGGCCGCGGCGAAACTGCCGGCTCCCGGCATGTTCTCGGTCACGATCGCCGGATGGCCGGCCAGATATTTCGGCAAGAACTCGGCGACCAGCCGGCCATAGATGTCGTAGCCGCCGCCCGGTCCGTAGCCGACCAGCATGCGCAGCGTCTTGCCGGCATAAAAGTCCGCGACCGGATCGGCGGCTGCCGCCGATGCGAACGACGCCAGCACGGCGAGCGCGAGTGCAATAAGCTTCATGGTCCTTCCTTGGCGCGCGGATAAAGCGACGCACGGCGCCGCGGTACGGAGCGGCGCAACAGCTTTGGCTTGCATGAGAAAGTCCCGCGTGCCGAGCCGCAAGGCTAACAACTTTCGGGCCGGCTCGGAAGTGTGGCATAACGCGAGCCCCACGAGGCCCTGTCCCACCATGAACAATGCCGATCTGATCGTCGCCACGCTCAAAACCGCCGGTATCGCGCGCGGCTTCGGCATCCCGAGCGGCAACGTGCTGCCGCTGATCGAGGCGATGCGCCGGGGCGGCATCGACTTCGTGCTGACCGCGCATGAGGGTTCCGCCGGCTTTGCCGCCGACGTCACCGGCCGGCTGACCGGCGCGCCGGGATTTTGCCTCGCCACCCTCGGACCGGGCGCGACCAATCTGGCGACCGGCATCGGCAATGCCTGGCTTGATCGCTCGCCGCTCATCGCCATCACCTGCAATCTCAATACCGATCAGCTCGGCCGCCGCATCCAGATGTGGATCGATCATCACGCCTTGTTCAAGCCGATCACCAAGGCGACGTTGCCGCTGCGCCGCGGCGAGATCGGCGCAGCGCTGGTCGAAGCCATTCGGCTTGCGCTGTCCGAACCGCAAGGGCCGGTGCATCTCGATCTGCCCGAGGACGTGGCGCTGGCGCCGACCAACGAGACGGTACCTGACGTTGCTACACTCACCGCGCCGGCGCCGCTGCCGCGCGCCGATGCCGCGGCAATCGCCCGCGCCAGCGAACTCATCGCCGCGGCGCGCCGCCCGATCGCCGTCATCGGCGCGTCGGCGATGCGGCTGCGCGATCCCGAAGCGCTGCAACGGGTCATCAAACACTATAATTTGCCGTTTGCCACCACCACGATGGCCAAAGGCCTCCTCGATGAGGATCATCGCCTTTCGCTTGGCTGCATCGAGCGCGCCTGCCGTCAGGTGCAGCGCAAATTCCTGCGCTCGGCCGACCTGATCGTCGGACTGGGCTACGACACCATCGAGGTGGAGTACGAAGCGTGGATCGGCGACTTGCCGCTCGTCCATATCGACATCGAGCCGGCCGATATTGCGCCCTCCGTGCAGCTCGTCCATCAGGTGATCGGCGACCTCAAATCCTCGCTGGTTGAATTGGCGCCGCCGCGTTCTGCTTTGCAACAGACGTGGACGACGCGCGAAGGGGAGATCGCTGCGCATCGCAGCGCCTTTCAGTCGGCGCTGCGGCCGGGCAACGGCAGCTTCACTGCGCATGCCGCAATCGATGCGGTCCGCCGCGCGCTGCCGCACGACGGCGTGCTCGCCTTCGACGTCGGCGCCCACACCCATCAGATCGCCAGCCAGTGGCCGGCCCATGCGCCGAAGACGTTTCTAATCACCAACGGCTGGTCGTCCATGGGTTTTGGCCTGCCGGCCGCCATCGCCGCCAAGCTGGCGCGGCCCGACCTGCCGGTGGTCTGCTTGATCGGTGACGGCTGCTTTCAGATGACCTGCGGCGAGGTCGCGGTGGCGAAACGGCATAAGCTCGCACTTCCCATCGTGGTGCTCGACGATCGCTGGCTGGCGCTGATCAAGGTCAAACAGATCCGCCGCCAATTCCCGCTGTACGGCACCGAGCTGCAGGAAGAAGAGTATCGCGAGCCGCCGGCGCATTATTTCGGCGTGCCGGCGCGCGGCGTGCGCGACGCCGAGGATTTGGAAGCAGCGGTGCGGCAGGCGCTGACCGCCGATGGCCCGACCGTCATCGAGGCCGTGGTCGATTCCGAGCACTACATCGACACCGTGTACGACTAGGCGGTCCGGCCAGCCCCGCCCGCGCGCCGCACCGGCCGGCTCCGTTAACGTCGCATTAGGGTTAACGGATTACTGCTCAGCCAAACCCGCTCTCCGCGCGCCGCCGGCATCGGCAGCGCGTCGGCACCAGTTCGGCAGCATCATTGCGGCGATGAGATGCGTTTGACCCGATCCCACTCCGCGCGCCTGTTGGCCTCGGCCGCGCTCGTCGTCACGATCGCCGCGACGGCGGCGGGATGCCAGACCACCCAGAGCACGGCGACCACCGGCTCGGTCGGGCTCGCGCCCCTGGACAGCCGCTCCGACGGCGACTGGCGGCGCGATCTGGCGGTCTACGGCCCGCAATATCGTGCCGATCCGAACAATGTCGACGTGGCGCTGCACTATGCCCAGGCGCTGCGCGCCACCGGGCAGCGCGCCCAGGCGCTCGCGGTGCTGCAGCGCGTCTCGATCAGCAACCCGCACAACAAGACCGTGCTCGGCGAGTACGGCCGCGCGCTGGCCGACAGCGGCGATTACAAGCAGGCCTTCGACGTGCTCGGCCGCGCGCACTCGCCCGATCAGCCCGATTGGCGCATTCTTTCCGCGCAGGGCGCCGCGCTCGATCAGATGGGTCAGCACGGCGACGCGCAGCGCTTCTATCTCACCGCGCTCAAGATCGTTCCCGACGAGCCGTCGGTGTTGTCGAACCTCGGCCTGTCCTACGCGCTGTCGCACGACCTGCCGAAGGCCGAGGAAGCGCTGCGCCGCGCCGCGGCGCATCAGCCGGTCGATCCGCGGGTGCGACAGAATTTGGCGCTGGTGGTCGGGCTGGAGGGCCGCTTCGCCGAAGCCGAAACCATCGCCCGCGCCGACCTGCCGGCCGATCAGGCCGCCGCCAACGTCTCATACTTGCGGCAGATGCTGGCGCAAAAGAGCACGATGCAGAAGCCGCTCGCCAACGCGCGCGTGCGTCCGGATCTTGGGCGAATGGCGAATGGCGATTAGCGAATTTCGCCAAGCCAGACTCTGAAGAAGCCCTTCCCTATTCGCCACTCGCCATTTCGCCACTCGCTCCTACCGCAGCCCCATGACCCGGATGGCGGCGGGACCGAGAATGACCACGAACAGCACCGGCAGGAAGAACAGGATCATCGGCACGGTGAGCTTCGGCGGCAGGCCGGCGGCCTTCTTCTCGGCTTCCGACATGCGCATGTCGCGATTTTCCTGAGCCAGCACGCGTAGCGTGGTGCCGAGCGGCGTGCCGTGCCGTTCGGCCTGCTGCAGCGCCATGCACACTGCGCGCACGCCCTCGATTCCGGTGCGCCGTCCCAGGTTCTCGTAGGCCTGGCGCCGTTCCGGCAGATAGGACAATTCGGCGGTGGTCAGCGTCAGCTCCTCGGCGAGCGCCACCGATTGCGAGCCGATCTCCTCGCTCACCTTGCGAAACGCCGCCTCGACCGACATGCCGGATTCGACGCAGATCAGCATCAGGTCGAGCGCATCGGGGAACGCCCGCTTGATCTGGAGCTGCCGTCGCGCAATCTGGTTTTTCAGGTAGATGTTCGGCGACTGCATGCCCAGATAGGCGCAGCCGATCGACATCGCGATCTTCATCATCGGCGGGTAGTCGAGCTGCAGCACCACGAAGATGTAGAACAGCGACGCGAACAACATGACGATCGGCATGGCCAGCCGGAAGAACAGGTAGGTGATGTAGGGCGCATGCCCGCGATAGCCGGCTTGCATCAGCAGGGTTCGCGCCTGCTCCTGGCCAAGCCACTTGTTGAGGTCGAGATTATCGACCACGCGTTTCATGTACATGCGCGGCGACTGCCGTAGCGACGCCCGGCTGCCCTGCGCCAGGCGCTCGCGTTCGCGCTGGCGGATCTTTTCGCGCTCCAGCGCCACCGCCTTCATGCGCTTGTTCAGCGTGTCGGGAGCAAACAGCGGCATCGCCAGCGTGAGCACCGTGGCGCCGGCCGCCACGGCGGCAAACGCCATGGTGAGGACCTGCACGGTGAAGATTTGTTCCAGGAAAAAGTCCATCGCCGCCGCTTTAGAAATCGAAGTTGATCATTTTGCGCATCACCATGACGCCGATGAACATCCAGGTCCCACAGCCGGCCAGCATCAGGCGGCCGAGCTGCTCGGTCCACAACAGCTCGATGTAACCGGGGCTGGTCAGCCAGACCAAGGTCATCACAACGATCGGCAGCGCGCCGATGATGCTGGCCGAAGCCTTCGCTTCCATCGACATCGCCTTGATCTTGGCCTTCATCTTCTTGCGGTCGCGCAGCACCCGCGACAGGTTGCCGAGCGCCTCCGACAGATTGCCGCCGGAGCGCTGCTGAACCGAGATCACGATGCCGAAGAAGTTCGCCTCCGCCAGCGGCATGCGCTCGTAGAGCTTCATGCAGGCCTCGCCGAGCGGGATGCCGACGGTCTGCGTCTCGATGATCGAGCGAAACTCGCTGCGCACCGGCTCAGGTGCTTCGCTGGCGATCATCCGCAAGCTGTCAAGGAGCGGCAGGCCGGCCTTGATGCCGCGCACGATGAGGTCGACGGCATCGGGTAGCGCCTCCAGAAAGCGCGCTTCGCGCCGCTTTTTTAGGAATTTCAGCAGCCAAAGCGGCAGCCCGGCGCCGGCCGCGAAGCCGAACCCCAGCGCCGGCAGCAAACCGGCGCCGAACACAAACGCCGTCATGAACGCGGCGATGCCAAGGCCGGCGGCGATAATGAAGAAGGTGCGCTTCGACCAGCGCAGCCCGGCCTGGGCGATGCGCGCCGCCAGCGGCACGCGTTTGCTCTTTTTCTGTCGGTCTTCGAGCTCTTTGAGCGTGCCTTCGACCTGCTCGCGCCGCGATTTCTGCGAGGCGCGGGTCGGCCGCGCGATCGGCTCGGCACGCGCGACGCTCGCCATGCGCCGCTCAGCTTTCCGCTCTCCGGACAGGATCGGATAAACGAAGACCCAGGCGACCCCGCCGATCGCCAGTGCTACCAGAAAGAATACGGCGTAGGTCTGCATCGCAGCGTCACGGTTCTCAGTTGCGCATCGGCTCGTCGGCGATCTCGGCGGCGTCGAGCGCCGCGGCAAGGCGCGTCTCCTCGCCGTAATAGCGCGCCCGCTCCCAGAACTTCGGCCGGCCGATGCCGGTCGAACGGTGCCGGCCGATGATGTTGCCCTGGGCGTCCTCGCCGAGGAGCTCATAGACGTAGAGGTCCTGGGTGATGATGACGTCGCCTTCCATGCCCATCACCTCGGTGATGTGGGTGATGCGGCGCGAGCCGTCGCGCAAGCGCGCGGCCTGGATGACGACGTCGATCGAGCCGCAGATCATCTCGCGGATGGTGCGCGAGGGCAGCGCGTAGCCGCCCATGGTGATCATCGATTCGATACGCGACAGCGCCTCGCGCGGCATGTTGGCGTGCAGCGTGCCCATCGAGCCGTCGTGGCCGGTGTTCATCGCCTGCAGAAGGTCGAACGCCTCGGGGCCGCGCACCTCGCCGACGATGATGCGTTCCGGCCGCATGCGCAGGCAGTTCTTGACCAGATCGCGCATCGTGACCTGGCCTTCGCCTTCCAGGTTCGGCGGCCGGGTTTCCAGCCGCACCACATGCGGCTGCTGCAGTTGCAATTCGGCGGCGTCTTCGCAGGTGATGATGCGCTCGTCGTCGTCGATGAAGCAGGTCAGGCAGTTGAGCAGCGTGGTCTTGCCCGAACCGGTGCCGCCGGAGATCAGCGTATTGACGCGGCAGCGGCCGACCACCTTGAGGATCTCGGCGCCTTCCGGCGACACCGAGCCGTACTTGACCAGCTGATCGAGCGTCAGCTTGTCCTTGCGGAATTTGCGGATGGTGAGCGCCGGGCCGTCGATGGCGAGCGGCGGCACGATGGCGTTGACGCGCGAGCCGTCGGGCAGGCGCGCGTCGCAGATCGGCGAGGATTCGTCGACGCGGCGGCCGACCTGGCTGACGATGCGCTGGCAGATATTGAGCAATTGCTGATTGTCGCGGAAGCGGATGCCGGTCTTCTGAATCTTGCCGCCGACTTCGATGTAGACCGTGCCGGAGCCGTTCACCATGATGTCGGCGATCTCGTCGCGCGCCAACAGCGGCTCGAGCGGCCCGTAGCCGAGCACGTCGTTGCAGATATCGTCGAGCAGGTCCTCCTGCTCGGAGATCGACATCACGATGTTCTTGATCGCGATGATCTCGTTGACGATGTCGCGGATTTCCTCGCGCGCCGAATCGGCGTCGAGCTTGGCCAATTGGGCGAGGTCGATCGCCTCGATCAGCGCGCCGAAGATCGTACCCTTGACTTCGTAGTAGCTTTCCGAGCGCCGCGCATCGATCGCGCTCGGGATGGCCGGCGGCGGCGACTTCTGGCCGCCCACATTGGGCTTCGACGTCGGCGCGCCGACCAGCGGCGCACCGAGCCCGGCGGACGGAAACGGCGTACGGCCCGGGTCGGTCGCGGCTGCCGCGGCGGCGCTCGGCGGCGGCGGCGCTGCCGGCCGCGGCGCCGGCTCTTGTTCGAGGACCGCGGGACTTCCGTTGGTGGGACGCTTACCAAACACGACGCAACTCCACTATCTCATGCGCCTAGCGCAACAGTTTTGCGATCAGCGGCGACAGGATGCCGCCGCGCTGTTTCTTCGGCTCACCTCGTCCGGTGAGCAGCCGGCCGAGGTCGCGGAACATTTCGGCGGTGCGGTGGTTCGCCGAAATCTCGGCGATCATCTGGCCGTTATTGGCGGCGGCGCCGAACAGCTGCGGCTCGAACGGAATGACCGCGATCGGCTCCGCCTCCAGCGCCTTGGCGAAGTCGGCCGCCTTGATCTCGGGACGCTTCGGCACGCCGACCTGGTTGAGGCAGTACAGCGGCCGGTGATCGTTCGGCCGCGACGCCTTGAGCAGATCGTAGATGTTCTTGGCGTTGCGCAGATTGGCGAGATCGGGCGTGGCGACGATGAGGATGTCGTCGGCGGCGATCAGGGTCTGTTTGGTCCACCCGGCCCATTGGTGCGGCACGTCGAGCACGGCGCAGGGCACGGTGGAGCGCAGCGAGTCGAAGATGGCCTCGAATGCGTCGGCGCCGAAATCGTAGACGCGGTCGAGCGTCGCCGGAGCGGCGAGCAGGCTCAAATGATCGGTGCATTTGGACAGCAGCCGGTCGACGAAGGCGTGGTCTATGCGGTCCGGCGAGAACACCGCTTCGGCGATGCCTTGCGGGGGGTCCTGGTTGAAGTCGAGACCGGCGGTACCGAAGGCGAGATCGAGATCGGTGACGACCGCGTCGAGCGCCTGATCGCGGGCGATGCTGAAGGCGATGTTGTGGGCAATCGTCGAGGCGCCGACGCCGCCTTTGGAGCCGACCACCGCGATGATGCGGCCGACCCGCTTGGCGTCCGGCGCCGAGTACAACCCGCACACCGAGCGCACCACGTCGAGCGCGCCGACCGGCGCGATCAGATAATCGCTGACGCCGCGGCGGACCAGCTCGCGATAGAGCATCACGTCATTGGCGCGGGCGACGACGACCACGCGCGTGCCGGGATCGCAGTGCTCGGCAAGCTTGTCGAGTGCGCCCAGAATGTCGTCGTCGCGGTTTTCGGATTCCAGGATGATGACGTTGGGCGTCGGTGCGCTCTGATAGGCTTCGATGGCGGCGGTCAGGCCGCCCATCTGGATGCGCAAATGCGCCTTGGCCATGCGGCGGTCTTCGCCGGCGGCCTGCACGGCGGCGGCGGTGTCGACGGTTTCGCAGAACGCCTGCACCGAGACGCGTGGCGCCGGCGCGATCTGCTCGTCGCGGCCGACAATGTCGGCCGGCGCGGGCTCTTCGAAGTTCGCTTGGCTTGCTTGTCGCATGGTGTTTCGCGTCACTGCCCGATAGTGGTGATCCTGCCCGCGGTGACACTGCTGTTGGTGTAAGTCGTGGCGCTGCCCTGGCCGGTGCGGTATTTCTCCAGGACGGTCGCGCGCCGCATCGTGGTCACGTAGCCCCCAGTCTCGGCGCGCGGCTGCACCAGATCGGCGGGATTCTCGACCATGGCGGCGAGGTTGCGCTGCGTCGCGCAGCCGTAATTCCACGGCGGCTGATTTTCATTGTAGTCGCGGTTCAGGCTCGGCCCGATGTCTTCGGGCCACATGCCGCAGGGACCGGCTTGCGCGGCCATGCGCGCATAGGTGATGCGCACGGGCGCCAGCGCTTGCTCCGTGGCGCGATAGTTGCGGATCGCCATGCTCGCCGGCGGCACGCCGGTGGCGGCGAGGATCGACTGGATTTCGCGCAGCGCCTGGCCGGAGCTGCGCTCGTTGAGCGTGCCGACCGGCACGTCGATGACGACCCCGCCGGTCGCCTCGTCGCGCCACGATTGGGCGAACGCCAGAACCTCGGCGCGCTGCGCCGGCGTCAACGAACCGCGATTGACGCCGACGAACAGCTTCATGCCGTGCTCCTTCTCGGTGATCGAGATCGGGTGGCGGAGGCGGTAGTCGTACGGCACGGCGGGCGCGCCGGTTATCCTCTGGTCGGTGTTGCAGCCGCACAGCACGGCGAGGCCGCCGACGGCGAACGCCGCCCGCACGAGCCACGCCGCGCGACCGGCGCGACCGTCCATCATGGTGCGGGAGTGATGCATTGAGGGTCCCCTGCGGCGTTCGTCAATCGAGGATAAAGCCGTATTTGCCGTGATAGGCGTCGGGCGCTTCGACCTTGCCGCCGACGCCGTAGATGCGGTTGAAGCGGCCGAGCAGAACCTGCGCCGGATCGCTCGGATCGGCGAAGCCGTCGTCGGGCCGCGACAGATCTTTGCTGGCGACGGCGCGCACGATGTAGGGCGTCACCAGAACCATCAGCTCGGTGCGCTGATTGATGTAGTCGTTGCTCTTGAACAGCGTCCCGAGGATCGGCAGTTGCATCAGGCCCGGGAAGCCGTTGATGTTGTGCCGCGTGGATTCCTGGATCATGCCGGCAAGCGCGAGCGAGCCGCCGGACGGCAGCTCGACCGTGGTGTCGGCGCGCCGGGTGCGGATCGACGGCACGGTCGCCGTTGCGCTCGAGTTTGGCTGGGCAACGACGATGGCGTTGTTGCTGGACAGGTCCGACACTTCGGTCATGACCTTGAGGCTGATGCGGCCGCCAGAGAGCACAACCGGCGTGAAATTCAGGCTGACGCCGAAATTCTTGAACGTGATCGACGGCTGGCAGGTGAGCGGCGAACCCGCAGTCGTTGCCGAGCAGGCATAGCCGCTGAGCACCGGGAATTCGCCGCCGGCCACGAAGGTCGCAGTCTCGCCCGAGATCGCGGTCAGGCTCGGCTCGGCCAGCGTGTGGATGACGCCGGCCTGCTCCATGGCGTGCAGCGTTGCGCTGATGTTTTGCCAGCCGCCCTTGACCTGCGATTCGTTCAGCGCCTGTCCGAGTGCCGAGAACTGATTGAGGTTCTGGAAATTGACCACCGCGGTGCCGAAGTTGAGGTTGCCGGACAGATCGATGCCGAGTTGTTTGATCAGATCGCGCTCGACTTCGGCGACCGTGACTTTGAGCATGACCTGATCGCGGCCGCGCACCATCAGCGCATTGATGACCTTCGGGGCGTTCGACGAGCCGAAGCCTCCGAAAGAACCGCTGGGATCGACGAAATGCGAGGCGATATCGTTGGCTTGCTGCGATTCGGCATCGTTCGCCACCGATCCGGTCAGCATCACGGCGCTGCCGACGTTTTCCAGTCTGATATCGCCGTCTGGAATCGCCTGATGGATCGCGGCGCGGAGCGCATCGAGGCCGCGCGTAACGGCGATGTTGAAGCCGGCAATCTGCCGGCCGGTGGAATCGAAGAAGAACACGTTGGTCTCGCCGACGGTAATGCCGATGATGTAGGCGCGGCGCGCCGAGCGCACCACCGCATTGGCGATCTTCGGATCGGCGACCAGCACGTCCTTGATGTCGGCCGGCAGATCGATCACCACCGACTTGCTGACGCCGAGCGAGACCGGGCGGGCGCCGACGTCGCTCGCCGCGACGTGGATGACTTGGCTGGACGCTTCGCCTGGCGCGAGCTCGGCGGCGCGCGCCATCATGTGCGCGGCGCCGAGCGTCAGCAGCGCGCCGATGACCGACGCGGTCCGCAATGCCTTGCCTAAAACCATAATCGATCCCTCCGCAGGCATTCAACGCACCGTCGACAGCGAACTCACGCCGAACCGCACCGTGTTGATCGCCGCCGCGACGTTGGCGCCGTCGCTGTCGTCCTCGACGGTGGCGTCCGGTGAATCGGTGAGGCTGCGCAGCACGAGCGACAGCGTGCCCTGCATTTTCGCCTGCGCCACCGTTTCGGCCTGCGACGGCGTGACTTGCAGCGTCACCGTCTTGGCCACCGCGACTTTCTGGCCGGCCTTTTCCTCGACCGTCTGATCGACCGCGAGCACGCGGATGTTGCGCAAGACCGACTCGCTGACGACCTTGTCGCCACCGTTGGCCTTTTCGGCGACCTTGTCGTGCCGCGTCAGCAGTACGTCGACGTGATCGTCGGGCAAGATGAAGCCGGCGACGTCGTTTTCCGGCGACACATCCATCGCGATCGCGCGCATGCCCTTGGGCAGGATCGTCGCCAGGAAGCCGGAGCCCTTGGCGAACACCACCATCGGATTGTAGATCGGCTGCCCGGCCGCGACCTGCACCCGCACGATGGCGTGCACGAATTCCTCGGCCGCGTTCGGCCGCGCCGCCTTCGTGATGAAGTTCGGGTTGACCGCAACTTTTGGCCAAACCTGCCAGCCGATCTGCGAGCCTTCGATCAATTGGCCGCGCGGCAGGTCAACCTTGGCGACCAGCACTTCGACGGTTTCCAGCGTAGGCATCGGCGGCGGCGCTTCCGGCTGGTGGCCTTTGCCGGCCAGAATCGCAGCCACGCCGCCCGCGACGACGGCGACCCCGAGTACGACAAGACGCGCGGCTTTCATTACGCTTCACTTTCCAAAAAAGACGCTGCGGCGCAGGCGTCGCCTGCGCGGGATTCCAGCAGCTAAACGTCAAAGCATGGTTAATGAGGCGTATCTAAATCGCGTTAATTGCGCGTTACGCCTGCCGCCCGCCGAGCCTCAGAGGCCGAGCGCCGCCATCCATTCGGTGTGCGGATAAACGACCAAGGCCGCGGCCGCGAGCGCGATGCCGTAGGGCACGCCGCCGCCAGGGCAGTGCAGCCGTTCGATCCATTCGCGCCCGGCAAAGAGCCGGGGCAGCGGCAGCATGCGGAACTGGATCAGCAGCAATGTCAGCGCGCCGCCGAAAATCGACGCGTACAGGAGGTAGTCGAGCAAATGGGCGAAGCCGAACCATAGCGCCGTGGCCGACGCGAGCTTGGCGTCGCCGCCGCCGATCCAGCCGAAGCTGAACAGGCCGAAGCTGATGACCAGCACCACGGCGCCGGCGCCGAGATGCCAGCCGACGGCGGCCGGGCTCATGCCGGTCAGCAGCGCGAGCAGAAAAAACCCGGCCACCAGAGTGAGCGAAACCCGGTTGGCGATCGTCATGGTAAACAGATCGCTCGAGGCCGCGAACGCCATGGTGGCGGGGAACAGCGTCAGTCCGATCGCTTCGGTCAGCATCGCGCTCGATCTGTAGACGGCCGTGGTTGAAACGCGGTTTGCGCGGAAATGAAAAGGCTCCGGAACCGACCGGAGCCCTCTCGCAGCAACGAACGAGCGACGCTTACTTGAGGGCGCCGGAAACGCTCGAGAAGGTCGTGTTCAGTTTCGAGCCGAGGCCCTGCACAACGGCGATGATCGCAACCGAGATGCCGGCGGCAATCAGGCCGTATTCAATGGCCGTGGCGCCCGACTGATCCTTCACGAAACGCGAAACAAGGGTCTTCATGGGTTGGCTCCTAAGGTCCACACGTGGCTGTCTGAGCTGACCCAACGGCCATTCTTGGACCATTTGGATCGTCGCGCACGCTAACAACAAACAATTGCGAGCCAGTTAAACCGATACCGTAAAACAGCAGCATTCCGGTAGTCCCGCCACGTAGTTAACACGGTGTTGCGCGCAACGGCGGCGATCAAATCGGCTGCGCGATGTTCCGGCGGGTCCGCACACCTTGATCGAGGTTGTTCAGTGCCCGTGCTTAGCAGCGGATCATTGATTTCAAGTAACCTGTTTCAGAACAACTATCAGCATCTCGCCTTCGCGGGCAAAACCAGGATTCATCGGCCATTAATCGACCTGGCCGATATCTCGGCGTACGCGGCGCCGGCACCGAACGCTATGCGGGCTTGCGCGATCCAGCTCGGGCGATCCGCCCGCTCCAGAACAATCGGCGCCCAAAACGGTTCCAGGACATCACATGATGCAAGAGTTCATGGCCTTCATCAGCGTGGTCGGCCAGACTTTCACCAGGAACGCGCCGATCTCGATCGCCTTGGCCGTGGTGTTCACCGTGCTGACGTGGTTCTCCGCCTGCAATCCCGGCCGGCCGTGGTGGCGTAAGCGCGATCTCGTCACCGACCTGTGCTATTGGCTGTTCATTCCGGTGATCACGCGCTTTCTGCGCATCGGCCTGTTGATCGCCGCGGCGGCGTTCATTCTGGGCATCACCACGGGTGACGGGCTCATCGCGTTCTACGAGAACGGCCACGGCCCGCTGGCGGCGCTGCCGCTCGCCGCGCAAGCGGTGATCTTTCTGATCGGAGAGGACATCATCCTGTATTGGACGCACCGCTGGTTCCACGGCAAGCGGTTCTGGAAATATCACGCCGTGCACCATTCGTCCGAAGAGCTGGAATGGATCTCGGCGGCGCGGTTTCATCCGGTCAATCTGTTTCTCGGCAGCGTGCTGGCCGACGTGGTCATGCTGTTTGCCGGCATTTCGCCCAACGTCTTCGTGGTGCTTGGGCCGTTGACCGTCGCGCATTCGGCGTTCGTGCACGCCAACCTCGACTGGACGCTGGGCCCGTTCAAATACGTGATCGCGAGTCCGGTCTTCCACCGTTGGCACCACACCGCGGCCGAACGCGGCGGCGAGAAGAATTTCGCCGCGACTTTTCCGATCCTCGATATCCTGTTCGGCACGTTCTACATGCCGGCGGGTGAGCTCCCCGACCGCTACGGCATCGCCGACCGCAGCTTTCCGCAAAGTTTTGGCGCGCAGCTCGTGCATCCATTCACGCGCTGACGGTTTTCGGGGGTCGTCCGGCGAAGGCATGTGCTGCCGATCGCCCGGGATTTGCGTTTCATTCACCAATTTGCCGTCAATTAGCCAAGTCCGAAGCCGTGTCGGCGGGCGGGCCTGTTGAGTTGTCGTATTCCGCGTAGCGTATCGGAGACTGCGATGTTCCAGTGGTGCGTGCGAGGCGGGGCCGCGAGCGGCCGCGCCGTTTGTCTGGCGGCCGCTTTGTGCCTCGTCGCGTGTGCCGCCTCGGCCCAGCCCAACGAGGCGATTCCCGTCGACCTCGACCAAGCCCGGCTCATCAAGCTTCCCGAGCGCGCCGCCACCGTGGTGATCGGCGATCCGTTGATCGCCGATCTGTCGATCCAGCCCGGCGGGCTCGGCGTCATCACCGGCAAGGGCTATGGCGCCACCAACGTGATCGTGCTCGACAAGAACGGCGCCGTGCTTGCCGAGCACAACGTCCTGGTCCGCGGGCCGAGCGATCCGACTGTCGTCGTCTATCGCGGCGTGGCGCGCGAGACCTACAGCTGTGCGTCGGAATGTTTCCAGCGAATCACGCTCGGTGACGATGTCAGTTACTTCGATAAGACGCTCGACCAGGCGATGACGCGCAACCATCAGGCGCAGGCGGCGGCGACACCGCCCGACAACAGCAGCAAAGGAGGAGGAGGCGGCGACGGCGCTCCCCTCGGCGCGTCAGGGTTTGGCGGCGGCGGCACCATCATCATCATGGGCGGCCCCGGCCTGCGGCGCTGACGAACGCGCCGACGGCCGCTCACGGCACCGGCAGCGTCGTGGTCGATTTGATCTTCTCCATGGCGAAGCGCGAGGTGACGTTGGTGAGCGGCACCGCGGCGATCAGACGCTTGTAGAACGCGTCGTAGCCGGCGATGTCGGTCACGACGACGCGCAGCATGTAATCGACGTCGCCCGCCATGCGGTAAAACTCCATCACTTCCGGCATGGCGCCGACCACCTTGGCGAAGCGGTCGAGCCAGTCCTGCGAATGGTCGCCGGTCTCGATGGAGACGAATACGGTGACGCCGAGCCCGATCTTGTCCTGATCGACCAGGGCCACGCGCTTCTGGATGACGCCGTCGGCCTCGAGCCGCTGAATGCGCTTCCAGCACGGCGTCGAGGACAGCCCGACCCGCGAGCCGATCTCGGCCACCGACAGGGCGGCGTTTTCCTGCAGAACGGCAAGGATTTTCCGGTCGATGGCGTCCATCGAAATAATCTTTCGTTAACCTAGAGATATAGCACTATAGGAAGAAAAATATTCTAGTGCAAGCGCGACACGGCGCCGGCCGAGACGCGCGATTGCGCTCGGCCCCTCAGGCTTGAATGCGAAGTTGATCGGCCTCGCTACTCAGCCTGTATGAGGCTGCAGAGGGTTCGCCATTGCCAAAGACGCAGCCGGCGCGGCCCCGGCCAGCAGATCGCTTCCGGCGTCGAAGCCCGGCCCTGAAACAGGCGACGTGCCGGCCGCAGGGGCAGCACCCATACCCATTCCTGCCGGCGCCGGCTGATTAGCCGCGCCGCCCGCTTGCATGGCCTGTGTCAGCCAGTCGCTCGCCCCAAGCGGATCGGACGCGGCCGAAGAGGCGGAGTGGCTCAGGCTCTGGTCCGACGCGGCCGTTGCGCCCGCGGTCGCCTGGAAAGGCGCGGTGCCGACCACCTGCCACTCCAGGCCGACGTCGCCGAGCAGGACGACCGCACTCACCGCATTGTTGCTGAAATCGACCACCTCGAACTGGCCGGTGTTCGTGTTGCGCATCAGCATGTCGGTTTCGTTCGGATTGCCGCTGAAGTCGGCGAACCCCGCCACCTGCCATTCCAGGCCGGCATTGCCCAGCGCGATCGCCGCCGTGACCTGGCCGTTCTGGAAATCGTACAGCTCGAAATCGCCGTTGTTGGCGTTGCGTGCCAGCAAGTCGGTTTCGCCCGGACGGCTGGAAAAGTCACCCGCGCCGGCGAATTGCCATTCCAAACCGAGCGCGCCCAGCTGAGTGACCGACGTCACCGCATTGTTGCTGAAATCGACCAGTTCGACGATGTCGGTATTGACGTCGCGCATCAGCATGTCGGTTTCATTCGGCTTGCCGCTGAAATCGCCGAATCCGAACACCTGCTGGTTGAGACCGACGGCGCCGCTCAATGCAGTCGCGAACGGCACATTGTTGTTGCTGAAGTCGTAAAGCTCGAAATTGCCGTTGTTGACGTTGCGCATCAGCATATCCGTCTCGCCCGGATGGCTGGAGAAGTCGCCGAACCCGGCGACCTGCCATTCCAGGCCGACAGCGCCCAGCAGAATCGGAGCGCTGGCGTTATTGTTGCTCACGTCGACGATCTCGAAGACGCCGGTCGTCGTGTTGCGCAACAGCATGTCGGAGGTGCCGCTGCCGCTGAAATTGCCGAGCCCGACCGTCTGCCACGGCGCCGGGATATCGGTCAGCAGATGAACTGCCGGCGTGGCGTTGTGGACGAAATCATAGATCGCGTAATCGCCGGTCGCAGGCCGGAAAGTTATCAGGTCGGCACTGGTGCCGGGGGGCGGCGGCGGATTCGGCGGCGCTGTCACCGTGAAGCTGGTGAAACTGCCCCACTGACTGCCGTCATTCGCGCGCACCATCAGCGTATCGCTGCCGTATCCGGTCACAAAATTCAGTTGCGACAACTGAGCCGCCGTCACGTACACTACCTGATTCGTCGGCTCGGCAACGCCGTTAAACTCCCAGTGACCGCTGCCCGCCGTCGTGTCCTCCACTTCATAGCTGGCGATGCTGTTGCCGCCGGACGCAGTCGCCGAGAATAGGCTCGATGCCGCGAGCGTCAGGTCAGGGGGTTGCAGCTCATTGGCCGCCGTCACCACCGGCGGCGCCGACGTTTCGTGGGGCGCTGCCGTCACCGTGAAGGTGGTGAACGCGCCCTGGCCTGCCGCATTCGCAGCCGCCACTTCGAGCGTATCCGATACCGGCGCGCTGTCCGACCCGGCCACAAAGCTCAGCTCGGCGAGCTGCGCCGCTGACAGCGTGACGATCTGGCCATTGGGCAGCACCGCGCCGTTGAGCACCCAGAAGCCGTTGTTCGGTCCGCTGGTCTCGTCTTGCACCTCATAGGAAACGATCGGGTCACCGACGGAAGTGCTGGCGCTGAACAGCTGGGATGGCGTGAAGTTCTCACTGGCGCTGGCATTGATGTTCGACGCCGCCGTCACCACCGGCGTCAGCAGCACCTGGAGCTCGAGGGCGCCGATATCGACCGTGCCGTCGAATACCCGCGTCTCGCCGCGGGCATCGGCCGGCAGCTGCTGGCCCGGATTATCAGGGTCGAGCGGCAGCGCGGTATTGTCGCCGGTATTCTGCGCGGCGCCCCGCTCTTTGATCAGCACGGTCTCGACCGGGCCGCCATTGTTGGCCAAGGTGCCGGCCAGAAATTCATCGCCGCTATTGGGCACGCCGTCGGGGTCGATGGTCGTCAGGGTGTTGAAGACCTGGGCCAGGTCGGACGGCGAGACGTAGATGTCGGTGCCGAGACGGCCAATGCCGAGCTGCGAGAACAGGTTGACGCCCGAATAGGTGATCGCAGCATATGCGTAAATATCCGGTCCCTGACCGGGGGCGCCGTTGCCGGCGACGATGCTGTTCGCCAATGTCAGCGTGCCGCCGGCATTGGCGATGCCGCCGCCGCCGTAGTGGCCGGTCGCGGCATTGCCGGTGATGGTCGTGTCGTCGATCGAGACGTTGCCGCAGCCGCACGCCGCGTTCGACAAACCGCCGCCGTAATCGGCGCTGTTGTTGGCAAGCGTGACGTTGATCAGCGTGAGGTCTTCGCTGTTATAGATGCCGCCACCGGCGTAGCCGCCCTTGTTGCCGGAGATCGTGGTGTTGATCAGCCTGGCGCTGCCGGAATTGTAGAGACCGCCGCCCCCTCTATAGTAATAGTGGGGAGGAAGGCCCGGTCCCACGCCTCCGGTCTTATTGTTCGACAGCGTCGAGCCGATGACCGTGAGCGTGTTGTCGCTGGCGATGCCGCCGCCGATGTAGCCCGAGGTGTTGTCGTTCACGATCGAGTTGGTCAGCGTCAAGCTGCCCTGGTTGGCGATGCCGCCGCCGACCAGATAGGCGTAGTTGGTGGCCACATAGGTGTTGGTCAGCTGCAGCGAACTGCCATAGTTGACGGCAATGCCGCCGCCATAGGCGGCGTTGTTGCCGGTGATGGCCGAATTGGAGATGGTGACGTCGGCACTGCCGTAACCAGACAAAGAGCCGACCTTCACCGCGCCGCCGGTAAAGCCGTACCCGTCGGTCATGGCCAGTCCGTTGATCGTCGAGGTGCCGTAGAGGGCATCGATCACGCGCGATGAGCCCTCCGCATCGATGGTGATGGCCGGCGTATTGTTGCCGTTGATGTCGCCGTCGATGGTGACACCGCCGAAGAGTTGGAGCTGGCCGAGCGTGAGATCGATCGTGCCGGCGGACAAATCATTCGCGAACGTGATGGTGTCGGCGGTCGTCGGGTCCTCATTGGCCAAAAACAACGCCTCGCGCAGCGACAGGTCGTTCGGCCCGCCCATATCCGCAATGGTGGCGTTGGCATTGGTCGAATCCAGCTCGTCGTTGAGCGTGGTGACGACGAAGCTCTGCGGCGCCTGCTGCTCGAACGCGCCGATGTCGACGCTCGAACCGGCGACGCGCGAGAAACCGCGCGCGTCGGTCGGGATCGGCACATCGGGCGTAACGGGATTGCTGTCTGCATCGTAGACCGCGTCGGCGGTGACGCCGGAATCGACCGCGATGCCGGTCGGATTGAGCGCCACCGTCGCGACCACGCCGCCATTGTTGGCGAGCACGCCTGACAGCACGCCGGTATTGGGATCGCGGCCGACCTCCGCGAACACCTTCTGCAGGTCGGTCTGGCTCGTGCCGTCGATCTGCGTGTAGCTGCCGTTCGATGTGTCGACGGCGGCGGGATCCGCCGGGGTAGAGCCGATGACGTTGTGGCCGGAGAAATGCAGTTTGGCGCCGGAAGAAGAAGAAAAAACGAGATCATATCCCGCTGCAGCCGAGCTGGCCGCATTCCCGGCAGCGATCGAATTGGCGAGAGTCACATCGAAGGCCTGTTGCGCATAGAGGCCGCCGCCCGACGAGGCATAATTTCCAGTGAGCGTCGAATTGGTGAGCTGGAAGGCGGCGTGATCGCCAAAGATGGCGCCGCCTTCTGCTGCACTATGGTTTCCGGTCAACGTCGCGTTGGTGAGATCAAGTAGGCCACCGCCGGTAGCATAAATTCCACCGCCGCTGCCGGAAGTCGTGTTGTCCGATACGGTGGCGTTGGTGAGCGCGATAGTGGCGTGGGCGTTGGTCCGAATCCCGCCGCCGTCGGAATACCCGGTGTTGAGGTAGATGTTGGAATTGTTGATCGTCGCCGACCCGGAAGCAATATCAATCCCGCCGCCATAGGCGGCTATGTTTCTCCCGACTTGGCTGCTGTTCAGGGCGAGAACGCCGCTTGGCGCCACATAGATGCCGCCGCCGGAATTGCTGGCGTTGTTGCCACTGATGTAGCTGTCGGTCACGTCGACGCTGGCGCCGCCGTAGATGCGGAGCCCGCCGCCAAGATCGGCGCTGCCATCGAAGACGACGAGTCCGTCAAGGGTCAAAGTGCCCGCCTGGGCGGCGAACACCCTGCTGGCACCGTTGCCGTCGATGGTGATGTCGGCCGTGCCGTTGCCGTCGATGTCGCCATCGATGGTGACGTCGCTGCCGATTACGAGTTGGCCCAGGCTCAGCGTCAGCGTGCCGCCGTAGAGCGTCGGGTCGAACGTGATGGTGTGGCTGCCGCCGGCGTCGTTGGCGAGCGTCAGCGCCTCGCGCAGCGACAGGCCGTTGCCGTCCGCCGTTTCGGCGGTGATGTCGCCGCCGTCGTAGCTCTCGTCATCGAGCGTGCTGACGACGAGATTGGTTGGTGTGGCCTGCGCCTCGAAAGCGCCGATGTCGACGCTGGCGCCGGAAACCCGCGCCGCGCCGCGGGCATCGACCGGCAGCGGTTCAGTGCTGTTGCCGTTGTGGTTGAGGTCGAATGCGTCGACCGGCAGGTCGGCGGTGACGCCGGCATCGACGGCGATGCCGGACAGGTTGAGCGCTACGGTCTCGACCGGCCCGCCGTTGTTGGCGGGCAGACCGGACAGCACACCGGTGCCGGGGTTGTTGCCGACCTGCGCGAACACCGTCTGCAAGGCCGCAGAGCTCGTGCCGTCGATCTTGGTGTAGCTGCCGTTTGTGGTGTTGATGCTTGAGAAGTCAGCCGGAGTCGATCCGATGATGTTGTGGCCTTCGAGCACCAACGGAGAGGGTGTCGCACCGCCGAACAGATCGTTGCCGAAACCGGCATTGCCGGCGACGATGGAGTTGGCGAGCGTCGTGACGGAACTGGAGCCGAAGACGTATACGCCGCCACCGGAATCTTCCGCCTTATTGCCGGTCACCGTCGAGTCGTTGAACGTGAAGGTGTTGTGGCTGAAGCCGTAGAGTCCGCCGCCAAACCTGGCGTAATTGCCGGCCAAGGTCGTATTGGTCAGCGTCGCGGCGGTATATTTGCCTGCATAAAGTCCGCCGCCGCTTCCTTGATCGCTGGTATTTTCTGTCACGCTGGAATTGGTCAACGTCAGCGAAGAGTAGCGACCGGCGCGAACGCCGCCGCCGCCAGCCAGGCCATAGTTGCCGGCGACGGTCGAATTGGTCAGCGTGACCGAGGTGTAGCTCCTGGCGTAAATGCCGCCGCCCTGGTCGAAGCTTTTGCCGTCCTTCACCGTGGTGCCGTCGAGGCTCAAGCTGTCGCCGGCATAGACGAAGATGTTGCCGCCGGATGCGCCGCCGGCGTACCCGTCCTCGATGACGAGGCCGTCGAGCGCCGCCGAAACCGGGGCGCCGCCAGAACCAAGGATTTTGAACACGCGGCTGGTCGCGTCGTTGGCGCCCGCGGCGGAATCGGCCGAAATCGTAATGTCCGGCGTGCCGTCGCCGTTGATGTCGCCGTCGATGGTGACGTTGCCGCTGATGTCGAGTTGGCCCTGGGTCAGATAGAGCGTGCCGCCCGCCAAGCCCTGGGCGAACGTGATGGTGTCGCCGTCGGTCGGATCCTGGTTGGCTAGAAACAGCGCCTCGCGCAGCGACAGATTGTTGAGGTCGGGATTGGTCGTAACGGCGCCGTCGTCGAGCGTGGTGACGACCAAGCTCTGCGGCGCCTGCTGCTGGAAGGCGCCGAGATCGAGGCTGATGCCGGTGACGCGCGGCAAGCTGCGGGCATCGACCGGCAACGGCTCGCTGGTCGAGTTGTTGTGGTTGAGGTCCTGCGTGTCGGCCGGCAGGTCGGCGGTCGAGCCGGCGCCGATGGCGACGCCGGCCGGGTTGAGGGCGGCCGTTGGCACAAGACCGCCGTTGTCAAAGAGCAGCCCGGACAGCACGTGGGTTTCCGCATCCTTGCCGATGTCGGCGAAAACCTGTTGCAGCCCGCTTTGGCTGGCGCCGTCGATCCGCGTATAGCTGCCGTTGCTGGTATCGAGGGTCCCCGAACCATCCGGGCTGGAGCCGATGAGGCTCGGCCCTCTGAATGCCACCGTGGCGCCGGCATGGGTGTAAACGTCATGACCCGCTGGCGCGGCGTTGCCGACCGCGATGCTGTTCGTCAGCGTGAGCGTCCCGGCTTTGGCGTAAATGGCGCCGCCGCTATACACACCGTAATTGCCGGTCAGAGTCGTGCTGGTCAGAGTCGTCGTGCCGCCGTTGCTGAAGACGGCGCCGCCCGCCTGCCTGGCGAAGCCGCCCGCCAATGTTGTGTTGGTCATCGTGACGGCGCCGCCGTCAGTCTCGACGTCGCCGCCGTCCTCGGCGATGTTGTAGATCACCGCGGCGTTGGTCAGCGCGAGGGTGCCGCTGTGATTGTCGATGCCGCCGCCGTAACCGCCGGTGTTGCCTTCGACTGTCGTGTTGGTCAGGGTGACGGTGCCGCCGTTATTAAAGAGGCCGCCGCCGCCCAGCACGGCGGAGTTGCCCGAGATAGTGCTGTCGGTGACGGCGAGGCCGGCGCCATTGCCGACATAGACGCCGCCGCCGTTGCTGCTGACGCTGCCGCCCGTGATGGCCAGCCCGTTGAGCGTCGCGTTGCCGGCACTGATGTCGAACGGGCGGATGTTGAAACCACCCTCTATGGTGATGTCGGGCGCACCGTCGCCGGTGATGTCGCCGTCGATGGTGACGTCTGTGGTGATAGCCAGCTCGCCGCTCGTTAAGGTCAGCGTGCCGCCCGTGAGACCGGCGGCAAAATCGATGGTGTCGCCGGGACCGGCGTCCGCGATCGCCTGCCGCAGCGAGCCGGCGCCGTTGTCGTTGAGATTGGTGACTGTTATCGTCGCCACGATTGCCCTTCCCCTGCCGATTACGACGGCATCATTGTGCGGCTTCCGGCGCGATGGCCTGCGCCGGCCCCGGCATCACGTCGTTCTGCTTTTCAGCACTCGGCTGCCGCACGATGCGGAACGCCTTGGATTCCTTCAGGTCGCGCCAGAACGCGAGCTGGGAGTAGCGCTTGAACAGGTCCGGCGGCAGCACGGTCTTGCGCGGCCGCGGCTTCACCTGCGGATGGACGCGGTGCAGGCCGTCGAGGCCGAGCTGCGCGTCGAATGCCGGCGCGTCGTATTCGACCTTGGTGAAATCGTGCTTGAACGGCATTTCGCCCAGGAACTGGTACACCAGGCCGAACACCTCGTCCGGACGCTGCGCCAAGAGATCGTATTCGAGGATCAGCACGCGCTCGGCGTATTCCGAGAAACAGGCCTCGCGCAGCGCGTGCCAGGCGAAGCCGACCAGGCGGTTGGCATTGGCCAGCGCCTCGACGCGGGTGTAGACGGTCGAGCGCTCCGCCGCATTGTTGAACAGCCGGGTGTGCTCGAAGGCGTTGTCGCGGTACTGCCGTTCGAGCGAATCCATCACCCACGCCACGTCGCGCACGCAGCAGATGATCTTCGCCTCGGGGAACAGCCGCATCAGCGCCGGCAGTTGCGCCGTCCAGGCGCGATTGGTGTCGAAGATCACCGGCTCTGGATAATCGGCGTAATAGCTGTCGAACAGGCCGCGCAGGAGCCGGGCGCGCTGCGCATCGTTGACCATGGTGGAGAGCTCGGACCCGGCCGAGACCTGCGCGATCAGGTGGTCGAACAGCGACGCGATCGGGCTCGACATGCCGGCATGAAAGCGCGGATTCTGCCGCAAAATCGCTGCGGTGAGAGTCGAGCCGGCGCGCGGCAAGCCGGAAATGAAATGAAATGCCCGCTCGGCCACCAGGTCCCTCACCTGACGGGACGAAAGCCCCTAGGCCGCAAAGTATCAGGTTCAATGCCACGGAGGCAATTCCGGCCCGTGACAGTTTTATGCACGCTGCGGGGATAAGTTCCTCGCCATGTCCGCCAGGAATCGCAAGCAACCGGCAGGCATTTTCGCCGCGCGGTGCAGGTTCACAGCTCGATGGCCGCCGCCGATCGCGGCTTTGCCGCCGCCCGCGCCGAGATTGCAGCGCTAAGTCGACTGTGGAAAAGCTCGCCTGAGATCTGGCAAAAGCAAAAGGGAGTGCCGCCGACGGGAAGAAATAGCGGCGGTGATTTGCAATCCAGCGGGACCCATCAAGCTTGGCAGGCGCGATGGAGTGGAATGATGGTGATCGCGGCCCAGGTCACTATCATCGTTCTCTTCTCATTGCTGTTGCTCCGCGCTTTTCTCCAGCGCGGCCTTCCGCAAGTCGGCGGCAAATTAGGTCCGCTGCGGACCTTTGAATCGGAGGCGCCGATTCCCGCTTGCACGCGCGCAATTGATCCGGAGAGCTTCAAGGACGAAATCTTCCCTACCCGACCAGAATCGTGCCATTGAGTACTCTGAGTTCAAGCGCTCGCCGTTGGCAGTTTGATTCACGATAAATACAAAAGGGGGAAAACAATGTGTCGTATTCCGATAATGTGTCGTATTCCGATAGTGTTGGTCTTGGCATGTGTGGCGCTGCCATCTTGGGCGCAGAGTCGCCTCGACTTTGATCTGTGCGGCGCCAAAGATGATCCCGGTGCCAACATAAGGGGGTGCACCGCTCTTATTCAGAAGGGCGAGACTGATTACGGCATCTATCTCAAGCGCGCCCTTGCCTATTTTACCAAGGGTTTTTATGACAAGGCTGTTGCTGATTTTACAAAAGTCATCGCGCTCGATCCTAAGGATCATTCGTATTATTGGCTTCGCGGTTTTGCCTATGAGAAGAACGGTCAGCGTACGCAAGCGATCGCGGATTACCGCACGGCAATAAAACTCAATCCACCGGGTTCAACTGCTGCAAAGGGTGCTCAAGCCAGACTGAAGGCACTCAACACCACGCCGTAACGCGGCGATATCTTCAGCGGCCCTGCATCCTCACAGTATCGCTCGACCGGTAGGCGATGTAGTCCTGCATCCGGTCTTCCGGCCTGTCGGGCACGACATCGCCAAACGTAAAGCGCGGGTCGATCTTTGCGGGCGGCACGGCCCAGAACGACATGATGCCGAGAATCTTCATCGCGGACGAGCCATTTTGGCCGACAAACACCAAGCCGCAGTCGCGCCGATAGGCCGTGTGAACGAAAATATAACCGTAGCGTCCGACCTCCGATTTGCTGCAACGGGTCAAGACGATGGTGGCGGCGGCGTTCAGGCTCGGCGACAGTAGGGTCGCGGGCAGCAACCGGGCCATCGAATCGACCCGTTTGCGATCGAGATCCACGATCGCGAGGGGTTTTCCGAAGTTTGCGGCCGGCTCCAGCGCCCGGGTACATATCGGCACCGGTTTGCCGTCCAGGAAATCGAGGACCACGGCGCCGATGTGCAGGGGTATGCTGGCCTGGCAATTCTCGTTCGCGACTGCGGCGGGGACACGGCCCGCCTTCGCTGCGTCGGCGATGCGGGCAATCAATCTGTCGAGGCCTTCGATTGCTTCGCCGCCCGAGGATGCAATGCCAAATCCGAATCCGGCAAAATAGAGCAGCACGGCTCCGCCGAGCAAAACGCACAGACAACCGATGACGGCAGCTTTTTTCATGATCGGGCGGAGCCCCTGCGGATAGCCGAGCCGGAACTGTTCTAATCCTTGAAGTAGTCAGTCACTTTTTTCACGGTCCCGTCGAATTTTCCAAGATCCTTCGGTTCTATCTCGATCAAACAGGTTACGAGGTCTCCTTCAGGTTTGCCCACTATTCCCAAAGTAATCGAGCCGTCCTTGTCGACGGTGACGGTGATCTCCGTGTTAAACATCCGGTCGAAGTAATCTCCAATGTCGGTGCCGAACCCCTGGCGCGGCGGCGCGGTGCGGCGGGCCTTAAGCCAGATTTGCGCGAATTTCTGCCAGTCTTGCGCTCCTGCGAAACCCAGCATGACGCGGACCTTAGGCTTATTCAATCGAACGACATCGACCGCAAAACCAGCTGCCTTATTCTTGGGGTCGTTGGTGACGATGACCCCCATCACGTCGCCGTGGCTCTGGTACACGTCGAGGACGGAGAAGCGCTCTTCCGCAGGCGCTGAACCCGCCGCAACTGCGATGAGGAAGAACGCGGTAATACAGTAAGCCATCAGCCGCATGTGTCGCCCTCTGGAATGTATGGTGATTGGCTGTCCGGTGCCCGGCACGAGCCTGCTAAGCGCGGTGCGCCACCGGGCGAGACGCTCACGGGGCCCGGCCGAACTCATAAAATCCGGCCAGGGTCTGCTCTAGCTGATCGACCCCATCGCAACCGATCGGCAAGCAAAGACGGATCAGCGGGCCCTGGTCGAGCGCTTTGGCGGGCGCGAGATGCATTCCGGCTGGGAACAAAGGGCGCTACGCCGGCGCCCATTAATCCGTGATGTTCGCTTCGGGTCCTATACAAGTATCATCCCTCCGGGATGCCGGCCTTGCGCAGTCCCTCGGTGACGCGGGCGGCGAGTTCCGGCACCACACCCTTAGGCAAAGCGCGCATGATCCCGGCTATCGTCGGCTCGCAATGAAACTCGCTCGCCCGGCTCAGACAAGCGCGTGCTTCGTCATTCCGACCCAGGTAGCCGCACAGGCTGAGCTTGAGGCGAAGTGCCGGCATGCCGGCGTTTTCGCACAACGCCTCTTCGGCCCACGGCAGCCCGGCCTCGTAACGACCCGCCGCCAGCTCCGCCAGCGCCAGCGCTTGGCAGAAGGAAAACATGGTGGGATCGAATGGGCTTAGGCGGATCGCCTGGCGGGCCGAGCGGATAGCCTCCTCGGGCCGGTTGAGATACGACAGAACGAGGGCGCGGTGGCCAAACGCGATGGCAAAGTTAGGGTTGAGCGCGATCGCGCGATCGAGCGCGCCGAGCGCGGTATCATTATCTCCGGCAAGCAGCGCCAGCGCCAGGCCGGCAAAATCCAGCACCCAAGGGTCATCCCCGGCGGCGGCGATCGCCTTCCGAGCCATCGCGATGCCTTCCTCGACCTCCGGGCCAGCGGGCGGAATCCAGTTCCGCTGCTGCTGCATGCCGCGGCTCAACGCGATCCGCGCAATGGCCGGACCGTAGGCCGGATCGAGTTCGAGGGCCGCACGCGCAAGCCGAATCGACTCGGCCAAGCCCTGCTCGTTCCTCTTGTAGGCTTGCGCCTGCGCGCGCAGGTGGAGGTCGTAGGCGTCAAGGCTGTCGGGCGGCTTGCGACCGGCGCGCTCTGCTTCGACACGTAGCAGCCGCGGCTCGATCGCGCCGGCGACACCACTTGCCACCAGGTCCTGAAATTCGAAGATGTCGTCGAGGGTGCCATCGAAGCGGTCGGCCCAGATATGCGCGCCGGTGGTCGTGTCGATCAGCTGTCCGGCAATGCGCACGCGATTGCCGGCCTTTCTGACCGAGCCTTCGAGCACATAGCGCACGCCGA
>DASRET010000121.1:0-13345 GCA_035651875.1 Xanthobacteraceae bacterium
CGGACTTCATCAGGGCCAGCGGGCATATCGCCCGCACCAAAAGGCCGTACATATGACCGCAGCTGCCAAGTCGCTCGTCACAAAAGTGCTTGCCAAGGGGCCGTCCACATATGACAAAACAATCCTTTCGAAACACACGCCAGCCATTGCGATCGACGGCTTTCTCTGATCGGAAATAATCACTTAATATCGTACCAAACAAACAATATATGATGCCGACTGGATTGCAAATCACCTGAACAACCCGTGCTGTCGGCGGATGCCGTTCACATTGCGCAGCGCCGGCAGTGCGCGCGCCAACAAAAGCCCGATCGACAATCCGGTCAGCGCGCCGGCCAGTGTCGGCGTGAGGCGAGCGAGGGGGCCGGGCACGGCGAGCGCGCGGTTGGCGGCTTCGTTGTCGAAGCTGCCGCGGGTGCGGTGCAGGTCGCCGACCGGCTGCATCAGGTTGTCGCGCCGCTCGGCGGAGACGTAGGCCACTCGCTCCTGCGCCTCGTAGGTGTTGCGGGCGAGATAGCGATCCAAAAAGTCCGGCAGCACCATGGTGCCCAGGATCGCCTTGAGCGTGCTCATGCCGACCCAGACTTCGCGGCGCGGATTGAGCGCGGTGCGGAAGATGGCGTCGGCGATGACTTCCGGCTGCACCACCGGCGGCACCGGCCGCGGCTGGTGCGGCATGTGGGTCTTGGCCCAGTCGAATTGCGGTGTGTTGACCGCCGGCAGCTCGACGATGCTCAGCGCCACGGCGCTGCCGGCGTGCAGGAGCTCGGTGCGCAGCGAATTGGTGAAACCGCGGATGGCGTGCTTGGCGCCGCAATAGGCTGACTGCAGCGGAATGCCGCGGTACGCCAGCGCCGAGCCGACCTGGACGATGGTGCCGCTATTGCGCGGCCGCATGTGGCGCAGCGCCGCCATGGTGCCGTGCACGAAGCCCAGATAGGTGACCTCGGTGACGCGGCGGAATTCTTCCGGCGACACCTGCCAGACCGGTGCGAACACCGTGACCATGGCGTCGTTGATCCAGATGTCGATGACGCCGGTCTGCGCCGCCACCGCGTCGGCGGCGGCGAACAGCGCGTCGGCATCGGCGACGTCGAGGGGCAGCACAAGCGCCGAGCCGCCGCGTTCTTCGACTTCGCGCTTGACCTCTTCGAGCGCCGCGGCGTCGCGGGCGATCAGCGCCACCTTGGCGCCGGCGCGGGCGAAGCGATGCGCCGTGGCACGGCCGACGCCCGCCGAAGCGCCGGTGATGACGACGGTGCGATCGCGTAAATTGTCATTGCTGGCCATGGTATTGGATCAACCCGGCCGGTGCGGCAGAGGTTCCGCGCGGCGCTTTTCGCCGGCGGCGATAATCAATAAGGTCGAGCTGCGCCGGCCGGCGTAGCATCGGCGCAGGTAGGATTTGGCCATGGACATGAGTGTGAGCGTCGGCACGGCCGAAAAACGCGATGCGGCGGAGCAGTCCGTCACCGTTGCGGCGCGCAGCCGCAATGCCAGCGATCTCGACGAATGGCTGGCCAAGGTCGAGGCCATGGGCGAGCTCAAGCGCATCAGCGCCGAGGTCGATCCCGATCTCGAAGCCGCCACCATCACCTATCTGGCCGGCAGCGAGAAAAGCCCGGCTTTGTTGTTCGAAAACATCAAGGGCCATCCCGGGCATCGCGCGCTCTACAACATGATCGGCTGCAACCTGTCGCGTTTCTGCCTGATGATCGGCGAAGCGCCGGTCGATCATCCGCTCAAGGCGGTGCAGGCGCTGCAACGCAAGATGGGCCGCACCATGAAGCCGAAGGAAGTGCCGGCCGAAGCCGCGATCTGCAATCAGAACATCGTCACCGGCGATGCCATCGACATCCGGCAATTTCCGGCGCAGCGCATGTGGCCGCTCGACGGCGGGCACTATCTCGGCACCGGCGATGCCGTGGTGACGCAATGCCCGGAGACCGGCCGCATCAATGTCGGCACCTACCGGATGATGATCAAAGGCCCGCGCGAGATCGGCGTCTACACCTCGCCCGGCAAGGATGCCACGATCGACCGCGAGAAGTGGTGGAAGATGGGCAAGCCGATGCCGATCGCCGCCGCCTACGGCATCGATCCGTTGTTGTTTCTGGTCGCGGCGACGAGCTTTCCGAAAACCGAGAGCGAATACGAATATTACGGCGGCATCAACGGCGCGCCGATCGAGCTGTTCAAGAGCGACGTCACCGGCCTGCCGCTGCCCGCGCGCGCCGAGATCATTCTCGAAGGCTTTGTCTATCCGGACGAGACGTTCGCCGAAGGTCCGTTCGGCGAGTTCACCGGCTATTACGGGCGGCCGAGCGGCGCCACGCCCTACATGCGCGTCGAGAAGGTGCGCTTCCGCAACAATCCGACCTTGACCTGCGCGCTGATGGCGGACGGCCCGGCCAACGAGGCCGGCCTGTTCTGGGCGGCGCTGCGCTCGGCGGCGATCTGGGCCGACCTGCAAAAGCTCGGCGTGCCCGGTATCCAGGGCGTCTGGTCGATCCCCGAAGCGGCCGGCTGGGGCATGACCGTGGTGTCGATCAAACAAATGTATGCCGGCCATGCCCCGCAGGTCATGGCGCTCGCCGCGCAGACCACCGCCGGCGCCTATTTCGGCAAATACGTCATCGTGGTCGACGACGATGTCGATCCGACCAACATCCATCAGGTGCTGTGGGCGATGGCGACCCGCTCGCGGCCGGCGCAATCGATCGACATCCTGCGCGAGACCTGGAGCACGTTTCTGGATCCGAGCCTCAATCCGCCGGAGATCAGGCCGTGGGGTTCCAAGGCGCTGATCAACGCCTGCATGGACTATCGCTACATCAAAAACTTCTCCAAGCGCACCAAGCTGTCGAAGCCGATGTACGAGCAGGTGGTTGCGCGCTGGAGCGAGCTCGGCTTTGCCGGCACGCCGCCGGCCGTCACGGTGTTCGAGGACTCGGCGCCGGGCACGCCGGTCGAGTGAGGGAGGGCGGCATGGACTTCGGCTATTTCACGCTCAGCGACAATCACTACGCCGTCAACACGCGCTCCTCGAATCAGTTCGTCGCCGATATCACCGCCGAGGCGCTGCATGCGGAAAAGGTCGGCATGCACTCGGCGTGGATCGGCGAGCATCACTTCAACTCGCTCGGCGTGTTGTCCTGCCCCGACATGGTGCTGGCCTATGTGGCGGCCAATACCACGCGCATCCGGCTGGCGCCGGCCGTCACCGTGCTGCCGCTGCATCATCCGATCCGGGTCGCCGAGCAATGGGCGACGCTCGATCTTTTGTCCAACGGCCGCGTCGATTTCGCCTGCGGCCGCGGCTACGACAAGCGCGAATACGCGCCGTTCCACGTCTCGTTCGACGACAACCAGGGCATCTTCGAGGAGGGTCTCGAACTCGTCCGCAAGCTCTGGGCGGCCGAGGGCCGCATCTCGCACCACGGCAAATACTATTCGTTCGACGACGTGCGCATCACGCCGAAGCCGGTGCAGCGGCCGCTGCCGACCTACGTCGGATCGTTCTCAAAACCGTCGATCGAGCTTGCGGCGCGGCTCGGCTGCAGCCTGGTCGTGGCGCCGTTCGCCGCCGCCATGAGCTTCGGCGGATTGAAGCAGGTCGCCGACCTCTACAACGAGACCTGCATCAAGCACGGCAAGAAGCCGGGCCGCATGATGTGCAGCTATTTTTTGCATTTTGCCGACGACAAGGCGACGGAGGACGCCGCCCGCGCCCGGCAGGTCCGATACTATAAAGAGTGCGTGATCCCGGCTTTCCCGGGCGATCCCAAGACCGCGCCGCCGAGCTACCGCTATTTCATCGACATCGTCGACCGCTTGCAGAAGGTGAAGCCGGAGGATTTGACGGAAAACTCCGTGCTGCTCGGCTCGCCGGCGCGCATGATCGAGACCTTGAAGAAAGTCGAGGCCGCCGGCATCGCGGAGGTGATCCTCTACGCCAACGTGGGCTTGAAGCCGCACAATCAGGTGAAGGACGAGATGTCGCGCTTCATGGCCGAAGTCGCCCCGGCATTCGCCGGCGCGCGCAAGGAAGCGGCGGAGTAGTTCGGAAGTAGCCCGGCATCACGGATCGAGCTCGGTATCCCAGTACAGATAATCGAGCCAGCTGTCGTGCAGATAGTTCGGCGGAAACAGCCGGCCGTTGCGGTGCAGGTGCTGCACCGAGGGCTGGAACGGCTTTTGCGACGGCCACATGTTGGATTCCGCCATCGTCAGGTTGCCCTTGCGTAGGTTGCAGGGCGAGCAGGCGGCGACGACGTTGTCCCACGTGGTGTGGCCGCCGCGCGAGCGCGGCAGGAGATGATCGAACGTCAGGTCGTCGCGCGCGCCGCAATACTGGCAGGAGAAGCGGTCGCGCAGGAACACGTTGAAGCGGGTGAACGCCGGATGCGTCGACGGCTTCACATAGGTCTTCAGCGACACCACGCTGGGCAGCTTCATCTCCAGGCTCGGGCTGCGCACCGCGCGGTCGTAATTGGCGACGATGTTCACGCGTTCCAGGAAGACGGCCTTGATGGCGTCCTGCCAGGACCATAGCGACAGCGGGTAGTAGCTCAGCGGGCGAAAGTCGGCGTTGAGCACCAGCGCTGGGAATCCGGACGGACCTACCGAGGGCGCCGTTGGCGGCACAGGGACGTTCACGTGGACGTTCAAGGTGGCTCCTGGCACACGACTCACTGCCGCAATGCGGCCGTAGCTGCTAGTTTATAGGCAGAGGTGACGGAATTGTGAAGCCTGCCCCGAGGGTTATGGCCAAGCCGGTGCGATAGGGTCGATTCGTCTGCGGCCGGCATGAAATTGCCGGCAAAATTTTGGGAACCTTTCGGCCCCACCCCCATCTAATGGGCGGCCGGATGATCGCGGTCCCGGCGCGCGTAGCTGAAAAGAGGAGTCATGGCGAAGCAGCAGATGACAGCCGCGCTGGCGGTCGAGGACGATCTCCTGGCGCGCGCCCGGCGCGGCGAAGAGACGGCGCTGCGGGCCATCGTGCAGCAGAACAACCGGCGCCTGTTTCGGCTCGCCCGCTCGATCGTGCGCGACGAGCACGAGGCCGAGGACGTGGTGCAGGAATGCTATGTGCGGGCGTTTACGCATCTGTCGGAGTTTCGCGGCGAGTCTACACTCGCCACCTGGCTCACGCGCATCACGCTCAACGAAGCCTATGGCCGTCTGCGCCGCCGGCGCGCCGCGGTCAATGTCGAGACCATCGAGCAAGCCGGCGCCACCGAGGCACAGATCATCCCGTTTCCCCTGTGGTCCTCGCAACCCGATCCCGAACGCAGCATGGCGCAGCAGCAAATCAACAAAATTCTGGAGCACGCGATCGACGCGCTGCCGGAGCCGTTCCGTCTCGTTCTGGTGGCGCGGCTCATCGAGGACATGAGCATCGAGGAAACCGCCGAGCTGCTGGGCTTGCGGTCGCAGACGGTGAAAACCCGGCTGCACCGGGCGCGCGCGCTGCTGCGCGGCGACCTGGAACGCCAGGTCGGCCCGCTGCTCACCGGCGTGTTCCCGTTCGACGGCGTGCGCTGCCAGCGCATGGCCGACGCGGTGATCGCGCGCTTAAGGGAGTTGGGACAGACGACCGGCGGTTAATTCAGCTCGTCGCATGGTGCCGTCGATCGCAATGGCGGCCGAAACTTTTGTCGGCCATTGCGATCGAGGGCTTTCTCTGATCGATATGATCGATAAAAGACTTTTACGGATCAAATCTGCGAAAAATTTTCCTCCGTCTCCCGGGAACCTTTTCCCCGCCGCCGCATCCAATAGCCGTCAAGACACAGCCACGGCCGCTCGGCCGTCACGGTGAACAAGGGAGATTTCGCATGACATTTTTCAGAATAGCCGGCGCACTGGCCGCCATGGCGATCGCGACCGGCGCGGCGTCGGCGCAAGGCGGCGCCAAGCCGACCGATCCGCAGATCGCGCACATCGCCTATACGGCCGGCCAGATCGATATCGATGCCGCCAAGCAGGCGCTGGCGAAGAGCAAGAACAAGCAGATTCGCGCCTTCGCCCAGGACATGGAGCGCGACCATACGGCCGTCAACAAGAAGGCGCTGGCGCTGGTCAAGAAGCTGAAAGTCACGCCGGAAGACAACGACACCAGCAAGGCCCTGGTCAAGCAGGCCAAGGACAAACGCGCCGAGCTCGCCAAGCTCAATGGCGCCGCGTTCGACAAGGCCTACATCGACAACGAGGTCGCCTATCACAAGACCGTCGATGGCGCGCTTGAAAACACGCTCATTCCGTCGGCCAGCAACAGCGAACTCAAGGACCTGCTGCAGACCGGCCTGAAAATTTTCCAGGGCCATGAGCAGCACGCCGAGCAAGTCGCGGCGAAGGTCAAATAAGGCCCAATGTCAAATGGGTTCACAGACGTGCGCAGCGGATTAACCGGCCGAATGCTCGGCGCGCTCCTGCTCGCCCTCGCGGCGGGATCGGCCCGCGCCGAGGTCATTCAGGTCAAAATCGAAAAACTCACGAATACTCCGGCGCAGGTCACCGCGCATGTCGGCGACACCATCGAGTGGGTGAACGCCGATTTCCTCGCCCACACCGCCACCGCCCGCAACGGCGCCTTCGACGTGATGATTCCCGCAAACGGCAAGGCGAGGATCGTCGTCAAAGCCGTCGGCACGGTGGATTATTACTGCAAGTTCCACCCCAACATGGTCGGCAAGGTGGTGGTGGAGAAGAAGTAGAAGAGGGCGCGGCACACTCTGCGCGCTCCCTCCCCCTTGCGGGGAGGGTTGGGGTGGGGGGCGGGAGGTAAATCGCAAGCGTTGCGGTTAGTGAGTTACCTCGCGACCCCCACCCCTGACCCCTCCCCGCAAGTGGGAGGGGAACGCATCTTTCAATCCAGCACGTCGGCCAGCGCGGCGACGATGGTGCGGCGGTGGAACGGCTTGCTGATGACCTTGGCGCCCGGACAGGCGGTTTCGATCTGGCCGGTGTTGGTCTGGCCGGTGAAGAACACGAATGGAATGCCGTGACGATGCAGCTGCGCGGCGACCGGCAGCGTCGTGGCGGTGCCAATGCGGAAGTCGAGGATCGCGGCGCTGATCTCGTTGTCTTCGATGACGTGTTCGGCCTGTGCCAAGGTGCGGCAGGGTCCGACTACCGTGGCGCCCGCATCGGCAAGAATCATGTCGAGTTCGGTGGAGATCAGAAAATCGTCTTCCACGATCAAGATGCGGGCGCCGTTCAGCGCGCCTGCCGGTTCAACGTGACTCACTGCCGCCAATCTCCCCGGGCCTGGGTAATGGCAGCTCGATGGTGCAGATCAGACCGGCTGGCTTGAACTCGCGTTTGACACTGGCGCCCGGGATCCCATTCTCGATCAGAGCGCTACCGAAACCGCTGGTCGTGGGCTGCTGGACCGGAGGGCCGCCTTGCTCACGCCAGACAACAGTTAGAATGCTAGGATCGTTCCGCGACACGCTCCATTCGATCGCAACTCTGCCGCGCGGCCGCGACAACGCGCCGTGCTTGGCGGCGTTGGTGGCGAGCTCGTGCAGGATCAGTCCGAACGGCGTGGCCAGATCGGCCGACAGCGTCAAGGCCTCGCCGCCGATCTGCACCCGGTCCGGATCCTCCGACGTGTAGGGTTCCATTTGGCTTTGCGTCAAAGTGGCGAGATCGGCGCCGTGCCAATCGGAATTGGCCAACAGAGAATGCGCGCCGGCGAGCGCCGCCAGCCGGCCGTCGAAGCGCTCGACGAAGTCCTGGCTCGATTTGCTGGTGCGCAGCGACTGGTGCGCGATCGCCTGCACCACGGCGAGCGTGTTGCGCACGCGGTGCGCCAGCTCGCCGAGCAGAAGCTGTTGGCGCTTGTCCCAGTGCTTGCGCTCGGTGACGTCGCGGGTGCTTTCCAGCGCCAGCCGCTTGCCGCCGAGGTTCTGCAGCACGATGCGGGTCTCGACAACGAGATCGTGGCCGTCCTTGGTGCGGTGCCGCACCTCGCCGCTGTAGCTGCCGTCGGTGAGCAATTTTGCGCGCAGCTCGGCGAACGACGCGCCCGGAACCTGGGTGGCGAGCAGCAGGTCCTTGCGCTTGCCGAGAGCTTCCTCGCTCGAGTAGCCGTACAGTTCCTCGCTGCCGCGGTTCCAGAACACGATGCCGCCGTCGAAATCCCAGATGAAAATCGGGTCGCGCGACAGCTCCATGAGGCGCTGATCCTGCCGTACGGTTTCTTCGCCGAGGCGCAACGCCTCGTCGACGTGGCGGCGCTCGGTACTGTCGACGAACGTGATGACCACGCCGTCGATCTTGTCGTCGACGGTGCGGTACGGGCCCATCCTCATGTCGTACCAGCGGCCGGCGCGGCTGCGCACCTCGCGGCGGACCGGCGCCAGGTTGGCGAGCACCGCGCGGGCGTCCTTCACCAGATCCTGATATTCGAGCTGGTGGGCGAAATCGGTGATGGAGCGGCCTTCATCCGTAATCGCGATGCTGAACAGCTCGGTGACCCGGTCGGTGAAGCGCTTGATGCGCAGGCTGGGATCGAGAAACAGCGTGCCGATGTCGGTGGCGGCGATCAGGTTCTGCAAATCGCTGTTGATGCGCGACATGCTTTCGAGCTTGAGCTTGAGCTCGCTGTTGACGGTCTGCAGCTCCTCGTTGATCGATTGCAGCTCCTCCTTCGAGGTTTCCAGCTCCTCGGAGGTCGAGCGGTATTCCTCGTTGATGGATTGCAGCTCTTCATTGGCGGCGCGCAGCTCTTCATTGGCGGCGTCCGATTCCTCGCGCACCGTGCGCAGCCGCGTCTGCGTCAGCTCGAGTTCCTGGGTCAGCCGCCGTACGGCCTCATCGGTGGTCTGCTGGTCAGGCGCCACCGAGCCGACATCGACCGCCTCGCCCTCGATGAACATGACCACCACGTTCCGCGGCTCGCCGTTGCTGTCGCGGGACGCCGGCTTGACCGCGAGGTGAACGCGGTGCGGCGCGCCGTTGAACCGCACCAGGATCGGCAAGCTCAGGGTCGCGGCCTGCTGCTCGAATGCGCGGTTGAGCGCCGAGCGCAGCTCGAAGCGCAGCTCCGGCCGCACCAGATCGACGGCATCGCTGCTCAACGTGCCGCCCGACGGCATGACGAATCGGCCGGCACTCTCCGAGAGATGAAGGACGCAGTGCGCCTCGTCGACCAGCATGCTGGGCGGCGCCACCTGCTCGAGCGCGCGGCGGTGCATTGTCGCCTCGCCGAGCGCCACGGTCCGGCTCACGGCGCGGCCGAGCTGGAACATCTGCTCGCGCCCGCCGCGCACCGGACCGAGCAGTCGCGGCAACAGCCGCGGCTTGTCGCCCGCTATGGCGGTGGACTGGTAAATGCGCGCCGCGCGGTCGATGCTGCGAAACAGGCCGCTCGGGTTCTCGGCCGATTCCGAGGCGCCGAGGAACAGATAACCGCCCGGATTGAGCGCGTAATGGAACGTGCTCGACAATTGCTCCTGCAATTCGCGGTCGAGATAGATCAGCACGTTGCGGCACGAGATCAGATGGACGTGGGAGAACGGCGGGTCCTTGAGCAGGTCGTGCACCGCGAACAGCACGATGTCGCGCACCTCCTGGCGCACCCGATAGTGATCGCCTTCGCGGGCGAAGAAGCGGCGCAGCCGCTCCTCGCTGACGTCGGATTCGATGGCGGCCGGAAAACGCCCTTCGCGCGCCAGCGCCAGCGCGCGTGAGTCGAGATCGGAGCCGAACACCTGAATCGGCGGCCGCAGCGGATGGCGCGACGCCTCTTCGAGAAGCAGCATGGCGAACGAGTACGCCTCTTCGCCGGTGGCGCAACCGGAGACCCAGACGCGGATGGTTTCATCCGCCGCCTGGTCCTTGAACAAGTCGGGAATGACTTCCTTGGCGATCTTCTCGAACGCCTCGCCGTCGCGGAAGAAGGTCGTCACCGAGATCAACAGGTCGCCGAGCAGCGCCTGCGCTTCGTCGGCGTGGTCGCGCATGACGTCGTAATATTGCTGCAGATCGTCGGCGCGGTTGACCTGCATGCGCCGCGCGATGCGCCGCAGCACGGTGGAGCGCTTGTATTTGGAGAAATCGTGCCCGGTGCGCACCCGCAGATGCGCGATGACCCGGCGCAGCAGTTCCTCGTCGAAATTGCGGACGTTGGGAGCGACGCTTTCCTTGATCTGGATCAGGTCGACCAGCCGCTTGGCGAGATCGAGTACCGGCAGCACGAAGTCGGCGACGCCGGTGGCGATGGCGCTTCGCGGCATGGAGGAATATTCGGCCTCGTTGGGTTCCTGTATGAGGATGATGCCGCCGGCTTCCTTGATGGCGCGCACGCCGATGGCGCCGTCCGATCCGGCGCCGCTCAGGATTACCGCGAAGCCGTCGCCGAGCCGCTCCGCCATGGAACGGAAGAACAGATCGATCGGCGTGCGCTGGCCGCGCGGCTCGTCGAATTGCAGCGCAGAGATCTCGTGATCGACCATCTGCAGCCGCCGGTCGGGCGGAATGACGTAGACGTGATCGGCTTCAAGCCGGTTGCGGCTGCCGACCTGCACTACCGGCATTTTGGTGCGCGCCGCGAGGATCTGCGGCATCTCGCTGCGATGTCCCGGATCGAGATGCACCACGACGACGAACGCGGCGCCGGTGCGGTCGGGCAGGGCGGCAAAGAAGCTCTGCAAGGCCTGAATGCCGCCGGCCGAAGCGCCGATGGCGACGATCACCGGCTTTGTTTGGTCGTGCTCTGGTTGGTTAGCGTTGTCGCCCTTGTCAGCCACGCTGCTACTCCCGGCCCAACGCCCGCATGCCGCCAGCATACGCGCAAAGGCCGGTACGGCACCAGCAATTCCCGGCGCGATTTCAGCGCCGTACAACGTCACAAGGCCTCGGAAAGGGCAATGGCGGAACCCGCCCGGTTCGGCCATCGTTGTGATGCGAGGGCAGGCCGGCGGAGCATGGCATGGCCAATCGCGACGTTCTTGCCGTTGGCACCTCAGCGGGCGGCGTCGAAGCCCTTCTGTTTCTTGCCCGACACTTTCCCCACGATTTTCCGGCCTCGGTGCTGGTCACCATTCATCTGCCGAGCCATGTCCGCTCGGGCCTCGATGAGCTTCTGACGCGCGCCGGGCCGCTGCCGGCCTCCTTCGCGGCCCACGGCGAAAAGCTCGACAAAGGCCGCATCTACATCGCGCCGCCGGACCGACACCTGCTGCTCGACGGCGACCGGTTGTCGCTCGGTTCCGGGCCGCGTGAAAACAACACGCGCCCGGCCCTCGATCCGATGCTCCGTGCGACGGCTTTGTGCTGCGGCTTTCGCTCGGTCGGCGTGGTTCTCACCGGCACGCTGGGCGACGGCGCCTCCGGTCTGTGGGCTCTACAGCAGTGCGGCGGCACCACGGTGGTGCAGGATCCCAAGGACGCCGCGTTTCCCGAAATGCCGCTCAACGCGCTGAACCGCGCCAAGCCCGATCACGTTGTCGCGTTGGCGGACATGCCGGCGCTGCTCGAGAGCCTGGCCCGACAGCCGGCCGGCGACCCGGTGCCGACGCCACACAGCATTCGCTATGAGGTGCACATCGCAAAAAACGGGTCCAGCGGCATGCGCTACATGGACGAAATGGACGATCTCGGCCGGCGTTCGGTTCTGGCCTGTCCGGATTGCGGCGGCGTGATGTGGGAAATCGACGAGGGCGATCTCCTGCGTTACCGCTGCCACGTCGGTCATACCTACACGGCGGAGGTGATGAGCGTCGCGCTCGACGACGGCCTGCGGCGGGCACTCGCGAGCGCACTGCGTGCGCTGGAGGAGCGCGTCGCGCTGGCGCGCAAACTGCACCGGCAGGCGACCGCCAGCGGGCATCGGCTCCTTGCACAGAACTGGGAGCAGAAGGCGCACGAATTCGAGCACGAGATGGACATCATCCGCGCCTCGATCCGGCGCGTCGATCAGCTCGCCGCCGACGCCGATCGGACGGCAAGAAGCGCGGCGGAATAATGCCGGCGACGGGACGTCCATGACGCCGGCCTTGGCAAAGTCGACGTCCCGTATCGCCTGCCAGGTATTGGGCTGCGGAATTCGACCGCAGACCGCCCCTTTCGGAAGACCTCCGAACAGCGTATATTAAGCGCATCACCGGCAACGGCTCTGCCAGGCGTCGGTGGCTGAGAGACCAGTAGTGCTCCCGCCTGTAAGCGGAAAGGAGCACGCCGATGTTGGTCCGGCCGCTTCATCATCTTCACCTACCCCACATTCGCCACCCTGACTTCCACGCTCAGTATTTCACCTGGGCAGTTCAGATGCTGTCCGAGACGAGAGAAACCGTCGCTGCCACGAGGCAGAGCATCGCCGAGTCCAGAGCCCTCTTGAAGCACGCCGACCGTCTGCTGGCATGGCGACAGGCCGCCTAAGGGGCTGCTCCCGGCTTTTCCCTTTGTGACACAGTTCACGGGTCGGCTTGGCATTTCCGCGAACAAATCCGATCCCGATCCACAACGGGGCGCGAGCGGCTTTTTTGGAGGCGTCAACCGACCGCGTGCGCAATGTGGCGCGGTTGTGGCGCCGGGAACCCAAACGCGGTGTGAACCAATGTGCGGCAGCGCGCATTGAACGATTAGCCGCTTGCGCGCGGGCAGTGCGCGGGTCGTGGTTTATTGCCGCCAAACATTTGCGCACGCCATGAACAGCGCGATTTTCGCCAGCACCGTCGATTTTTGCCTGCGCCGGAAATGGCTCGTGATTTTGACGAGCGTCGCGATTCTCGCGGGCTCGACCGTCTACGTGGCGCGGAACTTCAAGCTGAACAGCGATATCTCGACGCTGCTGTCGCCCGATCTACCATGGCGCCAGCGCGACCAGGCGTATCAGGACGCGTTCCCGCAGCTCGCGCACTCGATCGTCGCCGTGGTCAGCGCGCCGACGCCGGAATTGGCCGGCGCCGCCACGGCCTCGTTGGTCGGCCGCCTGGTGCCGCAATCTGATAAGTTCCACTCGGTATCGGCCGCCGCAACCGGCGAATTTTTTGCCCGCAACGGTTTGCTCTATTTGTCGCCGGACGAGCTGTCGGCGCGGCTCGACAAGCTGCGCCAGGCGGTGCCGCTCCTTCGCGTGCTGGCGTCCGATCAATCGCTGCGCGGCCTGTCGCGCGTGCTCGGCATGGGACTGCAGGGCGTCGCCGTCGGCCGCTTTCCGCTCGATGCCATGGCACGGCCGCTCACCATGGCGTCCGACACGGTCGAGGCCGCGCTCGCCGGCAAGCGCGCGGCGTTTTCCTGGCAGGCGCTCGTGAACGGCAAGGCCAATCCCGAAGACCTTAACCAGCTCGTCCAGATCTACCCGGTGCTCGATTACGCCGCGCTCGAG
>DASRET010000122.1:0-39541 GCA_035651875.1 Xanthobacteraceae bacterium
TCCCGCTCGTGCACGTGCACGCCGACAACCTGTTCCTCGACGCGCTCGCCGGCGTCGAGGATCCAGAGGCCAAGCGCAAGACCATCGGGAAACTGTTCATCGACGTGTTCGAGGCCGAAGCCAAAAAAATCGGCGGCGCGCAGTTTCTGGCCCAGGGCACGCTCTATCCCGACGTCATCGAGAGCGTGTCGTTCACCGGCGGCCCGTCGGTCACCATCAAATCGCACCACAATGTTGGCGGCCTGCCCGAGCGCATGAACCTGAAACTGGTCGAGCCGCTGCGCGAATTGTTCAAGGACGAGGTGCGCGCGCTCGGCCGCGAGCTCGGCCTGCCCGATGCCTTCGTCGGCCGCCATCCGTTTCCCGGTCCCGGCCTCGCCATCCGCTGCCCCGGCGACATTACCCGCGAAAAGCTCGACATCCTCCGCCTCGCCGACGACATCTTCATCGAGGAAATCCGCCGCACCGGCCTCTACGACGACATCTGGCAGGCCTTCGCCGTGCTCCTTCCGGTGCGCACCGTCGGCGTCATGGGCGACTACCGCACCTACGACAACGTCGTGGCGCTGCGCGCCGTCACCTCCACCGACGGCATGACCGCCGACTTTTACCCCTTCGACGCCGCCTTCCTCGGCACCACCGCGACGCGCATCATCAACGAGGTGAAGGGCGTCAATCGGGTGGTTTACGACGTGACGTCGAAGCCGCCGGGCACGATCGAGTGGGAGTAGGGCGGATGGATCCGGAGAAGCGGTCAATCCGAGGCGCACGTCCGCAACCGCTTACGCTGAGCCCGCTGGATTTCTGTCGCTAACCCCCATCCGGTTCTGGCCCGCTGTCTTCGTGCCAGTCGACAGCAAGTCTCTGCGCTTCGGATAGATGCATTGTGGGGCATTGCTCACGCGTCAACGCCACGCCTTTCATCGTCGCTCCTTCAAAGTTGCAGTCGATGAAAGATGATCCGCGCAAATCTGCGCCGTCGAGATTGGCATTCACAAAAACGACGTCGCGGAACAACGATGACCGCATATCGGAACGAGCGAGATCGGCGCCAGTGAAGTCAGTTCCCAGGAAGTCGTTCCAACACAGATTTGACTCATGAAGGTCGGTGTTCCGGAAAGAAACCCGGTTGATCTCAGAGCGCCCAAAAAACGTTCGAGGCAGGGACAAGTCGGACAAATCAAGATCATCGTCGAGGCGTGCTCTGAATACGCTGAACCCAAGGGGCGCTTCATCTCATCCCGGGGCAGCCGCTTCGGCATGGGTGGGCGCTCATTGAGTTCCAACAACCCAAGATCGCACAAGCGCGCGCATGACAAGTCATACGAAAGTCGAGCGGCCATCGATGAGTCCCACCGCGGACTTTGAGTCAGGCTGTTTTGCGACGGTAAAAGAGCCCCGAGGTCATTGCGCTAAATTCTTCGGCAAGCGAGCTGCCAAACCCAAGCTGAGTGGATGGTCTGAACTTGAAAGTTGCACGGGGTCGATACTCCAAAGCCCTGCGAGTTTGACCACGTCGGTTTCATCAACAAACGCGTGCACGCCGCTCTGCCGAATTCTCGCTCGCGCTTCACTTCCGGAGAGACCGCTTGAGACGAGCGCACTCTCCTCCGCGTCTTGCTGCCCCGCTATTTCGAAAACCCTATCTCCGGCATCGGACGGCGAGAGGTTACTGAGATCGGGAAACCCGAGTTGGGCCTCCTCTGGCGTCTGCTCGCCAACGTTCGCCAGAACTGCACCCTCGCTCCCGGACCAAGCAAAGATTCGGATTGGTTTGCCCTTCAGGGCGCGCGCCCACGCAACGAAGTCGACCACGCGGTGGCTCCCAAAGAACTGAATGTCATCAAATTGTTTCATCAATCGGGAAAACAACAGGTCAAATCTCATGCCGATATCATGGTGAGTTTCGATGGTCGGATAGACAAATGAAGAGCTCACAACCAACACCCAGCCGCTGACCGGTGGTGAGATGAACATCCAAGGATCGTCCCTGTGCGATTGGCCGTACGCAGCCTCAAGGCCGGACGCCCAGTTAGCCGGCGTTCTTTCGCCAAGCTCAAACGCATCCAGGACCGAGATTGGATCGAGTGCCTTTACGGCAAACCATGAGACTTTGAATCCGAACGGCTCAGGCTCGTCCGGTGTCTGATCGAACGAAGGCATTCGCTCCTCCACCCGTGCTCGGGGAACGATAGAACAAAACAAGAACATATCCCGCCGGAAAGGTCAAGGCAATAGCAGATGGCGGCACGTATTCTCGGACGGCGGGATTGGCTGCTTGAGCCTTTCACCAGCCGCTGCTTCGAGGACGAAATGTTCGGATAAATGATTTGGCAATGTGGCTGGGAGGTGCCGCTCAACGCCGCCAGCACTGCTCCGCAAACTGCCTGACGAGGCCAGATGGGCACCTTGCGGATGCGCATCATCAACGAACCGGCGGCGTCAATCGCCCCGTGTCCCCCGTGTCTTCGAAGCCGCCGGGCACCATCGAGTGGGAGCAGGGACGGGGCCGCGAACGCGGTCCCGCTACGGCCGCACCCCTCGCACCCGCTTGTTCACGGAATTGCGCAACTCGTCGACCCGCGCTGCGCTGACCGTTGACGACGGCACCGTGTCGTCGGTGGTCAGCTTCGCTGCCAGCTTCGGTTTGCCCTTCGACGCGAAGTAATGCTCGAGATGCTTGGCGACTTGCGTGCGCATGAACTGTTGCGCCTGGGCGGGATCTTGAATGTCCTTGGTGCGAAGCGTGTTGCGTTGGCTCGGATGCGGGTCGAGGTGGACCGTGCCATCGAGCAGCTCTCGCTGCATCATGTCCAGTGACTGCGGCTGCACCGGGATGGTCAAGTCGGGCGTGTTGGTCCGCCAGATACGCGAGCCGTTGTCGACAAGATAGTTTTGCGTGAGCTTCGCCGCGTTCTTGTCTCGTTTGGTGAGAAGCCCTCCGGGCAGGTTCAGGGCCTCGATGATCGAGCCGGGAATCGTCGCGTGGCTGTACACGGTCGAGTCGACGGCCGGCTTGAACCACGGCGAAATCAGAATCGCCGGCACGCGCAGGCCGAGCCGTTTGAAATCGAACGGCACGAGATAGGGCTTGTCGGTCCGCCCCGGGATGTTGTCCGGCGAAACCGTCGCCGGCGGCGGCACGTGATCGTAGTAACCGCCATGTTCGTCGAACACGACAATAAGCAGCGTCTTTTTCCAGACGTCGGGATGCGCACGCAATGCGCCGTACACGTCGGCCACCAGCTTTTCGGCCGGCCGCACGTCGGCCGGCGCGTGCATGCTGTTCACGGGGTGCTGCGGATGGCCGACGAACTCGGGCGTGATGAACGAATAGGTGGCCAGTTCGTCGCCGGCGACATCGTTGAGGAAGTTGCTTTCGAACAGCACATGGTTCGTCGCATCCTTCTGCACGTTCGGATAGAGTTCGATGATGTCGTCGAGGTCGTGATAATAGCTGCGCCAGGTCATGGGCTTGGCCGCGTTGATCCGATCGTAAAGTGTCTTGCAGGTGAATTCCGGGTGCCAGCCGGCGTTGTCGGTGTAACCTTGCGACGTTGCCGCGTGGACGAAGGCACGGTTGGGCATCGTCGGGCCCGGCACGTCGGCGAACCAGTGGTCGCAAAGGACGAAATTCTTCGCCAGTGTCGACAGTACAGGAAGCTGGCTGGGATCGAAGCAATTCATCACCTGCTGGATTTCATTGTCCGTCGGCGCACGCTTGAGATCGTATTGCAGGACCGTATTGAACGATGAAACAAAGCCATCCATCGGCGGTGTCTGCCCGGAGACCGTGGGCGACGGCTTGGTCACGCCGAACAGCTGCTCGTTGGTTTGTTTGAGGCTGTGCGAAGGTCCTTGGCCGATGGCCGTGTAATCGCCGCCCTTGCGCGTCGAAAAGGCTTTGCTGGTGCTGTTGCCCGGCTTCAAATAGTTGGTTGCGCCGCGCGCCGGCACGCCTTCGCCGATGCCGAGACAGCCGAACAAATGATCGAACGACCTGTTCTCGAGCATGAGAACGATAAAATGATCAAATAGTAGTTTTGCCATTGCTTCCCCCCATTTTTCGCCACGGCGCCGGCAGGTTTTGACCCGCGGCGCCGGCATTTCAGCTGTTACGGTTGTTGCAGTATGGTCTGCTTACGCGAAAACATTGCCCGCACGTAAAAGAAAGTTGTATCTGCCAATATCTATCTTAATGGTAGCGCTGCGTCCAGGCGCCGGGGAGATCGAAATGCCCGTCACCATCTACGGCATAAAAAACTGCGACACGATGAAGAAAGCGCGCGCCTGGCTGGAGCAGCGCGGCGTCGGGTATGACTTTCATGATTACAAGACCGCAGGCATCGGGCGCGAGCGGCTGGAGCGCTGGGAAAAGAAAGTGGGTTGGGAGACGCTGCTCAACCGCGCCGGCACGACGTTCCGCAAACTGCCCGACAAGGACAAGACCAGCCTCGACGCCAAGAAGGCGACGGCGCTGATGCTCAAGGAGCCGTCGATGATCAAGCGGCCGGTGCTCGACCTCGGCGGCGGCAAGATTCTGGTCGGCTTCAAGCCAGAGCTTTACGAGGCCGCGGTTCCGGCCGGGCGATAAAGCGGGCGCGGGCGGGCAAGACGGCCGCGCGCCCCGTTAACCAAGCCATTTTCCTGCCAAGAAGCGCCCCTATCCCGCCATCGGGCTATCACGGTTTTTCCGAAGAGCTGCGGTTCTTTCCTCTGCGAACGCACTCAAGGGGCTTTGCCATTCGCCTTTCATGGAAGCAGGCACGCTCGGGGGCGCGCCTGGAGGACCAGATGAAATTACGTGTCTTATGCGGCGGGCTTGCGCTGGCCGTGGTTACGGCGGCGTCTGTCATCAGTGCGCAGGCCGCCGATTTGCCGCCGGCACCACCGATGCCGACAAAGGCGCCGATCGCCTATGCGCCGAAGCTGTTCGACTGGACCGGGATTTACGTCGGCGGCCATCTGGGCGGCAGCTTCTCGGAATCGTCGTGGAGCGATCCGATCACCGGCATCGGCAACGGCACCTTCAACAATTTCGGCTTTTTGGGCGGCGGGCAGGTCGGCGCCAACGTCCAGTTCAATCGGCTGGTGCTCGGCCTCGAAGGCGATTTCAGCTGGACCAGCCTCAAGGCATCGCGCCGCGATTCGATCGGCGAGACGCTCAGCACCACCGTACCGTGGACCTCGACCATCACCGGCCGCGTCGGCGCGGCGTTCGACCGCCTTCTGGTCTACGGCAAAGGCGGCCTGGCGCTGGCGCAAGACCGGAGCAGCCTGACCGACCTCGGCGGCAACACCGCGACCAACAGCTTCATGCGCAAGGGCTGGACCATCGGCGCCGGCCTCGAATATGCGCTCAACGATAACTGGTCGGCGAAGATCGAATACGACTATCTCGGCTTCGGCTCACAAACGATGAGCTTCGCCACGCCGCTGGAAAGGGTCGGCTCCAACGCCAGCCTCAATGTGCAGGAGGTCAAGGCGGGAGTGAATTTCAGGTTCCATGGACCGTGAGCGATCTCTCGTGAAGTGACAGCTCCGTCGACGGCTTTCTCTGATTGCAGGCTGTGGGTTCATGACGTGGCGGCTTGCTACTTCAGCTGAATCTTCGCCGCGTCGATCACCGGCTTCCAGCGCGAGATCTCGGCGTCGACGCGGGCGCGGAAATCAGCCGGCGTGTCGGGGATCGGCTCCATCAACTGCGCCGAGAGTTTTTGCCGCACGGTCGGCGAGGTGATGGCTTCGCGGACCAAGTGATTGATGCGGTCGATCATGGCTTCGGGCAGTCCGGCCGGCCCGATCAAGCCATTCCAGGCGTCGGCTTCGACGTCGATGCCGGATTCCTTGAGCGTCGGCACGCCGGGCAGCAGCACGGAGCGTTGCGCTGTGCTGATGGCAAGGAGTTTGATCGCGCCGCTGTTGAGCTGCGGCGTGATCGAGATCGCCGGCAGGCAGACCATCTGTACCTCGTTGCGCATCAAAGCGGTGACCGCTTGCGGCGACGAGGCATAAGGCACGTGCACCAGCTTGGTGCCGCTTTTCAGCGCAATCGCCTCCATGGCGAGATGCGACAGCGAACCGGTGCCGATCGAGCCGAAATTATACTTGCCGGGATTTTTGCGAAGGAGCTCGACCAGTTCCGGCACGCTGTTGACGTTGAGACTTGAGTTGATCGCAAGCGCGCTCGGTTGCGTCACCAGCATGGTGATGAACGAGATGTCCTTCTTCGGATCGTACGGCAGGTTGGCGAACAGCAGCGTGTTGATGGCGAGCGGCCCGCCGATGCTGAGCCCGATCGTGGTGCCGTCCGGCGCCGCCTTGGCGACCGCCTCGGTGCCGGTATTGCCGCTGGCGCCCGGCTTGTTCTCGACGATGAAGGTCTGGCCGGTCTGCTTCTGCAAGCCGTCGGCGACGAGCCGCGCCACCACGTCGGGCGTGGAGCCGGCGCCGAACGGCACGATGATGCGCGCTGGCTTGCTCGGCCATTCCTGAGCGGCGGCTGGCGCCAGCGCGCACAGCGTGCCCAACACCAGGGCCAATACCGTCGCGGTGCATCGTTTCATCACCGGCTCCTTCTTGCCCCTGGCTTCCCGGCGGGCACCGCCAGCCCGTATCATGGCGAATGCCAGGTGCGAAGAGGAGAGGCCCGTGCGCGCCACGACCACGCTGCGCAATATTCTGAAATCAGGCCGCATCGCGGTGGCGCCCGGCGCGTTCGACGGCCTCTCGGCGCGGCTCGTCGCGCAGGCCGGATTCCCGGCGGTCTATGCCAGCGGCGGCGCGATTGCGCGCTCGGCCGGAATGCCCGACCTCGGGCTTATTCCGCTCGATGCGATTGTCGATCGTCTGGCGTCGATGGTCGATGTCGTCGAGGTGCCGATCATCGCCGACGCCGACACCGGCTATGGCAATGCGCTCAACGCGCAAGCGGCGGCACGCGCCTTCGAGCGCACCGGTGTTGCCGCGTTTCATCTCGAAGACCAGACGTTTCCGAAGAAATGCGGGCACTACGACGACAAGAGCGTCGTGCCGGTCGCCGAGATGGTGCAGAAGCTCAAGGCGGTGCGCGACGCGCTGCACGATTCGGACTTTGTCGTCATCGCGCGCACCGACGCGCTCGCCATCGAGGGATTTGAGCGCGCGCTCGACCGGGCCTCGGCGTATCTCGAAGCCGGCGCCGACATGATCTTCGTCGAGGCGCCGACCTCGGAGGCCGAGATCGCCGATATCGCGCGCCGGCTGCCCGGGCTGAAACTCATCAACATGTTCGCCGGCGGCAAGACGCCGCTCGTTCCGGTGCCCCGGCTCGAAGCACTCGGCTATCACGTCGTCATCATCCCGAGCGATACCCAGCGCGCCGCCATCAAGGCAATGCAGCGCGTGCTGGCCACCATCGCGCGCGACGGCAGCGCCGCCGCCATGACGGACGACATGGTCTCGTTCAAGGACCGCGAGCTTCTGGTCGATACCGCCGGCTATCTGGAGCGCGGCCGGCGCTATTCGCCGTGAGCCTTTGACGTCATTGACAAGACGAGGCCACTCGCCATGATCCCGGCGCGGCCGGAGCAGGAACTTCCGCGGCGTCGCGCGACCTGATCTGTATTGTGAGCAGTGGCTGATATGGGCTTGATCCTCGAAATCCTCGGCCTCGTCGTTTTTCTGGGCGCGCATGTGTTCGTCACTATGCGCGACCATCGCGCCGCGCTGATCAAGACGCTCGGCGCCGGCCCCTATCGCGGCCTGTTCTCGCTGGTTTCGCTCATCGGCATCGTGCTCGCCGGCTACGGGTTTGCGCACTACCGGGCCGAAAGTCTGATCATGCTCTGGAATCCGCCGCCCTGGACGCGCCACATCGTGGTGGCGCTGATGTGGCCGGCGAGCATCATGGTGGTGGCCGCCTATATCCGCGGCCACATCGCGCGCGTGCTCAAGCATCCGATGCTGGTCGGCGTCAAAACCTGGGCGGCTGCGCATCTGTGCGCCAACGGCGATCTCGGCGGCATCATCTTGTTCGGCTCGGTCCTGCTGTGGGCCGGTTACGACCGCGCGACCTTGAAACGCCGCGCCGATCCGGGTGCGCCGCCGATTCCGGTCGGCGGCGCCACAAACGATATTATCGCCGTCGTGGTCGGCACGATCCTTTATCTCGCGCTCGGCTTTCTGTTCCACCCGTACGTCGTCGGCTTGCCGGCGTTCGGCACATCCGCATTCGGGCACTAGCGATGTCGGCGCAGAGCGACACACGGCGGCTGACCGCCCCCGACATCCGCGCCCGCAAGGGCGGCGATCCGATCGTCTGCCTGACCTCGTACCACGCCCACACCGCGCGCATCGTCGATGCCTACTGCGACGTGATCCTGGTCGGCGACTCGCTCGGCATGGTGATGCACGGGCTCGAGACCACGGTCCCGGTCACGCTCGACATGATGATCCTGCAGGGGCTCGCGGTCATGCGCGGCTCGGCGCGGGCGCTGGTCGTGATCGACATGCCGTTCGGCACCTACGAAGGCTCGAAGGAACAGGCGTTCGCGTCGGCGGCGCGGATCATGAAGGAAACCGGCTGCGGCGCCATCAAGGTCGAAGGCGGCCGGCGCATGGCCGAGACCATCGCGTTTCTGGTCGAGCGCGGCGTGCCGGTGATGGGCCATGTCGGGCTGACGCCGCAGGCGATCAACACCATCGGCTCGTTCCGCGCCCAGGGCCGCGACGAGGCGGACTGGTCGCCGATCGAGGCGGACGCCCGTGCGGTGGCCGATGCCGGTGCCTTTTCCCTGGTGCTCGAGGCCATGGCCGAGCCGCTCGGCCGCCGCATCACCGGAGAGGTGGCGATCCCGACTATCGGCATCGGCGCCAGCCCCGCCTGCGACGGCCAGATCCTGGTGCTCGAGGACATGCTCGGCCTGTCGCCGCGGGTGCCGAAGTTCGTCAAGCGCTTCGGCGAGCTCGGCCCGTCGATCGAGCGGGCGGTGAAGGGCTATGCCGAGGAGGTGCGGGCGCGGCGGTTCCCGGGGCCGGAGCACACCTATCCGATGCGGACCAAAAAGCCTTAAAACCTCGCTCCGCCGCCCGATCGTCGCAGGACCAAAGGCGGCCTTTGCCTTGCTGGCGCCACATGACTAGGTTAGCGCCTTACCGGGGCTATCAGGTGTAAGCGCCGGAATTTCCTTGAACTTTGTCCGTCACGCCAGGGCAGGGCGGGCGGCGACGGAAGATGGCGGGGTGTTTGGCCCGGCCAAGTAGACGAGGACCTGGGGTCGGAATTTCGTGGTCGATATCTTTCAGGAAGTCGATGAGGAAGTCCGTCGCGAACAGCTGAAAAGGCTGTGGGATCGCTACGGTAACCTTATCATTGCGCTGTGTGTCCTTGTCATCGCCGGCATCGGCGGCTGGCAAGGCTACAATTATTGGCAGGCCAAGAAGGCGGCGCAGACCGGAACCGCGTTCGAGCAGGCCGCGATCCTCGCCGAGGGCGGCAAGCACAAGGAAGCCGAGGCGGCATTCGCCAAGATCGCCGCCGAGGGCACTGCCGGCTATCGCGTCCTGGCGCGGCTGCGCCAGGCCGCCGAACTGGCGCAGACCGACAAGGCAGCCGCGATCAAAGCCTATGACGCGCTCGCCGACGATAAGAGCGTCGACCAGGTCATGCAGGATTTGGCCGCGGTGCGCGCCGGTTATCTGATGGTCGACACCGCGCCCTATGCGCAGATGGCGGCGAAGCTCGAGCCGCTGACCGGGCCGTACCGGATGTTTCGTCACAGCGCGCGCGAGTTGCTGGCGCTGTCGGCGTGGAAGGCTGGCGACGCGAGCGCGGCGCGCAAATGGACCGACATGATGATGTCCGATCCGGGAACGCCGGCCGGCACGCGCAGCCGCGCCGAAATCTTGAGCGAGCTGATCGCCGCCAACGGCAAGGGCTGAAGAATCACATGTCGAAGCGTCGCACGCTGTCATTGGTTCGTACCGGCTCGCTGCTCGCTGTGGCGGCGCTGCTGGCGGCGTGCACCAAGGGCGGCCAGTTCGACCCGACGACCATCCTCGACAGCGACATGTTCAACACCAAGAAGCCGTTGCAGGGCCAGCGCGAGCCGGTGTTCCCCAACGGCGTGCCGGGCGCGAACAGCGGCATTCCTGCCGACCTCTACAAGGGCTATCAGCCGCCGCCCGAGCAAGCCGCCGACACCGGCGAGGGCGCGACCGGCGCGGTGCCGGACAACGAGCCGGCGAAGCAGGAGCCCGCGGCCAAACCCAAGCCGAAACCGAAGCCGAAAGTGGCGCGCGCCCCGGCCAAGCCGCACACTACGATCAATGTCGGGCTGGGCAACAAGCCGAAACCGGCGCCGCAACAGCAGGCGCAAGGGCCGGCGCAAACCGCGTGGCCCAACCCGAATCAGAGCGCGCAGCCGGCACAGACGGCTTGGCCCAACCCGAACCAGCGTGCGCAGCCGGCGCAGACGGCGTGGCCGTCACCGCAACAGGCCGCCCAGCCGGCGCAAACGGCTTGGCCGAACCCGACCGGGCCGGCACCGGCGCAGTAATCGCCCGTGCCGTGGGGGCGCCGCCACCACCGGCGCGCTTGACGAACATCATCATGGTTTGTCAGGGCTTCGCGCTCCGCCCCGCCATTGTGGGCGGCCGGCCGGATTTCATCATGTCCTTTACGCTTGCCATTGTGGGTCGGCCGAACGTCGGCAAATCGACGCTGTTCAACCGCCTGGTCGGCCGCCGTCTGGCGCTGGTCGATGACACGCCGGGCGTCACCCGCGACCGGCGCGAGGGCGAAGGCAAGCTCGGCGATTTATCGTTCAAGATCATCGACACCGCGGGCCTGGAAGAGGCCGACGAGGAAAGCCTGTCGGCCCGCATGCAGGCGCAGACCGCCGCGGCGCTGGCGCACGCCGACGCCGTGCTGTTTCTCATCGACGCGCGCGTCGGCTGCACCCCCGCCGACCGCGGCTTTGCCGATCTAGTCCGCCGCTCAGGCAAGCCTGCGATCCTCGTCGCCAACAAGAGCGAAAGCCGCGCTGGCGAGGCCGGCGTGCTGGAAGCCTATGGGCTCGGGCTCGGCGAGCCGGTCGCGCTGAGCGCGGAGCACGGCGAAGGCCTGGCCGATCTCTACGATGCTTTGCGCGCGGCGCTGCCCGAAGCGACGGCCATTGCGGAGTCCAAAGAAAGCGATGCAACGAGGCATCCTGCGGACGCCCCAGAAGCCCAAAAGATCATTCGGCTGGCCGTGGTCGGCCGGCCCAACACCGGCAAGTCGACCTTGATCAACCGGCTGCTCGGCGAGGAGCGATTGTTGACCGGCCCTGAGCCCGGCATCACGCGCGACGCTATCGCGGTCGATGTGCAATGGCGCGGGCAGCGCCTGCGTATCCATGACACCGCCGGGCTGCGCCGGCGGCCGCGCATCACCGAAAAACTCGAAAAACTTTCGGTCGCCGACACGCTCAACGCGGTGCGCTTCGCCGAAGTCGTCATCGTCCTGATCGACGCGGAAGCGCCGTTCGAGGAGCAGGACACCCGCATCGCCGACCTGGTCGAGCGCGAAGGCCGTGCGCTCGTCATCGGCATCAACAAATGGGATTTGGTCAAGCCGCCGCCCGGCGCATTCAAGCGGCTGCGCGACGAGACCGATCGCATCCTGCCGCAGGTCAAGGGCGTGCCGGTGGTGGCGCTGTCAGCACGCAGCGGCGCCGGTCTCGATCGTTTGATGGACGCCGTGCAGGAGAGCTACGCGGTGTGGAATCGCCGCGTGCCGACCGCCACGCTCAATCGCTTTCTCGCCCGCGCGACGAGCGCGCATCCGCCGCCCGCAGCGCACGGCCGCCGGTCGCGTCTCGACTACATGACGCAACCGAAGACCCGGCCGCCGACCTTCGTGCTGTTTTCCTCCCGCCCCGCGGCGCTGCCGGAAACCTATCGGCGCTATCTGGTCAACGAACTGCGCGAGAACTTCGGTCTGCCCGGCACGCCGATCAGGCTTGCCGTGCGCGGCAAGCCGAATCCTTACGCTGGCAAAAAGCGGCGCCGCTGAGCGCCGCTTGCACCACCGGCTATTGGGTGACGATATCTTTTTCCAGCGGGCCGATCGCGGCGGCGATGTCCTTGCGCTCCTGGTCCGGCACCTGGAATTTGTCCAAAACCTCGCCGAAGATTTTCAGCGTGCGGTCCCAGTCGGCCTTGCTGATGCCGGAGCCGGCGTGGGCCGTCTTCATGTCGCGGCCGGTGTAGTAGCAGGGCCCGCCCGCCGCCTTGCAGATGAAATCCACCACGTGCTGGCGGATGCGCATCTTGCTGTCGTCGGAGAAGCCGATGAAGAAGCGCTTTTCCTGCTCGTCGGAGGCGAGCCGTTTGATGAACTCGTCGGAGACGGCGGCAATCGCGTCATAGCCGCCGAGGCGTTGATAGAGCGATTTCTGCTGGGCCGAGGCTGCGGTCGCACACAGCGGCAGCACCGCAATTGCGCAAGCGGCGAGATGACGGATTCGCATCGGACTACCCCCTGGGTCGGTGAAAAGGCACGTCCGATTTACGGATTGGGGCAGCTTGAGTTTCAGCAGCGTCGCGAAATTTTCAGGCCGGTTGCGTGAACTCCAGCAGCCGGCCGGCGCGGTAATCGTACAGTTTTCCGGTCGCGGAAAAACTCGGCAGGCAGAGCGGCACGATCGTCTCGGCGACCTGTTCGGGCGTCGGCAAGGTCATCGGATCCTCGCCCGGCATGACTTGGGCGCGCATGCGGGTGCGGGTCGGGCCGGGATTGAACAGGTTGACGCGAACCGGCGTGGTCGTGTCGGTCTCGGCCGCGTAGGTGCGGGCCATGACGTTGAGCGCCGCTTTCGACACCGAGTAGGGGCCGCTGTAAGCGCGGGCGTGGGTCGCCGCGCCCGAGGTCATGAACACGGCGCGTCCGGCATCGGAACGGCGCAACAGCGGATCCATGGCGCGGATCAGGTGCCAATTGGCGGTGACGTTGATCGCCATGGTGTCGTCCCAGCCCTGCGGATCGACATCGCGCAGCGGCGAGCGCGGACCGACCACGGCGGCATTGCCGATCAGAACATCGAGCCGCTGATAACGCTCGTTCAAGGTGCTGGCGAGCCGATAGAGCGCCGGGTAGTCGCGCATATCGAGCGGCACGCCGGTCATCGAGCCGCCGGCGGCGCGTACCGCGTCGTCGAGTTCCTCCAGCGCACCGACCGTGCGCCCGATGGCGACGATGTGGGCGCCGGCACGCGCGAGCAAAAGCGACAGCGCATGGCCGATGCCGCGCGAGGCGCCGGTGACGAGCGCGATCCGGCCGGACAGCGGCTGCGGCATCCTTTAGCTCGCTTCGGCGAGCAGCGAGAGCTGGCGCGGCGGAGCTTCCTGCGCCATGCGGTCGGTGAGCGGGGTGGGATATTCGCCGGTGAAGCAATGATCGGTGAATTGCGGACGCGCCGCGTTGCGGCCCTTTTCGCCCAAAGCCCGATAGATGCCGTCGACCGACAGAAACTGCAGCGAGTCGGCGCCGATGAACTGCCGCATGCCTTCGAGATCGTGCGTCGCCGCCAACAGCTTCTCCTGCTCGGGCGTGTCGATGCCGTAATAATCGGGATGGGTGATCGGCGGCGAGGCGATGCGGAAATGCACTTCGCGGGCGCCGGCATCGCGCATCATCTGCACGATCTTCACTGACGTCGTGCCGCGTACGATCGAATCGTCGATCAGTACAATGCGCTTGCCGTTGACCACGGCGCGATTGGCGCTGTGCTTCAGGCGCACGCCGAGCTGGCGGATGTGCTGCGACGGCTCGATGAAGGTGCGCCCGACATAATGGTTGCGGATGATGCCGAGCTCGTAGGGGATGCCGGATTCCTGGGCATAGCCGATGGCCGCCGGCACGCCGGAATCGGGGACCGGGATGACGACGTCGGCGGCGGCCGGCGCCTCGCGGGCGAGTTCGACGCCGCAGGTCTTGCGCACGTCATAGACGCTGCGCCCGCCGACGATCGAATCCGGCCGCGAGAAGTAGATGTATTCGAAGATGCAGGGCCGCGGCGCCAACTGGCCGAATGGCTTCTCCGAATGAAAACCTTCCTCGTCGAACACGACGACTTCGCCGTTCTCGACGTCGCGCACGTACTGGGCGCCGATGATGTCGAGCGCGCAGGTTTCGGAGGCGAGGATCGGAAAGCCGTCGAGCTTGCCGATCACCAGCGGCCGGATACCGAGCGGGTCGCGCGCGCCGACCAGCTTCTTGTTGGTCAGGCCGACGAAGGCATAGGAGCCTTCGAGCATTTGCAGGCTTTCGATGAAGCGGTTGATGAAGCGGTTGCGGTGCGAGCGCGCCACCAGGTGCAGGATCACCTCGGTGTCGCTGGTCGATTGCATCATGGCGCCGTCGCGCACCAGCTGGCGGCGCAAGGTCAGGCCGTTGGTCAGGTTGCCGTTATGGCCGACCGCAAAGCCGCCGGCATTGAGCTCGGCGAACAGCGGCTGCACGTTGCGCAGGATTGTTTCGCCGGTGGTCGAATAGCGCACATGGCCGACCGCGGCGGTGCCGGGCAGCCGGTCGATCACCTCGCGCCGCGAAAAGATGTCGCCGACGAGGCCGAGCCGGCGCTCGAGATGGAAGCGCGTGCCGTCGAACGAGACGATGCCGGCGGCTTCCTGGCCGCGGTGCTGCAGGGCGTGCAGGCCGAGCGCCGTGATGGCCGCGGCATCGGGATGGCCGAAAATGCCGAAGACGCCGCATTCCTCGCGCAGCCGGTCGCCGTCAAGGTCGAGGAGGGCAGGTTCGGTCATGGTCAATCGGCCCTCCGTTCGGCTTTAGCCAGCCCGGCCAACGGGCGGGTTCGATGCCCCGTGCTGCTGATTCGGCGCCGCCTCCTGCGGCTCGCCGCGCTCTTCGCCCTTATTGCTCTTGTACTTGAGATATAGGGCTTCGAGGTCGGGAGACATAGAGCGCAGCCGTTCGGCCGTATCGGCCAAAAACACCCTGGATTTGGCGTTTGCGACCCAGGCCGGCTGCGATTTGGCCGGTACCAGCCAGTCGAAAAAGGCAAACGCCACGACGACGATGATCAGCCCGCGGGCGAGCCCGAACACGAAGCCGAGGGTGCGGTCGAGCGCGCCGACCCGGCTGTCGAGCACCGCGTCGGAGATGCGCACCGTAATCACCGAGACGACCAGCAGGGTGACCAGGAACACCCCGCCGATCACGGCCCCTTTGGCGATGAGATCGCTGTTGAAGTAGGCGGTCGCGGCCGGCAGCAGCTTGCTATAGGCGTAAAGCGTCGCAGCGGCGGCCAGGATCCAGGCCGTGATCGACAGAACTTCGCGCATAAAGCCGCGGACCATCGCCAGCAGCCCGGAAATCAGCATCACGGCGAGAAGCACGATGTCGAGGAGCGTGATCATTGCTGACGGTTGCCCACTGATCCCTCTGGCGACGGGGCGTGTATAGCGAGGCGCCGGGGTGCCGTCACCCGCCTTCTCTCTTGTTCACCGATCGTCGCGCAAAAAGGTTAGGAATCGCCCCGCTTTTCGGTTTGTCGGCGTTAACCTCGCCGCGGTTCAAAGCCTTTCATTCCGCAGCGACGCCGCGATCACGCTCGATGTGGCGCGGCCCATCGCCGCGTGCGGCGATCTCGGAAACCAGATTCACCAACATTGCGACGGTCGTGAGCGAAAGACCGGTTTCCGGGATTTCGCCGCGCGCCGCCTCGGGAACAATGGCCCGGGCAAAGCCGAGCTTTTGTGCCTCCTTCAGGCGCGCTGGCGTCTGCGCCACCGGCCGCACCGCGCCGGACAGCGACACCTCGCCGAAATAGACTGCATCGGCCGGCAACGGCGCCCGCGCCAGCGACGAGACCAAGGCTGCCGCGGCGGCGACATCGGCCGCCGGCTCTTGGATGCGCAGGCCGCCGGCGACGTTGAGATAGACATCGTGGCCGGAGAGGCGAATGCCGCAATGGGCCTCGAGCACGGCCAGCACCATGGAGAGGCGGCTCGGGTCCCAGCCGACCACGGCGCGGCGCGGCGTGCCGAGCGTGGTCGGGGCGACCAACGCCTGGATTTCGACGAGCAGCGGCCGAGTGCCCTCGATGCCGGCGAACACCGCAGTGCCGGGGCTGCCGAGATCGCGCTCCGACAGGAACAGCTCCGAAGGATTGGCGACTTCGCGCAGGCCCGTGCCGGTCATCTCGAACACGCCGATTTCGTCGGTCGGGCCGAAGCGGTTCTTCATGGCGCGCAGGATGCGAAACTGGTGCGAGCCTTCGCCTTCGAACGACAGCACCGCATCGACCATGTGCTCGACCACGCGCGGTCCGGCGATCTGGCCGTCCTTGGTGACGTGGCCGACCAGGATCACCGCGGTACCGCCGCGCTTGGCAAAGCGGATCAGCTCGCCGGCCGAGCCGCGCACCTGCGTCACCGTGCCGGGCGCGGCTTCGATGGTCTGCGTCCACATGGTCTGGATCGAATCGATGACCAGAAGCCGCGGCGGCGTGCCGTGCGACAGCGTTGCGACGATGTCTTCGACCGAAGTCTCAGCCGCGACGTCCACGGCCGCGTCGGCGAGCCCGAGCCGCTCGGCGCGGAGCCGCACCTGCGCGGTTGCCTCTTCACCTGAAATGTAAACCGCGCGCTGGCCGCGGCGCGCCATGGCGGCGGCGACTTCGATCAGCAGCGTCGATTTACCGATGCCCGGATCGCCGCCGAGAAGCAGCACCGAGCCGCGCACCAGGCCGCCGCCGGTGACGCGGTCGAACTCGCCGATGCCGCAAGCGATCCGCGGCGCTTCGTGAGTCTCGCCCTTGAGCGGCTCGACGGCGAACGGCCGGCCCTTGCGCGACAGCCGGGCCGGGACGGCCGCGCCTTCCTCGACCAGCGTATTCCAGGCGCCGCAGGCTTCGCAGCGGCCGGCCCACTTGGCCGATGCGGCGCCGCAGCTCTGGCAGACGAAACTGTTTTGCGCGCGTGCGGCCATCTCGTCGTTCTCGTGCGCCGACCGACTCAGGCCCCTTTGTAGACTTTATGGCAGCGCGGGCCGAGATGCGTGAGAATCTCATAGCCGATCGTGCCGGCGGCCGCAGCGAGATCGTCGATCGTCATGCCGTCACCCACGAAGGTGGCCATGTCGCCGCGATGGACGCCCCCCGGCAGATCGGTGATGTCGAGACAAACGAGATCCATGGAGATGCGGCCCACCACCGGACAGCGCTGACCGGCGATGCTGGCGGCCGCCGCTTGGTTCCGATCGTCGCCGCTTGCCGCACGCGCCAGGCCGTCGGCGTAGCCGAGCGCCGCGACCGCGATGCGCGAGGTGCGCTTTGCCGTCCACGTTGCGCCATAGCCGACGGTTGCACCCTTTTCGACCTTGCGGATTTGCAGGATGCGGCCGGTGAGCTCGACCACGGCCTGCATCGGATTGGGCCGCCCCGGCGTCGGATTGACGCCGTAGAGCGCCGCGCCGGGCCGCGCCAGATCGCAATGCGCCGTATCCCCGAGAAAGATGCCCGACGAATTGGCAAGCGACGCGGGGATGCCGCGGAACAGCGAGCGGATATCGATGAAGGTGCGGATCTGCGCGGCATTGAGCGGGTGGGTGGGCGTATCGGCGCAGGCCAGATGGCTCATCAACAGCGTGATGCCGTGATTTTCGGTCTGCGTCCGCGGCGCCAGAGCGGCGGCTTCGTCCGGCGGAATGCCGAGCCGGTTCATGCCGGTGTCGACATGCAGCGCCGCACCGCCGCGCCAGTTTTGCTGGGCGACGAAGGCATCCCATTCGGCAAGCTCGGTGGTGCTGTTGATCACGGGGCGCGCCGCAATGTCGATGAAGCTCGTGCCGTGCTCGGCGATAAAACCGCTGAGCACATAGATCGCGGCATCGAGCGTGCACGCGCGCAACCGACGCGCTTCGGTGAGGTCGGCGACGAAAAACGTTTTGCAGCCGGCTTGCGCGAGCTTGGCCGCGACCTGTTCGAGCCCGAGCCCATAACCGTTGGCCTTGACCACCGCGCCGCATTCGACGGTGCGAATTTCGCGGCACAGCGTGCGCCAGTTCGCCTCGATGGCGGCAAGATCGATCGTGAGCGTGCCGCCGGTCTCCGGAACGGACGGCACGTCGATCGTCTGCGGCAAGGCTTCGGCGAGGGCCATGCGCAGGGTTATGGCCGGGCAGCGCGCACGGGTAAAGCTTTCGCAGATGCGCCGGTTTCTATTTCAGCCTACTCCGCGCAGAGTGTTACGCTTGACGTAATACGCAACTAGGACTACATGACGGTATGATCCGATCGTTTCGCGACCGCGCCACGGAATTTCTGTGGATGGGCGAATTCGTGAAACGCTTTAATGGTCTTGAGAGGCAAGCGTTACGGAAGCTCGACATGCTCCATCAGGCGCTCGATCTCAACGACTTGCGGGTACCGCCAGCGTACAGGCTGGAAGCTCTGAGCGGAGATCGTCGCGGACAGCATTCGATCCGGATCAACGACCAGTGGCGCATCTGCTTTGTGTGGACCAAGGAGGGCCCGACGAATGTCGAAATCGTCGACTATCACTAAAGGCGTGGGCACTCCCAATCGCGTGACCACACACCCCGGCGAAGTTCTGGACGAGGAGTTCCTGAAGCCCCTCGGCCTTTCGGTTAATGCGCTCGCGTTGGCGTTGCGCGTGCCGGCCACGCGCGTCGGCGCGATCGTCAAGGGCGAGCGCTCGGTGACGGCGGACACGGCGCTACGGCTTGCACGTTTCCTGGGCACAAGCGCCGAGTTCTGGATCAACCTGCAGGCGATGCATGATTTAACAAAGGCGCGGACGCAGAGCGGCGCCACGATTGACCGCGACGTGCGGCCAAGGGCGGCTTGAGCTTTTCACCTAAAAACTCGGCCGGTGCGCCGTGTCGAGGTTGGTAAATCGCGTGATGGCGCCGTCGAAGTGCAACTCGACGGTGCCGGTCGGGCCGTGGCGCTGCTTGCCGATGATCACTTCGGCACGGCCCTCGACCCGCTCGCCCTCCGCCAGCCATTCGGCGAACTTTTCGCGGTTGGTTTCGGTCGGCTTGCGCATCTGGTGGTAATATTCCTCGCGGAACACGAACATCACCACGTCGGCGTCCTGCTCAATCGAGCCGGATTCACGCAAGTCGGAGAGTTGCGGGCGTTTGTCGTCGCGCGACTCGACTTGGCGCGACAGCTGCGACAGCGCCAGGATGGGAATGTTCAGCTCCTTGGCTAGCGCCTTGAGCCGCGTCGTGATCTCGGTGATTTCCTGCACCCGGTTCTCGCTGGAGCGCTGGCTCGAGCCCTGCAGCAGCTGCAAGTAATCGACGATCAGCAGATCGAGCCCGCGCTGGCGCTTCAGTCGTCGCGCCCGGGCGGCGAGTTGGCCGATGCTGAGGCCGCCGGTTTCGTCGACGTAAAACGGCAAGGTCTGCAGCTCGATCGAAACGTCCTTGATCTTCTCGAAGTCGGCCTCGTCGATGGCGCCGCGCCGGATTTTGTTGGACGGAATGCCGGTCTGCTCGGCGATGATGCGCGTGGCAAGCTGCTCGGCGGACATTTCCAGTGAGAAGAAGCCGACTATGCCGCCATTGACCGTTGCCATGTGGCCATCGGGGCGCAATTCGCCGTTCCAGGCTTTGGCGATGTTGTAGCCGATGTTGCTGGCGAGCGCGGATTTGCCCATGCCGGGGCGGCCGGCAAGGATGACGAGATCGGACGGCTGCAGCCCGCCCATCCGGGAATCGAGATCGGTCAAGCCGGTTGCCAATCCGGACAGACCGCCGTCGCGCTGATACGCATGCGCCGCCATGTCGACGGCGGTGGTCAGCGCCTGCGCGAAGCGCTGAAACCCGCCGTCATAGCGGCCGGCTTCGGCAATCTGGTAGAGTTTGCGCTCGGCTTCTTCGACGTGGCTCGACGGCGTGGAATCGACCGGCGCGTCATAGGCCGCGTTGACCATCTCCTCGCCGATGATGATCAGATCGCGCCGCACCGACAGATCGTAGACGGTGCGGCCGTAATCCTCGGCGTTGATGATCGTGGTCGCTTCGGCGGCAAGCCGCGCCAAATACTGATTGACCGATAGTCCGGCGATGTCGAAGTCCGCCGGCAGAAACGTCTTCAGCGTCACCGGCGTGGCGATCTTGCCGGCGCGCACCAAGCCGCCGGCGAGTTCATAGATGCGCTGATGAATCGGCTCGAAAAAGTGGCGCGGCTCGAGAAAGTCCGAGACCCGGTAAAAAGCTTCGTTGTTGACCAGGATGGCGCCGAGCAGCGCCTGCTCAGCCTCGATGTTGTGCGGCGGCGACCGGAACGCCGGTTCGGCGGCAGCTTGAGGCTTGCGGGCGAGCGAATCGATTGGGGCCATAGGTCAGATCAAGAGAGGAGCGTGTGGCCGATTTGCGGTCGGCCGCTGTCGGGATGGCTTGTTTGCGGGCACTCAACATCCGCGGATCACTCAACAATGCATGACTCTCCGCACTGACCAACGTCCTTTGCGCACTTCCTTGCCGCTCACACTCCCCGTGCCGTCTCGAGGACGGCCGCGGGCGCGTGTCAGCGCCATTCCGTCGATAATCCAGCGGCGCAGGTGAGGGAAACGCGATTTGCGGCTTTCCCCGTTACCCACTGTGCCGTGTTGGTGTCGGCGAATGCGCTTGACGAATGCGCTTTCGATTCGCAGGCGCCGCCGTATCACTCGCCGGCGAGGCGGAGCGGCGGCGCAAGCTTGGCTTCGAGCGTGCGCAGGCGGGCTTCCTCGCGCACGATGTAATCGCGCGTCGCCGGCGTAATGCCCTTCCGCTTGGCGAGCTGAATCTGGAACACGACCATGTCGCCCGCGCGGAACGCCATTTCCGAGGAGGCGAGATAAAACTCCCACATCCGCACGAAGCGCTGGTCGTAGAGCCGCACCGCCTCGTCGCGATGGGCGAGGAAACGCTCGCGCCAGGCTTTGAGCGTCTCGGCATAATGCAGCTGCAGCACTTCGACGTCGGTCACGATCAGGCCGGCGCGCTCGATTACCGGGACGATCTCGGAGAGGGCAGGGATGTAGCCGCCGGGGAAGATGTATTTGGCGAGCCACGGGTTGGTGACGCTCGGCGGGCTTTTGCGGCCGATCGAGTGCAGCAGCATGACGCCGTCGTCCTGCAGGATCTGCGCGCATTTGCCGAAATAGGTCTCGTAAAAGCCGACGCCGACATGTTCGAACATGCCGACCGAGACGATGCGGTCGAAGCGGCCGTCGACGTCGCGGTAATCGACCAGGCGAAACTCCGCCTCGCGCTCGCGGCCGCGCTCGGCCGCGCGCTCGCGGGCGCGCCGGTATTGCTCCTCCGACAGCGTGATGCCGGTGACGCGCGCGCCGCACATTTCGGCGAGGTAGAGCGCAAGGCCGCCCCAGCCGCAGCCGATGTCGAGCACGTTCAATCCCGGCTTGACCAGGAGCTTGGCGGCGAGATGGCGCTTCTTGGCGAGCTGCGCGTCGTCGAGCGAGACGTCCGGGTGCTCGAAATAGGCGCAGCTATATTGCTGGTCGGCGTCGAGGAAGAGCGAGTAGAGCCGGCCGTCGAGATCGTAGTGGTGCGCGACATTGCGCCGGGCGCGGAATCGCGAATTGAACTGGTGCAGCCGCCGCAGCAGATAACGCACGAATCTGGGCGGCGAGAGCCAGCCCGGCAGATCGATGCCGGGCTGGCGGAACAGAATCGCCAGCACGTCGGCGATCGAGCCGCGCTCGACCACGAACGTGCCGTCCATGTAGGCTTCGCCGAGCTTCAGTTCGGGGTCGAACAGGACCGCGCGCTGCGCTGCCGCCGTGGTGAAGCGCGCCGCCACCGCAGGACCGGAGCCGTCCCCCAAGGCGCAAGTCTTGCCCGCCGCGGTGGTGACCTCAAGTGAGCCTTGACGAATAAGTCGACGCAAAAATAGCAACAGCAACCGTTCCACAGTCGCCTCCACGCCTCCACGTACTGCTCCGCCCCTTTCGCTTGCGCGCCGTTCCCTTAAGCCCGATGGAAAATCCGGGCCGTTCGCAAGCCCTTAAAACAGGCAAACGCGCCGGCGGGGTCTATTGTTTGCCGTCATTAAAACAAAATCGTCCTTGACCAGCAATGCGGCAATGCTGTCAGGGGCGGCTCAGCCAAGCGCCGCTCGCATTCGGTCGGTTTTCCGGTAAGGAGAGCGGCCAAACGGGGTTGAGGAGATCGCGGTGGTTCGGTGTCTTGCACCCGCGCTGGGCTTGATCGTAATTCTCGCGCCGGCCACGGCGCTCGCACAAGTCAACATCGACCAGGATAAGAGCCCCGCCCAGCTTTACGCCGGCGATTGCGCCGCTTGCCATAAGTCCATGCGGGGACTGGCGAACGGACGGAGCGCGTCATCGCTCGCCGGATTTCTGGGCGAGCACTACACCGCAAGCTCCCGCGAGGCGGCGGCAATTGCCGCCTACGTGCTGGCCAGTGGGGGCGGCGCGGCCGCCCCGCCGGCGCGTGCCCAGCCGGAGCGCTCCCGTGCCAACGCGGAGGAGCCGAGAAACCGCGAGGCCCGGCGCCCGGGCCAGCCGGAGAGTAAACCCCCCGGCAATGCCGCGGCCCGAAAGCCTGAGCCGGAGCGGCGTGCCGCCGTGGAGTCCGGCGAGCCCGGTTCGGCCCGTGGACCGGCAGCGGAACGGCATGAGCGTGGGGCGACGCGGACGCGCGGCCGAGCCAAGCCCGTGGAGACCGCTACGCCGTCCCCTGCGCCGCCTGCACCTGCGCCTGTACCTGCACCCGCAGCGGAACCAGAAGCCAAAACCGCGGTTGCCGCGCCTCCTCCGGCTCCGGCCCCAGCCCCGCTGGCAAGCCCGGCCGGCACCGCCGAACCGAAGGCCGCCGCGCCCGCCCAGTCAGGCGAGGCGACGCCGGTGCCGCGCGACAATATCCCGGACTGAATTTCGAATCTGGCCGATCAGCTCTGGCTGGCAGCGCCGGATTCCTCCGGCTGCTCTTCGCCTTGCTCCGCGCGCCGCGATTCGGCAGCCTCGGGCTCGAAGAACGCCTCCGCCGCGAGCGCCGCGGCTTCCTCTTCGGTCTCCTCGCGCCGCCGCGTCACGTCCTCGCCGCGGGCGATGCGTTCCGCCTCGTCATTGTTGCGCGCGACGATCACGGTGATCGAGGTCTCGATGTCGGGATGCAGCGCCAGCGGCACGGTATGCTGCCCGATCGACTTGATCGGAGTGTTGAGCGCGATCTGATTGCGGTTGACCGGAAAACCGGCGTCGCTGATCAGGCGCACAAGGTCGCGCGGCGACACCGAGCCGAACAATTGGCCGGCCTCGGAGGCCTGGCGCAGCACCGTAAAGCTCTTGCCGTTGAGCTTGTCGGCGACGCCGGCCGCTTCGCTCTTCTGGGCGGCCGAGCGCGCCTGCAGCTCGGACTTCATGCTCTCGAAGCGGGTGCGGTTGTCATCGGTGGCGCGCAACGCCTTGCCGCGTGGCAACAGGAAATTGCGGGCGAACCCGTCCTTGACGCGCACCACCTCGCCCATCTGGCCCAGTCGCGCGACGCGTTCGAGCAGGATCACTTCCATATCGGCTTCTCCTTCGCCGGTCGATCGCGCGCTAGCGGATCACGTAGGGCAACAGCCCGAGAAAACGGGCGCGTTTGATTGCCTGGGCGAGCTCGCGCTGCCGTTTCGCCGAAACCGCGGTGATGCGGCTCGGCACGATCTTGCCGCGCTCCGAGACGAAGCGCTGCAAGAGCTTGACGTCCTTGTAGTCGATCTTCGGCGCGTTGGCGCCGGAGAACGGGCAGCTCTTGCGACGCCGGAAGAACGGACGGCGGCCGCCGCCCATTTGTGGGGACATGGCCATGCTCATTCCTCCTTCGGAGCTTCAGCTTCTTCTTCGCGCGGCCGGCGCTCGCGATCGCGTGGCCGGTCGCCGCGGTCACCACGGTCGCCACGATCAAATCGGTCGCCTCGATCGAACCGGTCGCCCCGATCCCCGCGATCGCCACGCCGTTCGTCACGGTCGCGATCGCGTTCGGCGCGGCGCATCATGGCCGACGGCCCCTCTTCGTGCTCCTCGACCCGGATGGTCAGGTAGCGCAGGACCTCTTCATTGAGCCGCTCCAGCCGCTCGATCTCATTGATCGCCGCCGGTGGCGCGTCGATGTTCATCAGGGTGAAATGCGCCTTGCGGTTCTTGCGCAGGCGGTAGGAGAGCGTTTTGACGCCCCAAGATTCAGTCTTGGCGATGGTGCCGCCGAGGCCCTCGACGACGCCCTTGAGCTGCGTGGTCAATTCCTCGACCTGCTGCGCGCTGGCGTCCTGGCGCGCAAGATAGACGTGTTCGTAGAGCGGCATGGCTGCCCTTTCCTAAAGTCCCATAGCGCGCCCCGGCGCCAAGCCCCTCGAGCCCTTCGGGAAAGGCTCGAATGCTCTGAAGGCGGGGACACCGGACGCCGGACCATCAAGGCCCTACCGCGACGAAGGACACGGCCGTCCGTTCAGCCCCCGGCCGGGGTCGAGCGGAAGCCGGAGATATACGCAAGGAGCGCGGAAAGGCAAGCGGGCAGGGGGCAGGTCGCAGTCAGACTGCGCCGTTTGAGCGGCTTGCATTCGCCTTCGGCGCGCCCTGGATCATTTCGGCAAGCCGCACCGCAAGCTCGATCGCTTCGCGCATTTGCCGGGCACCGACGCTCTGCGCCGGCGGTGCCGAATTGCGCAGCTTCTTCACCCGCGCCAGCAAGGTCTCGAGGTTTTGCTCCAACAGCTTTTGCCGGAAGGCGGCATCCTTGCGGGCGCGCGCCAGATCGGCATCCGTCACGGGTGCAAAGGCGGCCATGGCATTACGCTTAACCAAGCATCGGGCGCACAACGCCCGCCAGCGCAACCTTACGGGCTGACGGTTGTCGCTTTGTTACCCACCCATCGCGCCTGAGCGCCCGGGTCCCTGTGCTTGACAGGGCAGGGATGACGGTATCTTTCGCCGCTTTCCAAGGGTTCAGGGTCGATGGCGGTTGCATTCGTTTTTCCCGGCCAGGGCAGTCAGACGGTCGGCATGGGCAAGCCTTTGGCCGACGCCTTCGAGCCGGCGCGGCGTGTGTTCGCCGAGGTGGACGATGCGTTGGGCGAGCCGCTCAGCCAGACCATCTGGGACGGCCCGGCCGACAAGCTGACGCTGACCGAAAATGCGCAACCGGCGCTGATGGCGGTGTCGCTTGCGGCGATACGGGTGCTCGAAGCCGAAACCGGCCTCGACCTTGCGCGCGACGCCGCCTTCGTCGCCGGTCATTCGCTTGGTGAATATTCGGCACTTGCCGCCGCCGGCGCATTCTCGATAGCGGACGCCGCCAAACTCCTGCGCATTCGCGGCCGCGCCATGCAGAAGGCGGTGCCGGTCGGCGCCGGCGCCATGGCGGCGCTGGTCGGAGTGGACTTCGCCGCCGCCGAGGCCACCGCCGCCGAGGCCGCAACCGCCGGCGTGTGCGCGGCCGCCAACGATAATGGCGGCGGTCAGGTGGTGTTGTCAGGCGACAAGGCGGCGGTCGAGCGTGCCGTGGACATCGCCAAGGCGCGCGGCGTGCGACGCGCAATGATGCTGCCGGTGTCCGCACCCTTCCATTGCGCCTTGATGCGGCCGGCGGCGGAAGCCATGGCCGAGGCGCTGGCGCAGATTACAGTCAAGCCGCCCGGCGTGCCGCTTGTCGCCAATGTGCTGGCGCGGCCGATCAGCGATCCGGCCGACATCGTGCGCAGCCTGGTCGACCAGGTCACCGGCACCGTGCGCTGGCGGGAGTCGGTGCTCTATATGGCGCAACAGGGCGTGACCACGTTCTATGAGGTCGGCGCCGGACGGGTGCTGAGCGGCCTGATCAAACGGATCGCCGAAACCGCTGCGGCTTCGCCGATCGGCACACCGGACGACGTCGCCCAGTTCAAGGCGGCGACGGGCTGAACCTAGGCGGAGAGGATTTTGATGTTCGATCTCAGCGGCAAGACCGCCTTGATCACCGGAGCGACCGGACCGATCGGCGGCAGCATTGCGCGCATGCTCCACGCCCAGGGCGCGACGCTCGCCATTTCCGGCACGCGGCGCGAAGTGCTCGATCAGCTTGCCGCGGAGTTGGGCGCGCGCGTCCATGTCCTGCCCTGCAATCTCGCCGACCCGGCGCAGACCGACGCGCTCGTGCCGCAGGCGGAGCAGGCGATGGGGCAGCTCGACGTTTTGGTCGCCAATGCCGGGGTGGCGCGCGACAATCTCCTGGTGCAGTTGCGCGACGAGGACTGGGATCAGGTGATCGCCGTCGATCTGACAGCGACGTTCCGCCTGTCGCGCGCCGCGGTCAAAGGCATGATGCGCCGCCGCTTCGGCCGGATCATCGCCATCACCTCGGTGGTGGGATCGACCGGCAATCCCGGTCAGGCCAACTACGTCGCCGCCAAAGCCGGCATCGCCGGCATGATCAAGGCGGTCGCGCAGGAATATGCCAAGCGCGGCGTCACCGCCAATTGCGTGGCGCCGGGATTCATCGTCACGCCGATGACCGACAAGCTCAACGACAAGCAGCGTGAAACAATCTTGGCGAAAATCCCTGCCGGCCGCGCCGGAACGACCGACGAGGTTGCCGCCGCGGTGTTGTTTCTCGCCTCCAACGAAGGCGCGTACGTGACCGGGCAGACGCTGCACGTCAACGGCGGCATGGCGATGCTGTGAAGCGCTGGGGATCGAACCCCAAAACGGGCGGCTGCGCTGGCCAACCCGGGGGAAGTGTGGTACCGGACCGACATCGGGCTCGGGGAACCTGGAAGCCGGAGAGCGGGGCAACAACGGTCCGCCTCTGATCGGTGTCGACCCGCGGCCGTCACCGACGAAGAGACGAGACCCAATCCCAATGGGTCGCGTTGAAACATGAGGTTGGAACGATGAGTGATATTGCCGAGCGGGTGAAAAAGATCGTCGTCGAGAATCTCGGCGTCGATGCCGACAAGGTTACGGAGAACGCCAGCTTCATCGACGATCTCGGCGCCGACAGTCTCGACACCGTCGAGCTCGTCATGGCGTTCGAAGAAGAATTCAATTGCGAAATTCCCGACGACACCGCGGAGACCATTTTGACCGTGGGCGATGCCATCAAATTCCTCGAGAAGAACGCGAAGAGCTGACTTCGGTCCGCTGTCGATCCGTCCCTGCATGAAGTTCGTGGGCGCGCGTCAGGTCTGCACGAGAGGCGGTGCGGAACGGTTTTCAGTGCGCTGCAGTTACGCGGCCGAGCCGTGTCACGTTGAGCTTGCTCCCGATGTGAGCGGCGTCGCCCCGGAAGGCCGCTGATGCGTCGCGTTGTCGTCACCGGACTTGGCATGGTCACGCCGCTCGGCTGCGGCGTCGATACGACGTGGCAGCGCCTCCTTGCCGCGGAAAGCGGCATCAAGCGCATCGAAAAATTCGAGGTCGCCGACATCGCGAGCCAGATCGCTGGCCAGGTTCCGCGCGGCGATGGCAGCAACGGCACGTTCGACGCCGATCAATGGATGGAGCCGAAGGAGCAGCGTAAGGTCGACGACTTCATCATTTTTGCCATGGGCGCCGCCACCCAGGCGCTCAACGATGCCGATTGGCATCCGAGCCGCTACGAGGATCAGATCAAGAGCGGCGTGCTGATCGGCTCCGGCATCGGCGGCGTCGAAGGCATTGCCGAGACCGCGATTCTGCTGCGTGACCGCGGTCCGCGCCGGGTGTCGCCGTTCTTCATTCCCGGCCGCATCATCAATCTCGCTTCCGGTTATGTGTCGATCGCGCATTCGCTCAAGGGACCCAATCACGCCGTCGTCACGGCATGCTCGACCGGTGCGCATGCGATCGGCGATGCCGGCCGGCTTATCGCGCTCGGCGATGCCGATGTGATGGTGGCCGGCGGCACGGAATCGCCGGTCAACCGCATCTCGCTTGCCGGCTTTGCCGCCTGCCGCGCGCTGTCGACCGGATTCAACGACGCGCCGCAGCGCGCGTCGCGGCCGTACGATCGCGATCGCGACGGTTTCGTGCTCAGCGAGGGCGCCGGCGCCGTCGTCCTTGAAGAGTACGAGCATGCCAAAAGCCGCGGCGCCCGCATCTATGCCGAGCTCGTCGGTTACGGTCTGTCGGGCGACGCTCACCACATCACCGCCCCGGCCGAAGACGGCGACGGCGCGGTGCGCTGCATGCAGGCTGCGATCCGCCGCGCCGGCATCGCACCAGGCGATATCGACTACATCAACGCCCATGGCACCTCGACGCCGCTCGGCGATGAGATCGAGCTCAAAGCCGTCGAGCGGCTGGTCGGCAACGCCGCCGGACGCATCGCCATGTCGTCCACCAAATCCTCGATCGGCCATCTGCTCGGCGCCGCGGGTGCCGTCGAAGCGATCTTCTGTCTCCTCGCGATGCGCGATCAGGTGGTGCCGCCGACCATCAATCTCGACAACCCGTCGGTCGCCACCGCACTCGATCTCGTGCCGCACCGCTCGAAAAACCGGCCGGTCAACATTGTGCTGTCGAATTCGTTTGGATTTGGCGGCACCAATGCCAGCCTGGTCTTCCGCCGCCCCGTCAATTAAGCGTCAACACCCTTTCGCCATATTTGCTCCGCACTCGCCTGTAATGCCGACGCCGTGCAGGCCCCGCACATCGTTTCGCTGGGCAGACGCCAGAGAATGTGCGAGCATTCGCGAATGCCGGTCAGGGCCGGCCTGCCCAATCATGGATCGTAATCGAAGGGATATGGGGCGGTGACGGATTCCACTACACCGCCCGGCGACAGCGACCGGCCCACGACCCGTGCGCGCGCAACCTCGATGCGCCCGGCCGATCCGGTCGAGGCCAAACCGCGCCCCGACGCCAAGCCTGCAGCCGGCACCGCCGAGCGGCGTCTCAACGGCGCAACGGCTGCATCGTCAGCGGCGTTGCGCCGGCGGGTCTCTGAAGCCGCACTGCTGACGCGAACCGCCGCCGCCAAGCCATCGACCGCACGTCCGGCCGGCGCCACGGCCGTTTCACCGACCGGCGGTTCGGCGCCGCCTACCAATGCGAAGCGCGTCGTCGGCGCCGGCGAGCCGCTTTCGCCGCTCTCGGATTCGCTGGTCAACGGCATAGAAGCGTCGCCGAATTCGGCGAGACGCGCCGACACCAAGCGCCTCAACCCGCGCAGCCCGCGCGCCGCGCTCGAGCCGGACCGCGTCGAGATGCCGGAGCACCGCCGCTCCAAACGTGCGCGCCATCCACTGGTGATCGTCGGCAACGCCATCATCAGTATCTTCCTGATGCTCGTGGTCGCCGCCGGATACGTGCTCTATGTCGGCAAGCAGCGCTTCGACGCGCCCGGTCCGCTGCAGCAGGACCGCGTCGTCAACATCCCGCGCGGCGTCGGCATCCGCGACATTTCCGACGTGCTGTCGCGTGAGGGCGTCATCGACCAGCCCTGGGTCTTCGTCGGCGGCGTGCTGCTGCTCAAGGCGCATGAAGGACTGAAAGCCGGCGAATATCAGTTCAAGGCGCACGCCAGCCTGAGCGACGTGGTCGCCACGCTGAGCGAAGGCAAGGTCGTGGTGCATCAGGTCAGCGTTCCGGAGGGGCTGACCTCGGAGCAGATCGTCGCGCGTCTCATGGCTGACGACGTGCTGAGCGGAAACATCGATGAAATTCCGCCCGAAGGATCGATCCTGCCGGATACCTACAGCTTCACCCGCGGCATGACGCGCGCGCAGATCATCGTGCACATGCAGCGCGCCGAGCAGCGCCTGGTCAAGGAAATCTGGGACCGCCGTTCGCCCGATCTGCCGCTCAAGACGCCCGAGCAGCTCATTATTCTGGCATCGCTGGTGGAGAAGGAGACCGGCAAGCCGGAAGAGCGCACCCGCATCGCCGCGGTGTTCGTCAATCGTCTCAAGCAACGGATGCGGCTGCAGTCGGATCCGACCATCATCTACGGGCTGGTCGGCGGCAAAGGCACGCTCGGCCGGCCGATCATGAAGAGCGAGATCGATCAGCCGACGCCGTACAACACCTATCTGATCGACGGACTGCCGCCGGGCCCGATCGCCAATCCGGGCCGCGCCGCGCTCGAAGCGGCGGCCAATCCAGCGCGCACGCGCGAACTTTATTTTGTCGCCGACGGCACTGGCGGACACGCGTTCGCCGAAAGTTATGAGCAGCACCAGAAGAACGTGCTGCGGCTGCGCCAGCTGCAGTCCACCCAGACTGGCCAGAAAGAGTCCGGCGCTCAGCCCGCCGGCGCGCAGGCCGCGCCGCCGGGCCAGCCGGCTGCCGCCGCCCCGCCGCCGCCTCCCGCACCCGCTCCCGCCGCGTCCCACGCCGCGCGCCGCAAGCCGCACCACCACCGTGCGCAATCGGCCGAATGATCGGCTTGTGAGCGCGGCAGCCCGTCGTTAAGTTCGGCGCGCATTTTCTTCCGATTCACGGCCGGGGGTATTGGCTGCCATGGCGCTGTCGAGCATGACGGGCTTTGCTCGCAGCCATGGCGTCTGCCGTTCGTATGCCTGGGCCTGGGAAATCAAATCGGTCAACGGCAAAGGGCTCGATCTGCGGCTGCGCCTGCCGTCCGGCTGGGACGCGATCGAGCCGGCGTTGCGCGCGCGCGCGAGCGAGACGCTGGCGCGCGGCTCGATCCAGGCGGGGCTGACGGTCGAGCGGACCGGCGCGACGGTCGCGGTGCGCATCAACATCGCGGTGCTCGAGGCGGTGCTGCACGCGGCACGCGATGTGGCGCGGCGCATCGAAACATCGCCGCCCAGTCTCGACGGCCTGCTCGCCCTGAAGGGCGTGATGGAAATCGGCGAAGCCGAGGAGAATGCCGACGAAAAGCGCGAAGCCGAGGCGGCGGTGACCGCCGGCTTCGCCGACGCCGTTACGGCGCTTGCCGGCATGCGCCATCATGAGGGCAGTGCGCTCGGTCGCGTTCTGACGCTGCGGCTTGCCGAAATCGGCGCGCTCGTCCAGCAGGCAGAGCTCGCCCCCGGCCGCCGGCCCGAGGCGATCCGCGCCCGGCTCGCCGAGCAGGTGGCGACGCTGCTTGCGCAAGCCGATCGGTTCGATCCGGACCGGCTGCACCAGGAAGCCATTCTGATCGCCACCAAGGCCGACGTGCGCGAGGAGCTCGACCGCCTCGTCGCGCACGTTGCCCAGGCCGAGCTGCTCATCGAGCAAGGCGGCGCCATCGGCCGGCGGCTCGACTTTCTCGCCCAGGAGCTCAACCGCGAAGCCAACACGCTGTGCGCCAAGGCCAACGACGTCGAGCTCACCAATATCGGGCTCGCGCTCAAGGCCGCGGTCGAGCAATTCCGCGAGCAGGTTCAGAACGTGGAATAGCTCATGGCGCGCGCGGCCCGGACTTCCACAAAAAGGACAAATCCGAAAAAGATTGCGCGCCGCGGTCTGCTGCTTGTGCTTTCTTCGCCATCCGGCGCGGGGAAGACCACACTTTCGCGGATGCTGTTGAAGGCCGACCGACAAATCGAATTGTCTGTATCAGTGACAACTCGACAAAAACGTGAAGGCGAGATCGACGGACGCGACTATCATTTCATCGACCGCGCCAACTTCGACGACATGGTTGCTTCCGGTGAATTGTTGGAATGGGCGGAAGTGTTCGGAAATCTCTACGGCACGCCGCGCCGACCGGTAATCGAGGCACTGCGCGCCGGCCGCGACGTGCTATTCGACATTGATTGGCAAGGCGCACAGCAACTGCGGGAAAAGGCTCGCGACGACTTGGCGACGATTTTTATTCTGCCACCCAGCGCAAAGGAATTGGAGCGTCGGTTACATACGCGGGCACAGGACAGTGAGGCTGTTATCCGAGCACGGATGGTCATGGCAACTAGCGAGGTGAGTCATTGGGCGGAATATGATTATGTGGTTGTCAACCACGATATTGAGCAGGCGTTTTCCGAAGTGCAGACGATCCTCACGGCCGAGCGTCTCAGGCGAGACCGGCAGGTCGGCCTATCTAATTTTGTGCGTCAGTTGATCGCGTCGGAAAAATGACTGGAAGCATTGCTCAAAAGAGCATTGCAGTGAGTAGCTCGATCTATTGGAGCTAAAATCACCCTCTGAGCTATGTTGTGAGCACCGTTCGTCCGACAATGCGGCCAGCGCGCAGATCGTCGAGCGCGGCTTGCGCTTCGCCAAGCGGCCGCTCGCGCGTCGGAATCGGCGCGATCTTGCCGGCGCGGGCAAGCTCGAGGAGCTCGCGCGCTTCGGCCAGCGTTCCGGTCAGCGTTCCCTGGATGGTCATGGCCTTGATGGCAAACATCGCGGCGGCCATGGCGAACGTGCCGCCAAGGAGGCCGGTCACCACCACCTTGCCGCCGCGCGCCAGCACGCCGGTGGCAAATTGCAGCGATTTCTCCGAGCCGACAAAGTCGCACACCGCATAGAGGCCGCCGGTTGCCGCCGCGATGGCGCGGCGGGCCTGCGGATCGGCCGGGTCATAGGCGGCTGCCGCGCCGGTCGCGAGCGCCGCGTTCCGCTTCTCGGCATCGATGTCGGCGACGAGCGGCGGCTGCCGGAACAAGGCGCGCGCGACCGCAAGCCCCATCATGCCGACGCCGCCCAGCCCGACGAGCAGCACCGGACCGTCGGCGGCGAGCGCCGCGAGCCGCTTGAGCGCCGCATAAGCGGTCAGGCCTGAGCACATCAGCGGCCCGGCGAAATTCGGCGACAGTGGTGCGTAGTCGAGCAGATAACGCGGATGCGGGATCAGCACATGGGTGGCGAAACCGCCGTCGACGCTGATGCCGAGATGATGGTGCGCGGAGCACAGGTTCTCCTCGCCGCGCCGGCACAGCGCGCACGCGCCGCAGCCGATCCATGGATAGACCGCGACGCGGTGGCCGATGCGCGCCTCGGCAGCGTCTTCGCCCGCCGCCTCGATCACGCCGGCGATCTCATGGCCGAGCGTGAACGGCAGCGGCCGGTCCTTGGTGATGTCGAGGCGCTTGTCGCCGCCGAGCGCAAAATAGCCGTCGTGCAGATGCAGATCGGAATGGCAGACGCCGCAACGCTCGACCCGCACCAGCACTTCGGTCCCGCGCGGCTGTGGCGGGTCGATGACGGTCTCGCAGAGCGGTTGGCCGTAGGCGACCAGCGATTGGCGACGCATTGCGGTCATCGAAAATCAGCCTCACGCTTTTGATCCAATGGGCATCCTGCCCCAGTCAGCGCCTGGCCGCCAGCGCGCGGGCCAGTGCCACGAAATCGCTGACCGACAGATCCTCGGCGCGCGCGGTGGGATCGAGTCCGGCGGCCGCGAGCAGGGCCGCGACGTCGGTGGCGAGCGTCCGCAAGCTGTGCCGCAGCATCTTGCGCCGCTGTCCGAACGCCGCCTGGGTGATGCGCTCCAGCAATGCGCGATCGCACGGCAGCGGCCGCCGCCTCGGCAGCAAATGAACGATCGAGGATTTTACGTTCGGCGGCGGCACGAAGGCCGAGGCGTTGACGTCGAACAAAATCTTCGCTTCGCAGCGCCACTGCGCCAGCACCGACAAGCGGCCGTAGCTTTTCGAGTGCGGCGCCGCGACGATGCGTTCGGCGACTTCGCGTTGAAACATCAGCAGCGCGGCATCGTACCAGGGCGGCCAGGGCTCGGCGCTGAGCCAGGAGACCAGCAACGCGGTGGCGATGTTGTAGGGCAGGTTGGCGGCAATTCGTACGGGCCCGTGCAGGGCAGGGCGCGGGTCGTAGCTGAGCGCGTCCGCCGCCACGATGTCGAGGCGGCCGGGATAGCGCGCGGCGATCTCGTGCAAGGCGGCGATGGCGCGGTCGTCGCGTTCGACCGCGACCACGCGGGCAGCACCGAGCGCAAGCAGCGCGCGGGTCAATCCGCCCGGTCCCGGACCGACTTCGAACACCGTCACGCCGTCGAGCGGACCCGCCGCGCGTGCGATCCGGGCGGCGAGATTGAGATCGAACAAAAAATTCTGGCCGAGCGATTTCTTCGGCGCGAGGCCGTGGCGCCGGACTACCTCGCGCAGCGGCGGCAGGCCGTCCGCTATGGCGGGCGCGGCGGCCGCGCCGGTCACGTCTGTCGCGCCGCGCTGTCGGCGGCGGCGAGCCGCGCGGCGAGCCGCAACGCGGCGATCAGGCTCTTCGGATCGGCTTTGCCGGTGCCGGCAATATCGAATGCCGTGCCGTGGTCGGGCGACGTGCGCACGAACGGCAATCCGAGCGTGACGTTGACGGCGTGATCGAACGCCAGCGTCTTGATCGGGATCAGCGCCTGGTCGTGATACATGCACAAGGCCGCGTCGTAGCTTAGGCGCGCGGCTTCATGAAACATGGAATCGGCTGGCAGCGGTCCACGGGCCTCGATACCTTCGGCACCAAGTTGCGCCACCGCCGGCGCAACGATGGCGCGGTCCTCTTCGCCGAGCGTGCCTTGCTCGCCGGCGTGCGGATTCAATCCCGCGATCGCAAGGCGGGGCCGCGCGATGCGAAACCGTGTGTGCAGGTCGCGCGCCACGATGCGCCCGGTCTCGACGATGAGTTCGGCCGACAGCTGTCCAAAGATGTCGCGCAACGGCAGATGAATCGTCACCGGCACCACCGCTAGTTCCGGCGCCCACAGCAGCATGACCGGCCGCAGCGTCTGTCCAGTCGCCTCCTGCACCAGCTTCGCCAGAAATTCAGTGTGGCCCGGCTCGGCGAAGCCGGATTTGTAAAGCACGTTTTTCGCGATCGGATTGGTGACGACCGCCGCCGCGTGCCCGGCCATAACGTCGGCGACCGCGCGGCGGATCGAGGCGATGGCGACCGGCGCGCTCGATCGATCCGGATGCCCGGGCAGCGCGCTCGCCTTTTCGTCGGCGGTCACGACCGGCAGCGCCGTGGCAAAGCTTTCGGCGGCTGCGCCCGGCACCACCTCGGCTATCGGTATCTTGAGGCCAAGCTGCTCGGCGCGGCGGCCGAGAAACGCGCTATCGCCGGTCACATAGAAGGGGGGAATGTCGTCTTCGGCGCGTCGCTGCCAGACGGCGAGCGCAAGGTCGGGCCCGATCCCGGCGGGCTCGCCGAGCGTCAATGCCAGCGGTTGCACGATGCTCTTTCAATCCGCTCGTTCGCGGCTACTTGTATTCGATCATCGCATCGCGCCGCAACTGCGCCAGATAGCGCTTGGCTTTGGCGCCGAATTTCTTCTCGAACATCTCGTCGCGAATCTGCTTCTTGCCGGGCGTATCGTTCTTGGTCTGGCGCTTGCCGCAGACCGCGAACATCTGCACGCCCTCGGCGGTGGTTTCCGGCGGCGTCAGGTGGCCGACCTCGATGCCGTCCAGGATGGCTCGAGATTGCTCCGGCAGGTCGCTGGAGAATTTGGTGATCTGGTCGCGTACGGCGACCTCGTTGAGGGCGCGCGCGAACGGGATGCCCTCGGCGCAGTTCGCAAAGCGCGCGCGCAGCGTGTCGGCGTCACGCTTGCGGGCCTCGAAGACCGCCGCTGGCGAGCCGGCCGGCACGATGAAGATGATCGGCCGCATGGTGTATTCGTAGCCGACGTCCTTTTTCTCGTCGCCCTTGTGCAAATTGAGCGCGGCTTCGACGTCGCTGTCGGGAATCTCCAGGCTCGCCCGGTAGCGGCCGCGGATCAGCGCGTTCCAGGCCAGCTGCGCGCGCAGCCGGTGCTTCAAAGCGAGCTCGCTCGATCCGGCCTTGGTCAGGACCTCGGTCAACTTCTTGGCATCAAGGCCCATGCGGTCGGCAATGCTTGCATAGGATTGATCCACGTCGGCCTGGGGCGGGTCGATGCCGTACTGCTTGGCCTCCCGCACTTCCAGAACTTCGTCGATGATCGTGTTGAGCACGACTTGCCGGCTCGGCGGCTTCGGCGAGCCCATTTGCTCGAGCTTGGTGCGCTGCACGATGTCGAGCTCGGTGATCGGCTGGCCATTGACCAGTGCCACCACCTGTTGCGACCACGCCGCCGGCGCGCCGGCAAACATCACGGCGCCGACGAGCGCCGCCGTTGCCAGTGGTCGCGCCCGGTCGCCTATCCTGGTCAGCCACATCGCTCGTTCGTTCCCCTCGGGCGGCCGCTGGCTCGGCCGGTCGCAGGCCAGGACCAATGCCTTGTCCTCGCGGCGAAATTTAGGACAAAGCGGAAGCAAATGGTACAACCCGCCGCGGCATAAGCGCGCCGCCGCAGCGGGCGTTGGGCCGGCGCAACGACCCGCGCCTTAGCCGTCCTCCTGATAGAGCAGGGCGACGAAACCCGTAAGGCCGCCGACCAGCACCGGTATCCAGGCCGCAACCACCGGCGGAATGAGCTCCGACTTGCTCATGTCTTCGGTGATCTTCTGCAGGACGAAGATCAGGAATCCGGCGCTGATGCCGCTCAACACCATCTTCTGCACGCCGCCGAAGCGGAAGAACCGGAGACTCACGGCGGCGGCCAGCAGCACCATGGCGCAGAGCAGAAACGGGCGGGCCAACAGCTCGTTGTATTGCAGCCGATAACCGGCGGCGGCGAGGCCGGCGCGGTCCGCCAGCTCGATGTAATTCGGCAATTGCCAGAACGGCACCGTCTCCGGCGTCGCGAAACTTTCCCGCACCTGTTCGAGGGTCAGGTTGGTGTTGAGCCGGTAGGTCGGTTCGATCACCGGCGCGTTGCCGGGTGCGTAGATGCGCACGTCGTCGAGGCGCCAGTAGCCGTGCTCGAGCTCGGCGTTGCGCGCTTCGATGCGTTCGGCGAAGCGGCCGCCCTCGTCGAACGTATAGACCGTGACGTTGCCCAGGTTCGAGCCTTGCTCGCGGCTCGATTTGGCATTGAGGATCGCCGCGCCGTTGGGACTCTTTTGCCGGACCCAGAAGCCGCTCGTGCTCTCCTGCAAGGCCGACAGGTTTTCGCCGAGCATGCCGGCCTCGATGCGCTTGGAGCGCTCGTGGAGCGCGGCGGCGATCGGGTTGTAGGCGATCGTGGCGGCGGTGCCGAGCAAAAATGCCACGGTGAGCGCCGGCGCGACGAATTGCCAGGCGGAAATGCCGGCGGCGCGCGCGACCACGAGCTCGAGACGCCGCGACAGCGTCAAATAACACGACATGGCGCCGACCAGCACCGCGAACGGCATGATGTGCTCGGTGAGCTGCGGAATCCGGTAGATCGAGATCTGGGCCAGGATCCAGGCGGTCGCCTTGGGCCAGTCGGCGCCGCGCCGCATCAGCTCGAAATAATCGATGATCGCCGCCAGCACCACCACGCCGACAAAGCTGCCCATCACCGAGCTGAAGAACCGCAGCGCAAAATAGCGCGAGAGCGTGCCGGTCAGCATGATGGTCCTCAACTCGCGGCCGCGCGCGCCATGCGCTCGGTGACGGCGGTGGCGATGCGGTGGATGAAGGCGGCATGTTCCACCGCCTTGCCGCGCGAAATCTGCCACAGCCCGATGCCGATGGCGGCCGCGAGCGCGATGAATTGCAGGCTGAGCAGGGCCGGCACCTTGACGCCGGCCACGACGCTGAGAAAGCCGGCGAGCCGTACCACGGCGGCGGTGCCGGCCAGTCCGAGCGTACCCAATGTGCGGCTCTGGCGGGTGGTCTGTGGCGGACCGAGAAACATGTAGGTCAGAATCGCGAACGCCAGCGGATAGAACGGCGTCGCCAGGCGGTCGTACATCTCCGACCGGTATTGATCGGCTTGCTTGGCATAGACCGGATCGTTCGGCGCCGGCCAGATCAGTTCCCAGAGGTATTTTTCGCGCACCGTGGTGTTGGTGCTCTGCGGCCCACCGGTGAATTTCGAAAGATCGAACGCATAGCGGTCGAAGGTCACGATGCGCGGATCGGTCTGCCCGGTCTCGATACGCTGAATGCTGCCGTGGTCGAGCACCAGGAACGAACCGCCGTCCTTCTTTACGATCTCGCCTTCCTCGGCGAGATAGGTGGCATGCTCGTTGGGATTGCTGCGGTCGTCGACGAAAATGCCGACCAGAAGGCCGTTCGGCCGCCGGTCGGCGATGTGGAACGTCCGATTACCGCTGACCGAGGTGAAGCGGCCCGGCTGCACGATGTTGGTGAGGATGTCGGCGCGCACCTGGGACGACCATTCGCCCAACTTGCGCAGCGCGAGCGGCGAAACGTAAGCGGCGATACCGGCGCACAACAGCGCGACCACCAGCGCGGCCGCCACAAACGGCGCCAGCAAGCGCCACGGCGACAGGCCGGCGGCGTTCATCACGATCATCTCGGAATCCTGGCCGAGCCGGGACAGCACATGCGCCGACGCCAGCATCAGCGCGATCGGCGCGATGATCATGACCAGGAGCGGCACGATCATTCCGGTGATGCCGATGAACACGAACAGCGTCTGCCGCTCGCTGGTGATCAGGTCGAAATCGCGCATCGCCTGGGTGAACCAGATCACGACCGTCAGGCTGACGAGCGTGATCAGGAACGCCATCATGGTGGTGCGAAAGATGTAGCGACCGATCGACCCCACCACCTCGTCCCTTCCGAACGTGCGCCGCGGTCGCGGCTCACGTGAGCAACGGCCTTAGAGGCCCGCGTGCCGAGCCGGCGCAGACGCGCTCATGCTTTCACAAAATGGCCTGCCCAAGGCAATCCCGCCGCCACAATCCTCCATGCGCCGGCGCGAACGGTACGGCAAGGCCGACCGGAACCGGCTTTGCAGGATGCTGCCGTTCGGTTCATATGAGCCGGCAAGGTGACGAACGGCAGGAGAAAAAGGACCAAAATGCCCGATGCCCTCAAGCTCGGCTTCGCCCCCTTTGCTCGGTTGCGCGGAGTTCTTGTTGCGTTCTGCGCGGAGAATTTGAAATTCGGGCCGGCGACCAAAAAAGCACTCGGCGGGGCCGAGGCCCAGGTGCGCCGCGCCGCCGCGGCGGATGGCTTTGCGGGAAAGAACGGCGCCGTCCTCGATATCGTCGCCCCCGCCGGCCTCGATGCGCCGCGGCTCGTGGTGATCGGGACCGGCAAGGACAGTGACCTTAAGCAACGCGACATCGTCAAGCTGGGCGGCATCGCCATGGGCAGGCTGCCGCCCAAGGCCAAGGAGGTGACCATCTTGGCCGAATCCGGCTCGGGCGCGTTCAAGCCCGACCAGGTGGCCAACCTCGCGCTCGGCATTCGGCTGCGCGCCTATGCGTTCGACCGCTACAAGACCAAGCGCAAAGAAGGCGACGAGCGCGCCGATAAGGTCGAGGTCCATCTCGCTTGCGCCAATCCGGCGGCCGCGCAGAAGGCATCGACCGGCACCGACGCGGTCGCGGCGGGCGTGGTCTTGGCCCGCGATCTCATCAACGAGCCGGCGAACGTGCTCTACCCGGGCGAGTTCGCCCGCCGCGCGTCGGCTCTGTCCCGGCTCGGCGTCGGCGTCGAAACGTTCGACGTGGCGGCCATGAAAAAGCTCGGCATGGGAGCGCTGCTCGGCGTCGGCCAGGGTTCGGCGCACGATTCCCGGCTTGTCATCATGCGCTGGAACGGCGGCAAGCGCGGCGCCGATCCGCTCGCCTTCATCGGCAAGGGCGTCTGCTTCGATACCGGCGGCATTTCCATCAAGCCGGCG